>NZ_JBZCNJ010000001.1:0-615920 GCF_058269255.1 Arthrobacter sp. TJ-217
CCGGCATCATCAAGGGAGAGGGAATCGACCCGAAGGCCATCACCGTCCGGCAGCTGCTCCAACACACCAGCGGCCTGCCCGAGTACACCACCGAACTCATCATCAATGAAGCGTCCGCCGAACGCGACATCTACCGCTCACCCCGGGACGTGCTCGACCTGGCGCTCGGACAGCCCGCGATCTTCCCCGCAGGGGAACGGTTTCAATACACCAACACCAACTACATCGTCCTGGGCCTGATCATCGAACGCATCACCCAACGGCCCCTGGGCGAACAGATCCACGATCGGATCGTCACACCCCTGGACCTGAAACACACCTACCTCCCAGACCTCGGCGAGACCGGGCTGCGCGGTGAGCATCCCCTGGGCTACCACAAGGACGCCAAGGGGGAACTACGCGACGTCACCGAGTACGATCCTTCCACGGCCTGGGCAGCAGGAGCCATGGTATCCACACCGGCTGAGCTCAACACGTTCATGAAAGCCGTCCTCGACGGCGAGCTCCTGGAACCGGCCGAACTCGACCAGATGCTCACCGGCATCCCCACCGGCGACAAAATCATTCCCGGATCCACGTACGGGCTGGGCATCGAAAGCGGCGAACTGGGCGGCGGCACAACCTGGGGCCACAACGGCTCCATCCCCGGCTACCAGACGATCAACGCAGTCGCAGAGGACGGCACCGCCGTCACCATCACCGTCACAGCACTGCCATACGCCATCTTCGAAGGCCCCCAGGAAGAAATCTTCGAAGGCCCCCAGGAGGAACTCATCGCTCTCTACAGCTTAACCACCGACGCCCTCGACGAAGCCCTCAGCACACCATAATCCGACACCAACCACAGCACCCGCAGCCCGTCTCCCACCAGCAGGCAGATACAGGCTTATTCTTCGACTATCGACGGATATTTCAACCCGCCCGGCGGGGTGTCTCGCAGTGATGGCACAAGGTGAGGCAGGAGTCGCTAAAGCCGTTGGCTTCTCGGAATCAGTTGATGGTCGAGCGTCGCTGCACTTTCGTCATGAACAGTTCCGTCTTCCCCAAGGGTCAGGGTGGTGGTTGTGAGGCGGTGTGGGTGCGTGGCTCCTGCTTATGGCGACGCTGAACTTAGTGCTGTCTCCTGAACGCGGCAGCTTCCCGGGGTCATTTGATAATCAATCCATCTTCTGAACCTCACGAGCCAAAATTCACGAGACCCATGAGGGCTTGTGATGATACGCCCATCGATTCTGTTACAAGAAATGCCGCCCTCACACGTCTTTACGGAGGGCGGCATTTCTACTAATTCAGACGAGAGGTCGATACCTTGAACCTAAATTCCACCACGATCCGTAGCAAAATAATCTTGAGGAAGGACCTACCATCCAGCTGGTGATTCGTAGCCAGAAGCTCATGATTGCCTGGACGGCGCCTTCCGCCCGCAGGAAAGAGATTGGTTCGGCGGAGTCCCACCACGCCTCAGCCCCGACCCCGGCGACAGGTGTTCCCAAGGCGTCAACGTATGGCTTCCGCACCGGCTCAGCGTCGGCCGGCCCCTGTTTTCGCTGCCTTATGTACCGTTCAGTTTTGTGACGACAGCCCCAGAAGGAAACCCGACTCACTTAGTGCACCTCGTCGGGAGGTCCAGTTGCAGCTCGACGCTTTGATTGCAGTCGAATTGCTGTGTCAGCGTCCTTTGGTCATGGTGTCGGGAAAGGCCTTCCTGATCCAAAGACGCGATCAGCAAACCGGCGGCCGATCAGGTCATGAGCCTCTACATTCGGGTGCAGGCCATCAGGAAGCGGCAAAGCAACCCCGTCCTCGGGCCCATACAGGTCAAGCCCGTCGAGGTAGTACAGGTTCACGTCCTCCTCTCGGTCCCTGGAGATGGCAAGGAGCGCATCGCGGATGATTTCGAGAGTTAAGCGCCCCTGCGCAGTATCGCCTGGTACACCGGTGGCGATGAATTGCACCTGGTCGGCACGAAGGGACGCCGGGTCCACCGCCAGCGGCCCGGGAGTGCTCTCATGGATGCCTGCGAAAAGCGGCGACACCAGCAACAACGGCGTCACGGGGTGACCATCTCGGATCGTGTCGAGGAAACCGTGAACGGCAGGCACGAAGGAACGCAGTCTCATGGAATCGAGGTTTACGACGTTGATGCCGAGCTTCACGCTGATGAAGTCGGCAGGTGCATCGCGAATGACGCGGGCCAGGAACGGGTCCACCAGGGCGCTGCCGCCGAACCCCAGGTTACGCAGCTCCACGCTTCCCGCCGTGCGTGCAGCGACAACAGGCCAAATTTCGGTCGGAGCGAGCGCGTTGGAGCCGTGGCTGATTGAGCTGCCATGATGCAGCCATATCTTGCCGGCCCGATCCTCGGTATGGACCGGCGCGTCAGTGCGCAGCGCAATGATCTCGAGTGACTCGTTGTGCGGAAGCCACATCTCCACCCGCTTTAGGTCAGTGGAGAGTGCAGATATGACGGTGGCGTGATCGGGGCCAGAGTGAGCGCTAGATGAACCGGTTCGAAGGTCGACCTCCAGGCAATCACCTCCGCTGAGCTCATCACGAACGTGAAGCATTCCGTCGATAACGACATCGACGCGACCGCGCGGACGGTCCGCGCCACGATAAGCTACGCGACTCGGGTGCGTGATGAGCTCAACGCGAGAAGCCGTGGTCGTGAACGCGAGGTGCACGCCGGAGGGCTGGCGCTCCATGGCCAGCAACTGCGGGTCGGGGAACTGGTGTCGCACCCAGGAAGGCAGTCGATGCGGGAGGACGCCGCGGTCGGTTTGTTCCAGCTCGGCGATGCCGTGAATGAGATCAGCAGTAAGAGCAGTCGACAGCATCATGATGGAGTTCCTTCGGAAGGCCACGTACTGAGAGCACGATCGAGGGCGTCGACGGCGGCAAGCCAGGATTCGTCTTGCCCGTCCGGGCGATGGTTGAACGCATCAGACTCCGTCAGAACAAGGAATCCGCTCACCGTCGCTGCAACAAGACGCGCAGCGTGTACGAGGGCCGACTCCGGAACCGGATAGCCGCGGATCACAGCAAGCATCAGCGATGCCACCCGCGCCGCTTCTGGGGAGTGCGCGGTGTCAGATGAAGCAACCCGTTGAAGTGCCGCCCACGCTCCAGGTCGCTGGGTTGCAAACTCACGGTACGCATCGACGAGGCCTTGAAGCGCGGCTTTCCCCGAGCGGCCAGCCAGTTCCTCACTGACTCGCGAACCCAAATCGCCCAGCGCGAGCCGGTGAACTGCATCGAGTAGCGCATCACGGCTTTTGACATGCTCGTAAAGGCTTGCCGGCTGCACACCAAGGTGTCGCGCGACCGCGGCGACGGTAACAGCGTCAAAACCATCGCGGTCAGCGAGCGTTGCAGCAGCAGAGATAACGACATCGGGGGAGAGATTCGATCTAGGCACAGACACATCCTACGGCAAGTAGGTCAGAACCTACACTCCATAGGTTGTGTGAGTTTATGACACTTCCCCTCCGGCAACTTTCTGAACGTGCGTGTTCAGATTCTTGTGATTACGACACCCCCGCCGGGCTGGTATCCCCTTTAGGATGCGTCGGGCACGATGGGCATGCTGAAATAGCGGTAGACCGTTGCCCGGCTTGCGCCGATGATCTTTCCGATATCGGCTGGTGCAAGCCCTTGAGTTTTTAGATCCCGAGCCCTTTTAACCTTCGCGTGATCGACAGTTATCTCCCTCCTCCCAGCCTTCCGTCCGTGTTCGGCCGCCGCAGCCATACTGCAATGGCTATCGGCACCACGACCTGGACACTAGGATCGGAACGGTCGACGCCGCGATACCAAAACTACGCTCCGGCACATACTTTTCCGACTGGCTGCTCGAGCGCCGTAAACGGGCCGAGTCGTGGGAGCACGGGATGGTTCGCATGATCCCGTTGTCCAGATCGTCCAGTCACACGAACTAGTCGTGGCTTGTGTCGGCCATTTCTCTTCGAAGACCCGAGGGCGGTAGCGCACAGGATCCACGAGGGCTGGTGACGATACGGCTATCGAGTCTGTCACAAGAAAAGCCGCCCTAATTCGTTTTCAAGCAGAGCGGCATTTCTATTGATTCAGGCGAAAAATCTATACATTAAATCTAAATTCCACCACGTCGCCATCGGCCATAACGTATTCCTTGCCTTCGATGCGCACCTTGCCCTTGGCCTTGGCCTCGGCCATCGACCGGGCAGCCATGAGGTCCTCGAAGTGGACGACCTCAGCCTTGATGAATCCGCGCTGGAAGTCGGAGTGGATCACGCCTGCCGCCTCGGGCGCCGTGGCGCCCTTCTTGATGGTCCAGGCGCGGGTCTCCTTCGGGCCGGCGGTGAGGTAGGTCTGCAAGCCGAGGGTGTGGAAGCCGACGCGCGCCAGCTGATCCAGCCCCGACTCCTCCTGGCCGTTCATCTCGAGCATCTCGCGGGCCTCTGCCTCGTCGAGTTCAACGAGGTCCGCCTCGAGCTTGGCGTCGAGGAAGATCGAGTCCGCCGGTGCGACGAGGGCCCGCAGCTCCTCCTGGCGCTCAGGGCTGCCGAGCACTGCGTCGTCGACGTTGAAGACGTAGATGAACGGCTTGGCGGTGAGCAGGCTCAGTTCGCGCAGGTGTTCCATCTCGAGCTTGTCGCTCTTCACGGAGGAGAAAATCGTGTCCCCGCGCTCCAGGACGGCCTGGGCCGCCTGCATCGCGGCGAGCTGCGCTGCCTCGCGCTTCTTGATCTTGACTTCCTTCTCGACGCGCGGGATGGCCTTTTCGAGGGTCTGCAGGTCGGCGAGGATCAGCTCGGTGTTGATCGTTTCCATGTCGGAGCGGGGATCGACCTTGCCGTCGACGTGGACGACGTCGGGATCGTCGAAGACCCGGATGACCTGGGCGATGGCCTCGGCTTCGCGGATGTTCGCAAGGAACTGGTTGCCCAGCCCCTCCCCTTCGGAGGCGCCCTTGACGATGCCGGCGATGTCAACGAACGACACCGTCGCCGGGAGGATCTGCTTCGATCCGAAGACCTCGGCCAGCTGGGCCAGACGCGGGTCGGGAAGATTGACCACTCCGACATTCGGTTCGATCGTCGCGAACGGGTAGTTCGCCGCCAGAACGTTGTTGCGGGTCAGCGCGTTGAAAAGGGTTGATTTGCCGACGTTGGGCAGTCCGACGATGCCAATAGTAAGAGCCACGGGAGTAAAGTCTACCGGCCCGGGCGCGCCGCCCTGCCGGGGAGCCTTCCCGAAATTGTCGGCGCATCCTGCGACAGTGATTTCATGGACGGTTTCACACTTGTGCTCGTAATCCTCGCTTTCGTCGTCGGCTGCATCGCGGGCGCTTTCTTCATCTCCGCGCAGGGGCGGGGGCAGGCGGACCGGCTTCGGGAGGAACTTGACGACGCCGTGAACCGGCTGGGGAGCGCGACGGCGTCCCTTGCCGCAGCGGCGGCCGAAAAGGAGCTGCTCGCCTCCCAGAACCGTGCCCTGTCGGCGAGGTCCGCCGAAGAGACGAACGTCTTGAGGGCACTGGCGCCGGTGGCGGAGAAGCTTACCCAGGTCCAGCGCCAGGTGGGCCTGCTGGAGCGGGACCGCGTTGAACAGTACGGGCAGCTGGCCCAGCAGTTGCAGGAGGCACGCGATGCCGATGCCCGGCTCCTTTCAACGACCCACTCCCTCGCGGCGGCCCTGCGCAGCAACAGTGCCCGCGGCCAGTGGGGCGAGGTGCAGCTGCGCCGGGTGGTTGAGGCGGCCGGAATGATTTCCCGGGTCGACTTCGTGGAGCAAGCCACGTACGCCCGGGCTGGGGACACCGAAGGGGCCGGGGCCGGCGGTGCCGGCACCACTTCCCGTCCCGACATGGTGGTCCAGCTGCCGGGCAACAAGCAGCTGGTCATCGACGCGAAGGTGCCGCTGAGCGCCTTCCTGCAGGCCCAGGAGCTTGACGAGGACGACGCCTCCGGCTCCGCGGGCAGTGCCGCGGAGCGAGCGGCGCTGCTTCAGCAGCACGCCAGGGCGCTGCGGGCGCACATCGACACCCTCGCGAAGAAGAAGTACTGGGAAGGGACGAACAACTCCCCCGAACTGGTGATCTGCTTCATCCCGGTCGAATCGATCCTCGCTTCCGCCCTGCGGGCGGACCCTTCCCTGCTCGACTACGCCTTCAGCCGCAATGTTGCCCTGGCCTCCCCCGTCTCCCTCCTCGCCATCCTCAAGAGCGCGGCGTTCAGCTGGCGCCAGGAGGTGCTCACCGACAACGCGCGGGAGCTCTTCGAGCTCTCCCGCCAGCTGTATGAGCGCCTCGGCACAATGGGCGGGCATGTCGCCAAGCTTGGTTCGTCGCTGAAAGCTTCGGTGGAGAAGTACAACTCGTTCGTCGGAACCCTTGAAACCCGGGTCCTTCCCACCGCACGTCGGATCGGAGCGTTCGATTCGGCGTCACTTGACGCCGTCCCTGCCGGAGCCGAAGCAGGCCCCGGCAAAAGCGCCTTCCAGGGGGTGCAGGCCGTCGAGGCAACGCCGCGGCTGCTTGGCGCACCCGAATTGCTCGACGGCCCCGAAGATCGCGGAGACGGGGCCGGAGCCCTGGGCGGAAACGGCTGGGCCCAGGGCGGTACGGGAATCAGCAGGGTGGGCATCAGCGGTGACGGCCAGGACCACCTCGACCGCGCCGCCCCCGAGACTCCCGAGACCCCTGTGGAACGCAGCGCCTAGCTCCGCACCGGTGCACTTGCTGCACCGTGAGCGGGGTCAGTTGCGCCCGGACCGGGGAACGGGTGCGTCCGCCGGAGCCTTTCCGTGCCATCGAGGGTGTGGGAGAATTCCGGCCATGACCGAAGACAAGGCTGATGACAGCACCCGGGTCCCCTTCTGGATCGTGCTTGCCGGAGTCGGCGCCGGCGCCTTCTGGGCACTGGTCGGCGTTGCGGTCGGCGCCCAGCTCTCCCGCCGGCGTCGGGACAGGGCCGTCCCGGCCGGCGTACGCACGACGCCGCTGCCGTGGCAGCGCACGTCGCTTCAGGGCCTGCGCCCGGGACGGTGAGACCGTTGAGGCTGCACGCCCAGTGACCGGCCTTACGAAGCGACCGGCCCGACGAAGCGGCTAGTTCAGCGTTCCCGGTTCGCGTCGGCCACCGCGCCCGCCGCGTCCCTGGGAGGAATCACCCATCGCCTTGAGCGCGGAGCGGATTTCCTTGGGCAGGGAGAAGATGATGTCCTCCTGGGCCGTGACGACTTCCTCGACCTCGCCGAAGCCGTATTCGGCAAGCAGCCGGAGCACGTCCTGGACCAGGTTCTCGGGAACCGATGCGCCGGAGGAAACCCCGACCGTCCGAACCCCTTCGAACCAGGATTCATCGACCTGGTTGGCGAAGTCGACGCGGTGGGCGGCCTTCGCACCGTACTCAAGGGCCACCTCGACCAAGCGAACCGAGTTTGAAGAGTTGGCCGAGCCGACAACGATCACCAGGTCTGACGACGGGGCGATCTTCTTGATCGCCGCCTGCCGATTGGAGGTGGCGTAGCAGATGTCATCGCTCGGCGGATCCTGCAACGTCGGGAACCGCTCCTTGAGCAGGTTCACCGTGTGCATCGTCTCGTCAACGCTCAGGGTGGTCTGGGAAAGCCAGATCAGCCGCTCCGGGTCGCGGACCTGGACCTTATCGACATCCTCGGGGCCGTTGACGATCTGGATGTGCTCGGGCGCCTCGCCGGCGGTCCCCTCGACCTCCTCGTGGCCCTCGTGGCCGATCAGCAGGATGTCGAAGTCGTCGCGGGCGAAACGCTGGGCCTCGCGGTGGACCTTGGTGACCAGCGGGCAGGTCGCGTCGATCGTGCGCAGGCCCCGGTCCGCGGCCGACTGAACCACTGCGGGGGAAACCCCGTGCGCGGAGAAGACAAGCAGGGCGCCCTCGGGCACCTCGTCGGTTTCCTCGACAAAAATCGCACCCTTGGCCTCGAGCGTGGAGACCACATGCAGGTTGTGGACGATCTGCTTGCGCACATAGACCGGCGGGCCGTAGTGCTCAAGCGCCTTTTCGACGGCGATGACCGCACGGTCCACCCCGGCGCAGTACCCGCGGGGCGCCGCGAGCAGCACCTGGCGCGAACCCTCGACCGGGGATGCGGCGTGCACGTCCTCGGGTGAGCGGCGCCTGCGGGGCACCATGGGCATGGGGACCTGGACTGCTGTGCTGGTCATGGTTCAATGCTAGCGGTTCCCGGACGGGCCACCCCGTCGCGGGCCGCTTTCTCAGCTGTGGGCTAAGGCATACCGCGCCGGCCGAAGGTCAGGCGCAGGGCCACCCCGACGAGCAGGACGACGAGCCCGCCGGCGATCACCGGGGCGGTCGATTCGGCGAGGTCGCTGGCAACGCGGCCGGCCAAGCCCCGGACGAAGACCTGGGCGATGGGGCTTGGGCCGGCGGCCGCAACCGCGACGTCGGGAATCATCCCTGCCCCGAGCAATCCGGCAGCGCCGATTCCGGCACCGCCGAGCCCGAGCAGCGCGAGGGTCGTTGACCGCCTGCGGGCGAAGAGCAGCGCGAGCGCCCCGCTGAGCCCTGCGCCGCCGGCAAGGACCGGCCAGAGCCCCGCGACGCGGCCCACGAAGCTGAACATGCCGCCGTTTTCGAGGGTGCCGACCTCCACAGTGGTGTTGCCCGGAACCGGGATCTTGAGGCCAACCCTCGAGCCGAGCTGGTCGGCCAGCAGGCGGGCCAAAGGTCCGACGTCGAGGGTGAGGACGGTCGGGGCGGGCTCGCCGGCGGCCGGAGCAGCGGCGAAGGTGAGCCTGTGCGAGATCCGCAGCGTTTCCTCCCAGGCCCGCGGGTATCCGGAGTTACCGGTGACTGAGGTCGCGGCGTCGGCTATGGCCGGCCGAATGAAGGACTTCAGCTGGTCCGGCAGTCCGGTTCCGTCGGTGACCTCCCGGGCCAGGGTTGAGGTGAGTGCCTTCTGGAACTTGGCGTCATGACCGAGGGGACCGGCGAGTTCCACGAAGCCCCGCGCGTCAACGAGCCTGCTCTCCGTCCACGCCGCAGCCAGTGCCCCCGCGGTCAGGCCAAGCGAGAGAAGGGCACAAAAAGCGGATAGCAGGGTTCGCATGCGGTCCTTGCGGTCGGGAACTGCTCGGACCTACGATTATGCCCTTTCCCTCCCCGTTCGGCATCGGCCGCACTGCCGTGCCCGCAGCCGGCTCTGCACATATCACCGGGAGGGGCCGGGTCCGCGTGCAAAGCTGGTAGACATAGAGGACCCCGAGTAGTGGAAGGAACACCGATGATGCCCGAGGGCACAACGCCGTACGGTGACCGGACCGCGGTGCTCCGGAGCGGTCCTCCGGACCGCAGGTCGACTCTTCCCGGCACGGCCGCCGAAACGAGCGCCGAGACCCCGTGGCCGCTCCACGTCCTCTCGGAGAAGCTCAAGGCGCACATCGACCGGGCCCCCGCCGCATGGGTGGAGGGCCAGATCATTGAGCTCAACCGCCGATCGAACATCTGCTTCATCACGCTGCGCGACGTCGACACGGAGGTCTCGCTCTCGCTGACCGTGTTCAGCAGCGTCCTTGACCGGCTCTCCCTTCCCCTCGAGCAGGGCTCGAGGGTGGTGGCTCAGTTGAAGGCCGACTTCTGGGTGAAGACGGGCAGGCTTTCGATGCAGACACGCGACATCCGTCCGGTCGGGCTCGGCGACCTGCTTGCCCGCATCGAGCGCCTGCGCCGCCTGCTGACCGCCGAGGGGCTCTTCGCCGCTCAACGGAAGAAACGCCTGCCGCTGCTTCCCCACCGCATCGGCCTGATCACCGGCCGCGACTCGGACGCAATGAAGGACGTGATGCGCAACGCGGCCCTCCGCTGGCCGGCCGTTGACTTCGCGGTCCGTGAGGTCGCCGTGCAGGGCACGAACAGCGTCGCCCAGATCACCGCCGCCCTCGCGGAGCTCGACGCGATGCCCGAGGTGGATGTCATCATCATCGCCCGCGGCGGCGGGGCGCTCGAGGACCTGCTGCCCTTCAGCAGCGAAGACCTGATCCGCGCCGTAGCGGCCGCGAAGACCCCGGTGGTCAGCGCCATCGGCCACGAAGCCGACCGCCCGCTCCTTGACGAGGTGGCCGACCTGAGGGCCTCCACACCGACCGACGCGGCCAAACGCGTGGTGCCCGACGTCGCAGAGGAGCTTACGCGGATCCGGCAGGCCCGCGGTGCGCTCCTGCGCTCCGTCGGCCTCCTTGTCGGGCGGGAGACGGACCGGCTGACGCAGCTGCGTTCCCGTCCGTCCCTGGCCCGCCCGGAGGGCATGATCGACGTCCGCGAAGCCGACATCGAACGGCTGAGAAGCCGCGCCCACCGTGCAGCGGAGTCCGCGGTGCACCGCCAGAGCGACAGCGTGCGCCACCTTCGGGCGCAGGTGCGGGCCCTTTCGCCGCAGAAGACCCTTGACCGCGGTTACGCGGTCGTCCAGCTGGCCGGCGGTGAAGTGGTGCGCGACGCAGACGCTGTCTCCCCCGGCACCGACCTTTCGGTCAAGGTTGCCAGGGGACGGTTCCCGGCGCGGGTCACCGGCCCGGGACTGAACGGAGACGGTGCCGCCGGCACCTCCAGTTCGGACACCTCCGGCTCCGATCCCGACACCCCCAGTTCCAACGCCCCCGGCTCCGGGGACGCCCCAGTCACAACGGAAGAGACGGTTTCATGACCCAGGACGCAGCACCGGCAGCGAACTCCGACATTTCAGCCCTGTCCTACGAGCAGGCGCGGGAAGAGCTCGTGGCAGTGGTCTCCCAGCTCGAAGCCGGCGGTGTCAGCCTTGAGCAGTCGCTGGCTCTGTGGGAGCGCGGTGAGGCCCTTGCCGACCACTGCGAGTCGTGGCTTGAGGGAGCGAAGAAGCGCCTCGCGGCCGCCCGCAGCAGGGCCGAGGCCGGAGGCGACCCCACGCCGGGCTAGGACTGGGCCAGGCGCTGCTTCTCGGTCTCGACATCGAAGTGGGCCGCCGGCCACCGCAGGTTCAGGTCGGCGAGGGTCAGGGCGAGGATCTGCTGCACGGCAAGCCGGGCGTACCATTTGCGGTCCGCCGGAACCACATACCAGGGAGCATCCGGCGCGGCGGTCCGGGTGATCGCGGTTTCATAGGCCTGCTGGTACTCCTCCCAGTACCCCCGTTCGTCGACGTCGCCGGGGTTGTACTTCCAGTATTTGTCTTCCCGGTCCAGCCGCGCGGCGAGCCGCCGCTTCTGTTCCTCCTTGCTGATGTGGAGCATCACCTTGATGATTCGCGTGCCCCCACCCGCCAGCCCGGCCTCGAACTTCCGGATGGCCGCATAGCGGCGTTCGACGTCGGCGGCCGGGGACAACCCCCGCACCTTATGGATCAGCACGTCCTCATAGTGGGACCGGTCGAAGACGCCGATCATTCCGGGGCCGGGCAGCTGCTTGACGATCCGCCACAGGAAGCTGTGCTTGAGCTCCGCCTCGGTGGGAGCCTTGAACGCGTGGTGGTGCACGCCCTGCGGATCGACGGCGCCCATGACATGGCGGACGATTCCGCCCTTCCCCGCGGTGTCCATCGCCTGGAGAATGAGCAGGACGGAGTCCGTTTCCCCTTGGCGGCTCTGCGCGAAGAGCTGTTCCTGGGAGTGGGAGAGCGCCGACGCTCCCTTCGCCAAGGCGGCCTTGCCCGCGGTCTTGTCGCCGGCGAACCCGGGAGCGGAGCCCGGGTCCACGTCGGCGAGCCGGAAATCGGGCCCGGCCTGCAGCAACTCTCGGGGGTCTGTCTCGAATCGGATACGTGCCATCATCACTCCCTGGAACTGCTGCGGCGTGCAGGGGCCTACGGCTTGTAGGCCCCCAGGAACTCGGCCAGGCGGCCGATAGCGTCTTCGATGACTTCGACACTGGGCAGTGTCACCATGCGGAAATGGTCGGGGTTGATCCAGTTGAACGCGCGGCCGTGGGAGATCAGGATCTTCTGCTGTTTGAGCAGGTCGAGGGCAAACTTCTCGTCGTCCCGGATCGGGTACAACTCGGGGTCGAGGCGCGGAAAGAGGTAGAGGGCGCCCTTGGCCGGTTCGCAGCTGACCCCGGGGATCGCGTTGAGCAGTTCCGCCGCCTTGTCCCGCTGCTGCCGGAGGCGGCCGCCTGGAAGGATGAGGTCGTTGATGCTCTGGTACCCGCCGAGGGCCGTCTGGATGGCGTGCTGGGCGGGGACGTTGGCGCAGAGGCGCATGTTGGCCAGCAGGTTGATGCCCTCAATGTAGTCCGCAGCGTCCTCCTTGGGCCCGGAGATGGCCATCCAGCCGCTGCGGAAACCGGCGATCCGGTACGCCTTGGAGAGCCCGCTGAAGGTCAGGCACAGCACGTCCTCGCCGGTGACGGAGGCGGCGTTGATGTGGACGGCGTCGTCGTAGAGGATCTTTTCGTAGATCTCGTCGGCGAAGATGATGAGCCCGTGCTCCCGGGCGAGCTTGACCACTCCCTCGATGACAGCCTTCGGGTAGACGGCACCGGTGGGGTTGTTCGGGTTGATCAGGACGATTCCCCTGGTGGCGGGACTGATCTTGGAGGCCATGTCCTCAAGGTCGGGCCACCAGTGGTTGTCTTCGTCGCACAGGTAGTGGACCGGGGTTCCGCCGGCCAGGCTCGCCGACGCCGTCCAAAGCGGGTAGTCGGGGGTCGGCACGAGGATCTCGTCACCGTTGTTGAGCAGCGCCTGCAGCGACAGGGTGATCAGTTCGCTCACCCCGTTGCCCAGGTACACGTCATCGATGTCGATGTGCTTGATGCCGCGGCTCTGGTAGTACTGGACGACGGCGGTGCGCGCCGAGAAGATCCCGCGGGAATCGCTGTAGCCCTGGGATTCGGGAAGGTTGCGGATCATGTCCACGAGGATCGCGTCGGGGGCTTCGAAGCCGAACGGCGCGGGGTTGCCGATGTTCAGCTTCAGGATGCGGTGGCCCTGGGCCTCCATGATCTTCGCATGCTCAAGCAGCGGCCCCCGGATGTCGTAGAGGACATTGTGGAGTTTGTCGGACTGCCTGTACTTCGCCATTGGTTCAATATGCCACAGCAAGGGCCCGGCACGCCGAATTGTGTGTCCGTGCCGGGTCAATGCCGAGGGTGCTAGTTGGCGGCGAACCCCTTTTCCTCAAGCCAGTTCGCTGCGGCGTCGGCCGGGTTGAGCTTCTGGTCGCCGCTGACTTCCCGGTTGAGGTTGAGCAGGTCCTCGGTGGTCAGCTGCGACGACACCTCGTTGAGGACCGCCTGGGCGTCCTCACCTACGGCGTCGAGGTTGACCACGGGCAGAACCTGCTGGGCGAGCCAGTTGTTCTTAGGGTCCTCGAGCACCACGAGGTCGTTGTCCTCGATGGACGGCGTCGTCGTGAAGATGTCGGCGACCTGGATGTCGTTGTTCAGCAGCGCCTTGAGCGTTATCGCGCCGCCGCCGTCATTGATGGCTTCGAACTCCTTGGGCTCGCAGCCGTACTTTTCCTTGAGCCCGGCAAGGCCGTACGAGCGGTCCTGGAAGGTGCCCGGCGCGCCGATGATCAGCTCCCCGCACACCTCGCCCATGTCGGCCAGCGACTTCAGGCCGTATTTCTCGGCCGTTTCCCTGGTGACGACCATCGCGTCCTTGTTCTCGGCCTCGGCGGGGTTCAGGATGCCAAGGTTGACGTCCGGGTACTTCGCCTTCAAGGCATCGGGCAGTGCTGCAACGATCTCCTCGGCCGACTGGGCTGTCGACTGGGGGTCGGCGAAAAGCAGGAGGTTGCCGCTGTAGTCGGGAACGATGTCGATCGAACCCTCCTCAACGGCCGCGAAATAGATCTCGCGCGACCCGATGCTGAGTTTGGTGCCCGCATCGATGCCCTCGGCCTTCAAAGCGCCGGCGTAGATTTCGGCGATGATCTGGCTTTCGGGGAAGTCCGCCGATCCAACGACGACGGACCCGCCGGCTCCGGTCTCCTCCGGACCTGCCGCGGGGTCGCTGTTCGCTCCGCAGGCAGTCAACGCCAGCAGGCCCGCAAGGCCGCCGGCCAGTCCCAGCACACCGCGCCGACCGGCGCGGTGTGCTGAATGGTTTTTCATGGTGTTCCTCCTTGTGCGCGAGTGACGGCCGCGGCGCTACTTGCCGCCGAGGCCCTTTTCCGTGAGCCAGTCAGCCGCCGCGTCGGCGGGGTTGCGCTTCTCATCGCCGCTGACCTGGCGGTTGAGGTCAAGCAGGTCCTTGGTGGTCAGCTGGGACGACACCTCGTTGAGGACCGCCTGGGCGTCCTCTCCCACCGTGTCAAGGTTTACCAGCGGGATCACCTGCTGGGCGATGAAGTTGTTCTCGGGATCCTCGAGCACCACGAGGTCGTTGTCCTCGATCGAGGGCGTCGTCGTGTAGATGTCCGCGACCTGGACGTCGTCGTTCAGCAGCGCTTCGAGGGTGATGGCACCGCCGCCGTCGTTGAGGGACTCGAAGCTCTTCGGCACGCAGTTGTACTTCTCCTTGAGCCCGGGAAGTCCGTAGGACCGCTCCTGGAACGTGCTCGGGGCACCGATCGTGATCTGGTCGCATACCTCGCCCAGGTCCACGAGCGACTTCAGCCCGAACTTCTCCGCCGTTGCCGCCGTCACCACCATCGCGTCCTTGTTCTCCGCCTCCGAGGCCTCGAGGACGCCCAGCTTCGTGGCGGACGACTTCGCGGACAGCGCATCGGGCAGCGCCGCGGCGATGTCCTCAGGGGACGTCGCGGTGGCCTCGGGGTCGACGAACAGCAGGAGGTTTCCGCTGTACTCGGGCATGATGTCGACCGAGCCCTCCTCAACGGCCGCGTAGTAGATCTCCCGCGACCCGATGTTGAGTTTGGTGCTCGCGTCGATGCCCTCGGCCTTCAGGGCGCCTGCGTAGATTTCGGCGATGATCTGGCTTTCGGGGAAGTCCGCCGATCCTACGACGACGGACCCGCCGGCTCCGGTTTCTTCGGGCTCGGCAGCGGGGTCGCTGTTCGCACCGCAGGCAGTCAACGCCAGCAGGCCCGTCAGGCCGCCGGCCACTCCCATCAAAGCGCGCCGTCCGGCGCGGTGTACTGACAGGTTTGTCATGTTGTTCCTCCTTGTGCACTGGCGACGGCCTTCTGCCGGCCAGATCCTTGTGGTGTCGCCGGTGTGCGGCGTGCCCGCAGCCCCGGCGAGATGGCAAATCGTTGAACCAGCGCCATGAGGAGGTCCACGGCAATCGCGACAACGCCGATGACCACCGCGCCCCCGAAGAGGCGCCCATAGTCGCGCAGCTGGGTGCCCTCGACGAGGAACACGCCCAGGCCGCCGAGGTTGATATAGGCGACGACGGCGGCGGTCGCCACCACCTGCAGCACTGCCGCGCGCACTCCGCCCAGGATGACGGGAAGCCCGTTGGGAACCTCCACCCGGAACAGGATCTGCAGCTCGGACATGCCCAGGGCCCTGGCCGCGTCGACGGTGTCGCGGTTCACGGAGGAGATGCCTGCGTAAACGCCGCTGAGCACCGGGGGAACCGCGAGGAGCACGAGCGCCCAGATGGGCGGCAGCAGTCCCAGACCGGCCAGGAGCACGAAGAGGAAAACCATGCCCAGGGTTGGCAGTGCCCGCAGGATCCCGATGCCCGAGACAATGATGATCCTGCCCTTCCCCGTGTGGCCTACGTACAGGCCGATGGGCACGGCGATCAGGAGCGCGATGAGCATGGTCAGACCCGTGTACCCGAGGTGCTCGAGGATCCGCACGGGAATCCCGCGGGCTCCCGACCAGTTCTCGGGGGCGCTGAGCCACTGGCCCATCTGGACGAAGAGGTTGTCGCTTGAGTAATCCATCAGGCGCCCACCCGGTACGCTTCGACCGCGACGGTCTTGGGAGCGGGCTCCTTCCGTGCTGCCTTCCGGGTCCAGGGGGTGCACAGCCGCTCAAGGCCAACGAGGATCAGGTCCATCACGAGGGCCAGGATCAGCGTGATGATGATCCCGACGGCGATTTCGGTCGGGAAGGAGCGGAAGAGTCCGTCGGTGAACAGCGTCCCGAGGCTTGAAACACCGATGAGCGCCC
Organism: Arthrobacter sp. TJ-217; assembly: GCF_058269255.1. Lineage (NCBI taxonomy): Bacteria > Bacillati > Actinomycetota > Actinomycetes > Micrococcales > Micrococcaceae > Arthrobacter > Arthrobacter sp. TJ-217. The sequence goes on from NZ_JBZCNJ010000001.1 coordinate 16,050, forward strand.
CGACGCTGACGAGGGAAATGTTCGTCACGGAGATCACCCGGAGGCCGGCGAACAGCACCGGGATGGACAGCGGAAAGTCGACGGTGAGGAAGCGGCGCACCGGGGTGAAGCCCATGGCGACGGCCGCCTGACGCACGTCGTCGTCGATCGACTCAAGCGCGTCGAGGGTGGAGCGAACCAGCAGTGCGACGGCGTAGATGGTCAGCGCCACGACCACGTTGACCGGGCTGATGATGCTGGTGCCGAGGATGAGGGGAAGGAACACGAACATCGCCAGGGAGGGGATCGTGTAGAGGATCGAGGAAACGGTAAGGATCACCCCGGCGATTCCCCGGTTCAGCCGCGCCAGCTGCGCCAGCGGCACGGCGACAATCACCGCGAAGATCAGGGGCAGCACCGACTGCACCAGGTGCTGTCCGGTGAGCCCGAGGATCGAGTCGATGTTCGCGAAGAACCAGTCCATGCTCACACCGCCGTATTGTGGTTGGCGCGGCCCCGGTTCACCCGTGCATCCTCGATAAGTTCGAGGATTTCACCGGCCCGCACCACTCCGACGGTGCGCCCGTCGTCGTCGACCGTCACGCCCAGCCCGGAGGGCGCCGACAGCGCCGCATCCAGGGCCCGCCGCAGGGAGTCGCCGCGGCGGTACAGCGAGCCGCCCGGCACGAGGTCGGCGGTGCTGCGGATGGCGGAGCGCTGGTTCTGCGGAACCCAGCCCTGCGGGCGTCCGTCGTTGTCGACGGCGAGTGTCCAGGGAGAGGAGACGTCGACCGCCGGATCGGCGAGCAGGTCGACTTCCACCGTTTCGACGGGGTGGATGCGCACATCGTCGCCCTCCTGGAAGGAAAGGTGCCGGAACCCGCGGTCGCGCCCGACGAAGCCGGCAACAAAATCGCTGACCGGCGCCCTCAGGATCTCCTCAGGCGTGGCGTACTGGGCGAGGATCCCGCCAACGGCAAGGACGGCAACCTTGTCACCGAGGATCGTCGCCTCATCGATGTCGTGGGTGACGAAGACGATCGTCTTGGCGAGGTCGCGCTGCAGGCGCAGCAGCTCCTCCTGGAGTTCGGCCCGGACCACCGGATCGACAGCGCTGAAGGGCTCGTCCATGAGCAGGATCGGCGGGTCCGCGGCCAGGGCGCGGGCGACGCCGACACGCTGCTGCTGCCCGCCGGAAAGCTGCGCCGGGTAGCGCTGGCCAAGCTCGGTTGCGAGCCCCACGACGTCGAGCAGTTCCTCCGCCCGTTTCCGTGCCGTCCCGCGGGCCACCCCGTTGAGCCGTGGGACGGTGGAGATGTTGTCGAGCACGGTGCGGTGCGGCAGCAGGCCCGAGGACTGCATGACGTACCCCATTGAGCGGCGCAGCTCGGAGGCCTTCTGCTCGGAGGCGTCTTTTCCATCGATGAGGATGGTGCCCGAGGTCGGTTCGACCATCCGGTTGATCATGCGCAGGGTTGTGGTTTTGCCGCAGCCTGAGGGACCCACCAGGACGGTGATGGCACCGCGGTCGATGTCCATGCTGAGGTTGTTCACGGCGGGGCGGCCGCTCGAATAGGTCTTGGTGACCCCTTGGAACTGGATCATTGGGGTCGGTGCTGGCGTGCGCGGTGGGTTTACAGGTGTCATGAAGCCCTTGCCTTTCATGGCCCGACGGGCAGCCGCACTTGCTGCCAGCACCCGCCGGGTGTCAGTGGGCCACCGGGTGAAAGCGGGTCGATGCTGGCGCCTGGCCCGTCAATCCGGTTCGAATTATGAGTCTAACGAGGCCTTCGCGGCAATCAAGGCGGCGTACTGGTCAAAGAGGCTAAAAGTTTCAGTTCGCACTAATCGTTACGCATCGGGCGCGATGCTGCTGCGGGGCACGCGCCGGGGTTGGGCCGCCTTCGGACGCCCCTTCCCGGCCGTCCGGGCCGCTTCGGCCTGCCTGCGGGCGAGCACCTGCAGTTCGCTGCGCATGCGCCTGTAGCTCTCGAGCCGGCGCAGGTCAAGGGATCCGGCGGCGAGCGCGGCCAGGACGGCGCACCCGGGTTCGGCGGCGTGCCGGCAGTCCCGGTACCGGCAGCCTGCGGCGAGCGCTTCGATGTCCTCGAACTCGCTGCCAAGGCCCTTCTCAGCGTCCCACAGGGCGAACCCGCGCAGCCCGGGCATGTCGACAAGCACGGCACCGCCGCCCAGAGGAATCAGGCTCCGGGAGGTGGTGGTGTGCCGTCCCTTGCCGTCCCCGGCCCTCACGGTTCCCGTGCTCTGCACGGCCTCGCCGAGGAGGGCGTTGACGAGCGATGACTTGCCGGCCCCGGAGGGTCCGACGAAGGCGCAGGTTTCTCCCGGGCGGATGGTTTCAGCGAGTCCGGGGCACCCGTCGCCGGTCAGGGCCGAGGTGGTGACCACCTCGGCGCCGCCGGCCCGTGAAACGGTTGAGGCGACAACCCCGTCGTGGCGCCCGGAAAGGTCGGCTTTGCTGAGGACGATCACCGGCCGGGCGCCGCAGTCACGTGCGGCGACGAGCATGCGCTCAAGACGGTTCTCCGACAGTGCGCGGTCGATCGGGACCACGACAGCTACGACGTCGACGTTCGCCGCAAGGGGCTGGGCCTGCGAGAGCGGGTCGTGGGACTTCTTCCGCTGGAGCAGCCCGCGGCGGGGAAGGATGCCGGCCACGCCGGGGCTTCCGGGTTCCCCTGCGAGGGCCAGCCAGTCCCCCACCGTTGCATCGACGGCGGAGGGCACGTGGAGCACTCCGCCCGCCGCGGCGGCAACGAGCTGGCTGCGGTCCACGCGCACCACCCGGGCCGGGCGCAGCTCCGGCTCCGGGGGCGGTGCGTCCCCGTCGGCGCTCGAGGCCAGCGCGGGTGCGGGGGCGCCGTCGTCGTGGCCTGCCGCCCCCGCCGGCTCGGGGAACGGGGTGCTGAAATGGGCCTCGAACCGGCTGCGGATTCTGCTCGTGTAGCCGTAGTCCTCCAAGATGGCCAAGGATGCCCGCCTCCCGTCAGCGGCGGGCCGGGCTCCTGGGGCACCGGCGCCGCCGGTGCCCATGCTAGCCCCCGTCGAACCGCCGGGAATAGAGCCGGAGCCCGACATCGACGAGTTCGACCCGGTGCAGGCCCGGGATCTTGTCCCGCTCGAACCACGCTGCCTCGTCGGTGGACCCGAGGATTTCATGCGCGAGGTTCCCGGAGACGACGCGTGCGGAGTAGATGATGCGCAGGGCGTGCAGCGGAAGGGGGCTCCCGCTGAGCCGGCGCTCGGGCGGAACGAAGAAGCTGTCAACCCCCAGGAGGTCCCCGAGCTGGGCGTCGTACCCGGTCTCCTCGCGGATTTCGCGCACCGCGGCGGCCGGAGCGTCTTCGCCGAATTCGAGCCCTCCCCCCGGCAGGGTCCACCCCGATGCTCCGTTTTCGTTCCAGTGCGCAAGCAGGATCCGGCTTCCCTCAACGATGACTCCGTAGGCACCCACGCGCACGTCCCAGGCCGGCGGGTGCACCTGCAGGTTGGGTTCGCTCATGCGAAGAGTCTAAAGCGGCGCTCCTCCGCCGGCGGGGAGTCCTGCGGAGCGTGGGCGGGACCGGCGGAGGAAATCGACGCCCATCACCGGGTCCTGGGTCAGGAATACAACCTCGGAGATGCCGCGGGCCGCAAGGGCCGCCCGGATGCCCTGCTGCAGCGGCGGCTGATGGACGGCGAGCCCGCCTCCGATGACCACCGGACCCGGTATCCCGATCACGGAGACGATGTCACCGACCAGGCCGGCAATCGCTGCGGCCGCCTCGTCGATCAGGCGGCGCGCGTCGTCGTCGCCGGCCTCGGCCGCGGCGAACACCAGCGGCGACTGGGAGGCCCAGTGCCGCCGCCCCAGTTCGGAGTGGAACAGCCCAATGAGTTCGGTCGGCGAGGCCACGGAGTTGGCAGCAATGACGCGGCGTCCAAGCTCGCCCTGCTCCAGGGCCAGGTTGAAGCGGTGGAGGGTGTGCCGGATAGCCTCGCGGGCCAGCCAGTAGCCGCTGCCCTCGTCCCCGAGGAGGTAGCCCCAGCCCCCGGATCTTGCTTCGCGTCCCTCGGCGGTGACCCCCCAGGCGGCCGATCCGGTACCGGCGATCACCGCGATGCCCGCGGCGGCCCCTCCTGCGGCAAGGATGAGCCGGGTGTCGTGGACGACGTCGATGTCCGCCCCGGGCGCGAACGGCGCAATGAGCCCGCGCAGCCGTGCCGCGTCATCCTCGGTGTCGATGCCCCCGGACCCGGCGATGACCGCGGCGATCCGGCTCCCGCCCAGGTCGGCGAAGAGCTGCCGGAGGTTTTCCGCGGCCTCGGCGGCGCTGACGTTTTGGACGTTCGCGCTGCCGGCCTTCGCCTCGGCCGCTATGGAGCCTCCGCGCCAGAGGACCCCGTGGGTCTTGGATCCTCCAATGTCGAGTCCAACAGTCTCGGGGGCGGCGGAGTGCTGCTCTTCGGGGTGCATACGCTCCAGCGTACAAACATTCCGGCAGCGGCGGGCTTCGCCGCTGCCGGAGGAGTGCGTGGGTGCCGGTGTCAGGGTGCCGGTCCTGGAAGACGTGCCCCGAAAGTGGTGCCCGGAATCAGCGCCTCGCCCGCAGGCCCACCAGCGACAGGCCGGCGAGGATGGCGCATGCGCCGCCGACGACGACGGCGAATCCTGTCACGGCGGCGTCGAGGTCCCAGAGCGCGGCTGCGGCGCCGAGTCCGAGCACGGGCACTGCACTGCCGAGGTACGTGATCACGTACAGGGTGCTGATGATCTGGGCGTGGCGTGCCGCTTCGACCTGAAGGGAGACCCGGTTGAAGACGACGCGGAACGCCATGCCCTGGCCGAGGCCCGCCGCAACGCAGCACCCGATGAGCAGCGGGAGGCTTCCGTGGGCGCCGGCGACGGGCAGCAGGCCCACTCCTGCAGCCATTGCGGCAAGGCCGGCGGGTACGACGAACCGGCCGCGGAGGAAGAGCAGCTGGCTGACCGCCGACGAGCCGAGCACCAGGGCGGCAAGGGCGCCGATTACGGGACGGGCATCGGTTCCCGCGAGGGACGCGATCCACGTGGGAGCCAGGCTCAGGGTGAATCCGAAAACGCTGAAACTGAGGAAACCCACGGCGGAAGCCAGCCAGAAGGACCTGCGGGCCGCACGCGAGACGGTGGGCCGCCGGGGCCGAAGGGCCTTCAGCGGACGTGCGGCGGCGGCCGGCTGGATGGCGGGACGCGCGCGCAGGACCAGGAGCGGCACCAGGAGCACGGCCAACACCGCGGTGAAGACGAGGAACGGGGTCCGGGTCGGGTTCGGCAGGAGGGAGAGCACACCGCCGATCACCGGACCGGCCGCCACGCCGCCGGCCGAAGCGAGCAGCGTGAACCGGGAAGCCCAGTCGGGGCGGTGCGGCAGCAGGTCCCGCAGCGCCGCCGAACTGGCGCCCGTGGCAAGGGCCACCGCCGCTCCCTGCAGGGAACGGCCTACGATCAGCTCCGTCAGGGACGATGCACCGGCGAAGACAGCGGTTCCGAGCAGCCCGACCAGGACCGCGAGCACCAGGGCCGCCCTCCGCCCGATGTGGTCCGACCAGTGGCCCACCAGCAGCAGCCCCGCCACCAGGGTGAGCACGTAGGCGGAGAAGGCCACGGTGATGTCGAAGGCGGAAAGCCCAAGATTCGCCGAGATCAGCGGGTACAGCGGAGTGGCGAGGTTGGCGCCGACCAGGAGGGTGGAGATCGTGACAACGGCCAGCACGAGCCGCATGCTCAGGGACGCGTCCCAGCTCCACCGCCCGGCCGTGGCCGGGCGCATGCGCAGCTCACTCAGAACACTCAACGCATACCTTCCTTGTTCAATACCAGCTTGTTCCATTCGGGCGGCGCCCGGGCGGCCCGGGCGGACGGCGCAGGGAAGCAGGATCACCTCTAGAATGAATCAGATTGAGTTTTTCGAAACATTGCTGCGGCCCAACTTGAGCGAATCCGTCAAGACGCCGCTCGACAGCTGACAGGGAGTGAGCTTTTTGAGCAAACTTGATGACCTGGACGTCCGGCTCCTCCTTGAACTTGTCCGCGATCCGCGCGCACACATCAGCGATCTCAGCGAGCAGCTAGGGATTGCCCGCAACACCGCGCAGAGCCGCATCCGGCGCCTGATGCGGGCCGGGGTCCTCCGGGACAACGGCCGGGAAATCGACCTCGAGGCGCTGGGCTACGACGTGGTGGCATTCGTGACGATCGAGGTTTCCCACAGGGAGCTCGACGGCGTGATCGCGGCCCTGCGCAAACTCAGCCAGGTGCTTGAGGTCCACGAAATTTCGGGCCGCGGGGACATCTGGTGCAGGATCGCCGCCTCGGACACGCACCACCTGCAGTCGGGGCTGCGTTCGATCCTGCGCATCAAAGGGGTGATCCGCACCGAGACGGTGCTCGCCCTCCACGAGCACATTCCCTACCGCACCGAGCCGCTGCTCTCGAAGTTGTCGGAGTCAACGCAGGACAGGTAGGGCACCGCCGTGCGGCGTCGGCCGGCGCCGCCATGACAAGCCGGAGCGTTCCAACGAATAATGAAGCAATGACACTGCCTGCCGTTGACACCATCGTGAGCTATCCCTCCGGGGCCCTGGTCTCCTCCTCCACCGTCCTGCACGTTGAACAGCTGCCCGATGGAACCGCGGCTGTGCTGCTCGATTCCACAGCATGCCACCCCGTCGATGCGGCATGGCCGGACCAGGGTCCCGACCGCGCGGTCCTTGAGCACGGCGGCGGGGAAGAACCGATCCTCGACTGCGTGGTCGGCGGCACCGACGGTGAGCGGCTCTACCTCGGCTCCGAACTCCCCGTACGCAAGGGCGCCCAGGGGTGGGCCTTCATCGCCGCCCACATCGTTGACGGCGCGCGGGCCCCGCGCGAGGGCGAAAGCGTGGTGGTGCGCGTTGACGGCGGACACCGCACGGCCGTCTCGGCCGGCCACACGGCCTGCCACCTTGCATCCCTGGCCCTCAACGGCGCCCTCGCAGGCCGCTGGAAGAAGGAGACGCCCGCCGACGCCCTCGGGTCCCCGAACTTCGACGCGATGGCCATCGACCGGTCATTGATCGGCGAATACGGATCCGTTGACACCTACCGCCTGGGCCGCTCGCTGCGGCGCAAAGGCTTCATCACCGAGGATTTCGATCCCGCGGTGCTCCAGCAGGGGGTCAACCTCACCCTGTCCGGGTGGGTGGCCTCCGGCGCCGCGATCCGCATCGAGCGGGAGGGGGAGGCGCTGACGGACCGGCGGTACTGGCAGTGCGCGCTCCCCCAGGGCGCGGTCAGCATCCCCTGCGGTGGCACGCACGCCGATTCCCTCGGGGCCTTCGAGTCGGTGCACGTTGAACTGACGCTCAGCGACGACGCCGGAACGCCGGTGCTGCGGATGGAAACCAAGGCGGTGCCTGCCCGCTAGCGGGCCCCGGCGCCTGCGGAGCCTGCCGCGCCAGCGCCGGGCACCCGCCCGGTAGCCTCAGACGCTGCGCAGGAGCCGCTGCGCCGAACCGGCAAGCGTCTCGGCGGCTGCCAGCCGCTGCAGGGCGTCCGCCCTCCATGGGACAGCGGAGGCCGCGCCCGCCGCGCGGCGTTTCGCCCCGGCCACGAGGGTCAGCGCGACCCCCGCTGCCCGCGCCCGCAGCGCCGCGGGATCGACGTGCTCCTCGAACGCGGCGGTGAACCGCTCCGCCGCCGTGGGGACATGGATGTATCCGGGGTCCAGCGAGGGAAGCACGAGCAGGTGTCCCAGGAAGCACCCCAGGTCGTCAACGAGGTGCCCCGGCCCCGCGGCGTCAACATCCAGCAGACCCGAGACTCCGCCGCCGGATACCAGGAGGTTGGCCTCGTAGAAGTCACCATGGGACGGCACGAGGGGCCCCGCCGGCGTTGCCTTGACGAGGGAGTCGATCGAGGCCGCGAGGGACCGGATCCTCTCGGCGTGATCGGGCAGCACCGCGGCGGCGCCGTCGCCGTACGCGCGGATACGCGCCGACCACGGCCGCCGCTCGGGCAGCTTGAGCGCGGCGCGGGGGAAGGACGCGAGCAGCCGCACCAGCGAGTGCGGGTCGAGCTCCTGGGCACCATCGGACATCAGGAGCTCCGCCAGGGGGCGCCCCTCGGCGGGATACATCGCAAGGACGTCCGGTGCGGGCACCTCGATGACGCGTGGCACCGGGACTCCTTCCCCGCGGAGCAGGTGGTGCCGTACGCGGGCCGCTTCCCCGTGCCCGCGCCGGAACACCTTCAGGTAGCGGCGCTCCCCGGCCAGCTCGGCAATAAGCACCGCGCGCCGCAGCGGCCGGTAACCGGCGGTCCTCAGGCGTGCCGTGCCGGCGCCCAGGGCCGCGGGAAACAGGGCCCGCGTTGCAGCCTCGGGGTCGCATGCCCAGGCCAGTCCCGGCAGCAGGGGATCGTGCGGGTGCGCCCACACCGACAGCACGCCCAGGTGCCTGTCGCGGAAGGTCAGCACCCCGCGGGCATCAGGGGGCAGCCGTGCGGTCGTCACGCAGAGGTAGCGCGGCGGTGACCCGGTTCCGGAGAGCACCCGGTCACCTTTCACGGAGTAGATGCCGGTGACGCCGGCTCCGGGCCGGTGGTGGATTGCGGCTAGCGTCCAGGTGGTGAGGCTGCCGCCGCCCAGGGCCTTCAACGCCGGCCGGAGGGTTTCTTCAACCTGTGGGGATTCGAGCCGGAGGAGCTGGAACTGCTCGCGCTGTGCCGGGGAACCGGGCGGACGCTGATTCCGGCCTGTTGGCACGGCCGGTCCTTCAGCGGTACGGCAGGTCGGGGCGGGGCGGTCCGGGCGGCACCGCAGGTTCAGGCACGGCGCCTCTGCAGGACGGCATCGAGGTTGATCTTCGCCGCGGCAGGGGCCTCCGGCGCGGTCTCGCGGACCGTTGCCTTCACCGTGACGGCGTTCTTGATGGGGGTCCTGTCGGTGGGCTTCGGTTCGGCGGGAAGCTCAAGGGGCGCAGGCGCCGTCCGCTCGGCCTTCGGTGCCTCGACGTAGGTGGGCAAGGGAACCTTGACGGGTTCCCACTCCCTCTGCGGTCCATGGGTGAACGAACCGGTCCCTCCGGCGTCGCTGCCGCTTGCCGCGGGGGCGGACGCTGCGGCGACGGCCAGGGCCGCCGCTTTCAGGTCCGCTGCCGTGAGCACCGTTTCAGGCGCCGCGGCCTCCCCTGCCGGAGCGCCGGCGGGGCCGGCCTGCTCGGCGTCGAATACCGGCGCCGACCGGCCGGGCAAAGAAGCGGCCGCCCGGGCCGCGGCCACGGCCGTCGAGCCGTTCACCGTGAAGGCGGAGGCTGACTCCGCGGCAGGCGAGGACATCGCTGCGGCGAAGGCCCGGTTGACCCGCGTTCTGCGGTCGCGCACGGCAAGGTAACGCAGCACCGCGACCGACGCGACGGCTATAAGCACCCCGGCAACCGGCCACCATCCGGGCACGAGGGAGAAGGCCGAGAGCACAAAGGCCACAAGCGCGCCAAGGAGCGCGGCGGCGCCGACCAGGGCGACAGCGAGCCGGCCGTAGCGCACCTTCAGCGGTGCAGCAGCGCCGCGCGGCGTCGAAGCGGTCCGGCTGGCTGGCTTGCTTCCGTGGTGGCCGCTGGCCGTGTTGTCCATTGTGCTCCCCTGGGGCTGAGGGTCCCCGGTTGTCGAGGGTACGGGTGTGGTGGAGGGCGCGGAGGTCCGGGCTCCCTTTTTCAGGAAATACGGAGCAACCCAGAGCAGCCAGAGACCGACAATTACCGCCAGTACCACCGAGCTGTTCAGAGAGAAGTCCACTCATCAAACGGTAGGAGAAGGGCGGGTTCCTGCCCCGCATTCCCGGCGGTGTGTCGGCGCCGGGCTCACCAATTTCCCGGGCTCAGCCTGAAGCACCGCGGCGGGCGAGCCACGGTTCGAGCAGCCCGTCCGGAACCTCGTCCGCGGTGAGGGCAAAACTACGGTGGTCGGCCCAGTGTCCGTTGATGTGAAGGTAGCTCCGGCGGAGCCCTTCGTCGCGGAACCCGAGCTTTTCCACGACGCGCAGGCTTGGCGCGTTTTCCGGCCGGACATTGATCTCCATGCGGTGCAGCCCGAGGTCCCAGAAGCAGAAATCGGTGGCCAGGGCCACGGCGGTCGGCGCCAGCCCGTGACCGGCGCGCCGGGAGTCGACCCAGTACCCGAGCGTGGCACTCATCGCGGATCCCCAGATGATGCTCGAGACGGTCAGCTGCCCCACCAGCGCCGGCCGCGCCCCGGGCGCCGGCGGCTCGGTCAGCACGAACGGCAGCGCCGTGCCCGCGCGGGCCTGCCGGTTGAGCAGGCGCACCATCTCATGGAACGACGGCAGGTAACCCCCGGGTTCGGGATTCGAGGCCTCCCACGGTGCCAGCCATTCGCTGTTGCGCCGCCGGACCGCCGTCCACTCGCTCTTGTCCCGGTGCCGGATGGGGCGCAGCGTGAGGCTGCCGCTGCTCAGGGTTACCGGCCACCCGCGTCCTGCCATCACTGACGCGCTAGTCCGTCATTCCGTCGCTGAATTCCTTCATCCACGCCCGCAGGTCGGGGCCGAGGTCGTCGCGCTCCGAGGCGAGGGTCATGACGGCCTTGAGGTAGCTGAGCTTGTCGCCGGTGTCGTACCGGCGCCCGCGGAACACAACCCCGTACACGCCCGATCCTTCACCGTCGGCGGCCGCAAGGGTCTGGAGGGCGTCGGTGAGCTGGATTTCCCCGCCCCGGCCCGGCCCAGTCGATTCGAGCACCTCGAAAACACGCGGGTGCAGCACATACCGGCCGATGACCGCGAGGTTGGACGGCGCCTCGTCCGGCGAGGGCTTCTCCACGAGATGGTTGACCCGCACATAGCCTTCACCCTCGATTTCGGTGATGTCCGCCGAACCGTAGGAGCTGATCTGTTCGCGCTCGACTTCGATCAGGGCGATGACCGATCCACCGGTCTTCGCCTGGGTTTCGATCATGGTTTCGAGCAGCGGGTCGCGTTCGTCGATGAGGTCGTCGCCGAGCAGGACCGCGAAGGGTTCGTTGCCGACGTGTTGCTTCGCCCGCAGCACCGCATGCCCCAGGCCCTTGGGGTCGCCCTGGCGCAGGTAGTGGATGTCGCACAGCTCCGAGGGCAGGCGCACTGCCGCAAGCTTTTCGAACTCGCCCTTGTCCTCAAGGGTCTGCTCAATGAACGGGACCCGGTCGAAATGGTCTTCGAGGGCCCGCTTGTTGCGCCCGGTGATCATCAGGACGTCGGTGAGGCCTGCATCAACCGCCTCCTGGACGACGTACTGGATGGCGGGCTTGTCGACCACCGGCAGCATTTCCTTGGGCATGGCCTTGGTTGCCGGCAGGAACCGGGTGCCGAGACCGGCGGCTGGAATAACGGCCTTGTTCACTTTGGGTCGCGAAGTCATGCATCCACACTACAGAAGAGGCAAGTTAAGTCATTAGCTCCGTGCACAATGGAGAAATGGAACCCCAAGGGCCGGTGCCCTCAAAGCAGGCTGCGCGGTCCTACTTCAGGGCTCAGCGCGGCAGCCTCGGCGCCGCGGAACGCGAACAGGCAGCATCGCGCATCACGGAATCAGTACTCGGGCGCCTCGCCGAAGTACTTCCGGAGGACCGGATGGCTCCGGAAGGCGCCGCCGCGCAGCGGGAATCCCCGATGATCGCCGCCTACCTGAGCGTTCCGCCCGAACCGTCGACACGGGAACTGCTCGGCGCATTGTCCGCCCGCGGCTACACCGTGGTCGTGCCGGTGTGCGAGCCCGAATACCAGCTGAGCTGGGCGGAGTGGACCCCCGGCGTCGAACTGGCGCGCTCACCCAGGGCTCCCGTGCTCGAGCCGGTGGGCCCCCGCCGGCGCCTGCCGGAACTACCCGGCCTGCGGTTCGTGCTCGCCCCGGCCCAGGCCCTTGATACGGCGGGCAACCGGCTCGGCCAGGGCGGCGGCTACTACGACCGCTTCCTCGCCGACCTCGCCTCCCTCCGCCCGGACGTGCCGGTGGCGGGCATTGTGTATTCCCAGGAGCTCGTACCGCCGGGGAGTTTTGCCGTTGGCGAACTGGACGTGGCGCTGCCCGCGGCATTCACCCCGGCCGGGTACCACGAGCTCGGGACGCCTCCGGATCCGGTGTAGACTTAGCACTCAGCGCCTTAGAGTGCTAATCTGCCGCCCACTGGGCCGGCGCACCACCGACGGTTTGTCCAGGAGAATTCCTTATGCCTACATACGCATACGCCTGCAAAGATTGCGGCCACGCCTTCGATATCCAGCAGTCCTTTTCCGATGACTCGCTCACCGTGTGTCCTGCATGTTCCGGAGTGCTCCGCAAGAAGTTCAGCAGTGTAGGCGTTGTGTTCAAGGGCTCCGGTTTCTACCGTAACGATTCACGGGACGCCAAGAGCTCGGTTGAGCCCGTTGGAAAGCCTGCTGCAGCGGCCGACGCCGGAGCAGGCAAGACCGATGGCGCGAAGGACAAGCAGGGGGCTGCCTCCGCCCCTGCGGCAGGTCAGGCCAAGCCAGCCAAGTCACCCGCCACCCGCGCGGCCGCCGGGTCGGGTTCGAGCTCCTCATCACCGGCCAGCACGGGCCGCGCCGCCTCCTAGCACCGGGACAGCCAGCGGCTCTCCCCACAGCTCGCTGTCCGCACAACCCGTCCCATCCCGGGGCCGTTGCTCACGCAGGGCGGCGGATCGCACGGCACTGCCGCTCATGCAGCGCCTTTGTTCACAGCGCTGTTATCCACATAGCGCCGTTCGGCCTCCTGCCGTGCTACCCCCGGGCTAGCCTCGGTCCATGGTCCCAGCCTCCCGCCCGCACGGCCCTGCGCGTCCCCTGGGCCTGCGCCGGATGGTGCTGCGCCATCGGAGGATGCTCGCGGCACTGCTTGTGTGCGCCGCTGTTGGAGTGGGCATTGAATCGCTCGCGCCGCGGACCGTTGCGGCCGCACCGGTCGTTGCGGCGGCCGAGGACCTGCCGGTTGGCACAGTGCTCACAAAATCCCACCTGACGGTGCGCCGCCTGCCCAGGGATGCGTTGCCGCAAACGGCGCTCATCGACACCGCCGCAGCGGAGGGCAAGCAGCTTGCCACTCCCCTGCGCGCCGGCGATGTGCTCGCCGAGACGTTCCTTGTGGGACCGGGCCTTTTGGCCGGCGCTCCGCCCGGAAGCGTTGCGGTGCCGGTCCGTCCGGCCGATCCGGCGACGGTGCAGTTGCTGGCGCCAGGCATGCGGGTTGACGTGGTGGTGAGCAGCGACCCCGGCTACGAAGGCAGCACCGAAACCAGCGTTCTCGCGTCGGGGCTTCCGGTGCTCTGGACCTCGGCGGGCGAGTCAGGCCGCGGGTGGCCGGGCGCACCGGCGGAGACGGGCCTTGTGGTTCTCGCGGCGCGGCCCGGCGAGGCCGCCGCACTCGCCGGGTCCTCGGGCGGCGGCCGGGTGCATCTGATCCTGACGGGACGCTGACCGGCGGCCCGTCAACGGGCTACCCCCAGTGCGGAGGACGCTGTTCCTTCAGCCACGCGTCGCTGTTCTCCTCGGCATCCCCCCACGAGCGGGGATCGTCCTCGGCGGCGGTCTTCGGCAGGGCGGCGCCCCGGCCCGCAGCGGCCGCGTCCTTGTCGGGTTGTGCGTCCCTGGCGGGGACGGACTCGTTCTTCCGCATCCGTACGGCATCCTTTCGCGTCCGGGGTTGATCCCGCGGCTCGGGCTCAACCAGTCCAAGGTGGCTTGCCGCCCGGTCCGCGCAGCCTTCAGGGTCGGTGAAAACCTCGATCGTCCACAGCGGCATGTACCGCCAGCCCAGGCGCTCAAGCTGCTGGGGGCGGAGCCTGCTGCGCTCCCTGACCGTCCGCGCGCCATACCGGGCGGTGCCGTCGGACTCGATAGCCAGCGGTGCGACCGCCTCGTCGGCTCCCGCGAAAGGCCGGGCGGCTGCGATGTCGAGCACGCCGTCGTAGTGGTCCCAGACCTCTGCCCCCCGGGAGCGGAGCCGGTCCACGAGGTCGGCCACCAGCGGGTCGGCGTTCGCGGCCGGGCGTTCCCCGGCCCGCACCGGAACCGCGCCGCCCAGTTCGCGGGTGAGCAGTTCGTAGAAGTCCGCCGCTCCGGCGGTGAGGCGCTCGGCGTCGAGGTCGGCAGGGTTGAAGCAGGACAGCACGTGAATTCGGCGCCGCGCCCGCGTCATCGCCAGGACGAACTTCCTGCGGCCGTCCGGCCCGGAGAGCGGCCCGAAGTTATGGAGTGCACGCCCGTGCGGTGTGCGCCCGAACCCGAGGGAGAAGATGACGTCGTCACGGACGAGTCCGGCGGCTCGTTCGACCGGAACCACCCTAAAGGATTCGCGTCCCGGGGTGAAGAAGTCGTTGGCCCACGGGAAGTTCGCCATCTGGAGCCGGATTGCCTCCCCTACACGCGCCGCGTGCCTCGCGGTGGTCGTGACGACAGCGAGGGAGTAGCTCGGGCGGCGTCGGATGTGCTCGAAGACGAGGTCCACGACCCGGTTGACCTCCGCCGAGACGCTCTCCACGCCCTCGGAGTCGGAGGTGGGCATGCCGGTGCCGTCGGGCAGGTATTCAACGATCAGCCCGCGCTCCGCGCCGGAGACTTCCGAAGCCTCGGGCAGCCGCGAGAGGCGTCCCCCGTAGAAGGAGGTGCTCAGGTACTCGCCAAGCGACCGGTCAACACCCCGGTACACCTCGGTGAGGGTGCGCTCCGGAAGCACGTCCCGCAGCGCCGAGTAGGCGCTGAGCAGCGGCTCCGCCTCGGCGCGGGCCCGGTCCGGGCCCTCGATTTCGATGCTGAATCCGGTGGGCGCGGCAACCCGCTCGTCGCCAAACACCGCGGTCTGGCGGGCCCTGGCCAGGGCCGGGACCGCGCTCTGGAGGGAAACGGATTCGCCGTCAAGGAGCAGTACGGCATCGAACTCGGTGCCGCGGGGAAGAATCATCGGCGCCATCAGCGGGCTCACTGCCCATACCGGGAGCAGCGCCGTGACCAGGTCGGGGTGCAGCGCGCTGAAATTGGCAAGCGTCAGCGTGTTTTCGCGAAGGTGGGAGCGCAGCTGCTCCGAATCGGCGGGATGCTCGGCGATCGCGGTGCGCCACCGCTCGGCGAGGGCCCAGCGGAGCCGGGCGGCGCCGGAGGAGACGTGCGCGGTGTCGGCAAGCCGGTACTCGGCTTCGAGGCGGCGCAGGCTGTTGCCGTCGGACATGGCCAGGTAATCGTCGCCGCTGATCATTGCCTCAAGCGCCGACTGCCACCACGCAAGTTCGAGTTCGGCACCGACATGGTCGGCTTCGACTTCGCGGCGCGCGAGGTCGTCGAGCAGTTCCCCGAGCCCGTGCTCGCGCATCTCATCGAGAAGCAGTGTCCGCTCCGGAAGCGTCTCGAGCGTCTCCCGGTCCGCGGCAAGGGCGGCAAGGCGCTGTTCCAGGTCGTCAAGCTCGCACCCGGGAAGGTCGGGGCTGCCCTGCGTCGTCCGGAGAATCGCCGTCAGTTCTTCAAGGCGCGCCTCGACGCCCCTGTAGAAGCTGTCGATTTCGGCGAGACCGGTGGGAACGGAGGGGTGGCGCTCGGTGGTCGCGTACCGCGTCCAGAGGGTCCGCTGTTCCTGGACCTCGACCAGCGAGGTGTGGAGATCCGAGATGTGGACCCCGGGACGCACGTATTCCTTGGCGACGCGGCGCAGCCGAGAGCGGGTCATCGAGCTCATCTCGATGGCCCGCTCCTTGCGCCAGGCCGACGGCGCGGTCGCGGAGATGAGGTCGGTGACCGGACGGTCGAAGATGTCGGGCGTGAACTTGTCGAGGCTGGCCCGCACGGCCACGAGCAGTTCGAGCTGCTCGCCCCACTCGCGGAACGTCCTGCCGAGGGTGATGTGCGAGTGCTCGGCGACCCGCAGCACCTTTCCGCGCAGCACCGGGATGTCGCGCGCGAGGTCAACGGCCAGGGCGTGGGCGTGTTCGGTTTCCTTGCGGTTCAGGAGCTGCGCCCCGTACCAGGGGCTCTGCGTCGCCGCCTGGCTGAAGCTGCCCAGGGCGGCGGCCCGCCGCAGCCTGCCGGTGAGCTCGGTGCGGTCGGGGATGCTGTCGAGCACGCTGCGCTTCAGGCGCACCGTGGTCGAGGGCGCCGGTTCGAGGGCGGTGAGCCCGGCCAGCGACTGCATCGCCTGGTAGGGCGAGCACCCCCACCGGCTGCGGACATTGTGAAGGGAGCGCACGTGCTCAAGCAGCGTGTGCCGGTGCCCGGCCAGGGTGCGGTGAACGCTTTCAAGTACCGGCCGCGAGGCCTTCTCGTTGCGGACGATGGCACGGATCACGCTGTCCTTGAGCTGCTCCGCGCTCACCTGGCCGTTCAGCTGAAGTACGAGCGAGCCCAGGTCGAGGGCCTCGAGGTCCTGTACGAACTCGTTGAGGGTTCCCCGCCGCTCCGCGGCAATGAGCACGCTCTTGCCCTTGTGGGCGAGCAGCGCAGTGGCGTTGAGGGCGGTCTGGGTCTGGCCGGTGCCCGGCGGTGTCGCCACGGCGAGGGAGTGCCCGCCGCCGAGGAGGTCGAGGACCTCCTGCTGGGCGGAGTCGGCGTCGAGCACCAGCAGTTCGTCCTGCGGGTTGCGCTCGTCGATGGCCGGAAAGTCGGTTTCCGGTTCCTGGACCTGGTAGCTGCCGCTGCGGGCAGCCGACATCAGGGCCGACAGCACGGGGTGGTCAGGGCGGACCGCCTCGTCCTCGGCGATGTCCGCGAGGTCCGCGAACGTCGACACGAGAATGCGGTGTTCCACGGAGATGCCGCGAACGCCCTCGCTGAGGTGCCGCAGGCGGTCAAGCACGGGGTGCGGGTCGAACCGCGCGGTGCCGTAGGCGAGCCGGGCGAGGCCGGCCGGGTCGATGGTGATGCCCTGGATCTGGCGGAAGTGGCGCACGAGGGCGGGGTTGATCCGGGCCTGCTCGGTCAGCTGGAGGTCGTAGTCATCCTGCGAGGCGTGGACGGTGAGGGACATCCCCGTCAGCAGCACCGGAGCGTTGAGGGTTTCGGACCGCCCGGAATCGTCGACGGTGCGCCAGGACGCCGTTCCGGCCGCGAGGTGTCCGACGTCGATGCCGCGCTCGGTTCCCAGTTCGAAAATCTTCGCGCGCAGCGCCCGGGCCGCCGCCTTCGCGGCGTTGTACTGCACGGGGTCGCGCAGCAGGGTGGAGAGCCGGGTGCGGCGTCCGGCGAGCAGCTGCGCCAGCCCCGAGGGGTGGGCGTGGGTCAGATCGATGCTCGTCCCGGCCGACGGGCGGAAATGCAGCAGCGTATCGCCGGTGGCCTGGGGACCAAGCGAGCTCAGCCAGGGCAGAAGGAAATCCTCAGCCGAGTCCCCGGGGTCCTGCTCTGGCACGACTGTCCTCTTCCCTGCATCATCACGAACTGATCTTGACCAGATTGGCATGTCTTCCAAGCTATCCGACGGAGAGCGCAGCCTGCCGCATAGCAACGCGGCAACCGCGAACTCGCCCCATCGGCGCGCCCCCGCGGGACGCGCCTATTCCCACTCGATGGTTCCCGGCGGCTTGCTCGTGACGTCGAGCACCACCCGGTTCACCCCGTCCACTTCGTTGGTGATCCGGTTGGAGATCCGGGCCAGCAGGTCGTAAGGCAGCCGGGACCAGTCGGCGGTCATCGCGTCTTCGCTGGAGACCGGGCGCAGGACGATCGGGTGGCCGTAGGTGCGCCCGTCGCCCTGGACGCCGACACTGCGGACGTCAGCGAGCAGAACGACCGGCATCTGCCACACCTCGTTGTCGAGGCCTGCGGCGGTGAGCTCGGCGCGGGCGATGGCGTCGGCCCGGCGCAGCAGCTCGAGGCGCTCGGCGGTGATGTCACCGACGATCCGGATCCCCAGTCCGGGGCCCGGGAAGGGCTGGCGCCCGACGATTTCCGCCGGGAGTCCAAGCTGCGCGCCAACGGCGCGCACCTCGTCCTTGAAGAGTTCCCGCAGGGGCTCGACGAGTTCGAACTGCAGGTCCTCGGGGAGCCCGCCGACGTTGTGGTGGCTCTTGATGTTCGCCGCTCCCTCGCCGCCGCCGGACTCGACGACGTCGGGGTAGAGGGTGCCCTGGACCAGGAACCGGATCTTCTCCCCGTGTGCCTCGGCTTCGGCGATGATTGCCCGTTCGGCCTCCTCGAAGGCGCGGATGAATTCCCTGCCGATGATCTTGCGCTTGGTTTCCGGATCGGAGACCCCGGCCAGGGCGCTCAGGAAGCGTTCCTGCTCGTTGGCGACGTAGAGCCGGACGCCCGTCGCCGCAACGAAGTCGCGTTCGACCTGTTCGGCCTCGCCCTCGCGCAGCAGGCCGTGGTCGACGAAGACGCAGGTGAGCTGGTCGCCGACGGCCCGCTGGACGAGGGCTGCGGCGACGGCGGAGTCGACGCCGCCGGAGAGCCCGCAGATGACGCGGGCGTCGCCGACCTGTGCGCGGATGCGCTCGATCTGCTCCTCGACGATGTCACCGGTGGACCAGTTGCGGCGCAGGCGCGCACCCTGGAACAGGAAGTTTTCGAGCACCTGCTGGCCGTGCTGGGAGTGCTTCACCTCGGGGTGCCACTGCACTCCGTAGAGGCCCTTTTTCTCGTGGGCGAAGGCGGCGACGGGGGCGCCGGCGGTCCGGGCAAGCACTTCGAAGCCGTCGGGGGCTTCCTGCACGCTGTCGCCGTGGCTCATCCAGGCGTTCTGGTGCTGGGGCGTGCCGGTGAGGATTGAACGCGCCTCCCCTTCGGCTGCGACATCGGTGGACCCGTATTCGCGCAGGCCCGTCTTCGCGACGGTTCCGCCGAGGGCGGCGGCCATGGCCTGAAATCCATAGCAGATGCCCAGCACGGGAACGCCCGCTTCGAACAGGTCGGCCTGCACCTGCGGGGCGTCGTCGGCGTAGACGCTTGAGGGGCCTCCGGAGAGGATGATCGCCACCGGGTTCTTGGCGAGGATCTGCTCGGTGCTGAGCGTGTGGGGGACGATTTCGGAGTAGACGTCAGCTTCACGCACGCGGCGGGCGATCAACTGTGCGTACTGCGCACCGTAGTCAACGACGAGAACCGGGCGGTGGTCGGTGCTGGGGGTGGGGGTAGTCACGAATCAACAATAGTCGTGGTGGGCCCCCCGCCGCACATCCGCAGGCACCCTCTCCGCGGCGTGATCAGCGCTGCGGCGCCGCTTCGGGGTGCTCCGCGAGGTCCGCCTCGGCCTCGCGGTGGACACGGCGCTCAACCACGAAGGAGAGCAGCGGCACAACGCCTCCAAGCGCGATGAGCAGGAACCGGCTGAAGGGCCACCGCAGGAACTGCCAAAGCCTGAAGTCGGCGATCAGGTAGACGACATAGAGCCAGCCGTGAACGATCAGCACTGCCTTCGACAGGTTGACCCCGCCGGAGGCATCAGCTTCGGCTTCAGGGAGGAACTGGATTCCGGAGCCCGCCCCGGCCACGATTTCCGCGCCCATGCCGTATTTGGCGACCATCTCCACCACCACAAGCAGCAGCATCACACCGGTCGCGTAGGCCATCGCCTTGTAGAAGTTCAAGGCGGAGCGGATCTGGGCGTGGGTCCCGCCGAACCGGCGGCGGGGGGTTGTCTTCTGGGGCGTCTGTGCGTCACTCACGTGTCGTCGCTTCCGTCGTTGAACTGGTCTCGGTAGTGGTCTCGGTAGTGGTCTCGGCGCTTGCCCCGGTGCCGGCGGCCGGGCCCGCAGCGGGGTCTCCCTCGCCGGAGCCGAGCCGGGCGTCTTCGGCTGCTTCAAGGGCCCGCCTGTGGTCATCGGCCACGAGGCGCCACCACAGGAAGAAGGCGAAGCCTGCGAAGACCGCCCATTCGATGGCGTAGAAGATGTTCAGCCAGTTCACCGGCGCCTGGGCCGGCTGCGGCTTCACCACCACGCGTTCAAGCGGGGGCTCGACAGCCGCAGGGGCTCCGTCGATCACGGTGGCTGTGGGTACGACGAACGCCGCGTACGACGCACGGTCCCAAAGGTTCGTCAACTCGGCTGTGGAGAGCGTGGGCACCTGGCCGGCGGGTGCGCGCTCGGCCATCGGCGCCTCCGGCGGCAGCAGCCGGCCAGTGATCACCGCCGCGCCGGTGTACTCGGGCACCTCCTGCGCCGCGGCGGCGTCTGGAACCCATCCCAGGACGACCGGGATCACCGCAGCGTCCTTGCCCTTGGGCTGGCTGGGCTCGGCGTCCGCCGGCTCCCCCACGGCAAAAGCAGAAACCACCCACAGGCCGGTCCGTCCGTCCTGGATCCGCTCCTGCACGAGGACCCGGGTTCCGGGAACGAAGGTCCCCTCCGCGGATACAAGCGCGTCGGCCTGGGCGGCAGTGAGCTGCATGCCCGGTTCCAGCACGGCGGTGAGCGCCCTCACGGGCTCGGCCGAATTCGGCGCGGCGGGCGCCGGCTGCTGGGAGGAGGAAAACTGCCATTGGCTGAGCAGCACGAAGACGGCGGCAAGCGCCATCGCGAGGATCAACGTCACGATCCAGCGGGGCTTGAGCGCAGTCTTCAGCACCCCTTAAAGGTACTTCGCACTCTTGTAGAACAACTAATGGCAGCACATCCGCGCGGCCGGGCAGGCAATCCGTCCCGCCGGCGGGGTCCCTGCGGACCCGTCGGGAGCGCGCATCAGTCGATCACTTTGAGGTCACGCTGCCGGGCGGCGTGTCACAGATTGGGAACAGCGGTTGTTTCGGGCGCCGGCGCTGCCTAGCGTAGTGGTTCGACCGGTCCGGGGCTGCTGCCGGTTTCGAAGGCAGTAGTTATGGCATTCGACAGGTGTAAATACTCGCTACGGCGGCCCCGCCGGCCGGGAGGCATTTGATGACAACTGTTTCGTCCTTCAGTCTCTGCGACGCTCTTGCCCGTGCCGTGCGGGAGGTCCGCCCTGCGGCGGCAACCTCGAGTCCCGACGAGCTGGCCCGGCGCCTTGACGACCTCATGCGCCTGTACTGGGGGCCGGACCACGGGGTGACGCACGGGGAACTGCTCTCGACCGCCGCGGATATCCGGGCGGACGTCCTCAAGAGCCGCTCGGCGGGCACCGCCTCCCGGAGCGGCTGATCCGCCACGGCTCACATCAGCGACGCCAGGCCCAGCCCCGCCGCGGCGGCTCCGACGCCGCCGAGGATCGTCCCCACCCCGGTGAGCAGCGCGGTGGCATGCCTTCCCGCGCGGAGGAGCGCGACAGTTTCAAGGCTTGCCGTGCTGAAGGTGGTATAGCCGCCAAGGAAGCCGGTGCCGGCAACGAGCACCGCGGCCGGAGCGATGGCGGAAGCGGCCGCGAGACCCGTCAGGAACCCCAGCAGCAGGCAGCCGCTGAGGTTCACCACGATGGTGGCCAGCGGGACCTGCAGCGGAAACCTGCTGCTGATCAGCAGGCTGAGGCCGTACCGGGCGGCGGCCCCGAGGCCGCCGGCGACGGAGAGCGCCGCGAGGGTGCCGATCATTGGCGCTCCTCCCGGTCCGTCGGCTCTGCGTTCCGGGCCCCGGATTGGGCGTGCGGTTCGGCTTTCGGCCCGCTGAAGCGTGTCGCTGCAAGGATTCCAGCGGCGCTGGCGAGTAGTCCGAGGCAGAGCGTTGCCGCGAGGTAGGCGCCGGCTTCACCCGTCCGTCCCGCCTCGAGCAGGGCGAGAGACTCCCCCGCGAGCCCGCTGTAGGTGGTGAATGCGCCGAGGAACCCGGTACCGGCGAGGAGCCGGAGCGCCCGCGGCCCGCGGTCGTCGGGCCCCGTGCGGCTGAGGGCTTCGAGCAGCCAGCCCAGCAGGAACGCCCCGCTCAGGTTGATCAGGAAGGTGGGGACCGGGAGCCCCCCGGGCGACGGAACTATCATTCCGAGCCCGTACCGCGCGAGGGTGCCAAGGGCGCCACCGGCAATGACGAGCAGCAGGGCGGGGATGGGGCGGCTTCGCTGAGGGATTGCGGGGCCTGTCATGGGTGGTCCGCCTTCCGCTGGATCGATGAATTCTCCGGCGGGCGGCAGGTCGGACCTGCTGCGGCTCCGGCGGGCTCCAGCATCACCGCCCACAGAATACCGTCCTGGCCGGTTGCCCGCGAGCGAAGCCTGCGGCGGCGGTTGCCTGCCGCCGTCTAGGATAACCGGGTGAACATTGAAGCAGTTGTCGTCTGTGCCGGCGCGGCAGCCGGAGTCATCGTCCTCGCCCTGGTGCTTCCCCGCGTGCGCACGCGGCGCCGTCGGCCTGCACCACCCGCGCCGCAGGGGACGCGCACCGCAGGGCGCGTGGTCGAAGTCCGGCCGCAGACCCACTTCGACCGCGACCGGAACAATATCCGCGTCCCTGTCCGCGTTGAGTATGGCGACCCCCGAACCGGACAGCAGAGTTCCGCGGTGTACACCCTTGACCGGTACACCGCCAATATCCCCGCTGTGATCGCCCGGCCGGTCGGGGTCACCGGTTATGGAAGCCGCGGCTCCCGGCACGAGGGCCAGCGGCCGGGCGGCACCGGCGTTGTTGACGCCCAGCTCGCCCACGAGGCGGACAGCGAGGGCTTCCACGCACTCCTTGAGCCCATCGATGTTGACGTGTTCGTCAGCGGCGCGGCGGCCGGTTCCCGGGTCCGTATCGTTTTCCGCCCCTGAGCGGCGGGAGTACTGCCCCCGGCCCGGATGGGGCCGGGCGGGGGCAGCTTCCCTAGAGCCGAAGCTCTTCCTGCAGCGGCCAGTTCTGGTCGCTCAGGATGACCTGGGAGCACTGGCCCGTGGCGTTGTTGAGCACAACGGGCGCGAGCAGGTTGACCGTCGTGCCGGGGCCGTTCCCGGCGTCCGGACGGGGACGGGCAACCACCAGCACCTGCGCCTCCTCTTCGGAGAGCACGCCGATCTCCTCAAGCATCTCCCCCGACAGGCGCGGAAGGTACTCGGGCAGGTAGACGGAGGAGTCGACAACGAACACCCGCAGCCCCGCGTCACGTGCCGCGGTGAGCGAGTAGAGCCCGTCGGCGCCCTCGATCGTGCGGAGTTCGAAGTCGACGTGCGGTTCGAAGCCCGGTGGAGGTGCGGTGAAGGTAAGGGCGGCGGTCACCGCAGGAAGTCCATCAGCGTGGGGGAAAGCACCTTCGCCGTGACATTCAGGGCGCCCTGGTAGTTCATGTCCTGGACCTTGAGGTTCATGATCATCTCCGCAAGATCAAGGTCCTCGATCCCGGTCCGCTGTTCCTCGAGGGCGGCGACCTGGTCCTTGTTCATGTCCTCGGCCTTGAGCAGGCGCGCATGGCGGGCGCCGATCTCGGCGTGGCCGGCGGCAACCTTGTTGAACTGTGCTTCGACCGCCGCAAGCCGCGCGGAGGTGTTGGACCCCGCCCTCAGGTCCGCCGCGATGCCGTCGAGCAGCGTGAACACCGAGGCGGCCCCGCTGCCGAAGACGGCCGAGCCGTCCGAATCTACGCGGATCGTCTGCCCGTCAGCCACCCGCCGCTCCACCGAACTGCCCGGGGCGCCGGTGTAGGTGGGCGGGCTGCCGGTGAACGCTCCGTCGGCGTCTGAGTTGCCGGCGAAGATGCTGCGTCCAAGGAACCGGGAGTTGGCCTGGCCCAGGAGGTCCTCCTTGAGCCCCTCGATCTCGAGGGCGATCGAGTTCCGTGCCGCCGGCGAGAGGGTGTCGTTGCCGCCCTGGATGGTGAGCTGCCGCACCCGGGTGAGGATGTTCGTCGTATTCGACAGTGCCGAGTTCAGTGCGGTGAGCCACCCCTTGCCGTTGTCGATGTTGCGGGTGTACTGGCTGGCCGCCTGCTGATCCGCGCCGACGCGGATGGAGTCCGCGGCGGCCATTGGGTCGTCGGACGCACGGCGGATCTTCTTGAGGGTCATTGACTGCTCCTGTGCCTCCGCACGGCGGGCCATGCTGGCCTGCAGGTTGCGCTGGGCCGTGGTGGCCATTGTCTGGTTGGTGACGCGGCTGATCATTTCTGGTTATCTTCCTACGAGTCCGGTCCGGTTGATGAGGACGTCGAGCATTTCGTCGATCGCGGTCATCACCCGTGAGGATGCCTGGTACGCGTGCTGGTAGGTGAGCAGGCTGACGCTTTCCTCATCGATATCGACCGAGGTCTGGGACAGCTGGAGGCTCGAGGCGGAGGCCGCGGCGATCTCCGCAAGGTTGTCGCGCTGGGTGTCGGTGCGGGCCGTGACCGCGAAAGCGGTGACGAAGCCGACCCACAGCTTGTCTGGGGAGTCCGCGGAAGCGCCGATCTGCGAGATCGCATCGGCGTTGCTTCCGTCGCGGCCGCCCGCACCGGGACGGCCCGTGGCTATCCCGCCGGCATCGGTGGGAATGACCTTGAGACCCTTCGCAGGAGGCAGTGCCGGATCGAAGCTGAAGAAGTCGGTCCCGGTGGCACCGCCCGGTGTTGATCCGGCGCGATGGACGGCGTTGACGGAGTCGGCGAGTTTCACCGCCAGGGCGCTGTACGCGGCCGCTGTCTCGGCGATTTCCCCGCCCGCGCCCTTCCCGTTCGGGGATTCAAGGGCCGAGAGCATTCCGCCGATTTTGCCGCCGGCAATGGCGGCGCCGGGCCGGTGTGCCCATTCGAGCTGGACAGGGCTGGCCGCGGCGTCACCCATCCGGTAGGCGCCGGTGACCTTCACAGGCCGGAAGGAGTCCCCCGAGACGAGGGCGCTTCCATCGATCAGGACGTCAACGGTGCCGTCGCCCGTGGCGCGGGCCGTGCCTCCGACAAGGGAGGCAATGACGGTGATCAGCTGGTCCCGCTGGTCGATCAGCTCGTTCGCCGAGCCGCCGGCATTGAGCGTGGAGCGGATCTGCGCGTTGAGTTCGGCCACCTGCGCGGCCGCCGTGTTGACTTCGTTGCTGAGCAGATCGAGCTGCCCGCGCTCGGCCGCCCACTGCGATTCGACCTGGCCGTAGCTGTGGGCGAGCTTGGCGGCGAGACCCGCGGCCTGTTCGAGGAGGACACCCGACGGGGCCGGAGCTCCGGGATTGTTCGCCACGTCCTGCCACGCCGTCCAGAATTTCGAAAGCGCCGCCGCTGTGCCGTTCTTCCCGGGCTCCTGGAGGATCTTTTCGAGCCCGTCCAGCGCGGCCACGCGGGCGCCGGTGAAGCCGGCCTCGGCGGAGGTTGCCCGGACCTTGGCGTCGAGGAAGACGTCTCCGAGCCTGCGGATTCCATCGACGTTCACTCCCTGTCCGGGCCCTGCCCCCGAGGAGAACATGCCCGTCTGCGCCAGCGGTCCCACCGCCGACGTCGTGACCCGCTGCCTGGTGTATCCGGCGGTGGCGGCGTTCGCGATGTTCTGGCCGGTCACGGCGGTGCCCTGGCGCGCGGCATTCAGCCCGGTCAGTGCTGTGTTCAACGTTCCAAAAGTGCTGCTCACGGTGCCGTCCTCACAATTTCGCGTCGAAGAGTCGTGAAGCGTCCGCAGGGGCGGTCATGCCCCGGGCGTCGTAGGTTCCCGCCTCGGCGCGGTGCCCGGCGAGCGCTTCCTGGGTTGACCTGGCGGCGGCCCGGAGGAACTGCCCGTTTGCGTCCCGGAGCTCCTTGATGCGTTCGGCCTGTTCCGTCATGACCATCAGGTGCCTCATGAGGATGTCCCCCCAGGGTCCCTCGGGAGCGGCAAGGGCAAGGTCGCGCAGGGTTGCCCCTTCTCCGGCGCCCCACTCTTCGGCCACGGCCACCACCTGAAGGTCACGTGCGAGCCCGCTGGCCCGCAGCAGGGCCACGGCCCCCTCGACTTCCCGGGTGGCGTGCTGAATCCACCGCGACTTCCCAGCGGTGAGGAGAAGCTGTTCCTCCTCCAGCTTGAACGTCAAAAGCTCAAGCAGTTCGCGTTCGTGCCAGAGCTGGGCTGATAGCTCCTGGATACCCATAGTGCCTAAGACTCTCCTAGATCGGCTAAGCGGTCGCTTCCTGCTGCCGCACCTTACGTAGGAACTATCGGTTGATCCGGAAAGGATGTAAGCAGTCCGGACCGCACGCGTGGGCGCCGGCAAAACTTTTTAAGAAAGTTCTCCAATCAGCTAACGAACCCCGGGCAGGTGCCGACTGTGAAGTGCAGAGGGCCCAAGGATGGGCCCCCGGCAAGATCACATTTCACGGAGGAAAACATCATGGGTATGCAGATCAATACCAATACGGCCGCGAACAACGCGTTCCGCGCCCTGTCCAACACGCAGAACGACCTGAGCAAGTCCCTGGAGAAGCTTTCCAGCGGCCTTCGCATCAACCGTGCTGCCGACGACGCTGCCGGCCTGTCCATCTCCGAAGGCCTGCGCTCGCAGGTCTCGGGCCTCGGGGTTGCCCAGCGCAACGCCCAGGACGGCATCTCCGTCATCCAGACCGCTGAAGGCGCACTGACCGAGGTCCACTCGATCCTGCACCGTATGCGCGACCTGGCTGTCCAGGGCGGCAACGACTCGAACAACGCGTCGTCGCGCACCGCGATCAAGACCGAAGCCGACGCCCTCGGCGAGGAACTTGCCCGCATCACCTCGTCCACCAACTTCAACGGCATCAAGCTCCTCGACGGTACCGCTGGAACTGCCGGTGTCATCAGCCTGCAGGTCGGTGCCGACGGCGCTGCCGACAACACCATCTCGGTGAACCTCGGCGACGCGAACGCCAGCATCAACGGCGCCGGCCCGGTCTTCTCCAGCGTCGCCGGAGCAACCGGGTTCGACGTCGCCACCTCGGCCGGCGCGACGACCACCGTCGCCGCACTGGACGTGGCGATCGCCGCCGTTTCGGCACAGCGCTCGGAACTGGGTGCTTCCCAGAACCGCCTCGAGTCCGCGGGCAAGTCCCTCGCGGTCTCCAAGGAGAACCTGGCCGCTGCCGAATCCCGCATCCGCGACACCGACATGGCTGAGGAAATGGTCAAGTTCACCAAGGCCAACATCCTCTCCCAGGCCGGCGTTTCGATGCTCGCCCAGGCGAACCAGTCAACCCAGAGCGTCCTGAAGCTCCTCGGCTAAACCGACTGCTTCGTGAAGGAACCGCCGGTGGCAGCCGGGCGGGGCATCCCAGCCCGCCTGTGCCGCCGCCGGCGGTTCCCGTTTCACCCAATCCCTAAGATCGACGCTTCGGAGGAAAACACTCGTGGGACTTTCACTGGACGGACTGGCCAGCGGCCTGGATACGACGGCCCTCATCAAGGCCATGATGGACATCGAACGCATTCCGCAGAACATCCTCTACAACAAGTCGGTGCGCACCCAGGCCACCGTCGACGCACTGAAGGCCTTGAACACCAGGGTCGCGGACCTCTCCGCACTATCCGGGGCCGCCGCGAAACCGGGCGCCCTTGCCCTGTTCGCCGCCACCTCGTCCTCGACCGCGGCAACGGCCACCGCCGGAACCGGCGCCGCCGCCGGCTCCGTGGACTTCACGATCGATCGGCTCGCCCAGAAACAGAGCTCGGTCTCGGCGCCGGTCACCCAGTGGCCCGACACCTCCCTGACCATCACCGGCGCCAACGGCACAGCAGTCACCGTCACCGCCGCGTCAACGAGCCTCGACGACGTCGTCAAGGCGGTCAACGCCTCAACGGCCAACGTCAGCGCCGTCAAGGTCTCCACCGGCGACGGCAACTACCGGCTCCAGCTCACGTCGAAGACCACGGGCACGGCCGGAGCCTTCACGCTCTCGGGAACCGCCGGGACCTTCACCCAGATCCAGTCCGCCCAGGATGCGCAGATCACCCTGTGGAAAGGAACCGCCGCGGAACAGTCGATCACCTCGGGCACCAACACGTTCGCGGACCTCCAGACCGGGCTCTCGGTGACCGTTGCGGCGGTCTCGGCCACCCCCGTCACGATCAGCGTGGCCCAGGACGCCGACGGGATAGCGGCCAAGGCGGAGGCCCTGGTCAAGGGCCTCAACGATGTGCTCGCCTACATCACCAGCAAGCAGAAGACATCGACCACGCCCGACGCGAACGGCAAACCCATCACCACCCTCGGGGTCTTCACCACCGACAGCGCGGTCCGGAGCATCGGACAGAGCCTGCTCACCGCGGCCTCGGCCCCCATCGCCGGCATCTCTCCGTCGGAGTACGGAATCAGCATCACCAAGAACGGCACCATGGAGTTCGACGCGGCCAAGTTCAAGGCGGCCCTGGCGAAGGACCCCGCAGCCGTTGACGCTGCGGTGAAGACCATCGGTGCGCGTCTCGAAGCGGCGGGGAAACCGGCGTCGGACAAGTACGGCGGGCTTATCGCTTCGAAGATCAGCAGCGGTGAAGGGCAGGTCCGGGATCTCAACGACCAGGTGGCGAACTGGGACATCCGGCTCGCCTCGCGCGAGGCGCGGCTGAAGAGCACGTACGCGGCACTCGAAGTGGCGATGCAGGCGATGGACGCCCAGTCCAGCTGGCTCAACGCCCAGCTCGCCTCACTGCCGACCCAGGGAAGTGACGGAAAGAAATGATGATGAACACCTCGACCGACCAGCGCCGGAAGTACCTGCGGGAGTCGGTCCTCTCCGCGACACCCGCGCGGCTGCTCACCATGCTCTATGACCGGCTCCTGCTCGACCTCGCCCGGGCCGAACAGGCGCAGGCGGCGGAAAACTGGCAGGGTGCCTCGGCGCAGCTGATCCACGCGCAGGAAATCATCGCCGAGCTTGCCTCGTCGCTGAAGAAGGACGCATGGGACGGCGCCGAGAACCTGTTCGGGCTCTACACGTACGTCTCGAACGCGCTCATGTCAGCGAACATCTACCGCGACATCAACGCCACCCGTGAATGCATTTCCCTGCTCGAGCCGCTGCGCGAGGCCTGGCACGAGGCCCTTGCATCCCTTCCAGCCCAGGGCGCCGCCGGCCGCGCGGCCGGGAGCCTCGGTGTCGCCTGAGCCGGCCGTTTCGGGGCGTGCAGCGTGGATGATGGCGCTGGCCGCCCTTGAGGACGCAGTGATCGAAGTCGAGCGTGCGCTCGACGACCCAGGCGCCCCGGAACCGGAGCTGCGGCACTGGCATCCACCCGCCGGCCTCGGTCCGGTGCCGGCGGACCTGGCCGGGCACGCCGCCGAGCTCCACCGGGCCCAGCTCCGGGCCGCCGCACGGCTGGTCACGGCCCGGGCCGAGACCGCCCGCCACCTCGAAGCACTCGATGCCGTCCCGCCGGGTGAACCCCGGCCGGGCCTCCTCGACGTCACGCTCTAGCGCCCTCCACAGTCCGCGTCCGCCACCCGCGGGGAGCGGTCCGGCTCGGAAACGGCGGAGGCAGGCCCGCACGATGGCGCCGGGCACCGGATCAGGAGGGCCTGCCTCCCCCGATCCGGTAGGACTCCTCGAGGAGCTCCTCCAGTTCCACGACGTCAACGCGGTCGAGGCGGACCAGGACCAGTTCGGGTGAACGCCGGTGATGCGGCGTGATGTAGTACGTGTCCGGATCGGCCGCGAGCAGCGCATCGCGTTCCTGCGTCTTCACCGTCAGCACGCCGTCGGTCCACTTCCGGGCGATCAGGGTGCGCGCGAACCAGGCCGGCTGGTTCCAGCTCGACCGTTCGGTGACTCCCGGCAGGGAAAGGCACTTGCGCCGCACGTCGTCCTCGTTTGCCACATTTCCAAGGGTGTCAGGGACCGGCGGCGCCGTCCAGCGTCAGGGTTCCGGGCGCCGGTGCGTGGTGCCCGGTCGGAAACCGGATTTTTTCGTGTAGTTTCCTTACCAATCCGCAGCAGACGCCGATAGGTATTGGTGAGCGGTCTTCGCTCCCCCATCCGGGCCGTGATGAGGCCAGCACCCAACGCATCAAGGCAGGCTGCCGTGTTCGAATCCGTTACCTCCCTAGGGCTTGCCAGTGCCCTTGATTCCCTCGCCCTGCGCCAGAAGGCGATCGCGAGCAACATCGCCAACGTGAACACGCCCGGCTACACCTCCAAGCGCGTGCTCTTCGAGGATGCGCTGGCGCGCTCCGTGCAGGCAGGCGACGGGGTTGCCGCGCCCGTTGTGGAGCGGTCCCTGGAGCCGACGAAGCTCAACGGCAACAACGTGAACCTCGACACCGAAACCCTCTCCAACATCGACACCGTGCTGCGCTACCAGTTCGCGGCCCGCGCCGTCGAAGGCACCTTCAACGGTGTCCGGACAGCACTGAGGACCCACTGATGACATTCGACGCGATCGGTATTGCCGGCAGCTCGCTGACCGTTCACCGGAAGTGGCTTGACGCCGTCTCCGACAACCTCGCCAACATCAACACGGCAACCAGCACCGACGGCGCCGCCTTCCAGGCGCGGTACGTCGTTGCCCAGGAGGGTTCCGGCGTCGGCGGTGTCTTCGTTCGGGGCGCCGAATGGGGCGACGCCGAAGGGCGCATGGTCCACGAACCGAACCACCCCCTGGCCGACGAAGAAGGGTATGTCAGGTACCCCGACATCGACATGTCCGAGCAGATGTCGATGCTGATCATGGCGCAGCGCGGCTACGAGGCGAACGCCGCCGTCGTCGACCGGGCCAAGACAACCTACGAAGCCGCATTGCAGATTGGAAAGTCCTAATGCCCGTCGCTCCCCTTAGCCCCGTCCAGGGCACCCTCGCCACCTCCTACCTCCCAGCATCGGCCGGGGTCCGGGAGACCGACGGTTCCTCGTTCGCGACGGTCCTCACCGCCGCCGTCGACAACGTCCAGGCCCTCTCCGGCGCCTCCGACGCGCTTTCCCTCAAGGCGGCCACCGGCAACCTCGACGACATCCACGACGCGACGATCGCCTCGACGCGGGCCGCTGTCTCCCTCGAGGTGGTTGCCACGGTGCGCAACAAGGGCATTGACGCGTTCAACGAGATCATGAGGATGCAGGCCTGATGGCCACACGGATCCCGGTCAAGCTCTCGCGGCTCACCGGCGCCGTCGGCGCCTTCAGCCCCGCGCAGAAGACCCTCGCGCTCATCGGGGTCGCCGTCCTCGTGCTCGGTTCGGTGCTGCTCACCTCCTGGCTGTCCAAGCCCGCCTACACTCCCCTGTTCTCCGGCCTCCAGCCCGAAGATGCGAGCACCATCGTCGAGCAGCTGCGCACCGACGGCGTTCCCTACGAACTGACCGGCGGAGGGTCGACGATCCTCGTCCCCGAAGCGAACGTCTACGACCAGCGGCTCAAGGCGGCCTCCGCCGGGCTTCCCTCCGAGTCCTCCGGCGGCTACACGCTCCTTGACGAGATGGGTGTGACCTCCTCGGAATTCCAGCAGTCGGTGACCTACAAGCGCGCCCTCGAGGGGGAGCTGGCCAAGACCATCCAGTCGATGGACGGGGTCAAGACGGCCTCGGTGCAGCTGGCGATCCCCGAAGCGACGGTGTTCAGCAAGGAGAAGGCCGACCCCACCGCGTCGGTCTTCGTTGAGACCAAGAACACCGCCGAACTCGGCGACGACCAGGTGCAGGCAATCGTCCACCTCACCTCGGCCTCCCTTGAGGGAATGAAGGCCGAGAACGTCGCGGTCATCGACTCGAAGGGCACCGTCCTTTCGGCCGTGGGAGTCGGCGCCACCGGATCCGCCGACAAGCAGGCCTCGAAATACGAACAGCGCGTCGCCGGCGCCGTGCAGAAAATGCTCGACCGCGTTGTGGGGCCGGGCAACGCCACG
Source organism: Arthrobacter sp. TJ-217 (assembly GCF_058269255.1). Lineage (NCBI taxonomy): Bacteria > Bacillati > Actinomycetota > Actinomycetes > Micrococcales > Micrococcaceae > Arthrobacter > Arthrobacter sp. TJ-217. Next base: position 47,624 of record NZ_JBZCNJ010000001.1, read on the forward strand.
GTCGCCGTCGCCGCGGACATGAACTACGAATCCGGCGAACGCCTCGAGGAGACCTTCACCAGCCCCGAGGACGCCCCTGCCCTGAACGAGGCGACAACCACCGAGACCTACACCGGTTCGGGCGGAGGCGCGGCCGGAGTGCTGGGCCCGGACAATATCGCAGTGCCCGACGGCGGCAACGGTGACGGAACCTTCGACTCCGAGTCGACAACCCGCAACAACGCGCTCAACAAGGTCACCGAGACGACGGCGATTCCGGCCGGCGCCCTTACCCGCCAGACGGTGTCGGTTGCCCTTGACGCCGAAGCGGCCCGCGGCCTCGACCTGCCCGCCCTCACGGGGCTCGTGAACACGGCTGCAGGCATCAACGCCGACCGCGGGGATGCGGTGGCGGTTGAGGTCCTTCCCTTCAACAACGCCGGTGCGGAGGAAGCCGCTGCGGCGATCGCCGCGGCGCAGGAGGCAGCGGCGGAGGAACGCAGGGCCGAACTGCTGCGCACCGGTGCGATCGTCACCGGCGCCGTGCTGGTGGTCCTCGCCCTGGCCGTGATCTTCGCCGTGCGCAACCGCCGCCAGAGCCGCGAACTGATCGACCTCGGCGAGACCGAACTGCCGGCACCGTACGAGCTCGACCTCCCGCCGGTCACCCCGATCGACCCCTCGCCGTCGACGTCGGCGATCAACCTTGAGCTTCCCTCCGCCCCGGCCCCGGCGCCGGCGGCGCTGGCGGCCGAACTCGCCCGCACCGAGATCGAGTCCCTCGCGGGCCGGGATCCCAAGAAGACCGCCGACCACCTGCGTGACCTCATGGATGAAAAGGTGCCGGTGTGAGCGACACCGAGACCGCGCTGACGGGGGTGCAGAAGGCGGCGGTGATCCTGATGCAGATGTCGCAGGAGCGCGCCGTGCAGGTGATGCAGCACTTCACCGAATCCGAGGCCGAGGACGTCGCCTCGGAGATCGTGAAGCTGCGCTCGGTGCACCCCGACACCGCCGAGCGGATCCTGCTGGACTTCCACGAAGCCACGGTGCAGGGCAAACGCCCGGCGCGCGGCGGACGCGATCTTGCCGCAGGGCTGCTCCAGGCCTCGTTCGGGCACGAGAAGGCCGCGGGCCTCATGACGCGCATGGCTTCGACGATGGCCGGGAAGTCCTTCGAGTTCCTCGCCAACGCCGAGGCCGGGCAGCTGCTGGGAATCCTCGACGGCGAACTGCCCCAGACCATCGCCCTCGTCCTCGCCCACCTGCGCCCGGAGATCGCATCGGCGGTCATGGCGGGGCTGAACGAGACCCAGCGCGCCGACGTCGCCCAGTGCCTGGCCACCATGGGCGCGGCCTCGCCGGAGGCCCTCACCATCGTGGCCGACGTCCTCAAGCTCCGCGCCGGCGCGATCATCGCCCCGCGGCGGACCTTCGAGGCGGTCGGTGGCATCCAGCCCCTCGTTGACATCATCAACCGCTCCGACATCGCAATCGAGAAGTCCCTGCTCCAGGAGCTCGAGGAACGCGACCCCGAACTGGCCGAAGAGGTGCGTTCGAGGATGCTCACGTTCGCTGACATCGTGAAGCTGGAGCGGCGCGACATCCAGGCCATCCTGCGCGGGGTCGACCCGGCCCTCCTGGCCTTGGCCATGCGCGGCGCGCCCGCCGCGGTGATCGACACCATCCAGAAGAACGTCTCCGAGCGCAACAAGGAAATGCTGCAGGCGGAGATGAGCGGCACCGGCCCGGTACGCAGTTCCCAGGTCGAGGAGGCCCGCGCCGACATCGTGCGCGCCATCCGCGCCCTCGAGGCGGAAGGTTCGATCACCGTGCGCCGCGGAGAGGATGACGACCTTGTCTACTGACCGGGCGCTGTCCCCCAATGAGGCGTTCGCGCCGTTTCTCTACCCGTCGTTCCCTGATCCGGAACGCGAACGGCTTGAGGAGGAAAGCCGCGTTCGCGGGCACGCCGCCGGCTACGCCGCGGGGCTGCGGGACGCCGCCCGGCAGGCAGCCGCCGAGCAGGCGGCGCGGGCCGAGCAACATTCCGCCGAAGCCCGTGCGGCAGCCGCCCGGACCGACCACGCCGCGAAGATCCTCAACACGGCGGCCGTCGCCCTCACCCGCTGCGCCGTGCCCGTTCTCGAGTCGGTCGAGGATGCCCTCGCCGCCGCCTCACTCGAACTGGCCGAGGCGGTGCTCGGATACGAGCTGGCCGACACCGCGAATTCGGCGCGCTCGGTTGTGGCCCGCGCCCTTGACGGCGCACTGCCGCACGCCGTGCACACTGTGCGCCTCAACCCCGAGGACCTTGCCGTGCTCAGCGGCTCCGACGCGGCCCGCGCCGACGTGCGCTTCGTCTCCGACCCAGCCCTCGCGCCGGGCGACGCGGTTGCCGAATACGCCCACGGCTTCCTCGACGCCCGCATCTCCACAGCCCTCGCACGGGTCCGTTCCGCGCTCCTCGGATCAGCATCATGAGCACCACCTGGCGTCCCCGCAGCGACCGGTTTACGGCCGCCTGCCGGGCCGGAGCCCCCCAGCAGGTCGGAACCGTCTCCGCCGTCGTCGGCCTGGGCCTTGAGGTGTCGGGCCTTTCCTGCGCGGTCGGCGACCTCGTGACGGTCGGGGAGAAATCGGGGAAGGTGCTCGCTGAGGTCGTCGCGGCCGAAGGACCGCGCCTGCGCTGCATGCCGCTGGGCCCCTCGAGCGGCCTCGCCGTCGGCCTGCCCGCGCGGGCGTTTGAGAGTTCGATGCTCGTCCCCACCGGTTTCGGGCTCTTTGGCAGGGTGCTCGACGGGCTGGGACGCCCCCTCGACGGCAAGGGCCCCCTCGACGCCGACGGATACGTCACCCTCGACAGGGAATCTCCGAACGCGATGGACCGGGCGCGCATCAGCGAAACCCTCACCACCGGAGTGCGTGCCGTCGACACGCTTGCCACAGTCGGACGGGGCCAGCGCATGGGACTCTTCGCGGGATCCGGCGTGGGCAAGTCCTCCTTGCTCTCAATGATCGCCCGCGGCACGGACGCCGAAGTCTCGGTGATCGCCCTCGTCGGCGAGCGCGGACGCGAAGTACGCGAATTCCTCGAGGACGACCTCGGCCCGGAGGGGCTGGCGCGTTCCGTCGTCGTGATCGCCACCTCCGACGAACCGGCCCTGATGCGCCTGCGCGCCGCCTTCACCGCGACCCGCATCGCGGAATCCTTCCGCGACCGGGGGGCCGACGTCGTGCTCATGATGGACTCACTGACCCGCGTGGCAATGGCCCAGCGCGAGATCGGGCTTTCCGTCGGGGAGCCTCCCGCCACCCGCGGGTACCCGCCCTCGACATTCTCGCTCCTGTCCCGCCTGCTCGAACGCGCAGGAACCGACGCCGCCGGTTCGGTGACCGGCCTGTACACGGTCCTGGTTGACGGCGACGACCACAACGAGCCGATCGCCGACGCCGCCCGCTCCATCCTCGACGGGCACATCGTGCTCGACCGCCGGCTCGCCGTGGCCGGGCACTTCCCCTCGATCGATGTGCTGGGGTCGATCTCCCGCGTCGCCTCAAAGGTGAATCCGCCCGAGTACACCGCGCTCGCACAGAGCCTGCGCAGCGTGCTCGCGGCCCGCCGGCAGGCCCAGGACCTCATCGACGTCGGCGCGTACAAGAGCGGTGGAAATCCCCTCGTCGATGCGGCGCTCGCCAACGAGGGTGCGATCAACGGCTTCCTCCGCCAGAGCATGCAGGACCAGACGACGGCCGCCGATTCATGGAACCGCCTTGCCTCCCTTGCCCAATCCCTCGGAAGGACATCATGACCGCCCACTTCCGGCTCGCCGGGCTGCTGCGCCTGCGCCGCCTTGAACAGGACCGGGCCGCCGGCGACCTTGCCGCGGCGAACAACCGCGTGGCCGACGTCGCGGACCGCCAGCGCGGGCTGCGCTCGGCCCTCGACGAGGCAGCGTGCGAAGCCGTCGATCCGGCAACCCTTGCGGCGATCGCGGCCTCGCGCGCCGCTTCGCACAGCATGCTCGCCGACCTGGCGCGGCTCGACGCCAACCGCCGCGAGGAGGCGGCCCTGGCGCAGGAGGTCTTCTCCGCGGCGCGCGCGGCCTCGATCGGCCTGGAGAAGCTCGAAGACAAGCACGCGGTGCGCCAGTCGCTGGAGGAGAGCCGCAGCGAACAGCTGGTGCTCGATGAGCTCACCTCGGGCACCCTCCGCCGCGCCGTGGACGGGGCGTCCCGATGAGCATGGCCGCCACTCTTGACCGGATCCAGCAGATCCAGGGAACCCTCTCGGCGCTGAGCCCGGTCGCGCCGCTTTCGGCCGCACCGTCGCGGGGTGCCGCACCCGCACCGGGGGCGGGAGCTCCTGCCACCGTCCAGTCGGCCCAGAACGCTTCGGCTTTCGCCCAGGCCCTCACCGCGGCCGGCGTTCCTGCGGACGCGGCGCAAAGTGCGGCGGCTGCGCTTGGCTCGGTGCCCGCGCCGAGCGGGGTGCAGGGCGTTCCGGCCGCGTCCCCGGACCCGGGGGGCTCGGGGGTTGAGGCGGCGGCCCGGAAATACGTTGGGCTCCCGTACATCTGGGGAGGCAACGACCCCTCCGCCGGGCTCGACTGCTCAAGCTTCGTCCAGCACGTCTACCGCGACCTCGGCTACGAGTTGCCGCGCACCACCTGGGACCAGGTGAACTCCGGCACCCCTGTGGGCTCCCTCGCCGAGGCTCGGCCCGGCGACCTGCTGTTCACGTTCAACACCGGCCACGTGTCCATCTACCTCGGCAACGGCAAGGTAGTCGACGCACCGCAGCCCGGATCGACGATCCAGATCCGCGACGCATGGGAGAACGACTCGAACATTGATGCCATCCGGCGGATCCTTCCCGCCGGATCCGCCGCCGCCGGGCCGGGGACTGCCCTGATCGGAGCGGGAAGATGAGCATTGCGCTGACTTCCGCCGGCCGCCCCCCGGTGCAGGCCGCCCGCGGCGGATCCGGTCCGTCAACGGCGCCCGGCTCGTTTGGTGCGGCCCTCCACGAGGCAGTGTCGGCCCGCTCCGCGCCCCGGCACACTGAGAAAGCCGAAGCAGGCGCCCGGGCCGCCGACGCCGAACCTGCGGCAGGGGCGGAAGCGGCATTTCCCGTGACGGCTGCGGCCGTCCCCCCGGGGGTTCCGGGGCCTTTCGGCGGGCAGCCCGCGGCGCCCGTCCCGCCCACCGAACCGCCGTCCTCCGGTGCGTCGGCCGCGCCGGAGGACGATTCCCAACCCCGCGGGCCGCAGTCCGCGCTTCCGCCCGCCGCCGAAGTCCCGGCCTCCGATGTGCCCGCAGCCGCGGCCGGTGAAGCACCGCGCACGGCAACCGGCACCTTCCCCGCCACGGGGATGCCCGCCGGTGCGGCATCGGGACATGGGACACGAGGAAGCGGGACACCGGGTGCACAGGGCCCGGAAACAGCGAACCCCGAATCTTCAACCACAGGAATACAGGAATCGGGAGCACCGGGCGTCCGGGGCGCCGAATCGCAGGCAGCAGGCGTTCCGGCCGCTGGACCGCGTGCCGCTGGGACGCCCGCCACGGGAGCCCACCCGGCAGCCGGGACGGCACCCGGAGCCCACTCGACCGGAATCAACGCGTCCGGACTCCACGCCCCCGGCCCGGCGGTGCCCGGCCCGGCGGTGCCCGGCAGCGCGGGTTCGGAAGTGCAGCCCGTCCTCCCCGGTCCGGTGACGGCGGCGACCGGTGCCCAGCAGGCGTTCCAGCCCGGCACCCACCCGTTGGCCCACCCGGGCGCTTCGGCACCGCCGCTTCCGGACGGCGGAAACGCTGCGCCCCAGGGCCAGCCCGGGCCGGCACCCCTTGAATCGGCGGGCACCGCGTCGCCCGGCGGGCCCGTCCTGCCCGCCGCGTCCCCGTTCCCACCGGCCATTCACCAGCCCGGCACCCCGGTGAGCCCTGCCGCAGGTACGTCAGCGGCAGCGGCGGCCCCGGCCGAGGTCCCCCTGCCCGCGCAGCTCGCCAAGCCCGTCTTCACCCTGGCGCAGGCCGGTGCCGGAGAGCACGTGATGGTCCTGAAGGTCACTCCGGAGGAACTGGGACCGGTGACCGTGCGGGCCTGGATCGGCGCCGACAGCAGCGTGCGCGTTGAACTGTTCGCCGCCAGCGACGCCGGCAAGGAGGCGCTGCGGACCGTCATGGGCGAGCTTAAACGCGATCTCGCCGGTTCCGGGCTCAACGCGAGCCTTGAACTCGGCTCCCGGGACGCCCCCGGCGACCCGGCCTCGGAGGGCTTCCGGCGCAACCCGGGCGGCCCCGCCCCTGACCGGCGCCAGGGCGCCGATCCGGCCCCGCCGGATGAACCCGACGACCGCGGCCGCCTCCGGCCCGACAGCCTGTCCAATCACCTGCCCTCACTCGACGTGATGGCCTGACGGAAGGAAGACCCGTGCCAGTGTCAGGAATTGCCCCGCCCTCGGGTACCAGCAGTGTCTATGCGGGCCAGCCGGCCCGCGCCCCGAAGCAGGAGATGGACAGCGAAGTCTTCATGTCGCTGCTTGTGGCCCAGCTGCAGCACCAGGACCCCGGGTCCCCGATGGACACGAACGCCATGATCGGCCAGACCACCCAGCTGGCCATGATGGAAAAACTCACCCAGCTCTCCGTGCAGGGGGAGGAATCGTTCGGACTGCAGATGCGCGCCGCCGCGGCGGCCCTCCTCGGCAAGCAGGTCAGCTACACCAAGGCCGACGGCACCGTCGTCACCGGGACCGCATCGAGCGTCTCCTTCCAGGACGCCGTGCCCCAGGTGAAGGTCGGAGACACCCTTATCTCCCTCGACAAGCTTTCGGGCATCGGCTCCTAGTTTCCCGCCTCTCCAACCACTCCCCGTTCGAAAGGACGCATCATGCTCCGCTCCCTCTTTTCCGGCATTTCCGGCATGCGCTCGCACCAGACGATGCTCGATGTCACAGGCAACAACATTGCGAACGTGAACACCAACGGCTTCAAGTCCTCCTCCGTCCAGTTCCAGGACACCCTCTCGCAGCTCCAGCAGGCCGCGGGCGGCGGCCAGGGCGGCCGCGGAGGAACGAACCCCGCCCAGGTCGGCCTCGGCACCCAGGTTGCGGGCATCTCAACGAACTTCGCCCAAGGGTCCTCCCAGGCCACAGGCAAGGCAACGGACCTGATGATCTCCGGTGACGGATTCTTCGTCCTCAACTCCGGCGGACAGCAGGTGTACAGCCGGGCCGGTGGGTTCGACTTCGACTTCGACGCCCAGCGCCGCCTGGTCTCCCCCGACGGCTCCTTCCTCCAGGGGTGGCCGGCCGTAAACGGGCAGATCCAGAAGGGCGGGGCCATCGGGAACCTCACCCTCGACCAGGCGGCCTCCCCCGCCGCCGCCACCAACAGCGCAACCGTGAACGGCAACCTGCCCGCCGAGACGGCCGTGGGTGCGGCGCTGGTGCGCGACATCAAGGTCTTCGACGGCGCCGGAAACGCCCGGACCCTCTCAATGACCTTCACCCGCACCGCCGGGGGCTGGGACGTGACCGGCACCGACGGGGCCGGGACCGGCTCAACGAGCCTGACCTTCGCGAACGGCGTGCTCACCGGCGGCGGGGCAATGAACGTCGGCGGCATCGGCGTCGACCTCTCGGCGGTCACCGGGTACGCCGGCCTGAACACGGTCAAGGTCGCCTCGCAGGACGGCCGTGCTGCGGGGACGCTCGAATCCTTCGCGCTCGGCAAGGACGGAACGATCACGGGCTCCTTCAGCAACGGCACCAAGGTTGCGATCGGCCAGATCGCCCTTGCGACATTCATCAACCCCGGAGGGCTGGAGAAGGCCGGCGGGTCCACCTACAGGGCGACGGCGAACTCCGGCGTCGCCGCACTGGGCACCGCAGGCTCGGCCGGTTACGGCGCCATCGCCAGCGGCTACCTGGAAATGTCGAACGTCGACCTTTCCCAGGAATTCACGAACCTCATCGTCGCCCAGCGCGGCTTCCAGTCAAACGCCCGCGTCATCACCACCTCCGACGAAGTGCTCCAGGAACTCACGAACCTCAAGCGCTAGCGGACAGCAGCCCAAGTGCCTAACGGAACCCGCGGGGCTGCCGACTGTTATAGACGAGTTGCCCGTCAACAACAGTCGGCAGCCCCGCCAGTGGAAGAGAACAAATGATTGTCTTGACGCGGCTGAACGGCAAGGACCAGTTCGGCATCAATCCCGACCTCATCGAACGGATCCATGCCAGCCCCGACACCACCCTTGTCCTGGTGTGCGGGACACGGCACATCGTTGCCGAAACCCTTGATGAGGTCATCGAGACGATCATTGAGTTCCGCGCGAGGGTGCTGCGCACCGCCCGCGACCTTCCCGCCGCCGAAGTTGCCGCCCCGCTCTCCCACCTCAGCGTTGTCCCCCCGAACGATGTAGTGCCGGCCGACCCCGGTCACCGCTCCAGAAAGTAACCCCATGGATCCTGCAACACTGATCGGCCTCCTGCTCGCGTTCGGCTCGCTCTACGCCATGATCGCCATGGAAGGGGCCCACGTCAGCTCCCTGCTGCTGCCGGCCCCGATGATCCTCGTCCTTGGGGCGACAATCGCGATCGGCATCGCCAGTTCGACGGTCAAGGACGTCATCCAGGCGGTGAAGTCCCTGCCCAAGGCGTTCCGGGGGAAAACCGGCTCGCCGCAGGACAGCGTGGACCAGATCATCCGCTTCGCGGAAAAGGCCCGCGCCGACGGGCTGCTCGCCCTCGAAGCCGAAGCCGCCGAGACCGATGATCCGTTCATGAAGAACGGGCTGCAGAACATCGCCGACGGCACCGACGGGGAGGACCTGCGGATCCTCCTCGAAGACGAGATCGGCACCCGCAGGAAGGCCAACCACGCCGTCTCGAAGTTCTTCAACAGCCTCGGCGGATACGCCCCGACCGTCGGGATTGTGGGCACCGTCGTCTCACTCACCCACGTCCTCGAGAACCTTTCCAACCCCGACGAGCTCGGGCACATGATCGCTGCCGCCTTCGTCGCCACCCTGTGGGGGCTGCTCTCGGCGAACTTCATCTGGCTGCCGATCGGTGCGCGCCTCGCCCGGCTCTCCGAGCTCGAACTCGAGCAGATGAACCTCCAGATGGAGGGACTGCTCGCCGTCCAGGAGGGCGCACAGCCCATCCTCCTCGGCGAGCGGTTGACGGCAATGATCCCGCCCCACAAGCGCGGCGGAGGGAAGCCGAAGGACCCGGTAAGCGACCTCGAGGCGGCGGCGTGAGCCGCAGGGGCCCGCGCCGGGGCTACCGCGCCTCGCAGCTCGAAGAGTTCCACGCCGACGAACGCTGGGCCGTTTCGTACGCCGACATGGTCACCGTCCTGATGTGCCTGTTCATCGTCCTGTTCGCGATGTCCTCGGTTGACGTACAGAAGTTCGAGAAGCTCAAAAACTCCCTCGCCACAGGCTTCGGCGTCGAGAACGTCGGCAGCATCGACACGGCCGAGGGCGTTGTCGTTCCCCCGGAGCTGGTCGATGAGAAAGGCGAGAACACCACCGACCTGGAGCTCGCCGTGAAGGAGGTCGACGACCTCCGGGCAATCCAGGAGCGAATCCGCACCTCCCTGCGTCAACAGGGGCTCGAAAACACCGTCCGGTTCAGCCTCGACGAGCGCGGCCTGACGATGCGCATGGTCAGCTCGGAAACCTTCTTCAACCCCGACCGCGCGGAGCTCACCTCCGCGGCGCAGCTGGTCCTCGACACCACGGCGCCGGAGCTCCGTGCCACAACCCGCGAGGTCACCGTGGAGGGCCACACCGCCAAACTCCCCGATGACCGCTATGTGCTGGACTGGGAGCTTTCGACGGCGCGCGCCGTCAACGTGGTGCGCCACCTGATCGACACCGGAGGCGTCGACAAGAAGCGGATGCAGGCGAGCGGGTACGGGGAGTCGCGCCCGCTCAACACGGGCACGAGCGAAGCCGAACTGAAACTCAATCGCAGGGTCGACATCATCATCCTCTCCGACCAGCCCGAAAGCGTGAGGGAACTCATTCCCGAAGTCGCCAAGACGCGCGCTCCCTGACCCGCGCCGGACCCGGGCGCCGGGCGGAGCGAATTGTTTGGGCGTTGAGCTAACCTAGCGCCCGCTCCGGCCGATAGTGGAATACGTGACCCCCCGCACCCCAGGAGATTCTCCCCTGCCCGAGCCCGGGCGGACCGTTGAGATCTACGACTTCCGCCGCCCCACCACGCTGGCCCGCGAGCACAGCCGCGCGCTTGAAGTCGCCTTTGAAACCTTCGCCCGGCAGTGGGGAACCCAGCTCACGGCCAAAGTGCGCGTCAAGGCGCAGGTCGCCACCCACCAGGTGCAGATGCAGACCTATGACGAGTACGCGGCGTCCCTGCCTTCAACGACGGCGATGGCGCTGTGCCGGCTCGAGGAAAACGACTCCCAGGCCGTCATCCAGTTCCCGACGTCGTCGGCCCTTGCCTGGATCTCGCGGATGCTCGGCGGCAACGGGAACCAGCCCGTTCCCGACCGGAAATTCACGCAGATCGAGCAGGCACTGGTCAAGCGCATCCTCGAAGACGCCCTCGAGGACCTCCGCTACTCCCTCGGGCCGCTGCTGCCCACCCCGATCAGCTTCAACTCCATCCAGTACAACGCACAGTTCGCGCAGGCTGCGGCACCCTCGGACCTCATGGTTGTTGTTTCGTTCACCATCCGGGTGGGAGACAACTCGGCCGAAGGGACGCTGGCCCTGCCTGCCGAGCTGATCCTGCCGCAGCTCGGCGCAACCAACCCGACAACCTCACCGGAGAGCGCGCCCGAACTGCTGCGCAGGCAGGTCTCACGGGTTCCCGTTGATGTGTCGGTGGGGCTCATGCCGGTCCGGGTGCGGCCCGAGGAGATCCTGAAGCTTGCGGTGGGAGACCTCCTGCCCCTGAACCATCCCGAACAGCGGCCGCTTGAAGTACGCGTGGCCGGCCAGCGCATCGCACGGGCCGGCCTCGGCCGCAACGGCCCGCGCCTTGCCGCCCAGATCATCGAAACCGAGGAGAACTCCGCATGACCACTTCCATCCTCCCGCTCAAGGAACGCGCCGCCGATGCACTGGTCGGGCGGCTCCCCTCGGCGTCGCTGATCACCCCCCGAATCCTCTCGGACCGGACCGCGCTCATCGGCAGGACGGCCAATGCGGTGACCGCCACCTATGTGGGCAGCAGGGCCGCCGACCTGGCCGTCGTGCTCCAGGGCACCGGCTCGCTGGCGGAAGCCGCCGGCACCGACTCGCCGCTGATCTCCTTCAAGGATGTCCTGCGCCCGGCGCTTGAGGGCGCCGCCGCCGTCCTCGGTGAGGGCGTGCTTGGCGAGGCGAGGGTCGAAGAGGCGTCAGCGCTCTTTGAGGACCCCGACACGACGGTCTTCGAGCTGATTTCCGACGACGCCCCGGCCGGCTGGTTCGCCGTGCGGGTGCGGGAGTACGGCACGGTGAACACGACGCCGGTTGCCGGCGAGTCCGTTGCCGGGAAGCTCGGGCGCATCAACAACGTGGAGATGGCGCTCACCGTGGAGATCGGACGCACCCGGATGTCGGTGCGCGACGTGCTGAACCTCGAACCGGGCGGCGTCATCGAACTCGACCGGTCCGCCGGGGCCCCGGCGGACGTGCTGCTCAACGGCCGCCTCATCGCCCACGGGGAGGTCGTGGTCGTTGACCAGGACTTCGCCGTGCGCATCACGAAAATCCTCGACGTGGCAGAGGGCCTCAACTAACCATGGACTCCTTCATCCTCGTTCTGAGGGTGTCGCTCTCCCTCGGTGCCGTTCTTGCGGTGCTGTGGCTGGCGCACAGGTACGCTCGCCGTTCACGCGGGGCGGGAAGCCAGGACAAGCTCCTGACCGTCGTTGCGCGTCAGGGCGTGGGGCAGAAGGCCTCAGTCGTCATCGTCGATTCCGACGGGAAGCGTTTCCTGCTCGGTGTCACGGACCATTCGGTGACCATGCTCCACGCCACCGAGGCACCGGCACCCGCGCCGTCGCAGAGCGCCGAGGCCTTTTCACGGGCCCTGTCGTCGGCAGGCAAGCACCGTTCCGCCCCCGCCCCGGTGGCCGGTTTTCCCCTCTCCCCGGCCGCGCTGAAGCAGGCGCTCAACCCCGGGACGGGCGGGCGCAGGACGTGAGGAGGCCCAAGGCGTACGCCGGGGCGCTCCGCCGGACGGCGGTCCTGCTGAGGGTCATCGCTGCGGCGGTTTTCACGGCCGCCGCACTCGCGCTCGTTGCACCGGCGGCAGGACATGCGGTCCAGCTGCCCCCGCCCGCACCCGTGCAACCGGCACCGGTCCAGCCCGCACCCGTGCAGCCGGCGCCCGTGCAGCCGGCGCCCGTCCAGCCCGCACCCGTGCAACCGGCACCGGTCCAGCCGGTCGAACCCGCGCCGCCCGTGGCTCCCGAGGAGCCCGAGGTTCCGGGTGCCGACGAACCGCTGGTCGAGATCAACGGCCCCAACGGCAGCCCGTCCTCCGCCGTTGTGACCCTGATCGGCATAACGCTCCTGACCGTGGCACCCTCGCTGCTGCTGATGATGAGCTCCTTCACGAAGATCTTCGTTGTCCTCGTCATGACCCGGAACGCGCTCTCCCTCCCCTCGATCCCCCCGAACCAGGTCATCGCCGGGCTGTCCCTCTTCCTGTCCTTCTTCATCATGGCGCCCGTCCTGGGCGAGATAAACAACGACGCCGTCCAGCCCTACCTCGACGGCGGCTCGTCCTTCGAGGAGGCGTACACGGCGGCGGCCGGCCCCATCCAGCAGTGGATGCTGCAGTTCACGCGCGAGGAGGACATCGCGCTGATGACCCGGGCCGCCGGCATGGAGAACCCCGAAACGCCGGCCAACGTGCCCCTGACCACTCTCATCCCGGCCTTCATGATTTCGGAACTGCGGGCGGCGTTCATCATCGGCTTCGTCATCTTCATTCCGTTCCTCGTCATCGACCTCGTCGTCTCGTCAGCGCTGATGTCGATGGGCATGATGATGCTGCCGCCGGTGATCATCTCCCTGCCCTTCAAGATCCTGCTGTTCATCCTGGTGGACGGCTGGGGCCTGATCATCACTGCGCTCGTTCGAAGTTACGGGTAGCCGGTGGATACGAACGCACTCCTTGACATCGGCCTGCAGAGCCTGTGGATCGCGGCGAAGCTCGCGGCCCCGATGCTGATCACCGCGCTGGCCGTCGGCTTCGGCATCTCCCTGCTGCAGTCGATCACCCAGATTCAGGAAGTCACGCTTTCCTTCGTGCCCAAGGCCGCGGCGGTCGCGGTCGTGCTGCTGATCTCCGGTCACTGGATGATCCAGGAAATGGTCGCTTTCACCCATGCCCTGTTCGAGAAAATCCCCTCCCTGATCGGGGGCGGGTGATGGACCTGAACCTGAACCTGGGCTGGCTTGAACCGGTGATGCTCGCCGGCGTGCGGATTGTGTCTTTCCTGGTCATCGCCCCGCCGTTCTCCTACAAGGCGTTCCCCGCGCGCATCAAGGCGATGCTCGCGCTGGGGCTGGCCGTGGCCGTCTCCCCCGCCGTCACCGCGGACTACGTTCCGCTCGCCACCCCGGCGTTCTTCGGGGCCCTGGTGATCGAGGTGGGCGCCGGCGCCCTGATGGGGTTCCTCGTCTACCTTGTCTTCGCCGCGATCCAGTCGGCGGGCAGCCTCATCGACCTGATGAGCGGTTTCCAGATGGCCCAGGCCTTCGACCCGCAGTCGCTGATCAACGGCGCCCAGTTCACGCGCCTTTTCCAGATGATCGCCGTGGCGCTCATGTTCTCCTCCGACGCCTACCAGCTGATCCTCGGCGGACTCGTGGGCAGCTTCACCGCGATCCCCCTCGGCGGCGGCATTTTCCTTCCCGACCCGACCTCGACGCTCGTTGCAGCCCTGACGGGAATGTTCGTTTCGGCCGTGCAGATCGCCGGGCCCCTCGCGGTTGTCCTCTTCCTCGCCGACGTTGGCCTCGGGCTGCTGAACCGGGTGGCGCCGGCGCTTAACGTCTTCGCCCTTGGGTTCCCCCTGAAGATCCTGCTCACCCTTTCCCTCGGATCGGTGGTCCTGCTGGTCCTGCCGCGGGTTGTCTCATCGCTGGCCCAGGAAGCCCTCACCGCCCTGATGGGACTCGGATAATGGCCGACGACCAGTCCCAGGAGCGCACAGAGCAGGCCACCGAGAAGCGCATGAAGGAAGTCCGGGCCAAGGGACAGCTTTCGAAGTCCTCGGACATGACCGCCTGGCTCGGCATCGGGGCAGCGGCCCTGATGCTGCCCTCCACGCTCGATGCAGCGACCGACGCGGCCGCCGACCAGCTGTTCCTTGTCCGAAGCATCGCCGCCGTGCCCGACCCCGGTGTCGCCCTCGATGCGCTCGGACAGGGGCTGGGCTCGATCGGCGCGACGCTGCTGCCCCTGCTCCTGACGGTGGTCGCCGCGGTCCTGCTCGGCGCCGCCGGGCAGGGCGGGATCCAGTTCAAGAAGTTCAAGGGCAAGTTCGAGCAGTTCAACGTTGTCACAGGCATCCGCAACACCTTCGGGATGCAGGCGCTGTGGAACGGTGTGAAGGCCGTACTGAAGACCGCCGTCCTTGGCGCTGTCCTCTATTCCGTGATCCAGGGCCTGCTTCCGCTGCTGATGAGCGCCGGTGGGATGAGCATCAGTGCGCTGCTTGAGGCGGCGGGCGGCGGTGTCGGTTCGCTCATCCAGTTCGCGGTGGCCGCAGGCATCGCCCTGGCCGTGGCCGACGTCTTCGTTGTAAGCAGGCGGAACCGCAAGAAAACCCGGATGACCCGCAAAGAGGTCAAGGACGAGAACAAGAGCACCGACGGCGACCCGCTCATCCGCTCCCAGCGGCGTGCGCGACAGATGGCCATGAGCCGCAACCGCATGATCTCCGCCGTCGCCAGCGCGGACGTGCTCCTTGTGAACCCCACCCACGTGGCCGTCGCGCTCAGCTACGAGCCGGGCGTCTCGGCACCGCGGGTCGTCGCCAAGGGCGCCGGACCCGTCGCCGCGAAGATCCGCGAGAAGGCGGAGGCCGAGGGGGTGCCGATGGTCAGGGACGTTCCGCTGGCCCGTGCCCTTCATGCGGCCTGCGACCTGGGTTCGGAAATCCCGCCGGAATTCTATGCCGCGGTGGCCGGGGTTCTCGCGTTCGTGCTGCGGCTCCAGCAGCGCGGCAAGCCCTCGGGCGTCCACACGGCCGCCTCGCCGTCGGGATCCTTCCTTGACTGACACCAGCGCCGCCCCGGCCCGTTCCGGGCCTGCGGCGCCGCTTCCAGAACCAATCTTCCCGCCGTGGTGCGGGGCCCGTGAGCGAAGGACAACTCCGTGAACCTGCTGTTCTCAAGACTGGCCGTGCCGATCGGCGTCGTCGGCATCATCATGCTCCTCATCGTGCCCGTGCCTGCCGGGCTGCTCGATTTCCTCATCGCCGCGAATATCCTGCTTGCCCTTGTAGTCCTCCTCACCTCAATGTTCGTGCAGAAGCCGCTCGACTTCTCGGTGTTCCCCTCACTGCTGCTCGTTGCCACCCTGTTCCGGCTCGGCCTCAACGTCGCTTCAACACGGCTCATCCTCGGGGAGGCCCACGCGGGGAAGATTATCGAGGCGTTCGGGCAGGTCACTGTCGGCGGGAACATCATCATCGGGGCGGTGATCTTCCTGATCCTCGTGGTGATCCAGTTCCTCGTTGTCACAAAGGGCGCCGAGCGAGTGGCCGAGGTCGGTGCCCGGTTCACCCTCGACGCCATGCCGGGCAAGCAGATGGCCATCGACGCCGACCTCAACGCTGGCCTGGTCACCGACGAGCAGGCTAAGGAACGCCGTGCAGAGGTATCGGCGGAGGCCGACTTCTACGGCGCCATGGACGGGGCCTCGAAATTCGTCAAGGGCGATGCGATCGCGGGAATCATCATCCTGCTCATCAACCTCATCGGCGGGGTCTGCATCGGCATGGCCATGCACGGCATGCCCGCCCCCGAGGCGCTGCGCACCTACGCCATCCTGACCATCGGCGACGGCCTCGTCACGCAGATTCCGGCGCTGCTCATGGCGGTGGCGACCGGCATGATCGTGACCCGTTCCAACGCCGAATCGGACATGGGGACCACCGCCTCCAAGCAGCTGGCCCAGTCGCGAAACGCGCTGCTGATTGCGGGGACCGCCGCTGTCGCCCTTGCGCTCATTCCGGGGATGCCCAAGCTCCCGTTCCTGCTGGTCGGAGCGGCGTTGGTCTTCACCTCGCAGCGGATCAAGGCCGGTGAGGCCGCAGCCGCGAGCGCAGCGCTGCGGGAGGCTTCGGCGCCGGCAGAGGTGCAGCCCGAGACGCCTGAGGAACTCATCCGGCGCCTGCGTGTCCAGCCGCTTGAAATCCTGCTCGCCGCCGACCTCGTCGACACGGTCACCGGTGCCTCGGATGATCTCCTCGCGCGGGTACGGAGCCTGCGCCAGAAGATCGGGATGGACCTTGGCTTTGTCATTCCCCCGGTCAATGCCCGCGACAGCCTCGACCTCCCCCCGGGCACCTACGCGATCCGCATCGGCGGCGTCGAAGCGGGGCGGGGCGAGGCTCCGGCGGGAAAGGTGCTGGCCCTCGGAGACTTCCTTGACGCCCTGCCCGGAACCGCGACGATGGAGCCCGTGTTCGGGTTGCCCGGCAAGTGGGTGCCGGCCGCGATGGCGCACAGTGCCCAGATGACCGGCGCCACCGTCATCGACCGGGTTTCGGTGCTCGTCACCCACCTCTCCTCGATTGTGACCGCCAACGCCGCCCGGCTGCTCACCCGTGAGGACGTGCGCCTGCTGACCGAAAGCGTGAAGGAGGCGAGCCCTTCGGCCGTGGAGGAGCTCGTGCCGGCGCTGCTCTCGCTCGCCGAGGTGCAGCGGGTGCTCCAGGGCCTCCTCGAGGAGCACGTGCCGATCAATGACCTTCCACGGATCTTCGAATCCCTCACCCTGCGCGCGAAGGTCTCCTCCGACCCCGAAGGGCTCGTGGAGGCCGCCCGGCGGGCGCTCGGCCCGGCCCTGGCGGTCCGGCACCTCAATGAGGGCCGGCTCAACGTCATCATGATCGAACCGGGCCTTGAGCAGTCACTGCTTGAGGGACTGCGTCCGGCGGAGGGCGGCAGCCAGATCCTCATCGACGCCAACCGCATCGAGGCGCTGCTCGCATCGCTCACCTCCGCCGTCGCCGCGGCGACGGCCGAGGGGCACGAACCGGTGCTCGTCTGCGCCCCGCTGATCCGCCCCGCGGTGCGGCGCCTGGTTTCCGCACGGGTCGGCGGGCTGCCGGTACTGTCCTACCAGGAAGCGCAGTCAGCCAACGTCCCCATCGACACGATAGGAGTGGTCCGTGGCGCCGAACCGGTATCACCTTAGCGGGCCAACGATCGACGCCGTGCTGCGCAGGGCGCGCATCGAATACGGCCCCGACGCGGTCATTGTCCGCGCCGAGGCCGTGACCGTCGGCGGCCTTGCAGGGTTCTTCGCCAAGCACCACTACGAGGTGACGGTGGAGGTGCCCGACGCTTCGGCTCCGTCGACCGATCCCCTGCCCATCCTCCCGTCACGGGGCGGGATCGCGGCCCTGCTCGCCGATGCGGACCGCGCAGAGGCGGAGATCAACGCAGCGGGAACGGCAAGCGCGGTCTCCGTGTCGACCGAGACGCGGACCTTCAATTCCTTCCTTGAGGAACTGACGACGACGGTCAGGCCGCCGGCCCGCTTCGCTGCGGCCCCCGAGCCGCTGACCTCGCCCGGGGCGTGCATCGTTGTGGCCGGACCCGGGCAGGACGCCCTCGACGCGGCGCGGGCCGTGCGGTCCGCGGCCGGCACGACAGCCCTCTACACGGCAGGGGCGCTCCGGGTGGAGGGCATCCCTTTCCTTTCCAACCGGCGGCAGGGCCTCGAAGCGCGGGCGGAGGCCGTACTGGCCCGCTCGCCCCTCGTTATTGCGTTCGGGCTGGGCCGGCCCGCCGAAACGTTCGCGCACATGCCGGCACTCCAGGCGCTCAATGCCGACCAGCTGTGGGTGGCCGTCGACGCGACCCGCAAGCACGAAGTAACGGTCTCCTGGGTTGAGGCGGTGGAGGCGGCCACGGAGGTGAGCGGCGTCGCAGCCTTTTCCTTCGCCGACACGCAGACTCCGGAGAGCGTCTCGGCGCTCGGCCTTCCGGTCGTGTGGATCGACGGCGCTCCGGCCGGAGCGCCGTCACTTCCGTCGGGAACGGCCCGCGGTTTCACCGCCGGTCCCTGAAGAAAGATAGGCTTTTACTGTGCTGGTACTGACGCGGAAATTCAACGAGAAGATTCATATTGGCGACAACATCGTCATCACCATTCTTGAATCGCGCGGTGATGGCATCAAGATCGGCATCGAGGCCCCCCGCGGAATCAAGATCCAGCGCGGTGAAATCCTCCAGGCCGTCATCGAAGCCAATCTCTCGGCCAGCGGCTCGAGCGACGGGGCCGAGGACCAGCTCCGGGAGCTGCTCAAGGCAACGGACAAGGAAGCGGAGAGCGGTTCCTGACCGGTTGGGGTGTGCGGCGCTGCCTCCGCCCCTGTGTGCCGGCCCTTGTGTGCCGGCCCTCGCGTGTCGACCCTTGGTGTTGCCCGGCAGGGGCCGTCAGGGCCATGTTGTCAGGGCCGCGTTGTCAGGGCCGCGTCGTCAGGGCCGCGTTGTCCGGGGTTGGTCCTGTCGGGGACGGAGCGCCGTCAGGCCGAGGCGGGCACCATTGCAGGCCGGTGTGGGGACCGCGTCGTCCGGGGTTGGTCCTGTCGGGGACGGAGCGCCGTCAGGCCGAGGCGGGCACCATTGCAGGCCGGTGGCGCGGCGCAGCGGCGCCCGATGCGGTTGCCGCTGCGAGGGAGCCAAGGTAGGCGTTGCGGCGGGCGGACTTGATCCTTGACTCCGGCTCGTGCTTTCCGCCCTCGTGGTCCGGGTACACCGTGGCCATGCCGTCGCGCAGCAGCCGAATGGCTTCGGAGCGCTGCTGGGATACGGCCGAGTGCGTCGATCCGAACTCCTCGGCCAGGTCCTTCACCGGGCGGTCCTCGAAGTAGGTCTGCTCGATGATGTACCGCATCTTCTCGGGCAGAGCCTGGACGGCCGCCCGCAGGTAGCGGGTCTGTTCGGAAACCAGGAGGGATTCCTCCGGTGTGGCGATGGTTGCCGCAAGCGCCTCGGGCATCGTCTCGTCAAGGGCGGAGACGGTCCGCGCAGCGTCGGCGAGCGTTGCGCCAACCGCTTCGGGGCTTACGCCGAGGACGTCGGCGATCTCCGCGGTCGAGGGGTTGCGCTGCAGGGCCCCGGTGAGCACCTCGGTGACGGCGAGGGTGGCCTTGATCTTGCGCCGGGTGTCGCGGCTTGCCCAGTCGGAGGAGCGCATGTCGTCGGCGAATGCGCCGAGAATCCGGCGCCGCGCGAAGGTTCCGAACCGCACCCCGATCTCGGGGTCGAACGACCGCGCCGAGGAGACGAGGGCGAGCGCGCCGGCTCCGGCAAGGTCGTCGCGCGAAAGGTGGGGGGACTTTGCACAGACTTCGGAAACCAGATAGCCCACCAGGGGAAGATTCTTCAGAACGAGTTCGTTGCGCTCTTCACTGTTCAACGTAGGCTGCCCCCTTCAAGCGAAATCCGATATATGCACGGGCGGTGCGGCGTTCGTGAATGTGCCATTCGGTTTGCCGCCCTAAGGGAACGGAAAACCACCCGTTTTCTAACACTAGGACGGGGAATCCTGCGGAAATCACCAAGTGCAAAAACAGCAGGTAATTCCTCTAGAAATCCTGCGCTGATCCTGCGCTTAACCGTGGATTGCCGGCTAACGCCGGCGGGAGCGCCGCCGGGGGTGCGGCTCAGGCCCAGCCGCGGGCGGCGAGAGTGCGGGCGCGCGCCATCGCCTCGCGGGACGAAGCGAGCAGTTCGTATCCGGAACCGCTGGTGCGGCGCAGGTCGTAGGCCCACTGGAACTCGTCGGCGGCGGCCTGGTACCGGCCCTCTTCAAAGAACCGCCTGCCGATCTCGTAGCGCATCTGCGCCTCACGCGCCGGGGTCCGGGCCCTGCGCAGCGCCGCCTCCTGCAGCTCCGCGGCTTCCCACCAGCGAAACTGGCGCAGGCGAACGTAGGCGAGCAGCAGCAGCGTCGCGTACCGTTCTCCGCGCTCGCGCAGGATCGCCTGGACTTCGCGCTCGGCCTCATCGAAGCGGTCGAGCAGCGCAAGGATCCATACCCGCTCCACGGGAGGGGCCTCGTCGAGCCTTGACTGCATCTCCGTGCGGTCAAGGACAACGTCCCGCAGGCTCAGCGGATCAGTGCGCCATGCTTCGTCCGGCACCGGATTGTTCCTTCCTTGCTGATTCTCGATTTTGGGGCTTGGCGGGGGCTTCGGGCTGCGGTAAATGTGCCGGGGCCCGGCTGCGCCGATAAATTGCACCGGATGAGACTATATCGGACACCCGGCGGTGTCCGCCGCCGCCGCTATTGTGGGGCGGTGCGCCGCGCGGGAATTGGCGGACACCCGATATAGCAAGCATGCTTTCATTTTCGGCGCAATTCAAAAATGGCCGGGCCAGCGGCGGCGCTGCTTTATCGCATAAGGCCGATTCGGCAGGATGAATTTGTCCCGGCGCCATTGTTCGGGCCCGCGGAAAACGCGGCTGGCCGCCGGGCCTCCCGCGCCGCCGGCAGGCGCACCGCGCGGGCGGCGGTCCGAAGTGTCCTGGCCGAAGTTCCCGGCTAGAAGTGATTGGGTAACCTCTATCACTTCTCCGCTTGACGGTCTAGGATGAGTTCTCGTGCGCTCCTATCCCTATCCCGACCCCGGTGCTCCGGAGCTCCGCTCCCCTGCCCGATACCTCCTGTGGCTTGCCTCAAAGCAGAAGGCGACGCTTGCCGCCGGAGCCTTCCTCGGCGCCGTATGGATGGTGGCGCAGGCCCTCATGCCGTTCATCCTCGGCCGAGCCCTTGACAACGGGATACTCGGAGGGAACCCCTCGGCACTGGCGGTGGAGGTGCTGATCCTGCTCGGGCTGATGGTCGTCCAGGCAGCGGCCGACACGCTCGGGCACCGGGTTGCCGTGAGCAGCTGGCTCCAAGCCTCCTTCAAGTCGGTGCGGCTGGTTGGCCACAAGATCACCTCCACCGGTGAGGCCCTGCCGAATTCACTCTCCACCGGCGAAGTCGTTTCGACGGCGGCATCGGATGTGTTCCGTCTGGGCGAGGCTTTCGACGTGGCGGCGCGTCTTGCAGGAGCAGTCGCGGCGTGGCTGGCCGTCAGCGCACTGATCAGCCGGACCTCCGGGCTGCTGGGACTGCTGGTGCTGGTGGGCGTTCCGTCCTGCTGCGCGCTGCTGCTGTTCGTGGTGCGCCCGATGCAGGAACGTCAGCGCGAACAGCGCGCCGCCGCCGGCAAGATGACCGCCGTCGGAGCCGACACCGTTGCCGGCCTGCGCGTGCTGCGCGGGATCGGCGGCGAGCACATCTTCGTGGACCGCTACCGCGCCAAGTCGGCCGTGACCCGCGACTCGGGAATCCGCGTTGCCCACTCGCTGGCGGACCTCGAGGCATCCCAGGTGTTCATCGCCGGGGCGTTCAGTGTTGTGTTCACGTGGGTGGGGGCGGTGCTCGTGCTCGGCGGAGA
The DNA here is from genome assembly GCF_058269255.1 of Arthrobacter sp. TJ-217. NCBI lineage: Bacteria > Bacillati > Actinomycetota > Actinomycetes > Micrococcales > Micrococcaceae > Arthrobacter > Arthrobacter sp. TJ-217. The sequence goes on from NZ_JBZCNJ010000001.1 coordinate 69,281, forward strand.
CATCACGCCGGGAGAGCTCGTTGCGCTGTACGGGTTCTCGGTGTTCCTGATGACGCCGATCCGCACCGCCGCCGACGCCGTTTCCCGTTTCATCCGGGCCCACGTCGCCGCACGGAAGATCATCGCCGTACTCCGGGTGGAGCCGGGAATCCGCGACGCTTCCGGCAGCGGTGCCGCCGGCAGTGACCCTGCGGGCAGCGAGCCGCCGCCGGCGGCAGGCGCGCCCCTGGTTGACGCGGTGAGCGGCCTGGCGCTGCGCCCGGGCCGGCTCACCGCGCTCGTTTCGGCCGATGCCGCAGGCGCCGCCGCCCTTGCCACGCGGCTGGGGCGCTTCGACGACAAGGTGCTCGAAGCCGCCGAGGTGCGCTGGGGGCCGGCGGTCCTGCGCAGGGTCGCGCGCGGCCATATCCGCCGCCGCATCGTCGTCAGCGAGGCAAGCCCCCAGCTCTTCACCGGATCGCTGCGCTCCGGGCTCGATCCGCAACAGCGCCACGGCGACGCCGCGATCCTTGAAGCACTTGAAGCAGCAAGCGCCCTCGACATCCTCAACGGAGTGGAGGACGGGCTCGACCATGAGGTGACCGAACGCGGCCGCGGGTTTTCCGGCGGTCAGCGCCAGCGCATCGTCCTGGCCCGCGCGCTGCTCACCGAGGCGGAGAACCTCGTCCTGATCGAACCCACAAGCGCCGTCGACGCCCACACCGAGTCGCGGATCGCCGCCCGCCTCCGCGGCGCCCGCGGCCGGCCGGAGCTGACAACGCTGATCGTGACCACCAGCCCCATGCTGCTCGGCGTCATGGACGACGTGGTGTTCCTCGAGGACGGAACGGTCAGCGACGCGGGCCGGCACCGTGACCTGATGGCAAGCAACCCAACGTACAGGAATGTTGTGATCCGCAGTGAGTGAAACCCGGCCGCAGACCGAAGAACCACAGGCAACGGTGCAGGCACCGGCCCCAGCCCCGACCCCGGACAAGCTTCCCGTTGCGGGCGGGCCGGCCGTGCGCGCCGAGGCGGCACGGCTGGTCCGCCGGCACAAGCGCGGGCTGGGTGCCGTCATCGCCCTGTATGCCGGTTCAGCCGTCGCCGGCCTGGCCGGCCCGCTGCTGCTGGGGCAGGTTGTTGACGCGGTGATCGGCGGAACCACAACCGCCTACGTCTCCGGGATGTCGCTGCTCATGCTCGGGTTCCTGCTCGTGCAGTCCCTGCTCCGGCGGTTCGCCGTGCGTGCCGGGATGGTGTTCGGGGAGAACGTTTTCGCCCAACTGCGCGAGGACTTCCTTGAGCAGGTCACCGCCCTGCCGCTGTCCACCGTGGAGAAGGCCGGAACGGGCGACCTCGTGGCACGGACCACCAACGACATCGACGCCGTGTCCCATACCGTACGCTTTGGGGTTCCCCAGGTCGTTGTCTCCGTGATCACCATCGTGCTCACCCTTGCCGCTGCCGTTGTCGCCTCTCCGGTGCTGTCAATCGCCCTCCTGGTGGGGCTTCCCCTGCTGTACCCGGTGACCCGGTGGTACCTGCGGCGCAGTTCCGTCGGCTACCAAAAGGAACGGGAGACCTACGCCGTCGTCAACGGCGTGGTCACCGAAACCATCGAAGGGGCACGCACCGTTGACGCGCTCGACCTCGGCGGCGTCCGCCGAGGGCGCCTCGATGATGCCCTGAAGTCAAGCTACTCGGCGGAGCGCTACACGCTGTGGCTGCGCACCGTGCTCTTCCCCGCCGCCGACATTGCCTTCTGGCTGCCCGTCGCCGCGGTTCTGCTGTGGGGCGGCTGGCTGGCCTCCCTGGAGATTGTCACGCCCGGAGCGGTCGCGGCGGTCGCCCTGCTCGCCGTCCGGCTGATCGACCCGGTTGACCTGCTCATTATGTGGACCGATGAGATCCAGGTCGGTGCCGCCTCCCTCGCGCGGATCATCGGCGTCAAGGACGTGCCTCCGGACCGGTGGGCAACAACGGCCGAGCCCGCCACCGAGGACATCGTGCTCACCGAGGCGACCTACGCCTACCGGCCCGGGCACAAGGTGCTTCACGGCATCAACCTGTCCCTGCGGCGCGGCGAACGGCTGGCGGTCGTCGGCCCCTCGGGTGCCGGAAAATCGACGCTGGGGCGCCTGATCGCGGGAATCCACCCGCCCACCGCCGGATCGGCCACCGTGGGCGGGGTTCCGCTGGTTGACCGCCCGCTGGATCAGCTCCGGCGGGAAGTCGCCCTCGTCACCCAGGAGCACCACGTGTTCGTGGGCTCCGTCGCCGACAACGTTAGGCTGGGCCGGGCCGACGCCTCGACTGCGGAGATCGCCGGAGCCCTCGGCGCCGTCGGCGCGCTCTCCTGGGCCGAGGCCCTCCCGGAGGGCCTCGAAACGGAAGTGGGGTCCGGTGCCTGGGAGCTGACGCCGGCCCAGGCCCAGGAGCTCGCCCTGGCGCGCCTGATCCTGGCCGACCCGCACACCCTCGTCCTCGACGAAGCGACCTCGCTGATCGACCCGCAGGCCGCACGCGACCTCGAACGCTCGCTCAACGTGGTCCTTGAGGGGCGCACGGTCGTCGCAATAGCGCACCGGCTCCACACCGCCCACGACGCCGACCGCGTGGCGGTCGTTGAGGACGGCAGGATCACCGAGCTCGGCTCCCACGATGAGCTGCTGGCGCTCGAGGGCTCCTACGCCTCCCTGTGGCACTCCTGGCGCAGCGAATAACCGCCGCGCCAGGCGGGGTCAGTGGTCGAAGAAGATCAACGACGAGTTGATCAGTTCAGCGACCACCTCGGCGTCGTGGGCGCGGCGCAGGGATTCGCGGAAGTTCTCCTTGAACAGGCTGCGGGCGATCGTGGCGAGCACCTCGAGGTGCTCGGAGAAGGATGAGGCGGGGGTTGCGATGAGCAGCACCAGGGTCGCGGGACCGTCGACGGCGCCGAAATCGAGGCTGTACCCGTACCGGGCCACACCGACGGCGATCGAGGTCTGGGTCACGTACTCGCTGCGCGCGTGCGGCAGGCCCACTCCCCCGGGCAGGCCGGTGGCCATCTGGTGCTCGCGGGAATTCACCTGGTCGAGGAACGCACCGAGATCGGAGATTCGCCCTGCGGCATGCAGCCGGGCCGCCAGCTGAGCGCTCGCATCTTCCTTGGAGGACGCCTCCATCTCGAGGATCACCAGGTCCGGTGTCGTCAGCTCGGCGTCGTGCAGCTCCAGGGACCGTTCACTCACATTGTGCCTCTCATCGTGCCCGCAGCCGTCACCACACCACAGTGTCCACGCCGGGGGTGCGGCCGTTGCCTAGCTTACCGGGACGATGTCCTCCGCACCCATGCGGGCGCTGTCGGCCGAGACGTCGTCGGGCTGTTCCTGGCTGAGCCGCTCCGCCTGGACACGGGCGAGGTAGTGCTTGACCTCGCGGGCGACCTGCTGCTCGCTCCAGCCAAGCAGCGGGCCCATCAGGTCGGCGACCACCGGGGCGGCCGAGACGCCGCGGTCCCAGGACTCGATGGAGATCCGGGTGCGGCGAGTGAGGATGTCTTCGATGTGGCGCGCCCCCTCGTGGGTGACGGCAAAGACCGCCTCGGCGGCGAGATAGTCGTCGGCACCTGGCAGCGGCTCGCCGAGCGCCGGGTCGGACTTGATGAGTTCAAGGATCGAGTCCGCCTGCGTGCCGTACCGCTGGAGCAGGTGCTCCACGCGTGCGACGTGGATTCCGGAGTCCTCGGCCATCCGGGCTCGCTTGTTCCATGCGGCCTTGTAGCCTTCGGCTCCAAGCAGCGGCACCGAATCGGTGCAGCTCTCGGGGACCCGCTCGTCAAGGGCGCGGGAAGCCTCGTCGACGGCGTCCTTGGCCATGACCCGGTAGGTGGTCCACTTGCCGCCGGCGACAACCACGAGCCCGGGCACCGGGTGGGCGACGACGTGCTCGCGGGAGAGCTTCGCCGTCGAGTCGCTTTCCCCGGCCAGCAGCGGGCGGAGCCCCGCGTAGACGCCCTCGACGTCCTCCCGGGTCAGGGGCCGCTTGAGCACCCGGTTGACGTGCTCGAGGATGTAGTCGATGTCCTGCGAGGAGGCTGCTGGGTGGGCCTTGTCGAGGTCCCACTTTGTGTCGGTGGTACCGATGATCCAGTGCCTGCCCCAGGGGATGACGAAAAGGACCGACTTCTCGGTGCGCAGGATCAGCCCGACTGTCGACTGGAACCGATCCCGGGGGACAACGAGGTGGATGCCTTTTGACGCGCGCACCTTCATCTGGCCGCGGTCAGTCACCATTGCCTGTGTCTCGTCCGTCCAGACTCCGGTGGCGTTGACGACCTGCTTGGCGCGGATGCTGAACTCCTCGCCGGTCTCCTGGTCCTTGACCTGGGCACCGACAACCCGCTCCCCCTCGCGCAGGAAATTCACGACGGTGACCCGGTTGGCTGCCTGCGCCCCGTAGTGCACGGCCGTGCGGATCATGTTCACCACGTATCGGGCGTCGTCGACCTGGGCGTCGTAGTAGCGGATGGAACCCACCATGGCGTCCTTCTTCAGGCTGGGCGCCGCGCGCAGCGTGCCGCGCCGGGTGAGGTGCTTGTGGAAGGGCACACCTCGCGAATGTCCGCCGCCGATGCTCAGGGCGTCGTAGAGCGCGATGCCGGCCCCGACGTAGGGGCGTTCAAGGAAGCGCTTCGAGAGCGGGTAGAGGAACGGCACTGGCTTCACCAGGTGCGGGGCGATGCGCTGGATGAGCAGACCGCGTTCCTTGAGGGCCTCCTGGACGAGGGCGAAGTCGAGCATCTCGAGGTAGCGCAGCCCGCCGTGGATCAGCTTCGAGGACCGGGACGATGTCCCAGAGGCCCAGTCGCGGGCCTCGACGATGCCGGTGCTCAGCCCCCGGGTCACGGCGTCGAGCGCGGAGCCGACGCCGACAACGCCGCCACCGACAATCAGGATGTCAAGTTCCTTGCCCGGCCCGCTCGTGGCTTTCAGGGCCTCGATTGCCTCACTGCGGTACTCGGGACTTAGTGCTCCTGCTGCCATGGCCGTAACCCTCCGGAACGTTGAGTTCTGCGTAAGCCAACTCTAGGCAATCAATCGTTTGAAACATAGGGAGAGAGAACAACCTCCACCCGCTGGAATTCCTTGAGGTCGGAGTAGCCGGTGGTGGCCATGGCGCGGCGCAGGGCACCGATGACGTTCGAGGTTCCGTTGGTGTGGTGGGAGGGTCCCCACAGCACCTCCTTGAGCGGTCCGACGGTGCCGATGTTGACGCGGTCGCCGCGGGGAAGCTCGGAATGGTGCGCCTCCTGGCCCCAGTGCCAGCCCTTGCCAGGGGCCTCCTCCGCACGCGCAAGGGCCGAGCCGAGCATCACGGCGTCGGCGCCCATAGCGATCGCCTTGACGATGTCGCCGCTGGCACCCATGCCGCCGTCCGCGATGACGTGGACGTAGCGTCCGCCGGATTCGTCCATGTAGTCACGGCGGGCCGCCGCCACATCGGAGATGGCCGAGGCGAGCGGGGAGTGGATGCCGAGCGCCCGGCGCGTCGTCGTCGTCGCCCCTCCCCCGAAGCCGACAAGGACGCCGGCCGCGCCGGTGCGCATGAGGTGAAGCGCGGGCGTGTAGCCGGCGGCGCCGCCGACGATCACGGGAACGTCGAGTTCGTAGATGAACTGCTTGAGGTTCAGCGGTTCTTCGTTCTTCGAAACGTGCTCGGCGGAAACCGTTGTTCCCCGGATCACGAAGATGTCGACGCCGGCGGCGAGGACCGTCTTGTAGAACTGCTGGGTGCGCTGGGGCGTCAGCGAGCCGGCGACCGTCACCCCGGCCTCGCGGATCTCGGCGAGGCGGCTGGTGATCAGGTCGGCCTGGATGGGCGCCGCATACAGTTCCTGCATGCGGCGGGTCGCGGCGGGGCTGAAGTTCTCCTCGCTGAGCCCGGCGATCTCGTCGAGGACCGGCTGCGGGTCCTCGTAGCGGGTCCAAAGCCCTTCAAGGTTGAGCACGCCGAGCCCGCCGAGCTGACCCATCGCAATGACCGTTGCCGGGGACATGACCGAGTCCATCGGCGCCGCGATGACGGGCATCTCGAACTGGTACGCGTCGATCTGCCAGCTCACCGACACATCGAGCGGGTCGCGGGTGCGCCTCGAGGGCACAACCGCGACATCGTCGAGGGAGTACGCTCTGCGTCCACGCTTGGCACGGCCGATCTCAATCTCATAAGTCACTGCTCTAGGTTATCCCAGCGGCGTAACCCCGGCGCCGGACGGCTCCACCGGGGCCGGGTCCCGGGCGCCCTGATTAGCCGTTACCCTTCGCGCGGAATAGAGTTGCACTAAGGAACAACCCTGCAGCGAAGCGAATGAGCAGCATGGCCGATGGCGTGGTAACCCGTGCACCCTCCTACGAAGGGGGCATTTACGCATTGGCGCAGCTGACCGACTCCGCCCGCGCTTTGAGCCCGGGCGGCCGGTACACGTCCGCTCCAGGTGGCGCAGCGCTGAGCCAGACCTATTTCACGGCGCGGGCATCTGCCCCGCTCCGACCTTAACGAGAGAACATTAATCTGTGAATAAATCACCTGCCGTCCTCAAAGCGCCTCCCGCACTGGCGAAGGGCGCAATGCGGATTGTCGCCCTTGGCGGAATCGGGGAAATCGGCAGAAACATGACCGTTTTCGAATTCGCCGGCAAACTGCTGATCGTCGACTGCGGGGTGCTCTTCCCCGAAGACCACCACCCCGGCGTCAACCTGATCCTCCCCGACTTCTCCTCCATCCGTGACCGCCTCGACGACGTCGTCGCCGTCGTGCTCACGCACGGCCATGAGGACCACATCGGCGGCATCCCCTACCTGCTCCGGGAGCGCGCGGACATTCCCCTGGTCGGCTCCCAGCTCACCCTCGCCTTCGTTGAGGCCAAGCTGAAGGAACACCGGATCACTCCGAAGACCGTCCAGGTCAAGGAAGGCGACCGGCGGACGATGGGCGGTTTCGACCTCGAATTCGTCGCCGTGAACCACTCCATCCCGGACAGCCTCGCCGTCGCGATCCGCACTCCGGCCGGCATGGTGCTCCACACCGGCGATTTCAAGATGGACCAGTTCCCGCTTGACCGCCGCATCACCGACCTGGCCGGCTTCGCCCGCCTCGGCGCGGAAGGGGTGGACCTGTTCCTCACCGACTCCACGAATGCCGACGTTCCCGGCTTCACCACCTCGGAAAAGGACCTCGGGCCTGCGATCGACGCCGTCTTCCGCACCGCACCGCGCCGCATCATCGTCTCGAGCTTCGCGAGCCACATCCACCGCATCCAGCAGATCATCGACACCGCCCACCGGCACCGCCGCAAGGTCGCCTTCGTCGGCCGCTCGATGGTGCGCAACATGACCATCGCTGCGGACCTCGGGTACCTCAACATTCCGCAGGGCCTGCTCGTTGACTTCAAGAAGCTCGAACGCACCGACGACCACAAGGTGGTCCTCATCTGCACCGGGTCCCAGGGCGAGCCCATGGCCGCCCTGTCCCGCATGGCCAACAAGGACCACGCCATCCGCATTGCCGAGGGCGACACCGTGCTGCTTGCGAGCTCGCTGATCCCCGGCAACGAGAGCGCCATCTACGGCATCATCAACGCGCTGACCGAAATCGGCGCGAACGTGGTGCACAAGGGCAACGCGAAGGTCCATGTCTCGGGTCACGCCAGCTCCGGCGAGCTCGCCTACTGCTACAACATCGTCAAGCCCCGCAACGTCATGCCGGTGCACGGCGAATGGCGCCACCTGCGGGCCAACTCGGAGATCGCCGTCGCGACGGGCGTCGACCCGCGGAACGTCGTCATCGCCGAAGACGGAGTCACCGTCGACCTCCACCGCGGACGGGTCACCGTCTCGGGCAAGGTGCCCGCCGGGCTCGTCTTCGTCGACGGGGCGAGCGTCGGCGGCATCACCGAGGAGACCCTCCGCGAGCGGCGCCGCCTGGCCGAGGAAGGCTCGGTGACCGTTCTCGCCATCATCGACGCCGAAACCGGCACGATGACCGAACCCCCGGAGTTCTTCATCCAGGGCTTCTCGTGCGATCCGGCCGACCTCGACAAGGCCGGCACCGCCGTCGAGAAGGCCCTCGCCGACGGACCCTCCGGCCGCCAGGGCGGACGCGGGGCCCGCACGCTGGACCCCGAAGCCGTCATCGAGCGGGCCACGGCCAACTGGATGCGGCGTTTCTACAACCGCACGCCGGTGATCACCGCGATCGTCGTCGACGCATAGGCAGTTGCTCGGCCGGTATCCTCCTCACCGGTTCTTTGTTTACCGTTCCTTCCTCCGCCGGGCGGGTTTCGCCCGGCGGAGGGCTGGCAGCTGCCTGCCGGACATGCGACGGTTGGTCAATGACTGAAATCCTTCGTTTCGCCGCCTTCACGGACAGCCCTTCCGGCGGAAACCCGGCTGGGGTCGTCCTTGACGCGAGCGGGCTCTCCGGGGCCCAGATGCAGCAGATCGCCGCCGACGTCGGTTATTCGGAGACGGCCTTTGCCACGCAGGACGGGCCGCGCGATTTCCGCCTGCGCTACTTCAGCCCGCTCGCTGAGGTGGCCTTCTGCGGCCATGCGACAATCGCCGCCGGCGTCGCCCTGGCGCGGCGGAACGGCCCGGGCGAGCTGCGGTTCGCCACTGCGGCCGGGGAGATTGCCGTCTCAACCACCGCGCACAATGGAGGCCACAGTGCTGCGCTGCGCAGCGCCCCCACTCGAAGCCGCCCGGCGTCCGACACGGAAACCGCGCAGGCGCTCGCCGCGCTGGGGTGGGCAAGGCAGGACCTGGACCCGGCCTTTCCGCCGCACGTTGCATTCGGGGGCAACGACCATCTGGTGCTCGCCGCGGGGACACGGGAGCGGCTTGCCTCCCTCGACTATGACTTTCCGGCTCTGAAGAACCTGATGACCCACCGCGGGTGGACAACCGTCCAGCTGTTCTGGCGCGAGAGCGCCGGCGTCTTCCATTCCCGCAACCCGTTTCCGGTGGGCGGAGTGGTTGAGGATCCTGCCACCGGCGCGGCCGCCGCGGCGCTCGGCGGGTACCTGCGCGCACTGGGGCAGGTGAGTGGGCCGGCCACCTTCACCATCCTCCAGGGCGAGGACATGGGCCGGCCCAGCAAGCTGGCCGTCACCGTTACGCCCGGCGACGACCGGGTCACCGTGGCGGGAACCGCCGTGCCCCTGGCGGCACCCTAAGCGGAGCCGGTCCAGCCGGGCGGCGGCACCTTTTGCCGGCTTAGCGGTTGCTGGCCCACTGCGCGTAGCTCGAACCGAGAACCAGTGGATCTTCGGGGATGTTGCTCCTGCACCGGAGGGCCTCACCCGCCCGCCCGGGCAGGGGCAGCCGCAGCCGAACTGCCTTCCGCCCGCGCGCGCGCAGGTAGTCCTGGGCGAACTCGCCGGCCGGCTTCAGTTCCGGCCCCGCAATGTCCTGGGCCATTCCCGGGGTTCCGGAGGCCAGGAGGTCGCACAGGCGGCCTGCGACGGCGGACGGCTCGATCGGCTGGAACCAGGCACCACCGAAGTAGGGGCAGAGCCTTACGGGCGCGAGGGACGAGTGGAGGGAGTCGAGGAAGGTGTGGAACTGGGTTGCGCGCTGGACGCAGGCGTCGAGCCCCGAGCCGAGGTAGGCCTGCTCCTGGGCGACCTTTGCCTGGTAGTAGCCAAGGGGCGACCTGTCCACCCCGGTGATGGAAAGCAGGACCGCCCTGCCGACCCCTTCGGCGGCCGCGGCAACCAGCAGGCGCACCGGCCCCTGCACCAGCGTCTGCTGCTGGGCCCTGCGCGACTTCGCATTCGTCACGTCGATCAGCGCCTCCGCACCCCGCAGTGCGCTGCGGAGGCCCTCTCCGGTTGAAACGTCGGCCACCCGGTGCGTTGGCCCCTGCCCGGACGCCGAACCGTTCCGCGGCCCGCTGCGGGACACGACCGTGACGTCTACTCCGCGGCGCAGCAACTCCTCGGTCACGAGGGAGCCGATGGCGCCCGTTCCTCCGATCACCGCCACCACACCCATGGGGGTTTCCTTCCTGTCACAGCACCGGGACGAGTCAACTATAGGTGCCCGTCGGGGCGAACTCTGAGGGCCGGGACGCTATCCGGAGGTTTCGTCCCTGCCTCCTGGGAGAGGGGAAGATACCCTCGTGGCTTTCACCCTCCGATATATGCCGCAAACGACATAGACGAGAATCGCGAGTGCCGCCAGGAAAAGGAGCAAAAGCGGCCCGAAGGAAAGGATTGCCTCGGACGGAGTCGGGACTACCGGGCTTTCTGCCATCGCTTGTATCCCTCCTCGGCACCGGAACTTCAATCCACTTGCCGCCCGGCCGGTGAACCGGAATGGAGATTATCACGCCGTGACCACCCCTTCCTGCTCCGTACCCGGCCTCGCGGCCGGCGGCACGGGACCCTAGTGTGGGAAGGGACCGCCGCCCGGTGCCGCGGTCGGGCGCTGGGCAGGCGCCCCCACGGTTCGGCCCACGATGGAGGACCCCAATGAATGCAGAGCCGGCCTCCACCCGCCTGGGGAAGGACCGTTCCCTGTGGGCCGCCGTCATGATCGGTGTCGGGACCATGGCGGCGGTTGACGAGATCGTGTTCCATCAGATCCTCGCCTGGCATCATTTCTATGACCGCTCCACCGACACCGTCGGCCTGCTTTCGGACGGCCTGCTGCACGCGGTGGAGCTGTTCCTGCTGATTGCCGGCTTCTTCCTGATCGCCGACACCGTGCGCAGGCGCACCTTTTCTAGGGGCGCGGCCCTGGCCGGTGCGTTCCTCGGCCTTGGCGGTTTCCAGCTGTTCGACGGGCTCATTGACCACAAGGTGCTGCGCGTCCACCAAATCCGCTACGGGGTCGAACTGCTGCCCTACGACCTGGCCTGGAACGCTGGAGCGCTCGTCCTGCTGCTCATCGGGGTGGTGCTTGCCCGCAGGGAGTCCCGCGCCCGGCGGCGGGCCGTTCCGGGACACTGAGGCCGGCCGTGCACACCCATCCCGATTCCCCCGCCGGGGCTCTCGCCCTCCCCCTCGACTGGCTCATTCTCATCGGCCTTGCAGCGGCGCTGGCGGCCTACCTCGATGCCGCCCGGCGGGCACGCGCCCGGGGCAGGCCATGGCCAGCGCAACGAACCATCCTGTGGGCGTCCGGGATTCTTGCCGCCGGTGCCGGGCTTGTGGGGCCGGCAGCAGCGGGTGCCGGCTCGGACTTCACAGCCCACATGGCCACACACCTTGCGGCGGGAATGGTTGCCCCGGTGCTCCTGGTGCTTGCAGCGCCCGTCACCCTCTCCCTGCGCGCCCTCACGGTCGAGCGCGCCCGGCGCCTCTCCCGGCTGCTCGGGTCGGGCCCGGTGCGGTTCCTGTCCCACCCCGTAACCGCTGTTGTGCTCAACGCGGGTTCCCTGTGGATCCTCTACACGACTCCGGTGTTCCGCCTCACCACCCACCCCGTCGGGCACCTGGCCGTCCACCTTCACTTCCTGGCGGCCGGCTGCCTCTTCGCTGCCGCGGTCCTCGCCGTGGATCCTTCACCGCACCGGGCCCCGGTGCCGCTGCGCGCCGCCGTCCTTGTCCTGTCACTGGCAAGCCACAGCGTGCTGTCCAAGTACCTGTACGCCCATCCACCCGTGGGGGTCACCGGCGGCGACGCCGCAGCGGGGGCGGTGCTCATGTACTACGGCGGCACGGTTGCCGATGCCGCCCTGATCACGGCATTCTGCGCCCTTTGCTATTTCCGTGCGGCGCCCCGGGCTGCGGCGGCTCAACACGGGCGCCGGCGGTGAGGCCGCCTGCTCCGCCGCCTTGTCCGGCCGGATAGATGGCCCCAGCACCCGGTCATGACCGCACTGTCTCCTCCGAGTTCACCGGAACGTCAACTCGGGGCAGCCTCGTGATTACCCCCTGTCCCTAGCGTGAAGGGGCCCCGCATCCGGGGCGTCCACGAAAGGAACACAATGCTCTTCCGAAGGACAGCCGCTGTTGCGGCCTCGCTCGCCGCGCTCGGCGCCCTGGGCTCCGCTCCGGCCACTGCCACACAGGACGGCGTCGAACTGGGCGAGCCCAGAGCGGCCGCTCACGCCCATAATGACTACGAACACGACCGCCCGCTCTACGACGCACTGAAACACGGGTTCACCAGTGTCGAAGCCGACATCTGGCTCGTGGACGGCGAGCTTCTCGTCGCTCACGACCGCGAGGACGTTCGGGCCGGGGCAACCCTCGAAAGCCTTTACCTCGATCCGCTCGATGAGCTCGTTGACGGCCGTCGAGGAAGTGTCTATCCGGGGTGGGACGGCCAGTTCCAGCTGCTGATCGATATCAAGAGTGATGGTGCCGCAACCTACGCCGCCCTTGAGGAGGAGCTTGCCGACCACCGCACGATGCTCACCCGCTATACCCATGGGAAGACCAAACCCGGGGCCGTCACTGCAGTTGTCAGCGGCAACCGTCCGCTCGCCGCCATGACCGCCGCGGACCAGCGCTTCGGCTTCTACGACGGCCGCGCCACCGACCTTGGCTCGGCCCTGCCTCCCGAACTGATGCCCCTGATCAGCAACAACTGGCAGCAGCTCTTCTCCTGGCGGGGCGTCGGCGATATGCCGGCTGCCGAACGCGAAAAGCTTGCCGCATATGTGGCTGCCGCCCACGAACAGGGAGCCCGGGTGCGCTTCTGGGCCACCCCGGACGCCCCGGGTCCCGAACGGGACGCCGTCTGGGCTGAGCTGCTCGCGGCAGGCGTCGACCACATCAATACCGACGACCTCGCCGCCCTTGAGCGGTTCCTCGCTGAGCGGGACTAGTCGATGCCGCGGCGGCTCCCCGGACAGGGAGCTGCCGCACTTGGCGCCGTGTACCCACCGTCGCTACCCCCGCCGAAACCGCACACCACCACGCTTCGAGCGCGCCGAAGGGTGGTGAGCTGCCGATTCAAGGGGGACATCGGCGGGAATGCGGTGAGCAGCGGACGACGCCGACCACCTCGGACGCGGACGACGTCGGCAATCGCGAGCGCCGGGCGCCGTGTACCCACCGTCGCTACCCCCGCCGAAACCGCACACCACCACGCTTCGAGCGCGCCAAAGGGTGGTGACCTGCAAACTCAACGGGGACACCGGCCAGGACCCTACCGGCGGGCAGGGACTGCGGTGAGCGCCGGACGACGCCGACCACCTCGGACGCGGACGACGCCGACCACCTCAGACGCGGACGACGCCGACCACCTCGAGCGCGGGACCTCGCGTACCCGCGCTCGCCCCCCGCCGAAACCGCACATCACCACGCTTCGAGCGCGTCAAACGGTGGTGAACTGCAAACTCAACGGGGACACCGGCCAGGACCCTACCGGCGGGCGGCGACTGCGGTGCGCAGCGCACGACGTCGGCCACCTCAGACGCGGACGACGTCGGCCACCTCAGACGCGGACGACGTCGGCCATCCCGCGCGCCGGACGCCGCGTACCCGCCGTCGCTACCCCCGCCGAATCCGCACGTCACCACGCTTTGAGCGCGTCAAAGGGTGGTGATGTGCAAACTCAACGGAGACACCGGCCGGGACCGGCCGGCCAAACCCTTGCCCTACTTGGAGCCGTAGTTGGGGGCCTCGACGGTCATCTGGATGTCGTGCGGGTGGGATTCCTTCAGCCCGGCCGGGGTGATGCGGACGAACTTGCCCTTCGCCTTGAGGTCGGGGATGGAGCGCGCCCCGGTGTAGAACATCGTCTGGCGCAGACCGCCCACGAGCTGGTACGCCACCGAGGCCAGCGGCCCGCGGTAGGCGACCCGGCCCTCGACGCCTTCGGGGATGAGCTTGTCGTCACCGGAGACGTCGGCCTGGAAGTAGCGGTCCTTGGAATAGGAGGTGTTCTTCCCGCGGGTCTGCATGGCGCCGAGTGAGCCCATGCCGCGGTAGGTCTTATACTGCTTGCCGTTGACGAAGATCAGCTCACCGGGTGCCTCGGCCGACCCTGCAAGGAGCGAGCCGAGCATAACCGTGTCGGCACCGGCCACGAGCGCCTTGCCGATGTCGCCGGAGTACTGGAGGCCGCCGTCGGCGATGAGGGGAACACCTGCGGGAATGGCTGCCTTGGCGGATTCGTAGATCGCGGTGACCTGGGGAACACCCACACCGGCGACGACGCGGGTGGTGCAGATCGAGCCGGGGCCAACGCCGACCTTGATGCCGTCGGCACCGGCGTCGATCAGCGCCTGGGCACCGGCCCGGGTCGCTGCCTGTCCGGCGATGATGTCGACGTGCGACACGGCCTTGTCGGCCTTGAGCCGGGCAACCATTTCGAGCACGCCGGCACTGTGGCCGTTGGCGGTGTCGACGAAGAGGGCGTCAACACCGGCGTCGACGAGTGCCATAGCGCGCTCCCACCCGTCACCGAAGAAGCCGATCGCGGCGCCGACGCGCAGGCGGCCGTCGTCGTCCTTGGTGGACAGGGGGTACTGCTCGGCCTTGGTGAAGTCCTTCACCGTGATCAGGCCGCGGAGGATCCCTTCGTCGTCGACAAGGGGAAGCTTTTCAATCTTGTTCGTTCCAAGCAGCGCGATTGCCTCATCACCGCTGATGCCCACATGCCCGGTGATCAGCGGCATCTTGGTCATGACCTCGCGCACGAGGCGGTGCGGGAACTCGCTCTCGGGCACGAAACGGGTGTCGCGGTTCGTGACGATGCCGAGGAGGTGCCCGAACTCGTCGACGACGGGGAGCCCTGAGACGCGGTACTGGCCGCACAGCTCGTCGAGCTGCTGGAGCGTTGCCTCGGGGCCGATGGTCAGCGGGTTGGTGATCATTCCCGACTCGCTGCGCTTCACGCGGTCGACCTGCTCGGCCTGGTCGGCGATGGAGAGGTTGCGGTGGATCACGCCGAGTCCGCCCTGACGGGCCATGGCCACGGCCATGCGCGATTCGGTCACGGTGTCCATGGCAGCCGAAAGCAGCGGCGTCTTCACGGTGATCCGCTTCGAGACGCGCGAGGAGGTGTCGGCCTCGGAGGGGATGACGTCGGTGTGGCCGGGCAGCAGCAGGACGTCGTCGTAGGTGAGGCCGATGAATCCGAAGGGATCGTTTGGCTCATTGTGCTCAGACAGATGGGTCACTACAGGTCCTCTTTCAGGGGTCACCGGGGCTGGTGCCGTGGGCTCCGTCGCCGCCAGGCTCTTAAATTCTAAAACCATTCACGGCCGCGCCCTATTCCGGGTCGTCATCAACGAAACGCCTGCAGAAGCGCCGTAACGAAACGGCACCCCGGCCCACAAGGGGCCGGGGTGCCGGTGATCGTGCGAAAGCGGGGAACTAGTGGCTGTGGCCGTGGCCGTCCTCGTCGTCCTCCGCAGGCTTCTCGACGACGAGTGTCTCCGTCGTCAGGACCAGGGCGGCGATCGATGCTGCATTGCGCAGCGCCGAGCGCGTGACCTTGACCGGATCGATGATGCCCGCGTCGATAAGGTTTTCGTACTCGCCGGTGACGGCGTTGAAGCCGTGTCCGTCATCGAGCTCCGAAACCTTGGCGACGACGACATAGCCTTCGTGTCCGGCGTTCTCGGCGATCCAGCGCAGCGGCTGCGCCAGGGCGCGGCGCACGAGGCCGACGGCGGTCGCGGCGTCGCCCTCGAGGGCGAGGACGCTGCTGTCGGTGTCGAGGGCCTTGCCTGCGTGGACCAGTGCCGAACCGCCGCCTGCGACGATTCCCTCATCGAGTGCGGCACGCGTCGCTGAGACGGCGTCTTCGATGCGGTGCTTCTTTTCCTTGAGCTCAACCTCGGTTGCGGCACCGACCTTGATGACGCCAACGCCGCCGGCAAGCTTCGCCAGCCGCTCCTGCAGCTTCTCGCGGTCCCAGTCGGAATCGGTGCGCTCAACCTCGGCGCGGATCTGCGCCACGCGGTCGGCGACGTCGGCGGCGCTGCCTGCGCCGTCGACGATGGTTGTCGCGTCCTTGGTGACCGTGATGCGGCGGGCCGAACCCAGCACCTCAAGGCCGACCTGGTCAAGCTTCAGGCCTAGGTCGGGGGAAACGACCTGCGCACCGGTGAGGGTGGCGATGTCCTGCATCATTGCCTTGCGGCGGTCGCCGAAGCCGGGGGCCTTCACTGCGACGGCATTGAGGGTTCCGCGGATCTTGTTCACCACGAGGGTGGACAGCGCTTCGCCTTCGATGTCTTCGGCAATGATGAACAGCGGCTTGCCGGCCTGCAGGGCCTTCTCCAGGAGGGGAAGGAATTCCGCGAGCGAGGAGATCTTGCCCGAGTTGATCAGGATCAGCGCGTCTTCGAGGACGGCTTCCTGGCGCTCGGCGTCGGTCACGAAGTACGGCGAAAGGTAGCCCTTGTCGAACTGCATGCCCTCGGTGAGGACGAGCTCGGTGACCGTCGAGGAGGACTCCTCGATGGTGATGACGCCGTCCTTGCCGACCTTGTCGAACGCCTCGGCGAGCAGGTCGCCCACCTCGGTGCTCTGGGCGGAGATCGCGGCGACGTTGGCGGTCTGGTGGCCGACAACTTCCTGGGCGTTCTCGAGCAGGCGTGCGGCGACGGCCTCGACCGCCACCTCGATGCCGTGCTTGAGCTGGCCCGGTGCGGCGCCGGCGGCAACGTTGCGCAGGCCTTCCTTGACCAGGGCCTGTGCGAGCACGGTGGCCGTGGTGGTGCCGTCGCCGGCGACGTCGTTGGTCTTTGTCGCTACTTCCTTGGCCAGCTGCGCGCCGAGGTTCTCGTAGGGATCGTCGAGTTCGACCTCACGGGCGATTGTGACGCCGTCGTTCGTGATCGTGGGTGCGCCCCACTTCTTGTCCAGCACGACGTTGCGTCCGCGCGGGCCAAGGGTCACCTTGACGGTGTTTGCAAGCTTGTCGACGCCGGCCTCGAGGGCGCGGCGGGCTGCATCGTTGAACTCCAACTGCTTTGCCATGGTTTTGTTCCTTTCAGGCTTGTGCAGTGAGAAAACCCCGGCCAGTGCTGGCCGGGGTTCCCTTGAGAAAAACTACTTAACGACGATCGCCAGGACGTCGCGGGCAGAGAGCACCAGGTATTCCTGGCCTCCGTGCTTCACTTCGGTTCCGCCGTACTTCGAGTAGATGACGACGTCGCCCTCAGCGACATCGACGGGAACGCGGTTGCCGTTGTCGTCGACACGGCCCGGTCCAACTGCTACAACTTCGCCCTCCTGGGGCTTTTCCTTAGCGGTATCCGGGATGACCAGGCCGGAGGCAGTTGTCTGCTCGGCTTCCAGTGGGCGGACAACAATACGATCCTCAAGAGGCTTAATAGAGACCGACACTCGGGCTCTCCTTTGCGTTCGTTACTAATGGAATGTGGGCCCTCGGTGGGGCGCTGACCGTCGTCGCGGTGCCGGCTGGCGCTTCCCTCAGGAATTAGCACCCTCCTAGTGAGAGTGCCAACCCCGACTTTATGCAAACAGTTAGCACTCGGTCAAGGCGAGTGCCAGATGCGTCGTCATCTACGGTTGCGGGCGGACGGCGCCGGAGCCGGCGATCCTTCGCCTAGGGTTGGTTCATGGCTTCCGACAACATCCTGCCCCTCCTGACACCCGAGGGGTGGGAGCTGCTCAACTCGCTTGGCCCGTACTCCGAGGCCGGCGCGCTGCAGCTCAGCGAACAGCTGCGCAAGGCCGGCCACTCCCCCGACCTGATCTCCGCCGCCCTGACCCAGTCGCGGCTTCGCGCCAAGGCCCAGGCGAAGTTCGGCCCCTTCGCCGACCGGATGGTGTTCACCGCCGCCGGCCTTGAGCAGGCGACGCGCCTCCAGGTTGCGGCGCACCATGCCGCCCGTTTCGTTGACGCCGGGCTTGAGCGGGTTGCCGACCTGGGCTGCGGCCTGGGGGCCGACTCAATGGCCCTAGCGACCCTCGAGCGCCAGGTGACCGCCGTCGAGCTCGATGAGACGACGGCGGCCGCCGCGACCCTGAACCTGCTGCCGTTTCCGAACGCAAGGGTGGTCAACGCCGACGCGGCGGCATTCGACATCACCGAATATGACGGCGTGTGGCTCGATCCCGCCCGCCGCAGCACCTCGACGTCGGGAACCACCCGGATCTTCGACCCCGAGGCCTTCTCCCCGCCGCTGTCCTTCGTCGAGGAGCTTGCCGACCGCGGCACAGCGGTCGGCGTGAAGCTGGGGCCCGGGATTCCCCACGAGGCGGTTCCCGCGAACTGCGAGGCGCAGTGGGTGTCCGTTGACGGAGACGTCACCGAGGTGGCCCTGTGGTTCAACGCGCTGCGGCGGCCCAACGTACGGCGCGCGGCCCTGGTCCTCGGCCCCCACGGCGCCGCCGAGCTGACCAGCGACGCCGATTTCGACGCCGGCCCCGCCGCCCCGGTCGGCGCGGCGGAGGGCTACCTGTACGAGCCCGACGGCGCGGTCATCCGCGCCGGCCTCGTGGCCGACGTCGCCGGGCAGCTGGGCGGGCACCTCCTGGATCCGCACATCGCCTACGTCTGCGCCCCCGGGCTTGTCGAAACCCCGTTCGCGCGCGCCTATCGGGTGCTCGAGATCCGGCCCTACAACGTGAAGGCCCTCAAGCAGTGGGTGCGCAGCGAGGGTATCGGCGTCCTTGACATCAAGAAGCGCGGCACCTCGGTCACTCCGGAGGAGGTCCGCCGCCAGCTGCTGGCCGGCTCCGGGAAGGCCCGCCGGAAGGCGACCCTCGTCCTCACCCGGATCGGCGAGGACCGGGTGGCCATCGTTGTTGAGCCGGTTCCGGGTTTACCGGCCCAGGGAACCGGCTAGGCCGGGAGCCTGCGGGTGCGCACCACCCCGAGCAGGATGCCACCGGTCAAAGCCGCCGCCCCGCCCGCGATCAGCGCCGCACGCACGTCGAAGGTGTTGACGAGCACTCCGCCCACCGCCGCGCCGATGCCGATGGCCAGCTGGAAGGCCGCCACCGTCACGCCTGAGACCGATTCGAGGCTCTCCGGATGTGCCCGCGCCATCCACGACTGGATGAGGGTGGGAATGGCGCCGAATCCAAGGCCCCAGAGCACGATGGCCGCCACGGCGACCGGGGTCCTGGTGCCCAGGGTGGCCCACAGAATCGTTGCCACGCCGATCGCCACCCCCATCACGATCACTGAACGGTGAAGGGCGCCATCGGCGGCAGGACCGCTGGCGAGGTTGCCGATGAACGAGGCAATGCCGAACGCGGCCAGCGCCAGGGCGAAACCCTCGGCATTGAGCCCGGCGACGAGGTCACCGGCCAGCCGGATATAGGTAAACCCGGCGAAGTGCCCGCCCGCGATGAGGAACATGCCGGCCATCCCGACGATCACCAGCGGTGAACGCAGGGTCGCCAGGAAGGCCCGGCCCGGGGAGGGTTCCGGGGCCACCGGCGGGAGCCAGAGGGCGGCCAGGACCATGCCTGCGATGCTTGCCGCGGCCGCGAGGAGGAACAGGGTGCGCCAGCCCCACAGCTCGCCAAGGACCAGGCCTAGGGGAACGGCGAGGATCGTTGCCAGGGAGACGCCGACATTCACGACCATCATGCCGCGGCCGATCTTCTCGCGGCTCACCAGGGCTGCGACGACGGCGATGGCGAGGGCCCAGAATCCGCCGACTGATACGCCGAGGAGGAGCCGTGCGGTCAGCAGGACCGCGAAGGACGGAGCGAGTGCAACAAGGAGGTTGGAGAGCGTGGCCAGGGCGACAAGCCCGATCAGGGCCAGCCTGCGGTCGAGGCGCGGGAGCACCAGTGCAACGGTCGGACCGGTGATTGCTGCGGCGACGGCGGTGGCGGTGACGGCCTGGCCGGCCAGGCCTTCGGAGATCTGGAGGTCCGCCGACATGCGTGAGAGCAGGCTCGCCGGCAGGAATTCGCTCGTGACGATCGCGAAGAGCACCACCGACAGGGATGTGACTCCCCACCATGGCGATCGGGTGCGGGCAGGGCGGGGCGCCGGTGCGACTGGATCCGGCGCTGTGGCTGTGCTGGCCTTCATAAAAGCTCTCCTCAGTTTTTGAACGTCCGTTCAAATATGTCGGCCGCGCTGCCGCTTGTCAAATATTGAACAACCGTTCAAGAACGTCTAGAATTCCCGCATGGCCCGACCACGCACATTCGATGAAGGCAATGTCCTCGCCGCCGCGCGGGACCGTTTCTGGAGCACCGGCTATGAAGGAACCTCGATCTCCGACCTGACCGAGGCCACGGGCGTGGGCGCGCAGAGCCTCTACGGAGCGTTCGGCAGCAAGCACGACCTGTTCGTGCGCATCCTCGAGGATTACGGAACCTCCCAGGCCGCCAGGCTCGAAACCACCCTCTCGTCCCTTGACGCACCCCTGGAGTCCCTGCTCTCCGCCGTGGTCTTCGAGGGGGACGCCACCGCCCGGCCGCCGGCCAAAGGCTGTCTGCTCTCCAACAGCGCCACAGCCCTGAGCGGCCGCGACGAGGATGTGAAGCGCTGCGCCGTCACCTCGCATGCGGCGACACGCGAGATGTTCAGCCGGCAGATCCGCCGCGCCCAGGACGCCGGGGAAATCGACCCCGGCCTCGACCCCAACGAGACGGCGCTTGCGCTCGTAACGGTGCAGCAGGGCATCGAATACCTGCGCAAGTGCGGCATCGGCGAGGACGAATACGAAAAGGCGCGCGACGCCGCCGTCGATCTTGTGATCCGCGGGCTGAGATAGAGGCACCGGCCGGCGCCGGCGCTCCGGTCCTGCCGGCCGGCAACCTCCCGGTCCGTACAGGAAGTCTGCCGTGAGGACCAGCCGCGAATTCGCCGCAGACCGGCGGGATGCGATCGCTACACTCGGGTGAAAACCCGATCATCAAGGTGGCCGTCATGAATCCCAACCCATCCTCCCCCCGCCGCGGCGTCCTCTTCGACGTCGACGGCACCCTTGTCGACTCGAACTACCAACACACCCTGGCGTGGTGGCAGGCGTTCCGCCGGTTCGGGCACGACGTTCCCATGGCCGAAATCCACAGGGCCATCGGCATGGGCGGTGACAAGCTGATCGCCCATCTCCTGGGCGGTGACCGGGACACCTCCGTGGATGGGGAGCTCGATGCGACCCACGGCGCCGTGTTCTCGACGTTCTGGCCGTCCCTGCGCGCCTTCGAAGGTGCCGGAGACCTGCTGCGCAAGTGTTTCGAGGCGGAACTCGTTGTGGTCCTCGCGTCCTCCGCCTCCGGGCAGGAGCTCGGGGTGCTCCGCAGCGTCATTGACGCCGACGCCGCCATCACCGGGGCAACAAGCTCCTCGGACGCCGAGAATAGCAAGCCCTCCCCCGACATCCTGCAGGCCGCCCTCGAGTCCGGAGGGCTTGAACCGGCGAACGTTGTGTTTGTCGGCGACGCGGTGTGGGATGTCTTTGCCGCGACGGACCTGGACATCCCGACCATCGGCGTGACGACCGGCGGTACGAGTGAATCCGAGCTGCGCGACGCCGGCGCCGTCGAGGTCTACAAGGACGTCAAGGCCCTCCTCGAGGCCTTCGACGACGGACCCCTCCAGAAGCTGCTCGGTCCAGGCGCGTAAGTGCCAGGCCGAGCAGCCGGGAGGTCCAGCCGGCGTCCTCAAGCCTCACGCTTCTGGCTTCAGGCCTGCCGGGAGAACTCTCCGGCCGCCTTGACCTGCTCCGGGGTGGGCCGAACGCCCGTGTACAGCACGAACTGCTCCTCGGCCTGGAGCGCGACAACCTCGGCGCCGGTGATCACCGGCCTGCCTGCCGCCCGGGCGGCCCGGATCAGCGGCGTTTCGGACGGCAGCGCCACGACGTCGAACACCACCTCCGCGGCCTCGACGGCCGAAGGCGGGAAGGCGAACCCGTCGGCGTCGGCGCCGGCCATGCCGATCGGCGTCACATTGATGAGCAGCCCCGCGGTTGAGGAACCCAGCTCGCCCTGCCAGCCGAACCCGTACTGGCCGGCCAGCGCCCGGCCCGCTTTTTCATTGCGGGCCACGACCGTCACGTTGCCGAACCCGGAGTCCCGCAGCGCCGCCACGACCGCTTTGGCCATTCCACCGGAACCGCGCACGAGCACGTCGTGCCTCGGGTCAACTTCGTGCTCGGCAAGCAGGCGCGCCACGGCAAGGTAATCGGTGTTGTAGGCGGTGAGGGTTCCGTCATCGTTGACGATGGTGTTCACCGAGTCGATCGCCTTGGCCGAGGGGTCCATGCGGTCAACGAGGGCGATCACCTCCTCCTTGAAGGGCATCGAAATAGCGCAGCCCCGAATGCCGAGCGCACGCACTCCCCCGATCGCCGCGGGCAGGTCCGTGGTGGTGAAGGCCTTGTAGATGTAGTTCAGTCCCAGCTCGTCATAAAGGTAGTTGTGGAACCGGGTCCCGAAGTTGCTGGGCCGGGCCGCGAGCGAGATACACAGGGTCATGTCTTTGTTGAGGATTGGCACCCGCCCATTGTTCCATCCGGAGACCGGACGCGGCGGTGCGGGCCCTGCACTAATATTGGGCTCAGTTCTCATTCGCGATGACGCGCTGCCGAGGCGATACACCAGCACACAGTCCGGTACCGGTCAGGAGCCAGCCCCATGAAGATCGATTTTGCCCAGTCTGCACAGTCAACGCTGGGCGTCGAGTGGGAACTGGCCCTGGTGGACCGCGAGAGCGGCGAACTGGTCTCAGCCGCCGAGGAAGTCCTCCGGGGAGTCAGCGCCAACCACCCCGAACTGCAGGACGACGAGGAACACCCCCACATCAAGCAGGAACTCCTGCTCAATACCGTCGAGCTGGTCACGGGCGTCTGCACGACCGTCGCCGAGGCGAAAGAGGACCTCAGCAGGTCACTCGCCGCGGTGCGCGAGGTCACTGACCCGATGGGCGTCGAGTTGTTCTCCGCAGGGTCCCACCCCTTCAGCGCCCCCCGTTCCCAGGCGGTCACCGACAAGGAACGCTACTTCAAGCTGATCGACCGTACGCAGTGGTGGGGCCGCCAGATGGTGATCTACGGGGTCCACGTCCATGTTGGCCTCGACTCGCGCGATAAGGTCCTGCCCGTGCTGGACGGGCTCGTCAATTACTTCCCGCACTTCCAGGCACTGTCGGCCTCCTCTCCGTTCTGGTGCGGCGAGGACACGGGCTACGCCTCGCACCGCGCCCTCATGTTCCAGCAGCTGCCCACGGCGGGACTGCCGTTCCAGTTCCCCGACTGGCAGGCCTACGAGTCCTATGTGTCGGACATGTTCACCACGGGAGTCATCGACTCGGTGAGCGAGATCCGCTGGGACGTGCGCCCCGTGGGCAACCTCGGCACAGTGGAGATGCGCGTCTGCGACGGGCTGTCCACCCTCCAGGACGTCGGTGCTGTCGCCGCCCTCACCCAGTGCCTCGTCGACGAGTTCTCCACGCAGCTCGAGGCGGGGGGAACGATTCCCACGATGCCCCCCTGGCATGTCCAGGAGAACAAGTGGCGCGCCGCGCGGTACGGCCTTGACGCGATCGTCATCCTCGACGCGGCAGGCAAGGAACAGCTCGTCACCGAACACCTCACGGAGGTGCTGAACCGGCTCGAACCCGTCGCCGCCAGGCTTGGCTGCAGCGACGAGCTCGCCGATGTTGAGACGATCATCCGCCGGGGCGCCGGCTACCAGCGCCAGCGCCGGGTTGCCGAGGAGACCGGCGGCGACCTGCGCGCCGTCGTCATGGATATGGTCAAGCAGCTGAGACAGTAGCCTACGGGAGGAACAAACCGATGAGTGATGTGTACTCGCACGACGGAACCCGCATTGCCTACGAAATCCAGGGAGCGGGCCCAGCAATCATCCTCATCGACGGCGCCATGTGCCACAGGGACTCGGGGCCGATGCGCGCCATCGCCGCCGGGCTCGCGCCAACCCGCACCGTCGTGCTGTACGACCGCAGGGGCCGCGGTGCCAGCGGCGACACCGGCCCCTATGCCGTGGACCGGGAGATCGAGGACATCGCGGCCCTGATCACCGCGGTCGGCGCTCCGGCCGCCCTGTTGGGCCTGTCGTCCGGAGGGGCACTGGCCGCTCTCGCCGCCGCCCGCCTCGGCGGGGAGGTCACCGACCTCATCGTGTACGAGGTGCCCTTCATGCCCGAGCCCGCCCGCCCGGCGGCCAGCGCCTATACGGCGGAACTCGGCTCGGCGCTGGGTGCAGGAGACCGGGATGGTGCGGTGACGGCATTCCTGACCCGGGTCGGGATGCCCGGGGCCGCGGTCGAGCAGATGAAATCCTCACCTGCCTGGGAGGGGATGACTGCCATGGCCCCCACCCTCGGCTACGACGACGCCGTGATGGGCGACAGCAGCATTCCGGCCGAGCTGGCCTCCATCACCGCCCGCACACTCTCCCTGGCCGGCGGCGCCTCCCCGGAGTTCATGCAGTGGGGCGCACAGGGCATCGCACAGGTGGTCCCCGGGGCAGAGCTCGGCCTCCTCGACGGTCAGGGGCATGACGCCAACCCTGCCCTCCTCGCCAATCGGGTCAGCGCATTTCTTCATCGTTGACCCAGCCGCGGTCAGGCGGCGGCAGGAACCATCCTGGGCGTCTGGCAGGCGGTCAGGCGCCGGGAGGATCCCGGTCCGGATCCGCGTCCTCTTCCTCAAGCTGGCTGGTGATCAGGTCCACCCGGTCGGCCTGGATCAGGCCTTCGTCGTTCTGGATGGCTTCGATGTCGCTGCTGTCGATCTCCTGGGCCGGATCGGGTGTTTCGCTGGTCATGGCATCCTCCCTGCTGGATTTGCAGCCCTGGCCACGCCGGGCTGTCTCCGCCGATCGTACCGCTGCGCACTCCCCGTGCCCCGGGTCTTCAGGCAGTGCGCCTCCAGCCTGCTTTCGATGGCCGGAGTCCGCTTGCCGTGGTAGGAACGGACCATACGGGGGTCATCATTCGGGGTCACCGAACCAGGGTGACCACCTGGCGGTCAGCCCACGGCCATCCGATCCTCCGGCGCCGCAACTGCGGGGACCGTCGTGAAACCTTTAGCGATGAGCCAGATCCCGAAGAACAGCTCAAACAGGCCGCCAGGAACCGTGAAGATCATCCCAAGTCCGGCAAAGCCAAGCAGCTCCAACACGGCGCCGGTGGCGACGACCGCATAACCGATCACACCCCACACGGCGAGGAACCGCGGCACGAGCCCGGCCCGAAGCAGCAGGGAGCAGAAGAAAACGCTGCCGATCCCCAGCCCCGCCATGGCCACCTGGTAGGAGAGGAAGTTGCCGTTGATCGCGAGTTCCGCAAGGGTCTGGAGCAAGCCGGCATCGGGCCGGCCCGCGGAGGACGCCCTGCCGATGGCCGCCAGCGACAGCACACTCACGACGCCGACCGCAAGAAGGACCGCCTCAAACACCCGCGTGCCGAGGTAACCCGCTGCGACGGTGCTGCTGTGCCGTGCCAGGACCGGGAACATCAGCACCCCGATGAGCACGACGACGGCGGAATTGAGCAGCATGAGCACCGCGCCGGCGGTGAACAGCGGATTCGATGACGCTTCCGTGAGGAAGTCCGGCACTCCGGTGATTGTGGTCACCAGGAGGCTGCCCACCCCGTAGGTCAAAAAGGCCGCCAGGAACAGCACCCCGACCGAGCGGGCCGTACTCCGGAATGGCGTTTGAAACTCGTTCATTATGGTTCCCTTCATTGGGCTGGCATGTGCGGTCTCCGCCCGATGAACCGTCAACCTGACAGTGTAAGGTGCGGAGTTGATCCAACCGTACACCGTAAGGTAGGCTCTTGGGAAGAGCAGGCATTGACGGGTTGGGGAGCTTCACGGAAGGCGGACAGGGTGGCATCGTCAAAAACACGGTCGGCCTCCCGCGAGCCAGTGTCCCGGGACCGGGCGGTTCAAGTGGCGGTGGCCCTTGCCGATGCGGGCGGCCTTGAGTCGCTGAGCATGCGCAAGCTCGCCCAGAAGCTGGGCGTTGAAGCCATGTCGCTCTACTACCACGTGAAAAACAAGGACGACCTCATCGACGGCATGGTCGATTTTGTGTTCGACGAAATCGCCCTGCCCTCCGCGGCTGCCCCCTGGAGGGCCGCCATGGAAGACCGCGCCCGGTCCGCGCGGGCAGTCTGGGCGCGCCACCCGTGGGCAATCAGCCTGATGCGCTCGACGCCGGGCGCGGCAACGCTGCGCCACCTTGACGCGGTGATCGCCTCCCTGCGCGGGGCCGGCTTCTCGATGCCGCTGGTTGCCCACGCGATGTCGCTCCTTGACAGCTATGTTGACGGGTTCGCCCTCCAGGAGGCCGCCCTGCCGCTGAGCGAGTCAGGGGACCTTGACACAGCGACCGAGAGCATTCTTGCCCAGCAGCAGATGATGTCCGGCGCCTTCCCTCATCTCGCCGAAATGGCCTCCACCCACATCCTGCAGCCCGGATACGCCTATGGGGATGAGTTTGTTTTCGGGCTCGGGCTCATCCTCGATGGAATTGAGGCCGCGCGGCAGGCCGAGTCCGCCGGCTGAGGCCGCTGCATGCAGGGGGCGCCGCTGTCGATCCGCGCACGCGGTGAGGCATCGGCCGGGACGCCGCGCCCGAAGTCCTGCACTGCTGGTGTAATGAGTGAATGAAGCGGGGAAAAGCACAGCTCGGGCAGGTATCCGGACCGGGGCGGCACCGGGCGGGTCGGACGCCGGGCGTCGTGGTGCGCCGCCGCGCTCGGCGGAGTTGGCACTGATGGCCGTTCGGGCGTCAGGGAACCTGCCGGCGGAGACCTCGAGCTTCGTCGGTCGCCGGCGGGAGCTTGGTGAGGCAAGGAACAAGTTCCTGACCACCCGGTTGGTCTCCCTCGTGGGGCCGGGCGGTGTCGGAAAGACCCGGCTGTCCATCCGGCTTGCTGCGCAGCTGAAGCGCAGCTTTACGGACGGTGTCTGGTTCGTCGAGCTCGCCGAGGTGCAGGACCCGAAGCTCCTCGCCGGCACGGTGCTCGCCGCGCTTGACCTGCGGGAGCTGGGGGCCGGGGACCCCACGGCAACCCTGTGCGGGCAGGTGAAGGATCGCAGCCTGCTGCTCGTTCTGGACAACTGCGAGCACCTGGCCCGGGAGGTGGCGCAGCTGGCGAACCGGCTGCTCAAAGCGGGGCCCGACGTACGGATCCTTGCCACCAGCAGGGCGCCGCTGGGACTCGTGGAGGAGCATGTCGTTCCCGTGCCGCCCCTTGAGCTTCCTGCCGTTGACGAGCAGGACCTGGGCAGACTCCGCCTCAACGAGGCAGTGCAGCTGTTCGTCGACCGCGCCGCCGCTGCTTCGGGCCGGTTCGAACTCACCGACGACTGCCGGTCCCCGGTCGCCGAACTCTGCCGGCGCCTTGACGGCATACCCCTTGCCATCGAACTCGCAGCGGTGCGAACCCGGGCCCTGAGCCCCGATCAGATTCTGGGCCGGCTCGGGCAAAGGTTCTCCCTCCTGACGGGAGGCTCCCCCGCTGCCCTGCCGAGGCACCAGACGCTTCAGGCCGCGGTCGCCTGGAGCTATGAGCTCCTGGATGAGGCGGAAGCCCGCATGCTGCGGCGGTTGGGTGCGTTTACCAGCCGGTTCCAGCTCGAAGACGTCGAGGCCGTTTGCCTCGATGCCGGCCGCGTTCCGGCGGCGGACGTGGTGTCCTCCCTGGTGGACAAGTCGCTTGTGGTCCGGGACCTCACGGCGGCCACGCCCTGCTACCGCCTCCACGAATCCATGCGCGAGTTCGCCCGGCTCCGTCTGGCGGAGTCCGGCGAGTCGGAGCTTCTCGAGCGGCGGCTCACCGAACACTTCACCTCCAGGTGCTTCCAGTTCGCCGCCGAAGGACGGTACCGTTTGGCCGCCTGGCTGGCCTGGATGGACATTGAAGCCGACAACGTCCGCGCCGTCCTCGACCAACTGGTCCGCTCCGGCGACCCGGCTGCGGTCGACGTGTCCGTCTCCCTGATCTACTTCTGGATTACGCGGGCGACCAGTGAGGGCGCACGGCGCTTCGACTCCCTGCTCGCGCGCCGCGGTGTCCAGGCCTCCGCCTGGGCGCATTTTGTCCGCGGCTTCCTGGCAGTCCTGCAGAACGACTCCGACATGGCGTCACGCACATTGGCCCGCGGTATCGAAGCCGCCCGCCGAAATGGAGAGGGTGCGCTGCTGGCCCAGCTGCTGGCCATGGCCTCAATCGCCGCGACCATGTCCGCGGACACGGGTGCGGCCCGCCGCCAGCTCGAGGAGGCGCGGCAGCTCGTCGCCGGCACCGAGGACGACGGCGCCACCCTCATGGTCCACCAGGCATCGGCCCTGAACGGCTTCCTCGACGGCGACCCGTCATCCGTCATCGCCGCGGCGGCACCGGGGGCCTCACTCAGCCGGGCGCTCGGCGACGAGTACAGCCTGGTCATGATGCTTCTCAACCTCGGATTCGCCGCCCTCCTGCTGGGCAAGGCGCCCGAGGCCGGGCAGCAGTTCCGCGAGGCCCTGCGGATCGCCAGGGTGCTGGATGACCGGGTTGCCCAGTGCTACCTCCTTGGCGGGTTGGGCTGCTGCGCCGCGCAGGCCCGGGAACCGCGCGTTGCTGCCCGGCTCTTCGGGGCCATGGAGTCACTGCGGGATGAAGCCGGGGCGTCCCTGAACGCCGGCATCGTCCGCGCGCTGGCACCGGCGAGGACGACGGCGTCGGCCATGCTGGGCCCCGCCCTGTTCGCCGCGGAAACCGAGGCCGGCGCCTCCCTCGGGCGGGCAGCGGCAGTGCAGCTGGCGTTGAAGGAAAAGCCCCGTCCCGACGCCGGAGCCTCCCCCGCGCGCGTGGGACGCCGGGAGCTGGAGGTTGCCCGGCTGGTGGCCGAGGGCTGCACCAACAAGGAAATCGGCTCACGGCTCTTCCTCTCCGAACGGACCGTCGAGAGCCATGTACGGAACACCCTTGCCAAGCTCGGGTTCAGCAGGAGGGCACAGATCGCAGCCTGGGTCGCGGGCGCGGACGCGTAGCCCGGTCGAACACCCCGTCCTTCAGTACCGGAATCCGTCATTCCACTGATTCTTTCCGGGCCGGTCGAACGTAGATTCATCGAACCTACATTTGCAGTGCAGCAGGCTGCCCGGCCGAACCAGGCTTTTCCGTCATCCTCCGAGGAGATTCCCCCATGAGAACAACCCGCACCCTTGGACCCCCTGCGGGAGTGACCGCCGGCGACACGGAGCTGTCCAAGCGCCGCCTGAACTTCCTGCGTTTCGGTTACGCACTGATCGGGGTGGGTCTGGCCATCGTTCAATGGCCCGTTCTCCTCCAGGAGGTCCGGTCGCTTCCGATCATGAACGGCGTGGTTGTCTGCCTGATGACCGCCCTGTCACTGCTGGCGTTCCTCGGGCTCAGATACCCGGTCCGGATGCTGCCGATCCTGCTGTTTGAGGTGGCCTGGAAGCTGATCTGGATCGGATCGGTTGCCGTCCCGGCCCTGGTCTCCGGGACTCTGGACACCGCAACCGGAGAGATGCTGTTCAGCTGTTCCCTCGTCGCCATCATCATCGCGGTCATCCCCTGGGGACACGTCCTGAGGCGTTACGTTCGGGCGCCCGGAGACCGGTGGCGCTGAGGCCCTCCCGCGCCACGCCCCCGTTCTTCGAAAACGCTGTCCCGCAAAACGGAAGGTGCTTCCCCTCCGGCCCGGAGGGGAAGCACCTTCTGCACTGGAACCGCCGTGCTGCCACGGCGCAGTGGGCCGGGGCTCACACGGTGGCGCGTGCCTTCACCAGGTCGAGGACCGCGGGGAACAAGGCGTGGGCGGGCTCGAGTCCCGTGATCCTCGTGGTCGCCTCCTCGGCGGGGTGTTCCTCGATGATGCGCGCGAGCTCCTCCACCTCGGGGTCCGCCGCGTCCCTGAACGCGAGCGCTGCCTCGACCGCCGCAAGCAGGGCGGCTGGATGGGCGCCGCCTTCGGCGAGTTCGGCCGCGGGTCCGACGAACCGTTCGTGGCGTCCGAGCTTCCGCAGCGGTGCCCGTCCGACCCGCACCACGGTGTCGGGCAGGTGCGGGTTGGAGAACCGGCGGAGGATCTTCTGCACGTAGGCCTCCTGCTCGTCCTCGCCGAAGCCGTGCTTCGTGACAAGCAACTGCTTCGTTTCGTCAAGCACTGCCCGTACCCTGCGCGCCACCCCGGCATCCGCCATGGCGTCCGAGATTTTCTCGACGCCCTCCGCGTAGCCGAAATAGGCGCAGGCCGCGTGTCCGGTGTTCACGGTGAACAGTTTGCGCTCAATATAGGGCTCGAGATCGTCCACATAGGTGGCCCCGGGGATCCGCGGCTCCTTGCCCTGGAACGGCGTACGGTCGATGACCCACTCGAAGAAGGTTTCGACAGTGACGTCGAGGCCCTGCCCGGGTGCCTGGTTGGGCACGATCCGGTCCACCGCCGTGTTGGCGAAGACCGCCCGGGCCTCTAGTCCGCTCCGGTCCCCCGAATAGGCATCCACAATGGCCTGGCGCAGCAGGTCGGTCGCGTTGATTGCGTTCTCACATGCCATCACCTGCAGCGGCGGAGCCTCGGGTGACCGCTGCGCAATGGCGGCGGCGATGACCGGTGCGAGGAACTTCAGCACGCTGGGTCCGACGGCCGTGGTGACCATGTCGGCCGTGGCAACCTCCCCGATCACCGCAGCCTCCTGGGACCGCGAGTTAAGCGCCCGGTAGTTGTCCACCGTCTTGTCGGTGGGTTCCTCACCAACCTCATGGACCGTGTAGGAGGGCGTCGAGGCGAGCTGGTCGATCAGCGCGTCGGCAACATCGGCGAACACCACCTCGTACCCGGCTTCGTGGAGCAGCAGCCCCACGAAGCCGCGGCCGATGTTTCCGGCCCCAAAATGGACGGCCTTCACTAGGCGTTCACCTTCCCAAAGAGGGCAAGGACTTCATCAACGGTTTCCGCCCGGTCGAGGCGGGCCACCTGCTCCTTGTCGGAGAAGACCCGGGCGATGGCCGACAGGATCGAAAGGTGCTCGTTGTTGACGCCGGCAACACCGACCACGAACTTCACCTGCTTGCCGTTCCAGTCGATGCCGTCAGGGTAGCGGACGATCGAGACGGCCGAGCGCTTGATGTACTCCTTGGCGGCGTTGGTGCCGTGCGGGATTGCCAGGAAGTTTCCCATGTACGTTGCGACGGACCGCTCGCGTTCGTGCATTGCCGCAATGTAGCTCGGGTCGACGGCTCCGCGGTCCACAAGGAGCTGCCCCGCTTCGTCGATGGCATCGGCCTGGTTCGTTGCCCTTCCTGTGAGAACAACGCTCTGCTCGGCCAGGACCTCTGCCCCAGCAGGCTGGGCCTGCTCTGAGATGTCGGGCGCGCCGCTGTCGGGAGCCGATGTGGCGTTGCCCTCGCGCTGGTTCCGGGCCAGATCGACAATTTCGTCGTACCGCGGACTGTTCATGAAGTTGTCCACGGAGACGTGCGTGGCCCCGGCGGTCAGGGGCCGGGCCCGGTCGGTCAGGTCCTGGTGGGTGACGACGAGGTCGTAGGAGTCGGTGAGGTTCGCGATCGACGAGTTGGTGACCTTCACATCGGTCAGCCCGGCCGCCTTGAACTTGTTGCGGAGCACCGAGGCGCCCATCGCGCTCGAGCCCATGCCCGCGTCACAGGCGAAGACGACGTTCTTGATCGGGCCGGCGGATGCATCACCCTTGGCGCCGAGAAGGCCCGAAACCGAGCTCTTGCGGCCCTTCAGGCCTTCCATCCTGGTTGTGGCATTGCTCAGGCTGTCGTCGTCGTCGGCCGGGTTCTTTGTCGTCTTGAGGATGACCGAACCGATCAGGAACGACACCGCCGTGGCGAGCAGGACCGAGAGGGTCACACCCACATAGCTGTCCGAGGCAGTCGCCGCGTAAACGGCGATGATGCTGCCCGGGGCCGCCGGCGAGCGCAGGCCCGCACCGGTGATGACGAGGGTGAGGATGCCAACCATGCCGCCGCCGATCGCGGCGAGGATCATGATGGGCTTCATCAGCACGTAGGGGAAGTAGATCTCGTGGATGCCGCCCACGAAGTGGATGAGCGCTGCGCCGGGAGCGGAAGCCTTGGCGATGCCGCGTCCGAAGATCATGTAGGCAAGCAGGACGCCGAAGCCGGGCCCCGGGTTGGCCTCGAGCAGGAACAGGACCGACTTGCCGTTCTCAAGGGCCTGCTGGGTGGCAAGCGGGGTGAGGATGCCGTGGTTGATGGCGTTGTTGAGGAACAGGACCTTGGCCGGTTCGATCAGAATGCTCGTGAAGGGCAGCAGGCCGTTGGTGACGAGGAAGTCGACGACGGCGCCGGCGGCGTTGCTGAAGGCCGTCACCAAGGGTCCGACGGCGAACAGACCGAAGACCGCCATCGCCGCAGCGACGATGCCGGCCGAGAAGTTGTCGACGAGCATCTCGAATCCGGGCCGGATCTTCGTGGCCCACAGCCCGTCGAACTTCTTCATGATCAACGCGGTCAGGGGGCCCATGATCATCGCGCCGATGAACATCGGGATGTCGGTTCCAACGATCACGCCCATCGTGGCCGCTGCTCCGACCACGCCGCCGCGGACTCCGTGGACCATGCGCCCGCCGGTGTAGCCGATGAGCAGTGGCAGCAGGAAGGTGATCATGGGGCCCACCAGCGCTTCGAGGGCCGGGTTGGGGAAGAAACCCTTCGGAATGAACAGCGCCGTGATGAGGCCCCAGGCAATGAACGCCCCGATGTTCGGCATGATCATCCCGGACAGGAAGGTCCCGAATTTCTGGACGCGTACCCGCGCACTGGGGCGGGGCGCCACTTCTGTTTGTGTTGCCACGTGCATTCCTAACCGTTGTCCCTGCGTCGCTGCGGGGAGTGATGGATAAATGGGTGGAGCTTCAGCCTGTTCGGACGGAGATCCGGTGAAGCCACTCAAGGAACAGCTTCAGCTCGGAATTCGACAGTTGTTCGGGGTGTGAGGCCTGCAGTGCCGCATTAAGCGCGATGGCGGCCACCACCACCGAGGGTGTGCCCTCGGTGTCGATGACCGGGTCCGCCTCGGAGTCTATGGCTATCGCGGAGATGACGGCCTCACGGGTCATCACTGAAAGTTCGAGGTTGCGCTCCGGCGCCGGGTCTGCGATCAGCATGAGCGTGACGCCGATGTTCGCGGCGAGCAGGCTCCGGGCCGCTTCGCCCGGCGGCACAACGAGACGGGCCGCCGCAGCGGCCCGCTCCAGAACCTCCTCGAGGAAGGCCTCGGCCTCAGCGACCATCGACGGCCGGCGCTCGGGACGGATATTGCCGAACATGACCAGATAGAGGTGGGGATGGTCAAGGCCGAACTGCACATGGTTGTCCCAGTGGCGGCGCAGGTCTTCGATCGGCTGACCCGAGGTGGGCAGGTTGCGCTCACCTTCGAGGTACTCGGTGAACCCCTCCGCCACGACGGCATCAAACAGGCCCTCCTTGTCTCCAAAGTGGTGGTACAGCGTTGGCGCGGTGACCCGCGCCAACTTCGTGACCTGGCGTGTCGAGACCGGAGAGCCGTTGGATTCGGCCAGCAGCGAAGCGGCTGCCCGGAGCAGCCTGATTTTCGGCGCAGGCTCGCCAGCGGTATCCATGCCTGCTACGGTAACACCTATAGCAGCGATATATGAAGTTGGTCACACCAATCGCCCCTCGGGCGGTACGGTGGGAGTCGATGCGCCGACGACGACGGCAAGGAAACGAGGACGTTCAATGAAGAATTTCTCAGGAGTAGGTGTCAGCCCGGGGCGGGTAATCGGCGAGATCCGGAACATGCCCAAGCCCGTCGGCGAACCCCCTGCCGGTGAAGGCCTGCCGGAGGGAACGACGCCCGAGGAGGCCGTGGAAGCGCTGCGCAGTGCCTCGAAAGCGGTGCAGGAGGACCTGAAGGGCCGCTCGACGCTTGCCAGCGGAGATGCCAAAGCCGTCCTTGAAGCAACGGCAATGATGGCCGCCGACCCAATGCTGATCAAGAACGCGGTCAAGCTCATCAACCGGGGAACCTCGCCCGCACGCGCCGCCTGGGAGGCCGGCGGGGCTGTCGCGGACATGCTCCTGAACCTCGGCGGATACATGGCCGAACGCACCGCCGACGTGCTCGACGTCCGCTCCCGTATCGTCGCCCAGCTGCGTGGGCTTCCCGCTCCCGGGATTCCCGTCTCCGACACACCCTTCATCCTCATTGCCGAGGACCTCGCCCCCGCGGACACCGCCACGCTCGATCCCACCGTGGTGAAGGCCCTCGTCACATCGGGTGGAGGTCCGCAGTCGCACACGGCCATCATTGCCCGCTCCCTCGGGCTGCCGGCCGTGGTCGCCGCCGAAGGGGTCGACTCGCTTGAGGACGGAACGCAGGTCTTCGTCGACGGCGCCGCCGGAACCATCAGCCTCAATCCCGGCGCCGAAGAAGCCGCAGCGGCCGAGGCCTACGCCGCGGCGGCGGCCGCCCTTGCGGTCTTCAACGGCAGGGGCGTCACCTCCGACGGCCACGAAGTGCCGCTGCTCGCCAACGTGGGCGGCGCCAAGGACGCAAGGGCCGCAGCGGAGGCCGGAGCCCAGGGCGTCGGGCTGCTCCGCACGGAGTTCTGCTTCCTGGGCCGCGACACCGAACCCTCCTCCGAGGACCAGGTCGAGGCCTACAAGGGCGTCTTTGATGCGTTCCCGGGCAAAAAGGTGGTGGTGCGCACCCTTGACGCCGGCGCGGACAAGCCCCTGCCGTTCCTGACCGACACCACCGAGCCGAACCCCGCCCTCGGCGTGCGCGGCTACCGCACCGACATCACCAGCCCCGGCGTCCTCAAACGTCAGCTCAAGGCCATCGCCGACGCCGAAGCGCAGTCCTCGGCGGAAGTCTGGGTCATGGCCCCAATGATCGCCACGGCCGAGGAGGCCGCCCAGTTCGCGGCAATGGCGACCGAGGCGGGGCTGAAGACCCCGGGGGTGATGGTCGAGGTTCCCTCGGCCGCGCTCATGTCCGAATCCATCCTGGCCGAGGTCGGATTCGCGAGCATCGGCACCAACGACCTCACCCAGTACGCCATGGCCGCCGACCGCCAGCTTGGTTCGCTCGCCGCGCTGAACAATGCCTGGCAGCCGGCGGTGCTCCGCCTGATCGGCCTGACCGTCGAAGGCTCGAACGCAGAGGGGCATGCGAAGCCCGTGGGCGTCTGCGGTGAGGCCGCGGCCGATCCCGCGCTCGCCGTCGTGCTCGTGGGGCTCGGGGTTTCAACCCTGTCGATGACGCCGCGGGCGCTCGCCGGAGTCGGAGCGGTGCTGGCCAGCGTCAGCCTCGATGACGCCCGCAAACTGGCCGAGACCGCGGTGCGCGCCCCGAGTGCCGCCGAGGCCCGTGCCAGGGTCCGTGCGGAGCTGCCCGCCCTCGAGAAGCTCGGCCTCTAGGCCCGGAAGCGGCAGGCGGGTAGGCGCCCTCCCGCCGCTCCGGCCTTCCGCGGAACCTGCTGCTCCGACGGTGCCGTACCGGTCGGAGGACTGAAGCCCCTCAGAGCACGATGCTCGTCACCGGCATCGACGAGTCGGTGGCGAAGCCGATGCCGCTGGGCGCCCCGCCGGCCAGAACGATCTGCGCCCCCAGGGCGGCGACCATGGCTCCGTTGTCGGTGCACAGGGCCGGCGACGGGACCGTCAGCTCAATGCCGGCGGCGGCGCAGCGTTGGGCGGTCAGCTCGCGCAGCCGCGAGTTCGCGGCCACTCCCCCGCCCAGCAGCAGGCTCGTCATGCCGTGTTCGCGGCAGGCCAAGACGGCTTTCGAGGTGATGACGTCGACGACGGCTTCCTGGAAGGAGGCAGCGATGTCGGCGACGGGTACGGGCCGGCCCGCCGCTTCGAACTGTTCAACGCTGCGTGCCACGGCCGTTTTCAGTCCGCTGAAGGACCAGTCGTACCGGTGGGGCCCCGGGTTCTCGGCCGTGCCCATGTATTTGGGCTGGGTGAGCCCCCGCGGGTAGCGGATGGCCTGCGGGTTTCCCTGGGCAGCGAGCTTGTCGATGGCCGGGCCCCCCGGGTAGCCCAGGCCGAGGATGCGCGCCGTCTTGTCGTAGGCTTCCCCCGCGGC
The DNA here is from genome assembly GCF_058269255.1 of Arthrobacter sp. TJ-217. Taxonomy (NCBI): domain Bacteria; kingdom Bacillati; phylum Actinomycetota; class Actinomycetes; order Micrococcales; family Micrococcaceae; genus Arthrobacter; species Arthrobacter sp. TJ-217. Next base: position 105,260 of record NZ_JBZCNJ010000001.1, read on the forward strand.
GTCGTCGATTGTCGAGCCGAGCAGCTCCACCTCCGAGGCAATGCCTCCGACCTTCAGGATCTCGGTGTGGCCGCCGGAAACGAGCAGGGCTCCAAGGTTCCCGGGCATCCCCTGGGCGAACGTGCCACCCAGCATCCCCACGCCCACGTGGGCAACGAGGTGGTTAACGGCGTAGAGGGGCTTGCCCGTGGCGACGGCGAGCGCCTTGGCCGCGGAAACCCCGACCATGAGCGCCCCGGAAAGACCCGGCCCGGTGGTCACAGCAATGGCGTCGATCTCGTCGAGGGTGACGCCCGCCTCGGCCAGGGCCTGCTGGAGGGTTGGAAGGAACGCGTCGAGGTGCGCCCGGGAGGCGATTTCGGGGATCACACCGCCGAAGCGGACGTGCTCATCCATCGAGGACGAGACCGTGTTGGCCAACAGGCGTGTGCCTGAGACCACTCCCACTCCGGTCTCGTCACAGGATGATTCGATGCCGAGCACCAGCGGCGCGCTGGACTTCATGAGGTCTTCCCTTCTGCTTCGCCGGGCTTCAGGGCCAGGCGCATCACCAATGCATCGACGCCGTCGCGGTAGTACCTGCGCCGTGTGGAGATCTTTTCGAACCCGAACCGGGTGTAAAGCTGTTGTGCACGGGGATTGTCGGCCCGCACTTCGAGCAGCACGTTCCGCGCACCGCGGCGTTCCGCCTCCGCCAGGAGTTCGGTGAGCAGGGCGGTACCGATTCCCTGCCCCTCGTAGTCGGGGAGGACCCCGATGGTCTGGATGTCGGCCGTGACATCGATGACCATGACGCCGGCGTAGCCCACCAGCGCATCGTCCGCTTCGGCAACGATGTACCGGCGCGTGTCCGGCTGGAAGTACTCGTCGTAGAACAGCTGCAGGGGCCAGGCGTCGATGGGGAACAGTTCGTGCTCCAGCCGGCCCACCGCCTCGATGTCCTCGAACTCGAGCGGGCGGATGGAGAAGCTCACGGCCCTACCCGTTTCCGCGGACCGGGCACCTTCGCGTCGGATTCGCGCAGGTACAAGGGAGTCGTATCAAGCAGCGGAATCCCCCCGCGCAGCCGCGCTTCGGCAACGCGCCCGAGCGCCGCCGCTTCCGGATTCATCTGCGTGAACTCCGGCGCCGCGTCGAGTTCATCCCGGTAGAGGCCGGCGCCGGCGCCGAACACCGGAAGCCGCGGCAGGGTGCCGGCGGCACCCACATGGGGTCCGTCGACGAGCACGGGCAGTCCGTCGCCGGCGGATCCGGCTCCGCTTCCGGGCCCGCGCCGGTACCGCGCCCAGTACACCTCGCGCCGACGCGCGTCGGTCGCGACGAGGAACTCGCTCCCGGGCTCTCCGGCCGCAGCGGCGGAAAGCGCAATGGCGTCAAGGCTCATGACCCCGTGCAGCGGCAGCCCCCACACGAAGGCCAGCGTGCGGGCGGTGGCCAGGCCCGCCCGGAGCCCGGTGAACGGCCCGGGCCCCACACCGACGGCGATGGCCCCGAGCTCAGGGCCCTCAACCTGGGCCCCGCGCAGCAGGTCCTGCACCGCAGGGGCGAGGACTTCGGCGTGGGAACGGGTGTCGACGCTGGTGAATTCGCCGATGACGGCGGTGCCGCGCAGGAGGGCGGCGGACGCCGCGGCGGAGGTGTCAAGGGCAAGAATCAGCACCGTAACAGCCTAGTCGAGCAGCTGCGCCGGCGGTCCCCCGGCCCAGCGCGGACCGTGCCCGGCCACGCGGACCAGCCGCGGCTCGTCGACGTCGTCGGAGAAATCCGTGACGATGTCCCCTGCGCCCGCGCCCTCCGCGGCGTCTGCCCCGGTGGGCCGAAGGATGGTGATCTCGAGCCTGCTCGCGGCCAGGTGCTCGGCCCGGCCCGCCCCCCACTCGACGACGGTCACGTTCGCATCGAAGGTCGATTCGAGATCGAGGTCGTCGATGTCCTCGGCCGTACCGAGCCTGTAGGCGTCGACGTGGACCAGGCCGGGGCCCTCAGCGACCGGGGGGTGGTTGCGCACAAGGACGAAGGTTGGGGAGATGATCGGATGCCGGACCCCGAGCGCCGCACCCAGGCCCTGGGTGAAGGTCGTCTTGCCGGCCCCGAGGTCGCCGGTGAGGATCAGGAGATCACCGGCGCCCAGGGCGCCCGCGAGCGCACCGGCGACGTCCTGGAGTTCCTGCGCGGAGCCGACCCGCACGTCCCGGACCCACAACGGCGCCGGAGCCGGGCCGGAGCCGTCGGGGGCGCGGTCTTCAGCGGCGGGCCGGTCAAGCGGTTCGGATTCACTCACCGTCGGGCTCCTCGTTCAGGTAGATGCGCGGGACCCGGCTGCTGATCCTTGTGACGATCTCGTAGTTGATCGATCCCGACGCCGCGGCCCACTCCTCCGCGCCGGGCGCTCCGTCCCCGCCGAAGAGGATGGCCCGGTGCCCGAGGGGGCTTGTCGCTGAATCGGCAAGCCCGGTGGCGCCGAAGTCGACGACGAACTGGTCCATGGCGATCCGGCCGACGGCCCGGTAGATGCGACCGTCAACCAGGACGGGGCCGCCGGTGGCGATGCGGGGCACTCCGTCGCCGTAGCCGGCCGGGATCAGCCCGAGCGTGGTGGGGTGGTCGGTGCGGTAGACCAGCCCGTAGGAGACCCCCTGGCCGGCGGGCACCTCCTTGCAGTTGGCGACCGTCGTGGCGAAGGTCATCGCCGGGCGCAGGCCGAGTTCGGCCGGTTTCTGCCCTGCGAACGGGGAAAGCCCATACACGCCGAGGCCAACCCGGACGAGGTCGAAGTGGCAGTCAGGGCGGGAGAGGGTGCCGGGGGTGTTGGCGAGGTGGCGCACTTCGAGGTCCGCCCCCGCGTCTTCGGCGACGGCGACGGCCTCCCGGAACCGGCACAGCTGCTCGTCGGTCTCGAGGCGGTCCGGTTCATCCGCGACCGCGAGGTGCGAAAAGACGCCGACCACGCGCAGCAGCCCCGCCTCCTGGTGGGCGAGCGCGCGTCCAAGGAGTTCCTCCCACAGCTCGGGAGGGCACCCGTTGCGGCCCAGCCCGGTGTCGATTTTCAGGTGCACGCGGGCCGGCCGCTCCAGCAGGCGGGCGGCGGCGACAACCCGGTCGAGTTCCCAGCCGGAGATCCCCAGGTCGACGCCGTGCTCGACGGCGCCGGCGAAGTCGCTGTCCGCTGTGTGCAGCCAGGCCAGCAGGGGCGCCTCGATCCCGGCGGCGCGCAACTGGAGGGCTTCGGCGATATGCGCCGTGCCCAGCCAGGTGGCGCCGGCCTGCAGGGCGGCGCGGGCCACCGGGACGGCCCCGTGGCCGTACCCGTCGGCCTTGACGACGGCCATGACACGCGCAGGGCTGGCGACGTTGATCAGGTGCCGGACGTTGTGGCGCACGGCGGCCAGGTCGATCTCCACCGATCGCTCGGCGGCTTGCGGGGCAGAAAAACTCACTGACCCATTCTGCCACCGGCACCCGCGGCTCCCGCATCGGAGTGCCGGGCGATGGTGGCGGAGGCCCTGCGCACCGCTTCGAGGGGGACGTCGGAGACGAGGTCCTCGAGGAACGCGTACCGGCGCAGCCACTGCCGGCGCACGCCGTCGTTGGCTGAACTCACCCGGTGCCACCAGTCGGCGATGTCTCCCCAGCCCGGGGCGGCCAGCGAGCCGCCAACCTGCTGCACCGATAGGGAGGCGCAGAGGTTCGCGAAGCTCAGGCGGTCGGCCAGGGAGAAGCCGGCGAGGTCGCCCATGACGAACGCTGCGCTGAAGCAGTCGCCGGCGCCCGTCGGATCGTGGGCCGTGACAGGCAGCGCCGGCACCCATTCCTCCTCCCCCGTGAGTGCGTCAACGGCCATCGCCCCCTGTTGGCCGACGGTCACCACCGCAACGGGCACCAGGTCGGCGAGGGCGTAGAGCGCCGCCCAGGGGTCGTCGGTGCGCGTGTAGGCCATCGCTTCGACGTCGTTGGGCAGGAAGGCATGGAAATGTTCGAGGGAATGGAGCACCAGCGGCGACCAGGTGCGGGCCGGGTCCCAGCCGACGTCGCCGTACAGTTTTGTGCCCTTTCCGTGTGCGGCGAGCACCCAGGGCTCGAGGCGCTCCTCGACACCGGCGACAGCCGCCCTGCAGGTGGGCGGCACACCGATGAGCTCCGAGGCGGTGAGCGGCGGCGGGTGTCCGTGGGTGACCAGGGAGCGGTCGCGCTTGACGGAGAGCGAGACGGTGACCGGCGAATGCCAGTTCGGGAAAACCTGCGAACGGGAAAGGTCGACGTGCTCCTGGCCGGTGAGGATGTCCCAGCTGAACTGGCCGTACCCGTCGTCGGAGAACGCCGCGGCGAGGGCTGTGTTCAGCCCCAGCCGGCTCGCGGCGATTGCCTGGTTGGCGATCCCGCCCGGGCTCGACCCCATGCCGTCGGTCCAGACCTCGGTGCCCGGGCTCGGCATCTGATCCAGCCCGGTGAAGGTGATGTCGAAAAACACCTGGCCGGCCAGGAGGATGTCGAACTGGGGATCGGCTTCCGAGCGCCGGCCCGCCAAGGGATCGAAGCGGTGCTGGTTCGCCATGTACCGCACCTTACTCGGTGTGCCGGGCGCGGAGGCGAAACCACGCTACCCGGTCTGGGCCATCCCGGCACCCGTGTCCCCGCCTCGGTCCGTCGGGCGTGCTGAACCCGCCCGGGGTGGCGCACCGTATATCGGCGGCCGGTGTATCAGCGCACGCACCCCGGCGTCGGAACCCGCGATCCCTGTCGCCGCCTAGGAAGGGGGCCCGCCCTCGGGCAGGGCACCGACCTGGCGCAGGATCGTGGCGTGGTCGTAGTAGTCCGAGGAGCGCCGGATCGTCCCGCCCTCGAGTTCGAAGACTGTGGACCCCCGGACGGCGAAGGCCTTCCCCGCCGTTGCCTCACCGGGAACCAGGCCCTCGTTTGTCCCGGAGAAGGACCACTCCGCCGAGGCCCGGTCGCCGCTGTACGTGGCGCCCCTGAGCTCCCAGACAAGGCCGCCCACAAGCCGGGTGAAAAAGACCTGGGCGAAGCCGGCGATCCCTTCGGGCCCTTGGGCTGTCAGGCCCGTCGGGACATCCTCGTAGGTGGCTCCCTCGGCGTAGAGCGCTCCGAGCCGCGGCCCGTCGTGGGAGTTCCAGGCATCGATCCAGTCCCGCACGACCTCGCGCGCCGTCGATGTGCTGTCGTCCTCCATCAGTGCTCCCTTCGTCACGGCGATGGAAGGAGCGTACGCCCTGGGGGACGCTCAACCGGCAGAAACGGCAAGGTGACGGATAAGTGACAAGCCGCGCTCCTGGGGCGGGAGCGCGTATGGGGCACAATACTCGGTATGCCGGGGCTGGCCTGGACGGGAGGCGCATGAAGCTTGTCATCGTTGGAGGCGGCGGCTTCCGCGTACCCCTTGTCTACCGCGCGCTCGCCGCCGGACGATTCGCCGGGCTCATCGACTCCCTTTTCCTCGTCGACGCCGATCCGGCCCGCGCCCGGGCAATGGCCCGGGTGCTCTCGTCAATGCCGCTCCCGGACGGCTCCCGGCCTCCCTCCGTCGTGGTCGGGCAGGGACTTGAGAAGGCGCTGCCGGGGGCGGACATTGTGTTTGCCGCGATCCGCAGCGGCGGCCCGGCCGGACGGGTGCTCGATGAACGAGTCGCCCTCGCCTGCGGTCTGCTGGGCCAGGAGACGGTGGGGGCCGGGGGCATCTCCTATGCCCTACGCTCCATCCCGGACATGCTGGGCATCGCCCGCGCCATCCTCGACCATGCCCCCGGAGCCTGGCTGGTGAACTTCACCAATCCGGCGGGAATGGTGACCGAGGCCCTGGCGCCCGTGCTCGGGCGCCGCGTGATCGGCATCTGCGACTCCGCCTCCGGCCTCGTGGCCCGGGCCGCAGCGGCGGCCGGTGTGGCCCTTGGGCCCGGCTCGCTGCGCGGGGTTGACTATGTGGGGCTGAACCACCTCGGGTGGCTGCGTGGGCTCACTGTCGACGGCGCCGACCGCCTGCCGGGCCTGCTGGCCGACCCGGCGCGCCTCGCGCTGTTCGAGGAGGGGCGCATCTTCGGGCCGGAGCTCCCCCGGCTGCTCGGGGCCCTGCCCAACGAATACCTTTTCTATCACTACTTCCACCGTGAGGCGCTGCGGTCGGTTGCCTCCGCCGGCGCAACCCGGGGCGAGATCCTCGCCGCCCAGCAGACCGGACTGTATGCCGAGCTTGCCGGAACCGACGAGCCGTACGCGGTGTGGGAAGCGGCACGGCGGGAGCGGGAGGCCGGGTACCTCGCCGAAGCCCGAAGATCCGGGGACGAACGGGACGAGGCGGACCTCGCCGGCGGCGGCTACGAACGCATCGCCCTGAACCTCATGCACGCCCTGCTCACCGGCGCCCCGGCGGAGCTGATCCTCAATGTCCGCAACGGAACCACCTTTCCGGGCCTGCCGGAGGACGCCGTCGTCGAAGTTCCCGCACGGGTCTCGGCGGACGGTGCGGCTGCCCTGCCTGCGGCTCCCCTCAACGCGCACCAACTCGGGCTGATGAGCGCGGTGAAGGCGGTGGAGCAGGAGACGGTGAGGGCGGCGCTGCACCGCGACCGCGACGCGGCGCTGCGCGCCTTCACCGTTCACCCCCTCATCGACTCAGCGCACGCGGCGGCAAAGGTCCTTGCCGGGTATGAGCGGGCGTTTCCCCGGCTTGCCGCCGGCTGGGAGCCGCGGCGCCGGGGCTAGAGGGTGCGGTGCATGATGTGCAGGCCGGTGAGCCCGGCCCGGGGGTGCGCGAACGCTTCGGGAACCGTGCCGATGATCGAGAAGCCGAGCGACTGCCACAACGCCACGGCTCGCGTGTTTGTCTCGACGACGGCATTGAACTGCATTGAGCGGTAGCACTGCGCCCGCGCCTCGGCCAGCACGAACTCCGCGAGCGCCCGTCCGATGCCCCGGCCGCCCGCGGACGAGGCTACGAGGAAGGATGCGTTGGCCACGTGGCTGCCATTGCCGCCGCGGTTGGCATGGAGCTGGGCGGTGCCCACCACCGCGCCGTCGTCGTCCACTGCGACGTAGACCCGCATCGTCGGATCTCCGCCGCCGGAAAGCCATTCGCGCTTCCCGGCGGCGGAGTCCATTGAGGTGTCCCAGCAGTAGGTTTCACCGGCGCGGACGACCGGCTCCATGACCGCCCAAAGGGCGGGCCAGTCGGAGTCGGCCGCCTCGCGGATGGAGACCATCAGTCCTGCAGGGCCCGGGCCCACAGGTTGATCTCCGATTCGACGGCGAACTCGTCGATGGCACGGAGCTCCTCGTCGGTGAATTCGAGGTTGGCGACGGCTCCGACGCTGCTTTCGAGCTGGGCGACGCTCGAGGCTCCCACCAGCGCCGAGGTGATCGGGGTGCCCTGGGCCTGCGGGCGGAGGATCCAGGCGACGGCCATCTGGGCGAGGCTCTGGCCGCGGCTTTCGGCGATCTCGTTGAGCCCGCGCACGCGGCGCAGGTTGTCGTCGGAAAGGTGGTCACCGGAGAGCGATTTGTCGGCGGCCGCCCGCGAGCCGGAGGGCACGCCGTTGAGGTACCGGTCGGTGAGCAGTCCCTGCGCCAGCGGGGAGAAGGCGATGGAGCCGGCACCGACGCTCTCGAGGGCTTCGGGCAGGTTGGGGCTGCCGTTTTCGACCCAGCGGTTGAGCATCGAGTAGGAGGGCTGGTGGATCAGCAGCGGGGTGCCCAGCTCGCGCAGGATGGAGGCGGCTTCGATTGTCTTCTCCGGCGAGTACGAGGAGATTCCGGCGTAGAGGGCCCGCCCGGAGCGTACCGCGGTGTCGAGGGCGCCCATCGTCTCCTCGAGGGGTGTCTCCGGGTCGGGGCGGTGGCTGTAGAAGATGTCCACGTAGTCAAGACCCATGCGGTTCAGTGACTGGTCGAGGCTGGCCAGCAGGTACTTGCGTGAGCCGAAGTTGCCGTACGGCCCCGGCCACATGTCGTAGCCGGCCTTGGTGGAGATGACCAGTTCGTCGCGGAAGGGCCGGAAGTCGTCGGCGAAGTGGCGCCCGAAGTTGGTTTCGGCGCTGCCGTAGGGGGGACCGTAGTTGTTGGCCAGGTCGAAGTGGGTGACGCCCAGGTCGAAGGCACGGCGCAGGATGGCCCTCTGGATGTCGAACGGCTTGTCGTCGCCGAAGTTGTGCCAGAGCCCCAGGGAAACGGCGGGCAGGTGGAGGCCGCTGCGGCCGACCCTGCGGTAGGGCATTGAGTCGTAACGGGTATCAGCAGGGGAATACGTCATTGGGCCATCCTATGCGGCTCCCTGCGGCGGGGTGCCGTTCCAGTGCCCGGGCAGGGCTGCGCGGAGCAGTGAGATCGCACGGTGGGCGGGCGCCTCCGCGGCGACGAAACCGTCGGGGCGCACGAGGTAGAACCGGTCGGCGCGCAGGCCCTGCCGGGGTGCCTCCGGGAACCGGTGGACCGGCAGGCCGAGGGCCTGGCCGACGGCGTCGGCGAGCTCGGAATCGGTGTCGCCATAGCTGTGGACCTGCCAGCAGGCATCGGCGAGCACCGCGAAATTGCTGCCGGTCCACGGCAGGCGGCGGCCGACGACCCTTCCCCTCCGGCCGCGGGCCGCGGCTTTGGCTCCTTCGCTCATCCAGTAGTGGATCCGGATCTGCCCGAGGTATCCGGCGAAGCGGGGGGCGATGGGAGCGGCCGGAAGAAGCCGGACGGCCACCGGCCCGGCCATGCGGGGCAGGATCCGCCGCAGTGTCCGGGCGGTTGCCGCGCCGGAGGTGACACCGGCGAAGACCCGGTCGGTGACGCTGACCAGCCGCAGGGCGACGGGGCGCCGTTCGGCGTCGTAGCGGTCGAGCAGTTCCTCCCCGGCCCGCTCGGAGAGCACGTCGGCCAGTTTGAAGGCAAGGTTGTGGGCGTCCTGCAGGCCCGTGTTCATCCCCTGGGCGCCGACCGGGGAATGGATGTGCCCGGCGTCCCCCGCGAGGAACACGGGGCCGGCGCGGAAGGCGGCTGCCACCCGGTGGTGGACGCGGTAGGTGGAGAACCAGCGGGACGTGCTGTAGGTGACGCCAAAGAGCTCGCGCACGCGCCCCCGCGCGACCTCCTCCACGATGTCGGCGGTGCCGGAGCTGCGCAGCACCCCGATCAGCCGGTGGTTGGTCAGCCCCTCCTCCGTCGCTTTCAGGGGGAACGCGAGAAGGAAGTCGTCGCCACTGAGCCGCAGCTCCACGGTGGCGGCCGAGAGGCCTTTGACTTCGAGGGCGTCGGCCACATAGAACATGTGTTCGTTGGTGACGCCCTCGAACGGGATGCCGCTGAGCGTCCGCACGGCGGAGGAGCCGCCGTCGCAGCCCACCACGTACCGGGCGGTGACGGCGAGCGGGCCCTCGGGACCGGCGAACTCTGCCGTGACATCGCCGGGCAGGGCGCTGAGCCCGGTCAGCCGCCGGTTCCACAGCACGTCCCCTCCCCTGCGCTGGAGCTCCGCGAGGAGGATCCGCTCGTTCTTGCTCTGTTCGAGGAAGTGCAGCCCCGGATACGGGGTCAGCCCCTCCCCGAGGCTTGCCAGGGGGATTTCCCCGAAGGCCCGCCGGCCGTATCCGGGCTTGATGCTGAGCGCCTTCTGGGCCTGCTCCAGGACCGGGCCGATCACCCCCAGCTGGTCGTAGATCTCCATGGTGCGCGACTGGATTCCGATCGCTCGGGACTCCCGGGTGGGCTCCCCCTTGCTGTCGGTGATTACGGCGTCCACGCCGAGCCTGCGCAGCAAGGCCGCGAGCATCAGTCCGGTGGGCCCGGCGCCGACGATCAGCACGTCGGTGCTCAGGTCGGGGGCGGCCATTGTCAGCCGGCCGCGAGCGAGAGGATGAGGGACGCGTGGCCCGGCAGGCTGACCGTTTCGGCCCCCGTTTGAACCCCGTCCACGGTTGAGAGCAGCACCTCGGCGCCGTTGGCGGCCAAGGGGACCTCGCATTCGGCTGCGCCGAGGTTGAGGAGCACCACCGTGCGGCCGCGTTTGAGCAGCAGCCAGCGGGCGGCCTCGTCGAACTCCACGTCCACCGAGCGGAAGTCGCGGGTGTTCAGGTCCGGTTCGCTTGCGCGCAGCCGGATGAGCTCCCGGTAGATGGCAAGCAGTTCACGGTGTTCGGGCTTTTCGCTTTCGGCCCAGTCGAGCTTGGCGGACTCGAACGTCGCAGGGTCCTGCGGGTTGGGGACGGTGGCAGGATCCCACCCCATGCGCTCGAACTCGCGGAACCGTCCCTCGGCGGTGGCCTTGCCCAGTTCCGGCTCGGGGTGGGAGGTGAAGAACGGCCACGGCGTTGTCGCGCCGTATTCCTCGCCCATGAACAGCATGGGCGTGAATGGTCCGGCGATGGTCAGCACCGCCGCCTGCGCAAGCTGGGCGGGATTCAGGGCCGCGCTGATCCGGTCGCCTGCCGCCCGGTTGCCGATCTGGTCGTGGTTCTGCGCGCAGACAACGAGCTGCAGCGGGGAGATGCGGTCCGCGTCGAGGCGCCGGCCGTGGCTGCGCTCCCGGAAGGAGGAGAAGGTCCCGTTGTGGAAGAACCCCTCCTTCAGGACCTTGGCGAGCGCGCCGACGGAGTTGAAGTCCGAGTAGTACCCCTCGGTCTCGCCGGTGAGGTTGACGTGCACGGCGTGGTGGAAGTCGTCGCTCCACTGCCCGGCGAGCCCGTAGCCGTTGACGGTGCGGGCCTCGATCAGGCGGGGATTGTTGAGGTCGGATTCCGCGATGAGGAACAGCGGCTTGCCGAGTTCCGCCGCGCACGCGTCGGTCTCGGCGGCGAATTCCTCGAGGATGTGCACGGCGCGCTCGTCGTGAAGCGCGTGGACGGCATCGAGCCGGAGCCCGTCAACGTGGTAGTCACGGAACCACATGAGCAGGTTGTCGACCACGTAGCGCCGGACCTCGTCGGAGGCCGGACCGTCGAGGTTCAGGGAGTCGCCCCAGGTGTTGCTTCGGCCCTCGGTGAGGTACGGGGCGAACTGGCCGAGGTAGTTTCCGCTCGGGCCGAGGTGGTTGTAGACGACGTCCTGGATGACGCCGAGGCCGCGCTGGTGGGCGGCGTCGACGAAGCGCTGGTAGGCTGCGGGCCCGCCGTAGGTCTCCTGCACGGCGTACCAGAGCACGCCGTCGTACCCCCAGTTGTGGGTTCCGTTGAAGGCGTTGACGGGGAGCAGTTCGACGTATTTGACGCCGAGGTCGACGAGGTAGTCGAGCCGTTCGATGGCGGCATCGAGGGTTCCTTCGCGGGTGAACGTCCCGAGGTGCATCTCATAGATCACCCCGCCGTTCAGGCCCGGGGAGGACCACTGGGCGTCCTGCCAGTGGTGCGCGGCCGGGTCGAAGGTGCGCGACAGGGCGTGGACGCCGTCGGGCTGGCGGCGGGAGCGGGGGTCGGGGACCGGGCTTTCCGAGCCGTTCACGCGGTACCCGTAGTCGATGTCACTACCCGACGGCGCATCGCCGGGGGCCAGCCACCACCCGCCGTCCGCTGCGGTCATGGGGTAGTCGGCGCCGTTGGCAACGAGAACCAGGCTTTCCGCCCGGGGCGCCCAAACGTCGAATTGGCTGCTCATGATGCATCCTCCTGGATCAGTAGCGCGGTGGGGAGGAAGGCGAAGATGTCCGCTGCCGGCACCTCGCCTCCGGTGAAGGTTGTACCGGTGAGGGCGCAGGTGTAGCTGCCTTCCGGGAGCTGGACGGTCGTGCCGGTCCAGCCGCCGCGGCGTTCAAGGCCGTAGGGCAGCCGCGTCAGCACGGTGAGGGCCCCGCCGCGATCGAAAGCGAACACGTGGTCCGCGGCAGGCCCCGAGGCCTGGAGGGGTGCATAGCCGGTGAAGAGTTCGGGGCGGTCCCTCCGCGCCTGCAGCGCGCGGGAAACCACGAGCAGTTTCGCTGCCCCGTCGGGCCCTACCGCTGGATGCGCCCCGAACTTCAGGTCGGCGAGGGTGCGCTTGCGGGCGTCGTAATCGACATCCCTGCGGTTGTCGGGATCGACAAGGGACGTGTCCCAGAACTCAGTGCCCTGGTACACATCGGGCACGCCCGGCATGGTGAGCTGGAGCAGCTTCGCGGACAGGGAATTGGACCAGCCCGCGGCCTTGATGCGTTCAACGGTCCCGGTCACCACGGAGTTGACGCGGGGGTCGTCGAACGCGGCGTCGACGGCGTCGTGCATTGCCTTCTCGAACGCCTCGTTCGGAGCCGTCCAATGGGTGCTTGAGTCGGCTTCACGCGCGGCCTTCTCGGCGTAGGCGTGGGCACGTTCCCGGCTGAGCGGCCATGCTCCGATCAGTGACTGCCACAGCAGCGAGGCGAACGCCTCGTCCCCGATCGGCGCGGCGGCGTTGAGCTGGGCAAGCGCCGCTTCCCATTCCCCGGGCAGTTCGGAAAGCACGCTGATGCGCGCCCTTGTGTCCTCGCTGCGTTTGGTGTCGTGGGTGCTCAGGGTGGTCATCGACAGCGGGTTCCCGGTGGAGCGCCGCAGGAGCCGCCGGTGCATCTCGAGCGGGTCGACGGCGAAGATCGAAGGGTCGGCGCCAACCTCGTTGAGGGAGACAAGCCGGTTGTACCGGTAGAAGGCGGTGTCTTCGACGCCCTTGGCCATGACCATCCCTGAGGTCTGCTGGAACCTGCGGGCGAGCTCGCTCAGTTCGGCGTCCTGACCTCCTTCGAGGAAGGGGTCGAGCAGCGGGTGGAGGGTCTTGATCGCGGCGGCGAGGTCCGGCCGGCGCACCGAGGCGTCGCGGACGGCGTCGGCGAGGTGGTCGGCCCCGCCGGGCAGGTAGCTGCGGTAGACGGGGAAGCAGGTGAGCAGTTCGGCCAGCGCGTCGGCTGCTTCGCTGCTGTCGAGGCCGGCGCCGCCGGGGACGAGCCGGGTCAGGCGCAGGACCTCGGAGCGGAGGATTCCGTCGGTGATGCCGCGCTTGGTGCCGTGGATCATCTCGTGGAACGGCTCGGCCTGAACCAGCGCGGTGAGCTGCTGTTCGCCGGCCGGGTCGGTGAGCAGCCGATCGATGTCCGCCAGCGCGTCGTAGCCGGTTGTGCCTTCGCAGGCCCAGTCCGCGGGGAGCTCCTCCCCCGGTTCGAGGATCTTCTCCACCAGGACATAGGCCCCGCCGGTGAGCCGGCGCAGATCCTCGAGGTACCCTGCGGGGTCGGCAAGCCCGTCGGGGTGGTCGATCCGCAGCCCGTCAACGAGGGCGTCGTCGAACCAGCTGCGGACCTGGCTGTGGCTCTCCTCGAAGACCCAGGGCACTTCGACGCGCAGGCCGGCGAGGGTGTTCACGCCGAAGAAGCGGCGGTAGTTCAGTTCGCTGTCCGCCCGGCGCCAGTTGACCAGTTCGTAGTGCTGGCGGGCGTGGACGTCGACTGCGGTGTCGCCGGGACCGAAGGTTCCCTCGGCGAGAGGGAACCGGTTGTCGTAATACCTGAGTTCTCCATCGACCACTTCGAGCGCCGATTCCTCGTCCGGTCCGTCGCCAAGCACGGGGATCCGGATCCGGCCGCCTGCGGCGTCCCAGTCGACGTCGAACGCCTCGGCCATGCGCGAGTTCCGGCCCTCCCGCAGCAGCTGCCACCACCAGGCGTTGGAAGCGGGGGTCTGGATGCCCATGTGGTTGGGCACGATGTCGACGAGCACACCCATCCCGGCGGCCCGGGCGGCGGCGGAAAGCTCCTGCAGGGCCTCCCGTCCGCCGCGCGCCGGGTCGACGGTTGTCGTGTCGGTGACGTCGTAGCCGTGCGCCGAGCCTTCCTCGGCGGTCAGGATCGGCGACAGGTACACCCAGTCCACCCCGAGGTCGTGCAGGTACGGCACCAGGGCCGCGGCTTCACGCAGATCGAACTCGCTTCGAATCTGCAGCCGGTAGGTCGATCTTGGTGTCTTCACGCATTTCCTCCTGAAGGGCTGGGTGTCCTGTCGGGTGCCGGGCCCGGGCGGGCCCGGCGTGCCGGTCTGGGCGGTGCTGTCAAACAGTGCTGTTGAGGCAGCGCTGTCTAGGCCGTGCCGGTCTTCGCTGTTACCTCGTTGGCAAGGATGGCAAGCGACGCGGCAACCGAGTGATCGAGATCCTCGGCCTCCGTGTGGGACCTGAGCACGACCATCGACTTGGCTTCGATGGAGATCGTTGTCCCTGCCGGGATGTCCTGGGTGTCGGCGTACTTGCCCGCGGTGTCGATGACCTCGTCCCAGGCCGGCGCGTACTCCTCGGCCGGGATCGTGAAGTCGACTGCCTCGTCGTGGGCGTTGAAGTACATCAGGAAGTTGGCGTCGGTGATGCGCTGACCGCGCGCGTCCCGGCCCCGGATTCCCTGCCCGTTGAGGAACACGCCGATCGAGCGGCCGAAGCCGCTGTTCCAGTCCTCGGGGGCCATGAGCTCGCCGGAAGTGTCGAGCCATACGATGTCCGGCAGCGCCTCGCCCTCGCCTCGGCGCACGGGGCGTCCGTCGAAGAAGCGGCGGCGGCGGAAGGTCGGGTGCTCGGAGCGCAGGCGGTTGACTGCCGCAGTGAATTCGAGCAGCGGCTGGTCCATCTTGTCCCAGTGCACCCAGCTGAGCTCGGAGTCCTGGGCGTAGGTGTTGTTGTTGCCGTTCTGGGTGCGCCCAAGCTCGTCGCCGTGAAGGAGCATCGGTACGCCCTGGGAGAGCAGCAGCGTGGCGATGAAGTTGCGCTGCTGGCGTGCGCGCAGCCCCAGCACCTTGGGATCGTCAGTGGGGCCCTCGACCCCGCAGTTCCATGAACGGTTGTGTGATTCGCCGTCGTTGTTGTCTTCGCCGTTGGCCTCGTTGTGCTTCTCGTTGTAGGAGACGAGGTCGCGCAGGGTGAAGCCGTCGTGGGCGGTGACGAAGTTGATCGAGGCCACAGGCCGGCGGGCCGAGTGCTCGTACAGGTCGGCGGAGCCGGTGAGGCGGGAGGCGAACTCGCCGATGCTTGAGGGCTCCCCGCGCCAGAAGTCGCGGACGGTGTCGCGGTACTTGCCGTTCCATTCGGTCCACTGCGGAGGGAAGTTGCCCACCTGGTAGCCGCCCGGTCCGACGTCCCAGGGTTCGGCGATGAGCTTGACCTGGGAGACCACCGGGTCCTGCTGGACGAGTTCGAAGAACGCCGAGAGCCGGTCCACCTCATAGAACTCGCGGGCCAGGGCGGAGGCAAGGTCGAAGCGGAAGCCGTCGACGTGCATTTCGGTCACCCAGTACCGCAGGGAGTCCATCAGCAGCTGCAGGGAGTGCGGGTTCCTCACGTTCAGTGAATTCCCGGTGCCCGTGTAGTCCATGTAGTACTGCTTGTCGTCCTCAACGAGCCGGTAGTACGCCGAGTTGTCGATGCCCCGCATGGACAGGGTGGGGCCGAGGTGGTTGCCTTCGGCCGTGTGGTTGTACACGACGTCGAGGATCACTTCGATGCCGGCGAGGTGCAGTTCCTTGACCATCGCCTTGAATTCCTGGACCTGCTCGCCCTGGTCGCCGGCCGAGACGTATTTGTTGTGCGGGGCGAAGAAGCCGATGGTGTTGTAGCCCCAGTAGTTGGAGAGCCCCTTGTCCTGCAGGGTGCTGTCGTTGACGAACTGGTGCACGGGCATGAGCTCGATGGCTGTCACGCCGAGTTTCTGCAGGTGCGCCACCACGGCGGGGTGCGCGACGGCGGCATAGGTGCCGCGCTGCTCCTCGGGGATTTCCGGGTGCAGCTGGGTCAGGCCCTTGACGTGGGCCTCGTAGATGACCGACTGGTGGTACGGGGTGCGGGGCCTGCGGTCCCCGTCCCAGTCGAAGAACGGGTTGACGACCACGCCGAGCATCATGTGCGGCGCGGAGTCCTCGTTGTTGACGGAGGTCTCGTCGCCGAAGTTGTACCCGAACAGGGCCTGGTCCCAGTCGAGTTCACCGGAGACTGCCTTCGCGTACGGATCCAGCAGCAGCTTGTTGGGGTTGCAGCGGTGTCCTGCGGCGGGATCGTTGGGGCCGTGGACGCGGTAGCCGTACCGCTGTCCGGGGGCGACCTGCGGCAGGTAGCCGTGCCAGACGTAGCCGTCGACTTCCTTCAGCGGCACCTGGGTCTCGGTGCCGTCGTCCTCGAACAGGCAGAGCACGACTGAATCCGCAATTTCACTGTAAAGCGCGAAGTTCGTCCCTGTGCCGTCATAGGTTGCCCCAAGGGGATACGCTTCGCCGGGCCATAATTCCATGTGATTGTGCTCCTAGGTGTGGATCATTCGGGGAAAGTCTGATGGTCGTGGAGAGGTCATTGGGCGGCGGGAAGACCGCCGCCGGAACGTTCGGGCCCCTTAGGGTCTACCGTGCGGAGGTAACGCGCAGCTGAACAGGGTCAATCGGGCGCCCCCAGCAGGCCGGCAAGGACCGCACCGATGTCAGCGGGAAGTTCCGAGACGACCACCGGCCCGCGCCGGGCGGCCCGCTGGGCCGCCAGCCCGTGGATGAGCGAGGCCGCTGCGGCGATCGCCGCCCACTTGGCGGTCTCGGGGACCCCTGCCCGTGCCGCGGCCGATGCGTCCTCCGCCGCCCCCGCCGCGAGTGCGCCAAGGATGCCGGCAAGGGTGTCGCCCGCCCCGGCCGTCGCGAGCCAGGGGGTGGCATCGGCCTGGCTGAAGACCTCCCCGGAGGGGGCGGCAATGACCGTGGTGAATCCCTTCAGGAGCACCGTCGCACCGGTCATCCGTGCCGCCTCAAGAGCGTACCGTGCCGGCGCGCCGTCGATGGCTTCCCGGGAGGCCTGCTGGCCGCGCCCTGCGAAGAACGCCACAAGCTCCCCGGCGTGCGGAGTGAGGATGACCTGGGGGCCCACCGTCCGGGGCACTTCGGACAGCGCCCCGGCGTCGACGACAACGGGAAGCCCGCTGGTGATCGCTTCCCGGGCGCGGCGGGACTGCTCCGGATCCCCGACTGCCCCGGGGCCGACGAGCCAGGCCTGGGACCGCGCCTCGCCGATGCCGCCGGTCGAGCAGACGGCCTCCGGATGCACGGCGTTGATGAGGCTGCCGACGCTCCGGGGCCCAAGGTAGCGGACCATCCCCACCCCGGTTGCCAGCGCGGCCCCGGTGGCGAGGACGGCGGCACCGGGGTACTGCTCCGAGCCGGCCGCGATCCCCAGGACTCCGCGGGTGTACTTGTGGTCGGTGGTCCGGGGCCTGCGGTACAGGGCGGCGGCGTCGCGGAGCTCGAGGCGGCGTACCGCCGGATCCCCCCATGCGCCCGAAGCTCCGTTCGTCAGTCCAAGGCCGATATCGACGACGTTCAGTTCCCCGGCCGCGACCGCCCCGGCTCCGGTAAGCAGGCCGGACTTCGCCGCACCGAAGGTGACTGTGGCATCGGCGTGAAGGACGGCGCCTTCAACGGTCCCGGAGTCGATGTCGACACCGCTGGGAACGTCGCAGGCGAGGACGAGGGGTTTCCGGGCGCCCCGGGGGCCGGCTGCGGCGTTGATGGCGTCGATGAACGCCCCGGTGCCTCCGCGCAGCGGACCGCTGGCTCCCGTGCCGAGGATGCCGTCGATAATCAGGTCCGCGCCGGCACACTGCGCGGCGAGGGCCCCGGCGTTCTCCTCGGCGAGGTGCTCCATCCGGCCTCCGCTGCCGGTGAAGGCCGCGAGGGCCTCCGGATGGATCCGGTGGGTGACGGCGACCGCCGTCGTCCGCATCCCGCGCCGCGCCAGCCGCTCCCCGGCGTACAGGGCGTCGGCGCCGTTGTTTCCCGCGCCGACAAGCACCACGGCGCTGCGTCCGTACAAGCCGCCGGAGTCCCTGAGCAGGCCGGCGGCCACCGCATAGAGGCCGTGTGCGGCCTTCTGCATCAGCGCATGACCCTGCCCGGCGGCGAGGTGGGGAGCCTCTGCTGCGCGTACTTGGCCGGCGGTGAATGCTTTGAGCATATGTACGAGCTTAGCGGCAGCGACCGAATTAGTCAGTCTGGTTACTATCTGTGCCGGAGCCCTCCGCGACGACCATCGCGCTGGCCAGCCCGCCGTCGTGGCTCATCGACACGTGCCAGCAATCGATGTTCCGGGCCCGGGCCGCTGCTGCAACGGTCCCCGAAAGCACGATCGTCGGCGCGCCGGCCTCGTCGATCCTCACCTCGCAGTGCTGCCAGTTCATTCCGGCGGGCGCGCCAAGGGCTTTGGCCACGGCCTCCTTCGCAGCGAAGCGGGCCGCGAGGGAGCGGGTGGGCAGCCCGCGCTCGGCGGGAACGAACAATCGCTCCACCAACCCGGGGGTCCGCTCCACCTGGCGCCGGAACCGTTCAACGTCGACGACGTCGACACCGATGCCGATGATCATTGCCGGGGGCCGCCCTGCTTCCTGCTCAACGCTT
Source organism: Arthrobacter sp. TJ-217 (assembly GCF_058269255.1). NCBI lineage: Bacteria > Bacillati > Actinomycetota > Actinomycetes > Micrococcales > Micrococcaceae > Arthrobacter > Arthrobacter sp. TJ-217. Next base: position 123,586 of record NZ_JBZCNJ010000001.1, read on the forward strand.
CCTACTCCACCGTCACCGATTTTGCGAGGTTGCGCGGCTGGTCGACGTCGTAGCCCTTGGCTCCGGCCAGGGCAAGGGCGAAGATCTGCAGGGGAACGGTGGTGAGCAGCGGCGCAAGCAGGGTCGGGGTCGCCGGCACGTAGAAGACGTGCTCGGAGTACTGCTCGACCGAGGTGTCGCCTTCCTCAGCGATGACGATCGTCACCGCGCCGCGGGCCCGGATCTCCTGGACGTTCGAGACGACCTTGGCGTGGAGGGAGTTGGGGGCCGTGGAGGCGGGCATGACGACCACGACGGGCTGGCCCTCTTCGATCAGGGCGATCGGCCCGTGCTTGAGCTCGCCGGCGGCGAAGCCTTCGGCGTGGATGTAGGCGAGCTCCTTGAGCTTTAGGGCGCCCTCCATGGCGACAGGGAATCCGACGTGGCGGCCTAGGAAGAGCACCGACTTCGCGTTGGCCATGTCCCGGCCGAGCTGCTTGATCTTGTCGGCGTCGTCGAGGATCGCCTGGATCTTCGCGGGGATGGCCGCGAGGTTCTCCATCACTTCGGCGATCTCGTCGCGGAACTTGTTGCCGCGCAGCTGGGCCAGGTAGAGGCCGAGCAGGTAGGCGGCGGTGATCTGCGCCAGGAACGCCTTGGTCGAGGCCACGGCGATCTCCGGGCCCGCGTGGGTGTAGAGGACCGCGTCGGACTCGCGCGGGATGGTGGAGCCGTTGGTGTTGCAGATGGCCACAACCTTGGCGCCCTGCTCGCGGGCGTAACGGACGGCCATGAGGGTGTCCATCGTCTCGCCCGACTGGGAGATGGCAACGACGAGGGTCTTCTCGTTGACGATGGGGTCGCGGTAGCGGAATTCGTGGGAGAGCTCCACCTCGACGGGGATCCGGCACCAGTGCTCGATGGCGTACTTGGCCACCTGCCCGGCGTAGGCGGAGGTGCCGCAGGCAAGGACAACGATCTTGTCGACGGTGCGCAGGATCGATTCGCTGATCCGCAGTTCGTCGAGCACAAGGTTCCCTGCGGCGTCGGAGCGTCCGAGCAGGGTCTGGCCGACGGCGTCGGGCTGGTCGTTGATCTCCTTCTCCATGAAGGAGTCGTAGCCGCCCTTTTCGGCGGCGGCGGCGTCCCAGTTCACGTGGAACTCGGTGCCCTCGGCCGGGGCGCCGAAGAAATCGGTGATGACGACGTCGTCCGGGGTGATCGTGACGATCTGGTCCTGGCCCAGCTCAACGGCGCGGCGGGTGAAGTCGATGAACCCGGAGACGTCGGAGCCGAGGAAGTTCTCGCCGTCGCCGAGTCCCACAACGAGCGGGGAGTTGCGGCGTCCGGCAACCACAACGCCGGGCTGGTCCTCGTGGATCGCCAGGAGGGTGAAGGCTCCTTCGAGGCGCTGGCAGGCCTGCTGCATCGCGAGGGTCAGCAGGTCGCCCTCGGCTCCGCTGTCGACGAGCCCGCGGTAGATCGATCCGAGGAGGCCTGCGGCCACCTCGGTGTCGGTGTCGGAGAGGAATTCGATGCCGGAGGCCAGCAGTTCGGCCTTGAGTTCGGCGAAGTTTTCGATGATGCCGTTGTGGATCACCGCGAGCCGGCCCTTGTCGGCCAGGTGCGGGTGGGCGTTCTGGTCGCTGGGGCCGCCGTGGGTGGCCCAGCGGGTGTGACCGATGCCGGTCAGTGAACGGGGCAGGGGCTTCTCGACGAGCTCGTCGACGAGGTTGGTGAGCTTTCCGGCCTTCTTGCGCGACTCGACACCGGAGGGTGTGAGCACTGCTACACCCGCTGAGTCATAGCCGCGGTACTCGAGCCGCCGGAGGCCTTCCATGACGACGTCGAGGGCGCCGTGCTGGCCTCCGCCGTCGTTACTGTCGACGGCCGGAGCGGCAGTATTGAGCGCAAAACTTCCCTGGCCGCGGTCCCGGCCCACATAACCTACGATTCCACACATGGACCCAAGCCTACCGGTACTGCGCGTTTGTTAATGTCCGGCGCAGCGGGCAGAATCTCAAGAGTGAGCGATCAACGCACCGACATCCAGCAGGCGAGCGGCGCCGAAAGCGTCACTCCCTTCGTGGAGCTTGACCGCCCGATGTGGTCCCGGCTTTCGCTCGAAATGTCCTCTCCGCTCACCGTCGAAGACGTCCACCGCCTGCGCAGTCTCGGGGACGTGCTGAGCCTTGAGGAGATCCGCGAGGTGTACCTCCCCCTCTCGCGGCTGCTCAACCTCTACATCGCCGCGGCCGGTGAACTGCACGCCGCGACGACCACTTTCCTTGGTGAAAAAACAACCCGCACCCCCTTCGTGATCGGCGTCGCCGGGTCCGTTGCTGTGGGGAAGTCCACAACGGCGCGGGTGCTGCGGGAGCTGCTGCGCCGCTGGCCGGAGACCCCGAACGTGGAACTCGTCACAACGGACGGGTTCCTCTATCCCAATGAGGAGCTTGAGCGCCGGGGCCTGATGCAGCGGAAAGGGTTCCCCGAGTCCTACGACCGCAGGCGCCTTCTGCGTTTCGTGAGCGAGGTGAAGAGCGGCGCGGAGGAGGTCCGGGCCCCCTGGTACTCCCACCTGACCTACAACATCGTCCCGGGCAAGGAAGTGGTGATCCGGCGCCCCGACGTCCTCATCGTCGAGGGCCTCAACGTGCTCGCTCCCGCCCGGACCCGCGCCGACGGACGTTCGGGCCTTGCCGTGAGCGACTTCTTCGACTTTTCGATCTACGTCGACGCGAAGACCTCCTATATTGAGCAGTGGTACATCCAGCGTTTCCAGTCCCTGCGCAGCGGGGCCTTCGCCGACCCGGAGTCCTACTTCCACCGTTACGCCGACCTCACCGACGAACAGGCCCGCGAGACGGCACTGGGCATCTGGAAGCGGATCAACGAACCGAACCTGATGCTTAACGTCCTGCCCACCCGCGGGCGCGCCCAGCTGGTGCTGACCAAGGACGCCGACCATTCGATCCGGAGAATGCTGCTACGGAAAACCTGAAAGCTCCGGCACCCCGGGCAGGTGTTCCCTCGCTGCCGAGGAGGGCTGTCCCCGCCGTCCTTGTGCCGGCGCTGCTCCTGACGTTCCTCACCTGCTGCGCCCCGGAGCAGGGCGCTGCTTCCCCTGCGCCGGACGCGCCGTCCGCGGCTGCCCCGGCACTGCCCCGGGGCAGCCTCGCCGCGCCCCGGCAGCGGGAACCCGCCCCCTCGGCGCCTGCGGCGGTGCCCACTGTCAGCGGGGCCGCTGCGGGCCCCGGCCCGGCCGCCGATCCCCGATCACCCGGCGTGGTGGTGAACAAGCGCCGGCCGCTGTCGCCGATCGATTTCGAGCCGGCCCGCCTCGTCGTGCCCGACGTCGCGCTGGGCACGGCGGCGGCGAGTGCACGGCTGCACCCGGAGGCGGCCGCGGCCGTGGAGAAGATGTTCGGCGCCGCTGCCGCGCAGGGCGTCGGGCTGACCCTCGTGAGCGGGTACCGGTCCTTCGCGGACCAGGAAGCGACCTACGCGCACTGGGTCGCCCAGTACGGCGATCCGGCCCTGGCCGACGCCGTTTCGGCCCGCCCGGGCTATTCGGAGCACCAGACGGGGCTGGCGTTTGACATCGGCCAGGCCGACGGCGCCTGCACCCTCCAGCTGTGCTTTAGGGACACCGCTGCCGGACGGTGGGCCGCGGCGAACGCGGCGGCGTACGGGATCATCCTGCGCTACCCGCAGGGGTTCCATACGGTCACCGGTTTCTACGCCGAGTCGTGGCACTTCCGTTATGTGGGAACCACGACGGCGGCGGCGATGAAGGCCGCCGGGACCGCGACCCTTGAGGAGCACCTGCGCCTTCCGGCGGCTCCCTCCTACTGACCCGCCCCGCGGCCGCGGCGGGACCGGCCCGTTCGAGGGGATTCCGGCGACCGGCGCCGGTCAGCCCGCCGGAGCGGGCTCGAGGGCGAGGCTGGTCTTGACGATCTGCGCCAGCTCATCGGCGATGCGCTGCGCGGTGTCCATGTCCGCGGCCTCAACCATGACCCGCACTACCGGTTCAGTGCCGGAGGGGCGCAGCAGCACACGGCCCGACTCCCCCAGCAGATCCTGGGCGTCACGGACGGCCTGCTGCACGACGCCGTTGGTGCCGACGGCGGCGCGGTCGACGCCCTTGACGTTGATGAGCACCTGGGGAAGCTTGGTCATGACCTGGGCCAGCTCCTTGAGGCTGCGCCCGGTGGCCGCGACCTGGGCGGCGAGCTGGAGCCCGGTGAGCACCCCGTCGCCGGTCGTCGCGTATTCGGCGAAGATGACGTGGCCTGACTGCTCGCCGCCGAGGCTGTAGCCGCCGTCGCGCATCTCCTCGAGGACGTAGCGGTCGCCGACACCGGTTTCGCGGATCGTGATCCCGGCCTCGCGCAGCGCGATCTTCAGGCCGAGGTTGCTCATCACCGTTGCGACGAGCGTGTCGTCGGCGAGCTTCCCGGCGCCGTGCATGGCGATGGCCATGATCGCCATGATCTGGTCTCCGTCCACAACGGTGCCCTCGTGGTCCACGGCAAGGCAGCGGTCCGCGTCGCCGTCGTGGGCGATGCCAAGGTCAGCGCCGTGTTCGAGCACCGCGGCCTGGAGCTTCTCGAGGTGGGTGGAGCCGTAACCCTCGTTGATGTTGTTTCCATCGGGGTCGGCGCCGATGACGACGATGTTCGCCCCGGCGTTTGAAAACACCTCGGGCGAGCAGCCGCTTGCGGCCCCGTGGGCGCAGTCAAGGACGACCTTCAGTCCATCGAGGCGGTGTGGGAGCGTCTGCAGGAGGTGGACGATATAGCGGTCTTCGGCGTCGGCGAAACGTTGGATCCGTCCCACTTCCGGGCCGACCGGGCGCAGCCGCGGCGATGCGAGTTCGGCCTCGATTGCCTCTTCGAGGGCGTCGTCGAGCTTCTTGCCGCCGCGCGCAAGGAACTTGATTCCATTGTCGGGGGCGGGGTTGTGCGATGCGGAGATCATGACGCCGAAATCGGCGTTGAGGTCGGCGACGAGGTACGCGGCGGCGGGCGTGGGCAGGACACCGGCGTCGTAGACGTCGATCCCGGAGCTGGCCAGGCCAGCCTCCATGGCGGCGGCGATGAATTCACCGCTGATGCGCGGATCGCGGGCGATGACCGCTGTGGGCCGGCGGTTCCCCTCCACGGCACGGTGGCCGAGCACCACCGCAGCGGCCTGCGCCAACTGCAGGGAGAGTTCTGCCGTGATCAGCCCGTTGGCCAGGCCACGGACTCCGTCGGTACCGAATAATCTGCTCATCGCTGTACATCCTAGGTGAGAAACATTGGGACTGCCGGTGAAGGGGCACGTCGCCGTCAAGTTAAAAGCACAGTGCCCGCCCGGCGATCCGGACGGGCACTGGTGGAACTGGGTTTTAGCGCTTCGAGTACTGCGGTGCCTTGCGGGCCTTCTTGAGGCCTGCCTTCTTGCGCTCGATGACGCGGGCGTCGCGGGTCAGGAAGCCGGCCTTCTTCAGGGCCGGACGGTTGTTGTCGCGGTCGATCTCGTTGAGGGCACGAGCCACGCCGAGACGCAGGGCGCCTGCCTGGCCCGAGGCTCCGCCACCGTGGATCCGCGCGATAACGTCGTAGGCGCCGTCAAGCTCGAGGAGCTTGAACGGGTCGTTGACTTCCTGCTGGTGAAGCTTGTTGGGGAAGTAGTCGCTGAGCTCGCGCCCGTTGACGATCCACTTGCCGGTGCCGGGAACCAGGCGCACGCGGGCGATGGCTTCCTTGCGCCGGCCCACTGCTCCGCCGCCGACGGTGAGCGCGGGGCGCTCCTTCACCGGGGCTGCGGTGGTTTCGCTCGACTCTGAGGTGTAGCTGGTGAGCTCCTCAGCTGGTTCATTCAGCTCTTCAGTATTCTGAGCCACGGTTCTCCTTGAATTAATTTCTTAGTGTGTGGTGGCCAGGACTACTGGGCGACCTGGGTGATTTCAAAGGTCTTGGGCTGCTGCGCACCGTGGGGGTGCTCGGCTCCGCGGTAGACCTTGAGCTTGGAAAGCTGCTGGGCAGCCAGTGAGTTCTTCGGCAGCATGCCCTTGATGGCCTTCTCAACTGCGCGCTCCGGGTTCTTCTCCAGGAGTTCAGCGTAGTTGGTGGACTTCAGGCCGCCCGGGAAACCCGAGTGGCGGTAGGCACGCTTCTGTTCGAGCTTGGCGCCGGTGAGGGCAACCTTGTCAGCGTTGATGATGATGACGAAATCGCCCATATCCATATGGGGTGCAAAGGTCGGCTTGTGCTTTCCGCGCAGCAGTGTTGCGGTCTGGCTGGCAAGACGGCCTAGGACAACGTCGGTGGCGTCAATGACGTGCCACTGGCGGGAGATGTCGCCTGGCTTCGGGGTGTACGTACGCACGGTTTTGGCCTTCGTTTCTTGTTCGGTGACGCCTGCGTCCGCGGGAGAATCCGCGTCCACAAGCTCAGCTTATTCATGCGTTACCGGAACTTCAGGTGAGGGCTGAAAGACAACCAGTTATCCCGTGAGGCCTCGGCTGCTCCCCCGGGCCAGGTGGTTCTGCAACTGAACCGCTCCGGAGGGCGCAGACGTATCGAGTTGGGATACGCACAACGACTACCAAGGTTAGCGCGAAGCGAAGCGTTTGGTCAAAACAGGGCCCTGCGCTTCGGGGCGGGCAGGGCCGGCGGCAAGTCGGCTTCCCCTGCCGGGAACCCGGCGCGGGAGCGGTACGGGCAATAATGAAGGGACGGAATCGGTCCTGCTGGGGAAAGTGGCTCACATGCGGTCTCTCGAAGTTCTTGGTCGGCGTTCGGGCGGAAGCCGACGCAATGCTTAGCCTCCTGCCCCCTGCGGCCCTCGCCGCACTCTGCGGCGCGGCAGGGCTGCTGACCGGGTATCGGCTGTTCCCGCTGGCCGCCCGCGACCCGCGGACGGTGCTGCCTTCGGCATGGCGGTGGCCGATGGCCATCCTCACCGGCGTGTTCTGCGCGGCGGCTGCCCTCCGGGCCCACACCGCGGGGGAACTGCTGCTGTACCTGCTCCTGCCGGTCTTCGGGGTGCTCCTCGCGGCGATCGACCTGCGCTCCAAGCTTCTGCCCAATGCACTGGTGCTGCCGTTCCTGGGCGCCACCGCCGCGGCCCTGCTGATCGCCGCCGCCGGGGGCGCCGGGTGGGGCGGGCTGCTCGCCGCGGGCGCCGGCGGGCTGGCGATGTTTGCCTTCTATCTCGTCCTTGCGCTGATCTCCCCCGCCGGAATGGGGATGGGCGACGTCAAGCTCTCGGGAGTGCTCGGGCTCATCGGCGGGTATGCCGGCTTCACTGCTTGGATGGCCACGCTGCTTGGCGGGTTCCTCTTCGGTGGGCTCGCCGGGATCGTCCTGCTGCTCTCGCGCCGCGGGGGCCGCGGGTCGGTGTTCCCGTTTGGCCCGGGCATGGTCGTTGCTGCGCTGATCGGCGTTCTGGCCTTCTCCGGATAGCTCCTCCGCCGGCGCGCTGCCGGCGGATGTGGAGCGCGGAACATGACTGGATCAGGTGCGCGGATCGGGCGGCGGGAGCCGGTCGCCGGCCGCCTCGGCGCCTCCGGCCGTCCTGCGCGCCCGGGTGAGCGCAGCGCGCTCCCCCAGCTCCTTGGCATTCGGATAGGCGACTTCCTCGAGGATCAGCGGGTGCGGGGGTGCGAGCACCGACTTGGCGTCCTTGGTGCGGGCGAGCAGCCTTTCGGTGATCCAGGACGCCGGCAGCTCGCCGCTGCCCACGCGGAGGGTCGAGCCGATGAGGGCCCGCACCATGTTGTGGCAGAACGCGTCGGCCTGGATGGTCACCTCGAGCACACCCTCGCGGTTCCGCGCGTACTCGTAGCGCTGCAGTTCGCGGATTGTCGTTGCGCCTTCGCGCGGCTTGCAGAAGGCACGGAAGTCCTGGAGCCCGCGCAGCTCGGCTGCGCCGGCGTTGAGCAGGTCCTCGTCGAGCGTGCCGGGAAACCACAGCGTGGTGCCGCGCCCGAGGGGATCCGGCTCAACCTGCCGGTCCGCGATCCGGTAGCTGTAGCGGCGCCAGAGGGCCGAGAAGCGGGCGTCGAAACCGTCCGGGGCCAGGCCGGCGCGCTTGACGACGACGGCGGGAAGCGTGTTCTTCACCGAGCGACCGCGGCCCACGAGCTGGTCGGAAAGGACGCGGTTGATCGTGCCCGAGAGGCGGCGCACAAGCGCTTCACCGCCCGGTCCGGTGCGGCCGCGGCCGATTGATGCCCACTCCTCCGCGGTCAGGTCGACGTGGACCACCTGGCCCCGGGCGTGAACCCCTGCGTCGGTGCGTCCGGCCACCGTGACGCGCACCGGGCGCCGCAGCAGGATCATCAGCGCTTCCTCAAGCACACCCTGGACTGTGAGCTGGCCCGGCTGGAGCGCCCATCCGGCGAAGGGCGCACCGTCGTAGGCGACGTCAAGGCGCACACGCAGAAGCCCGCCGTCCCCATGGGGTGCGGCGGGCTTCTGCGTATTGTTCATCGTGCTCGGCGTGGGAAGAAGGGTTACTTCTTCTCGTCGGCTTCCTCAGCCTCGTCCGTTGCAGCGGCTTCCTCAGCCGACGGAGCGGACTCAGCCGACTCAGCCGACTCAGCCGATTCTGCGGATTCTGCGGATTCTGCGGATTCTGCCGATTCTGCGGATTCTGCGGACTCAGCCGGCTCTTCGACGGGGGCCGCCGGTGCCGGAGCGGCCTTGGCCTGCTCGGCCTCGGCGACAACCGCCTGCTTTGCGGAAAGCGGGTCAAGGACCAGTTCGATCACGGCCATGGGGGCGTTGTCGCCCTTGCGGTTGCCGATCTTCGTGATGCGGGTGTACCCGCCTTCACGGTTCTCCACTGCCGGGGCGATGTCGGTGAACAGCTCGTGCACGATGCTCTTGCTGCTGATGACGGCCAGGACGCGGCGGCGCGAGGCCAGGTCGCCCTTCTTCGCGAACGTGATGAGGCGCTCGGCGTAGGGGCGGAGGCGCTTTGCCTTGGTGACAGTGGTGGTGATGCGCTTGTGCTCGAACAGCGAGGCGGCCAAGTTGGCGAGCATCAGGCGCTCGTGCGCCGGACCGCCTCCGAGACGTGGGCCCTTAGTGGGTGTGGGCATGATTATTTCTCCTCATAGTGGTCCTGCCCGCCGCTTCCCAGCAGCTGGCAGGGCTTGCTTGTGTAGCTCTTTAGGCTTCTTCGTCGCCGTATGCGGCGTCGTCTTCTTCGATGGCTGCGGCACGGGCGGCAAGGTCGAACCCTGGAGGGGAATCCTTCAGGGAAAGGCCGAGCTCAACAAGCTTCGCCTTGACCTCGTCGATGGACTTCGCACCAAAGTTGCGGATGTCCATGAGGTCGGCCTCGGAGCGTGCAACGAGTTCACCCACGGAGTGGATGCCCTCACGCTTGAGGCAGTTGTACGAGCGGACAGTCAGCTCAAGGTCCTCGATCGGCAGCGCCATGTCGGCAGCCAGGGCTGCGTCGGTGGGCGAGGGGCCGATCTCGATGCCTTCAGCGGCGATGTTCAGCTCGCGGGCCAGGCCGAACAGCTCGACCAGGGTGGTTCCTGCGGAGGCGACGGCGTCGCGCGGCGCAATCGCGTCCTTGGTCTCGACGTCGACGATGAGCCGGTCGAAGTCGGTGCGCTGCTCCACACGGGTCGCTTCGACCCGGAAGGTCACCTTCAGCACCGGCGAGTAGATGGAGTCGACCGGAATGCGGCCGATCTCCGAGTCACCGGACTTGTTCTGCGAAGCCGAGACATAGCCGCGGCCGCGCTCGATGGTCAGTTCGAGTTCGAACTTGCCCTTCGAGTTGAGGGTGGCGATGTGCAGATCAGGGTTGTGGAACTCCACGCCTGCCGGAGGAGCGATATCGGCGGCCGTAACGACGCCGGGGCCCTGCTTGCGCAGGTAGGCGACGACGGGCTCGTCGTGTTCGGAGGAAACGGCAAGGTTCTTGATGTTAAGGATGATCTCTGTGACATCCTCCTTGACACCCGGAACGGTGGTGAACTCGTGCAGCACACCGTCGATGCGGATGCTTGTGACAGCAGCGCCGGGGATCGAGGAAAGCAGGGTGCGGCGGAGAGAGTTTCCGAGGGTGTAGCCGAAGCCGGGCTCGAGGGGTTCGATCACGAACCGCGAGCGGTTGTCGGCGACTACTTCTTCAGTCAGGGTGGGGCGCTGTGCAATAAGCACTTACATTTCCTTTCAGGGAGCATCCGCTATATGACGCAACACAAATGGTGGAAAGGGGCAGCTAGTGAGCCGGCTCAAAAGCTTTGAATAACGGCACCGAACCGCCTTGCAGGAACCAGGAGCTCCTGCAAGGCGGCACGGTGGACGTAAAGCTGATTAGACGCGGCGGCGCTTCGGGGGACGGCAGCCGTTGTGGGCGCTGGGCGTGACGTCGGAGATGGATCCGACCTCCAGGCCGGTCGCCTGCAGCGAACGGATTGCCGTTTCGCGTCCTGATCCCGGGCCCTTGACGAAGACGTCGACCTTGCGGACGCCGTGCTCCTGAGCGCGCTTGGCAGCGGCTTCGGCGGCCAGCTGCGCGGCGAACGGGGTGGACTTGCGTGAGCCCTTGAACCCGACCTCACCGGAGGAAGCCCAGGAGATTACAGCTCCGTTGGGGTCCGTGATGGTGACGATGGTGTTGTTAAAGGTGCTCTTGATGTGCGCCTGTCCGAGCGCGATGTTCTTCTTATCCTTGCGACGCGGCTTGCGCACCGCTCCACGAGTCTTGGGGGGCATTACTTCTCCTACGAAGGTTTTTGGTTAAGCATTGAGTCAGCACGAGTTTCCAACCGGAAGCCCTACTTAAAGGGCCCCTGATGGCGTGGGTCCCCTGGCCGGGCGAGCTCTGCGAGCCCGGTTAGGGAGCCATTAGGGAACTAGCGGCCGGCCTTCTTCTTGCCTGCGACGGTGCGCTTCGGACCCTTGCGGGTACGGGCGTTGGTCTTCGTGCGCTGACCGCGCACTGGAAGGCCGCGGCGGTGCCGAATGCCTTCGTAGCTGCCGATTTCAACCTTGCGGCGGATGTCGGCTGCGACCTCGCGGCGGAGGTCACCCTCAACCTTGAAGTTGCCTTCAACGTAGTCGCGAAGCTGAACCAGCTCAGCGTCAGAGAGGTCTTTGACGCGCGTGTTCGGGCTGATGCCGGTGTCCGCGATCGTCTTCTCTGCACGGGTCTTGCCCACGCCGTAGATGTAGGTAAGCGCAATGACTACCCGCTTTTCGCGGGGAATGTCTACGCCAGCGAGACGTGCCATATCGGCGGTTCTCCTTTGTAATACCGGAGGTCTGAAGCAGAGCCCGCCCGGAACTGATGTTCCGGTCCCCGGCCTCCGAGCCCGGGGGTGTGCACCGCGTAACGGTGCTGCTCTGCCTATATAAAATAACTACGCGTGGGCGGCTGACCTCGAAGAGGTAATTAGCCCTGGCGCTGCTTGTGGCGCGGGTTCTCGCAGATGACGAGAACGTTGCCCTTGCGGCGAACCACCTGGCACTTCTCGCAGATCCGCTTCACGCTCGGGTTGACCTTCATGGTTTTCCTTCGAGTTGATTCTTATTTGTAGCGGTAGACAATACGACCCCGGGTGAGGTCGTACGGGCTGAGTTCCACTACGACCCGGTCCTCAGGAAGGATTCGAATGTAGTGCTGGCGCATCTTTCCCGAAATGTGGGCGAGAACAATGTGTCCGTTGGCCAACTCAACGCGGAACATCGCGTTGGGCAGCGCCTCGTTCACAGTGCCTTCAATCTCAATGACACCGTCTTTCTTGGCCATATCCTCCGCTAACGTCGATGCCCACCGCTTGCGGGGTGGACGGGTTTGGGTTTTGATTGTCGAACCCTGCCGCAGCGGTCACGGCGGTGAAGCCGGTCCGCCGCCGTCGGGCCCAAATTGGGCACAAAAGCAGAGACAACCAACAAACAACTCTACGCTATGGCTGGGGAGAAGTTAAATCGCGGGCCCGCGGTGCCCGCGGCCCCGCTGCTACTCCGGCAGGGGAACGGGGGTGACACCGAGGGGCTGGAGCTTCGAGGCGCCGCCGTCCTCTGCCGAAAGCACCCAGATGCCGCCCTCGTGCACCGCGACGGTGTGCTCCCACTGGCAGGCGCGTGCGCCGTCGGTCGTCACAACCGTCCAGTCGTCGTCGAGCACCCGTGTCTCAAGCCCGCCGCGGACCAGCATCGGTTCGATGGCCAGGCACAGCCCGGGGCGGACCTTGGGGCCACGGTGGGAGCTGCGGTAGTTGAGCACGTCGGGCGCCTGGTGCATCTGCGTGCCGATGCCGTGGCCGACGTAGTCCTCGAGGATGCCCAGCGGTGCCCCGGGGATCCCGGAAACGTATTCGTCGATCGCCGCACCGATGTCTCCGACGAAGCGGGCCTCGGCCAGCGCTGCGATGCCGCGCCACAGGGCGGCCTCAGTGACCTGGGAGAGCCGCTCATCCTCGGGCCGGGCCTTGCCGACGATCGTGGTGCGCGCGGAGTCCGAGTGCCAGCCGCGTACGACGGCGCCGGCGTCGATGGAGATGATGTCGCCGTCCCGCAGGACGTACTCCCCCGGAATGCCGTGGACCACTTCCTCATTTACCGAGGTGCAGATGCTCGCCGGGAACCCGTGGTAGCCGAGGAAGTTCGAGGTTGCGCCCGCGTCGCGGAGCACCTTTTCGAACACGGTGTTAAGTTCCCGGGTGGTGACGCCGACCTGCGCCGCCGCCACCGCCTCGTCAAGGCCCCTCGAGAGCACGAGGCCGGCCTCGCGCATCGTGCGCATCTGGGCGTTGGTCTTGTACTCGATCTTGGGCTGGCGGAATTTCATGAACTAGCTGGCAACCTTGAGCGCAGTCATCACGCGCTCGGTGACTTCGTCGATGCTGCCGATGCCGTTGACAGCGGTGACAATGCCGCGTTCCTTGTACTGCGAGACGACCGGCTCGGTCTGCTCGTGGTAGAGGCGCAGCCGGTGCCGGATGACGTCCTGATTGTCGTCGCTGCGCCCGTCGAGCGCGGCACGCCCGAGCAGGCGGCGGACGAGTTCCTCGTCTTCGGCGGTCAGCTGGAGCACGACGTCGAGGGCCAGCTCGTTCGAGGCGAGGATGTCGTCGAGTTCGGCGACCTGCGATGCCGTGCGGGGGTACCCGTCGAGCAGGAAGCCTTCCTGCACGTCGTCGGCCTTCAGGCGGTCGCGCACCATGCTGTTCGTGACGCTGTCGGGAACGAAGTCCCCGGCGTCCATGTACTTCTTCGCCTCCACGCCCAGCGGCGTCGCGCGCTTGACGTTGTCGCGGAAGATGTCTCCCGTCGAGATTGCGACGACGCCAAGGCGCTCGGAGATGCGTGCCGCCTGGGTGCCCTTGCCCGATCCGGGAGGCCCGATAATCAGCATTCTTGTCATCGCAGTAGCCCTTCGTAGTGACGCTGCTGGAGCTGGGCGTCAATCTGCTTCACGGTTTCCAGCCCAACACCCACCATGATCAGGATCGAGGTGCCGCCGAATGGGAAGTTCTGGTTGGCGCCGATCGCCACGAGGGCGATCAGCGGGATCAGTGCCACGAGGCCGAGGTAAATGGCGCCGGGGAGGGTGATGCGGGAGAGCACGTACTGGAGGTACTCGGCGGTCGGGCGTCCGGCACGGATGCCCGGGATGAACCCGCCGTACTTCTTCATGTTCTCGGACACCTCGTCCGGGTTGAACGTGATCGCCACGTAGAAGTACGTGAAGAACACGATCATGGCGAAGTACAGCGCCGCATAGAACGGGTGGTCTCCGCTGGAGAGGTAGGTCGTGATCCAGTTGACCCAGCCCGGCGTCGGCGACTCGCCGTCGGTGGGCGTGTTGAACTGCGCGATCAGGGACGGCAGGTAGAGCATCGACGAGGCGAAGATGACCGGGATGACCCCGGCCATGTTGACCTTGATCGGAATGTAGGTGCTGCTCCCACCGAGCGTGCGCCGGCCGATCATGCGCTTGGCGTACTGGACGGGGATGCGCCGCTGCGACTGCTCGACGAAGATCACGAGCGTTACAACCACGATGCCCATCAGCAGGACGCCCAGGAAGATGGTCCAGCCCTGGGTGCGGAGGATTTCGCCCAGGGAGGTGGGGAAACCGGCGGCGATGGCCGTGAAGATCAGCAGCGACATTCCGTTGCCGACGCCCTTTTCGGTGATGAGCTCGCCCATCCACATGATCAGGCCGGTGCCCGCGGTGAGCGTGATGATCAGCAGGATGACGGTGATCAGCGAATCGTCGGGAATCAGCGGCACCGGGCAGTCGCCCAGCAGTGCACCCGAGCGCGCCAGGGAGACGAGGGTGGTTGCGTTGAGCAGGCCGAGGGCGATCGTCAGGTACCGCGTGTACTGCGTCAGCCGCGACTGGCCCTGGGCGCCTTCCTCATGGAGTTCCTGGAACCGGGGGATCACAACGCGCAGGAGCTGCGTGATGATGCTGGCGGTGATGTACGGCATGATGCCGAGGGCAAAGATCGAAACCTGGAGGAGCGCTCCCCCGCTGAAAAGGTTCACGAACTGGTACAGGCCGCCCTCGGTGTTCCCGAGGTCGAGGCACTGCTGAACGTTGCCGTAGTCGACCCCGGGTGCCGGAATGAAGGCCCCGAGGCGGAAGATGGCGATAATTCCCAGCGTGAACAACAGCTTGCGCCGCAAGTCTGGCGTCCGGAAAGCCCGGCCAATAGCGCTAAGCAAGCGTCCTCCTGAAGGTCTGAATTGTCCGTCGCGGACAGTACTCAACAACCGAGTCTAACGGTTGGACCCCGGTGCTTCTGAACCGGGGGTTTGGGTGGGGCTCTTAAAGCCGGAAAACTCTTGGTGGGCCGGCACGCGCCGACCCACCAAGAGTCTAGTTCCTAGCTGTGCAGATCACAGCACGGACCCGGGGTCGAATTGCTTTAGACCTCGGTTGCCGATCCGCCAGCGGCAGCGATTTTCTCCGCTGCGCTGGAGGAGAAGGCGTTGACCTTCACATCGACCTTCACGGTGAGCTCACCGGTCCCCAGCACCTTGACGGGCTGGTTCTTGCGGACGGCGCCGTTGGCTACGAGGTTCTCGATAGTCACGTCGCCGCCGTCCGGGTACAGCTCGGAGATCTTGTCCAGGTTCACAACCTGGAACTCGACCCGGAACGGGTTCTTGAACCCGCGCAGCTTGGGCAGACGCATGTGCAGCGGCAGCTGGCCGCCTGCGAATCCTGCCTTCACCTGGTAGCGGGCCGACGTTCCCTTGGTTCCACGTCCGGCAGTCTTGCCCTTGGAGCCTTCGCCTCGACCCACACGGGTCTTCTTGGTCTTGGCTCCGGGGGCCGGACGCAGGTGGTGGACCTTCAGGGCGTGGACGCGCTCTGTGTTTCCTTCGGCTACAGCCGTTGTCTTTTCCTCTGCCATTAGTTGGCCTCCTCAACCTTCACGAGGTGCGGAACCGTGTTGACCATTCCAACGGTCACAGCGTCGGCTTCACGGACCACGGTGTGGCCGATCCGCTTAAGGCCGAGGGACCGCAGGGTGTCGCGCTGGTTCTGCTTGCCGCCAATGACGGACTTGATCTGCGTGATCTGCAGCTTCGCTGAGCTGACCTTCACGCGCTTGGGTGTAATGGCGGTCATTACGCACCTACCTTCTGAGCTGCCATGGCGCGGAGCATCTGGTGGGAGGCAACCTCGTCAAGGGGCAGGCCGCGGCGGGCTGCGACTGCCTGGGGCTCTTCGAGGCGCTTGAGCGCATCAACGGTCGCGTGAACGATGTTGATGGCGTTCGAGGAACCGAGCGACTTGGAGAGCACGTCGTGGATGCCGGCGCACTCGAGGATCGCACGGACCGGGCCGCCGGCGATAACACCGGTACCTGGGGACGCCGGGCGGAGCAGAACGACGCCAGCCGCTGCCTCTCCCTGCACCAGGTGGGGTACGGTGCCGCCGATGCGCGGTACGCGGAACATCGTCTTCTTGGCTTCCTCGACGGCCTTCTGGATTGCCGAGGGAACTTCCTTGGCCTTGCCGTAGCCGACGCCGACCATGCCGTTGCCGTCGCCTACCACCACGAGGGCGGTGAAGCTGAACCGGCGGCCGCCCTTGACGACCTTGGCAACGCGGTTGATGGTGACGACGCGTTCAATGAACTTGTCCTTGTCGTCGTTCCGGCCGCCGTCGCGCCCGTCGCGGCCACCACGTCCGCCGCGGTCGCTCTTGCCGCGCTCACCGCCGCGTCCGCTTCCACGGGCGCTGCGGTTCTTGTCGTCGGCCGACGCGGTTTCAGTTGAACCCGCAGCCGGGGCTTCGGTCACTGGCTGCTCTGTAGCCGTATTCAATGGGGCTTCCTTTGCCTTGTTTTCCTCGGTCACAGTGCCAGCCCACCTTCACGTGCGCCGTCTGCGATAGCCGCGACACGGCCGTGGTACTTGTTGCCACCACGGTCGAACACGACAGCCTCGACGCCGACAGCCTTGGCGCGCTCGGCAACGAGCTCGCCAACGCGCTTGGCCTTGGCGGTCTTGTCGCCGTCGAACGCACGAAGGTCCGCTTCGAGGGTCGACGCGGAGGCAACGGTGATGCCCTTGGTGTCATCGACAACCTGCACGAATACGTGGCGGGCCGAACGGTTGACGACCAGGCGCGGGCGCACCGCGGTACCCGAGACGCGCTTGCGCACGCGGAGGTGACGGCGGCCGCGGGAGGCGGACTTGCTCTTGGAGCTTCGCTTCTTATTGATGCTGATTGCCATGGTTACTTACCAGCCTTTCCGACCTTGCGGCGGATGATCTCGCCTGCATAGCGGATACCCTTGCCCTTGTAAGGGTCGGGCTTGCGCAGCTTGCGGATGTTCGCAGCGACCTCGCCGACCTGCTGCTTGTTGATACCCGATACCGAGAGCTTGGTGGGGGTCTCGACAGTCAGGACGATGCCCTCGGGTGCCTTGACGGCAACCGGGTGGCTGTAGCCCAGCGCGAACTCGAGATCGGCGCCCTTGGCCTGGACACGGTAACCCGTGCCAACGATCTCGAGGTTCTTCTTGTAGCCCTCGGTCACTCCAACGATCATGTTGGAGATCAGGGTCCGGGTGAGGCCGTGCAGCGAGCGTGAGACACGCTCGTCGTTGGGCCGGCTGACGGTGACGGTGCTGTCTTCGAGGGTTACTTCGATCGGGCTGGGCACGGTGTGGCTCAGCTCGCCCTTGGTTCCCTTGACGGAGACTTCACTGCCGTTGACCTTGACCTCGACACCTGCAGGAACGGTGATGGGGAGACGTCCAATACGTGACATTTTTCTTTCCCTTTCCCGCTACCAGACGTAGGCGAGGACTTCCCCACCTACACCCTTCTTGGATGCCTGGCGGTCTGTGAGCAGACCGGAGGACGTGGACAGGATGGCGATACCCAGGCCGCCCAGGACGTGCGGCAGGTTGGTGGACTTCGCGTAAACGCGGAGTCCGGGCTTGGAGATGCGGCGGATGCCGGCGATTGAACGCTGGCGGTCCGGGCCGAACTTGAGGTCGATGGTCAGCTTCTTGCCGACTTCGGCTTCCTCTTCCTTCCAGCCGGCGATGTAGCCTTCGGCCTTCAGGATGTCGGCGACGCGCGCCTTCAGCTTGCTGTACGGCATCGACACGGAGTCGTGGTATGCCGAGTTTGCGTTGCGCAGACGCGTAAGCATGTCTGCGACAGGATCTGTCATTGTCATGTGGGCTCTTGCCCTTCCTCGTAACGGTTTCCGGACTCCGCCCCGGGCTCAGCGTGCGCCGGGCTCGGGCTGGAACGGACCTGCAACGTAGTTAGATTAATCTTCGGATTTGAACGGGAAGCCAAGTGCCTTGAGCAGCGCACGGCCTTCGGCATCGGTCTTGGCGGTCGTGACCACGGTGATGTCCATGCCACGCACGCGGTCGATCTTGTCCTGGTCGATCTCGTGGAACATCGACTGTTCCGTGAGGCCGAAGGTGTAGTTGCCGTTGCCGTCGAACTGCTTGCCGTTGAGGCCGCGGAAGTCGCGGATACGTGGCAGGGCGAGGGTCACCAGGCGGTCAACGAATTCCCACATGCGGTCTCCGCGCAGCGTTGCGTGGGCGCCGATGGGCATTCCCTCACGCAGCTTGAACTGGGCGATCGACTTGCGGGCCTTCGTGACCTGGGGCTTCTGGCCGGTGATCGCGGTGAGGTCCTTGACGGCGCCGTCGATGAGCTTGGAGTCCTTTGCGGCATCTCCAACACCCATGTTTACGACAACCTTGACCAGCCGGGGCACCTGGTTCACGTTCGAGTAGCTGAATTCCTCCTGCAGGGCAGACTTGATTTCAGCGGCGTAGCGGGCCTTCAGGCGAGGGAGAACCTTGGTCTCTGCGGTTTCAACAGTCATTACAGATCCTTCCCTGATGACTTGGCCACGCGGATGCGGACGGTGCGCTGGCGGCCGTCGCGCTCGACGGTCTCCAGGCGGTAACCGACGCGCGTGGGCTTCTTGGTCTCGGGATCGACGATTGCAACGTTGCTGATGTGCAGCGGTGCTTCAACGACCTGGATTCCACCGGCGTGGCTGTGGCCTTCGTGCTGGGTGGCCTTGGTGTGCTTGGTGATCGTGTTGACACCCTCCACGAGAACGCGGTTCGTCTCGGGGAACACCTTCAGGACCTTGCCCTGCTTGCCGCGGTCTCCGCCGCGTTCCTGCTTGGCTCCAGTGATGACCTGAACGAGGTCACCCTTCTTGATCTTAAGCTTTCCAGATTTCTGTGCCATGGACTTAAAGCACCTCCGGCGCCAGCGAGATGATCTTCATGAAACGCTTGTCGCGCAGTTCGCGGCCGACAGGGCCGAAGATACGGGTACCGCGGGGGTCGCCGTCGTTCTTCAGGATCACTGCTGCGTTTTCATCAAACTTGATGTAGGAACCGTCCGCGCGGCGGCGTTCCTTCTTGGTGCGGACGATGACCGCCTTGACGACGTCGCCCTTCTTGACATTGCCGCCGGGGATTGCGTCCTTGACGGTGGCGACGATGACGTCGCCGATGCCTGCGTAGCGGCGTCCCGATCCTCCGAGAACGCGGATGGTCAAGATTTCCTTGGCCCCCGTGTTGTCGGCGACCTTAAGCCGCGACTCCTGCTGAATCACTTATTACTCCTGTCGTCGCGCTGGTTCTCTTAGCGAGCCTTGCGGAACGGATATGGGTGGGCCCCGAGATACTGGTACTCAGCACAAGCGCACGCCGAAGCGCATTGGAAATTCCGCGGATTGTGTTGAACAAGATCATCGGGCTTTTGCCTATTTGCCGGTGTGAAGGCAGAGTTCACCAGCCCACTCGACAGACAAGATTTTCATACTATCGCGAAAAGGCCCCGGACACGAATCGTGTCCAGGGCCTCCCCGTTCGGCTGGTGTTACTTGGCCTTCTCGATGATTTCCACGAGACGCCACCGCTTGGTGGCGGAAAGCGGCCGGGTCTCCGAGATCAGAACCATGTCGCCGATGCCGGCGGCGTTCTGCTCGTCGTGAGCCTTGACCTTCGAGCTGCGGCGGATGACCTTGCCGTACAGCCCGTGCTTCACGCGGTCCTCAACCTCGACCGTGATGGTCTTTTCCATCTTGTCCGAAACAACATACCCGCGGCGGACCTTGCGGTATCCGCGTGCATTGACGTCGGTTGTCGTGCTTTCGGTGTTCTGCTCACTCATTTGGCGTCCTCCTCAGAAGCCTCGGTGTCCACGGACTTGGCGTCCTTAGTGGAGGCCTTCTTGGATTTCTTTGCCTTTTCCGTCTTTTCGGGCTTTGCTTCCTGGACGGGAGCAATCACCTCTGGACGGATGCCCAGCTCGCGCTCACGCAGCACCGTGTAGATGCGAGCAATGTCGCGCTTGACCAGGCGCAGCCGGCCATGGCTTTCCAGCTGGCCGGTGGCCGACTGGAAGCGGAGGTTGAACAGCTCCTCCTTGGCCTTGCGGAGTTCCTCAACGAGACGGTCCTTGTCGAACCCGTCAAGCTGATCCGTTGCTAGTTCCTTTGAACCCAATGCCATGCTATTCACCACCCTCACGACGCACGATGCGTGCCTTCAACGGCAGCTTGTGGATCGCGAGGCGCAGGGCTTCGCGGGCTACCTCTTCGGAAACACCGGACAGTTCGAAAAGAACCCGTCCCGGCTTGACGTTGGCCACCCACCACTCGGGCGAACCCTTACCGGAACCCATGCGGGTTTCGGCAGGCTTCTTGGTCAACGGACGGTCCGGATAGATGTTGATCCAGACCTTTCCGCCACGCTTGATGTGGCGGGTCATTGCAATACGGGCCGACTCGATCTGGCGGTTGGTGACGTATGCCGGGCTCAGAGCCTGGATACCCCATTCGCCAAAGCTGACCTCGGTGCCACCGGTAGCAGCGCCGGAACGACCCGGGTGGTGCTGCTTACGGAATTTGACTCGACGTGGGATAAGCATTTAAGCCTGTCCTCCTTCAGCCGCGGCGGGTGCTGCGGCGGTCTCGGCGGGCGCTGCTGCGCCCTGGCCCTCGGCGCGCTCCGGCGTACGACGGCGACGCTCGCCACCGCGCTCGGCGCCGGCGGGGCCACGGCCCGGACGGTCTCCGCCGCGGCCGCGTGAGGGAGCTGCTGCAGCCTGGGCTGCCAGTTCCTTCGCGGTGACGTCACCCTTGTAGATCCAGACCTTCACGCCGATGCGGCCGAAGGTGGTCTTGGCCTCGAAGAAGCCGTAGTCGATGTTCGCGCGCAGGGTGTGCAGGGGCACACGGCCTTCGCGGTAGAACTCCGAACGGCTCATTTCGGCTCCACCCAGGCGGCCGGAGCACTGGACACGGATGCCCTTTGCTCCCGCACGCTGTGCGGACTGCATTGCCTTCTTCATCGCACGGCGGAAGGCCACGCGTGAGGAGAGCTGCTCGGCGATGCCCTGGGCTACGAGCTGGGCTTCGATCTCGGGGTTCTTCACCTCGAGGATGTTCAGCTGCACCTGCTTGCCCGTGAGCTTCTCGAGCTCGCCGCGGATGCGGTCGGCCTCGGCGCCGCGGCGGCCGATGACGATACCCGGACGCGCAGTGTGGATATCCACACGGACGCGGTCACGGGTGCGCTCGATCTCGACCTTGGCGATGCCTGCGCGGTCCATGCCAGTTGACATGAGCTGGCGGATCTTGATGTCCTCGCGGACGAAGTCCCTGTAGCGCTGGCCTGGCTTGTTGCTGTCAGCAAACCAGTGAGACCTGTGGTCCGTGGTGATGCCGAGTCGGAACCCGTGCGGGTTTACTTTCTGTCCCACTTAGCGGACCTCCACTTTCTCAGGGGTAGCTACAACAACTGTGATGTGGCTGGTCCGCTTGTTGATGCGGAACGCGCGGCCCTGGGCACGCGGACGGAACCGCTTCATCGTGGGGCCTTCATCGACAAATGCTTCGCTAATGACCAGGTCGCCCTCGTCGAAGGCAACGCCATCCCGGTCCGCGAGGACGCGGGCGTTGGCCATTGCCGACTGAACTACCTTGAATACCGGCTCTGAAGCAACCTGTGGGGCAAACTTCAGAATAGCCAGAGCCTCATTCGCCTGCTTACCACGAACAAGGTTGACGACGCGCCGGGCCTTCATAGGCGTTACGCGGATATGACGCGCAATTGCCTTGGCTTCCATTGCTTTCCTTCTCTCGTCTTAGCCGTAAGAGCCAAGCGCCTAGCGGCGCTTGCCCTTGCGGTCGTCCTTAACATGGCCGCGGAAAGTCCGCGTGGGAGCGAATTCGCCGAGCTTGTGCCCGACCATCGACTCGGTGACAAACACCGGAATGTGCTTGCGCCCGTCGTGAACCGCGATCGTGTGTCCGAGCATGTCGGGCACGATCATGGAGCGGCGGGACCACGTCTTGATGACGTTCTTTGTGCCCGATTCGTTCTCGCGAGCGACCTTTACGTAAAGGTGCTGATCGACGAAGGGGCCTTTCTTCAGGCTGCGTGGCATGTCTCCAGGCTCCTATCGCTTGTTCTTGCCGGAACGACGGCGACGCACAATGAGTGAATCGCTCTCTTTGTTGAGGCGACGCGTGCGTCCCTCGGCCTTGCCGTTGGGGTTGACCGGGTGGCGTCCACCGGAGGTCTTGCCTTCACCACCACCGTGGGGGTGGTCAACGGGGTTCATTGCCACACCACGGACGGTCGGGCGGATGCCCTTCCAGCGGCTGCGGCCGGCCTTGCCCCAGTTGATGTTCGACTGCTCGGCGTTCCCGACCTCGCCGACCGTTGCACGGCAGCGGACGTCGACGTTGCGGATTTCACCGGAGGGCAGACGCAGCTGGGCGAAGCGGCCTTCCTTGGCGACGAGCTGAACCGATGCACCGGCGGAGCGTGCCATCTTGGCGCCGCCGCCTGGGCGGAGCTCAACAGCGTGGATCACGGTACCGACGGGGATGTTGCGCAGCGGCAGGTTGTTGCCGGGCTTGATGTCAGCCCCGGCGCCGGCCTCGACGAAGTCGCCCTGCTTGAGCTTGTTCGGCGCGATGATGTAGCGCTTGGTGCCATCAACGTAGTGCAGGAGGGCGATGCGTGCCGTGCGGTTGGGATCGTATTCGATCTCAGCTACGCGGGCGTCGACGCCGTCCTTGTCGTGGCGGCGGAAGTCGATCAGACGGTACTGACGCTTGTGTCCACCACCCTTGTGACGGGTTGTGATCTTGCCGGTGTTGTTACGGCCGCCCTTTTTGGGGAGCGGACGCACCAGTGACTTCTCCGGTGTCGATCGTGTGATTTCTGCGAAGTCGGCAACGCTGGAGCCGCGGCGGCCCGGCGTTGTCGGCTTGTATTTACGGATTCCCATGTGTCATTTCCTCGTTAAAGTGGTCTCCGCTCTAAGCGAGCGGACCGCCGAAGATGTCGATTGTGCCTTCTTTGAGGGACACAATGGCACGCTTGGTGCCCTTGCGCTGTCCCCACCCGAATTTGGTGCGCTTGCGCTTACCTGCACGGTTGATGGTGTTGATCGAGTCGACCTTGACGGAGAAGATCTTCTCCACGGCCAGCTTGATTTCAGCCTTGTTGGAGCGCGGGTCGACCAGGAAGGTGTACTTGCCTTCGTCGATCAGGCCGTAGCTCTTTTCCGAGACGACGGGTGCAATGACGACGTCGCGCGGATCCTTTGCGATGGTGCCGCTCACTTGGCATCCTCCCTGGAAGTAACTTCAGCCGAGTCAACGAACGTGTCGTAGGCGGCCTTCGTGAAGATCACGTCGTCGGAGACCAGCACGTCGTACGTGTTGAGCTGGTCAACATACAGAACGTGGACTCCGGGAACGTTGCGTACGGACAGCGCCGATACGTCGTTGGCGCGTTCGATCACGACGAGCAGGTTGGGCCGCTCGGAGATTGAACGAAGCGTCTCGATGGCACCCTTGGTGGACGGCTTGTCGCCGGCAACGAGGGATTCGAGGACGTGGATGCGGCCGTTGCGTGCACGGTCCGAGAGGGCTCCGCGCAGGGCGGCTGCCTTCATCTTCTTCGGGGTGCGCTGGCTGTAGTCGCGGGGCGTGGGTCCGTGGACAACGCCGCCACCGGTCATGTGCGGGGCGCGGATCGAACCCTGGCGGGCGCGGCCGGTTCCCTTCTGCTTGAACGGCTTGCGGCCTGCACCGCTCACCTCGGCGCGGGTCTTGGTCTTGTGGGTGCCCTGGCGGGCAGCCGCAAGCTGGGCCACGACGACCTGGTGCAGCAGCGGTACGTTCGTCTGAACGTCGAAGATCTCCGCGGGGAAATCGACCTTTACTGTTTGGACAGCCATTTGGCTATGCTCCCTTCACGGCGGTGCGTACGAGGACGACCTGGCCGCGGGCGCCAGGTACAGCGCCCTTGATCAGCAGCAGCGACTTCTCGGCGTCGACGCCGTGAACCGTGAGGTTCAGCGTGGTCTGACGAACGGCACCCATGCGGCCTGCCATTTTCATTCCCCTGAAGACGCGGCTGGGGGTGGATGCGCCACCGATGGAGCCGGGCTTGCGGTGGTTCTTGTGGGCGCCGTGCGATGCTCCAACGCCGTGGAAGCCGTGGCGCTTCATGACACCGGCGAAGCCCTTGCCCTTGGTGGTGCCGATAACGTCAACCGTCTGGCCGGCTTCGAAGATCTCAACAGAGAGCTCCTGGCCGAGCGAGTAGGTATCAGCGTCGGAGGTACGCAGCTCAACGACGTGGCGGCGCGGGTTGACCCCGGCCTTCTCGAAGTGTCCGGCGAGCGGCTTGGTGACCTTGCGGGGGTCGATCTGGCCGAAGCCGATCTGAACGGCGGTGTAGCCGTCCTTGTCCGCGGTGCGCAGCTGCGTAATAACGTTTGAGTCGGCCTGGACCACGGTGACGGGGATGAGGTTGTTGTTCTCGTCCCAGACCTGGGTCATGCCGAGCTTGATGCCCAGCAGGCCTTTAACCTGACGCGTAAGTGAAGTAGACATGTGTATCCGCTCTCCCTTACAGCTTGATTTCGATGTTCACGTCCGCGGGCAGATCGAGACGCATCAGCGAATCGACGGCCTTGGGCGTGGGATCAATGATGTCGATCAGACGCTTGTGAGTACGCATTTCGAAGTGCTCACGGCTGTCCTTGTACTTGTGCGGGGACCGGATAACAACGAAAACGTTCTTCTCCGTGGGCAGCGGCACCGGGCCGACAACCGTAGCGCCTGCGCGCGTCACCGTCTCAACGATCTTCCGCGCTGAAACATCAATGACCTCGTGGTCATATGACTTCAGCCGGATGCGGATTTTCTGTCCCGCCATGGCGTCTCGACTCTCTCTCTACATGAAAACTGCCGAGGCAGTTCCGGTACGTACATTGCCTGCGCCCGTTGTACGGCGCTCCTCCACAGACTGAATCCGGACAATTCCGGGTTCCTCACCCTGCTAAGGCTCCGACCCCCGCGCTCGGGCGTGTCGCGCAATCCGACACGAACAAACAGCGCATTCCAGCCGGGCTGGACGGGGTGGATTATATTTGGGCCACGCGGACCGGTGAACTTTAACCCTGCATCAGGCATTATCCTGACCGGGATTGGGTCTCAAACCGCACGCGCAAGCGCTTGAACAACTTCTCTAGTCTGGCAGAGATGGCCGTCAAACGCTAATCCCCGGGGTTTTCCGGCTGCTGCTCCGGCGTGTCGGCGGCGGCGCGCCGGGGCCGGCTCCGCACCCGATTGCGACGAGCGCCTCGCCGTTAGCCGGTGCGGCCGTCGTTCCGGAGTGCGTCGGCCCGGTTCGAGTGCGGCGGATCCACTTCCACCGGTACTGTGCGGGCCGGCCACCGCCGGGTCCTGCCCGGGAGGAGGCCTGCGGCCATGAGCAGTTCCCGCGGGTGGGCCGGGCCCCGGAGGTCGTCCCAGGTCCAGCGGACCACCCGCAGCCCCAGCGCACGCAGGCGGTCCTCCCTCAGCTTTTCCTCGACCACAACCTCGCCCGGAGTGCGGCCGGGTCGGTCACGCGCCGCCGCAGAGCGTGATCGAGCGCGACGACGGCCTGCCCAAAACCGCAGTCGACGGCGAGTGCGGCGAGCGTTGCATCGAGGGTCGTCGCGCGCAGCCCGGCGACGCGGACGACGGGCGGAACACCCGACGAGGTGAAGTGCCGCCGGATGTCACCCCGTGAACGCGCACACCGAACCGCCCCCTGCTGCACATGCACGTTGGGAGGGACAGCAAGAAGGGGAAGCCCGTGGATCAGGGCGGCGCTCTCGTGGCAGAAGACCGGCGGGTGCTGCGCGGAGAGGTGCACGGCGAGGATCCTCAGCCGGTACCGGTCACAGCGGTCGAGGTCCAGCCAGGCCTCCCGCGACACATAGAGCCCCTGCCTCACCCGGAGCATCTCCCCCTCGGCGCACCGCCGCTGCAGTCTCCGGGGGCTGATGCCCTGCGCGGAGTATTCCGCGGTCGTCGAAATCATCGTCCGAAGCTGGGTGAAGCTCGCCATGGAGCAACCTTCCCCCGCCGGTGGCAGCTCCGACGGCGTGTCGGGGGGTTATGTTGACATCGGCAGATGCGTTTCCGGCTGCCGCACCGGATTGCGACTAACGCACCCGCAATACCGCATGCGTTCGTCGCAATCGGGCCCGCTGGTCGCAAGCGGGTGCGCTCATCGCCTTCGGGTACTGCAGAGCGTTGGCCGCACAAGAAAAGGGCCCCGCTGCCGTAGCAACGGGGCCCTTCTCGGTAGAGCAGTCAGGCAGTCGAAGGACTACTTGATGATCTTGGTGACGCGTCCTGAACCAACGGTGCGGCCGCCTTCGCGGATAGCGAAGCCGAGGCCCTCTTCCATAGCGATGGGCTGGATGAGCGCAACGGTCATCTCAGTGTTGTCGCCAGGCATAACCATTTCGGTGCCCTCGGGGAGGGTGATGACGCCGGTTACGTCCGTGGTGCGGAAGTAGAACTGCGGGCGGTAGTTCGAGTAGAACGGGTTGTGACGCCCGCCCTCGTCCTTGGCCAGGATGTAGACGTTGGCCTCGAAGTCGGTGTGCGGGGTGATCGAACCCGGCTTCACGATAACCTGGCCGCGCTCTACGTCTTCGCGCTTGATGCCGCGGAGCAGGAGGCCACAGTTCTCGCCGGCCCATGCTTCGTCGAGCTGCTTGTGGAACATCTCGATACCGGTAACCGTGGTCTTCTGGACCGGACGGATGCCGACGATCTCGACCTCGGAGTTGATCTTCAGGGTTCCACGCTCGGCGCGGCCCGTAACAACGGTTCCACGGCCGGTGATGGTGAAGACGTCCTCGACAGGCATGAGGAAGGGCTTGTCCTTGTCGCGAACGGGGTCCGGAACGGACTCGTCCACAGCAGCCATCAGGTCTTCAACCGACTTGACCCACTCGGCGTCGCCTTCGAGGGCCTTCAGGCCGGAAACGCGGACCACGGGTGCTTCGTCGCCATCGAAGCCCTGCGCGCTGAGCAGCTCGCGGACCTCCATCTCGACGAGGTCCAGCAGTTCCTCATCCTCAACCATGTCGGACTTGTTCAGCGCGACCAGCAGGTAGGGAACACCAACCTGGCGGGCGAGCAGAACGTGCTCGCGGGTCTGAGCCATCGGGCCGTCGGTTGCTGCAACAACGAGGATTGCACCATCCATCTGAGCAGCACCGGTGATCATGTTCTTGATGTAGTCAGCGTGACCGGGAGCGTCTACGTGTGCGTAGTGGCGCTTCTCAGTCTGGTACTCAACATGCGAGATGTTGATGGTGATGCCGCGCTGCTTCTCCTCGGGAGCCGAGTCGATAGACGCGAAGTCACGCTGCTCGTTGAGAGTGGGGTACTTGTCGTACAGCACCTTGGAAATGGCAGCCGTCAACGTGGTCTTTCCATGGTCAACGTGACCAATGGTGCCGATGTTAACGTGCGGCTTAGTCCGCTCGAACTTTGCCTTCGCCACGGGTTCCTCCTAGAACGTTTGAGAAGATTTGCTTCCCAGCCGCGCTTTTCGCAGCTGAAACTGATGCAAGTCTACTTGGGGCTTTTGGTTTTCTTTAAATTGCTTGTCGCTCGCGGCCCCTGCGGACCGTTGGCTGGTGTGGGGCCGGCGGGCGCAATGCCCGCCGGCTCCACTGGATACCACCACCGTTGCCGGCGGGTTATCCGAAGTTACTCACCACGAGTCTTCTGGATGATTTCGTCAGCCACGGCCTTGGGAACCTCGGAGTAGCTGTTGAACTGCATCGAGTACACGGCGCGGCCCTGGGTCTTCGACCGCAGATCCCCGATGTAACCGAACATTCCGGAGAGGGGCACGAAGGCGCGGATGACCTTTACGCCGCTTGCGTCCTCCATCGACTGCATCTGGCCGCGGCGGGAGTTGAGGTCGCCGATAACTTCACCCATGTACTCCTCGGGTGTGCGGACCTCAACATCCATCAGCGGTTCGAGCAGAACCGGGTTGGCCATCCGTGCGGCTTCCTTGAACGCCATACGTCCGGCGATCTTGAAGGCCATTTCGGATGAGTCAACGTCGTGGTAGGCGCCGTCGAGCAGCGTGGCCTTGATGCCGACCACGGGGTACCCGGCGAGCACGCCGTCGTTGAGGGCGTCCTGGATGCCTGCATCAACGCTGGGGATGTACTCGCGGGGAACGCGTCCACCGGTGACCTTGTTGTCGAACGCGTAAAGGACGCCTTCTTCAACTTCCATCGGCTCGATGGCGATCTGGATCTTCGCGAACTGCCCCGATCCACCGGTCTGCTTCTTGTGGGTGTAGTCGTGCTTGGCGACCGCGCGCTTGATCGTCTCGCGGTAGGCGACCTGGGGCTTGCCCACGTTTGCCTCGACCTTAAATTCGCGGCGCATGCGGTCCACGAGGATGTCCAGGTGGAGCTCGCCCATGCCTGCGATGATCGTCTGTCCGGTGTCCTCGTTGAGGGAAACCTGGAAGGTCGGATCCTCGGCGGAGAGCTTCTGGATAGCCGTTGAAAGCTTCTCCTGGTCGCCCTTCGTCTTGGGTTCGATGGCAACCGAGATCACGGGCTCCGGGAAGCTCATGGACTCGAGGACGATCTGGTTCGTCGCGTCGGAGAGGGTGTCACCGGTGGTGGTGTCCTTCAGCCCGATCGCAGCGTAGATGTGTCCGGCCAGTGCCTCTTCAACAGGGTTTTCCTTGTTGGCGTGCATCTGGAACAGCTTGCCGATGCGCTCCTTCTTGCCCTTGGTGGAGTTCATCACCTGGGTGCCTGCGGAGACCTGTCCGGAGTAAACCCGGATGAAGGTCAGCTGGCCGAAGAACGGGTGGGTCGCAACCTTGAACGCCAGGGCCGAGAACGGCTCTTCGGTGCTGGGCTTGCGGGTCATCTCGGCGGTCTCGTCGCGGGGATCGTGACCGATCATCGCGGGGACGTCGAGCGGGGACGGAAGGTAATCAACGACGGCGTCAAGCATCGGCTGGACGCCGCGGTTCTTGAACGCGGAGCCGCAGAGGATCGGGTAGAGCTCGGAGTTGATCGTCATCTTGCGGATGCCGGCCTTGATTTCCGCGACGGTGAGCTCTTCGCCCTCGAGGTACTTGCCCATGAGGGCATCGGAGGACTCGGCTACGGTCTCGACGAGGGCCGCGCGGTATTCCTCGGCCTTTTCCTTGAGATCCTCGGGGATCTCCTGGACCTCGTACTTGGCACCCATCGTCACGTCGCCCTTGGCGTCGCCCGGCCAGACCAGCGCGCGCATTTCGACAAGGTCGACGACGCCGATGAAGTCGTTCTCTGCACCGATGGGCAGCTGGAGGACCAGCGGCTTGGCGCCGAGGCGGCTGATGATGGTGTCGACGGTGAAGTAGAAGTCGGCGCCGAGCTTGTCCATCTTGTTGACGAAGCAGATGCGGGGAACTTCGTACTTGTCGGCCTGGCGCCAGACGGTCTCCGACTGGGGCTCAACGCCCTCCTTGCCGTCGAACACTGCGACGGCGCCGTCGAGGACGCGCAGTGAGCGCTCAACCTCGACGGTGAAGTCGACGTGGCCGGGGGTGTCGATGATGTTGATCTGGTTGTTGTGCCAGAAGCTGGTCACGGCGGCAGACGTGATGGTGATGCCGCGTTCCTTTTCCTGTTCCATCCAGTCGGTCGTCGAGGCGCCGTCGTGGGTCTCGCCGATCTTGTGGTTTACACCCGTGTAGAACAGGATGCGCTCGGTAGTAGTGGTCTTGCCGGCATCGATATGCGCCATGATGCCGATATTGCGGACCTTTGTAAGGTCTGTAAGCACGTCCTGTGCCACGGTGTCTCCCTTTTGACGAAGATGGAGTTCTGCTGGACTCCCTGCCCGGATGCGCTGTGCGGCGGACCCGGGCGGGAAGGTCATTTACCAGCGGTAGTGTGCGAAGGCCTTGTTGGATTCGGCCATCTTGTGCGTGTCTTCGCGGCGCTTGACAGCGGCGCCCAGACCATTGGAGGCGTCAAGGATCTCGTTCTGCAGACGCTCGGTCATCGTCTTCTCGCGGCGTGCCTTGGAGTAGCCAACCAGCCAGCGGAGGGCCAGGGCGGTTGAGCGGCCCGGCTTCACCTCAACGGGAACCTGGTAGGTGGCGCCACCGACACGGCGTGAGCGGACCTCGAGGGTCGGCTTGACGTTGTCCATAGCCTTCTTCAGTGCGGCAACGGGGTCGCCGCCGGACTTGGCGCGTGCGCCTTCGAGTGCACCGTAGACGATGCGCTCTGCGGTCGACTTCTTGCCGTCAACGAGCACCTTGTTGATCAGCTGAGTGACCAGGGGTGAACCGTAAACGGGATCTACAACGAGCGGCCGCTTCGGGGCCGGGCCCTTACGAGGCATTACTTCTTCTCCATCTTTGCGCCGTAGCGGCTGCGCGCCTGCTTACGGTTCTTGACGCCCTGGGTATCCAGTGCTCCACGGACAATCTTGTAGCGGACACCCGGAAGGTCCTTCACACGCCCGCCGCGCACCAGCACGATGGAGTGTTCCTGAAGGTTGTGTCCAACGCCGGGAATGTAGGCGGTGACTTCGATGCCGCCGTTGAGGCGCACACGGGCGACCTTGCGGAGCGCCGAGTTCGGCTTCTTCGGGGTGGTCGTGTAGACGCGGGTGCAAACGCCGCGCTTCATCGGGCTGCCCTTCAGTGCGGGCGCCTTGGTCTTGGAGACCTTAGGTGACCGGCCCTTGCGGACCAGCTGGTTAATCGTAGGCACTTTCGTGTTCTCCGTAATGTCTCGGATGAGTTCTCTGTTTGCCCAACCCTGCGGTTATCCGGACCCGAGGGCAGCGGACCACCCGTGAGCGGGGGTTCTCAGTCGTTTGGCGCTTCGCCTACTACAACTAGCAGCCGCGAAACGACCGTAGGCGTGCGAAAATGTGGCATTCGTTGTACAAGATCCCTACAACACGGAGATACGTTTCGCAACGCCAATCCACTGCCACACAAACAATTACCGTCAAGTCTACCAGAGTGTGGGCCGGGGCCGGACCGGCCCCTCCCCCGGCATCGGAGAAACCGGAAGGCCCCAGACCGTTTCGGGTCCGGGGCCTTCCGCCGTGCTCTACCGCTGCTTGCGCAGCGCGGGCTTCCTAGCGGAAGTCGTTCCCGAGGTCGTAGTCATCCAGGGGGATGGCGTGGAACTCGGGGTTCATGCCGCCCTCGACGCCGGCGTAGTCGAAGTCGCTGAACGCGCTCGGACCGGTGAAGAGGTTGGCCTTGGCTTCCTCGGTGGGCTCGACGGTGATCTTCGTGTAGCGGTCCAGGCCGGTTCCGGCCGGGATGAGCTTACCGATGATCACGTTCTCCTTCAGGCCCAGCAGCGGATCGCTCTTGCCTTCCATGGCGGCCTGCGTGAGAACACGCGTGGTCTCCTGGAAGGAAGCGGCCGACAGCCACGACTCGGTGGCGAGTGAGGCCTTGGTGATGCCCATGAGCTCGGGACGGCCTGAGGCCGGCTTCTTGCCCTCGGACACCACGCGGCGGTTCTCGTCCTCGAAGCGGCGGCGCTCGGCCAGCTCTCCGGGGAGAAGATCCGACTCACCGGACTCGATCACCGTCACGCGGCGCAGCATCTGGCGGACGATGACTTCCACGTGCTTGTCGTGGATGCCGACACCCTGGCTGCGGTACACGCGCTGGACCTCGTCAACAAGGAATTCCTGGGCCTTGCGGGGGCCAAGAATACGCAGGATCTGCTTGGGGTCGACGGCACCGAAGACGAGCTGCTGCCCGACCTCGACGTGCTCGCCGTCGGCGACGAGCAGGCGTGCACGGCGCAGGACCGGGTAGGCGATCTCTTCCGAGCCGTCGTCCGGGGTGACAACCAGGCGAAGCTGCTTCTCGGCATCTTCGATGGTGACGCGCCCTGCAACCTCGGAGATCGGGGCGACACCCTTGGGTGTGCGCGCCTCGAAAAGCTCCTGGATACGGGGCAGACCCTGGGTGATGTCCTCAGCCGAGGCAACACCGCCGGTGTGGAAGGTACGCATGGTCAGCTGCGTGCCGGGCTCACCGATCGACTGCGCGGCGATGATGCCGACGGCCTCTCCGATGTCCACGGTCTTGCCGGTCGCAAGCGAACGGCCGTAGCAGAGTGCGCAGGTTCCGACGCTCGACTCACAGGTCAGCACGGAGCGGACCTTGATCTCGGTGACACCCGCGGCGAACAGCTCGCCGATCAGGACGTCTCCGACGTCGGAGCCGGCAGCCGCCAGCACCTCGCCCTTCGAATCGACGACGTCCGTGGCCAGCGTACGTGCGTACGCCGAGTTTTCGACCTCTTCGTGAAGGACCAGTTCGCCGTTGGCGTCCGGTACCGCGATAGTGACCTTCAGGCCACGCTCGGTGCCGCAGTCGTCCTCGCGGACGATGACGTCCTGGGACACGTCGACGAGGCGGCGGGTCAGGTAACCCGAGTTCGCCGTACGCAGGGCGGTGTCCGCAAGGCCCTTACGGGCGCCGTGCGTTGCGATGAAGTACTCAAGGACCGACAGGCCTTCACGGTAGGAGGACTTGATCGGACGCGGGATGATCTCGCCCTTGGGGTTCGCCACCAGGCCACGGATACCGGCGATCTGCCGGACCTGCAGCCAGTTACCACGGGCACCGGAGGAGACCATGCGGTTGATGGTGTTGTCCTTCGGCATCGCGTCGCGCATCGAGGCGGCAACCTCGTTGGTTGCCTTGTTCCAGATGTCGATGAGCTCCTGGCGGCGCTCCTCGTCGGCGATCAGGCCCTTGTCGAACTGCGACTGGACCTTGGCTGCCTGCGTCTCGTAGCCCTCCATGATTCCGGCCTTGTTGATGGGCGCGGAGATATCGGAGATGGCGACCGTTACACCGGAGCGTGTGGCCCAGTAGAAACCGGCATCCTTGAGGTTGTCCAGCGTCGCGGCGGTGACGACCTTCGGGTAGCGCTCCGCGAGATCGTTGACGATCGTGGAGAGCTGGCCCTTGTCGGCGACCTTCTCGACCCAGGGGTAGTCCTCGGGCAGCGTGTCGTTGAACAGGACCTGCCCGAGGGAGGTCTCGATCAGCGCCGGCGTGCCCGGCTCCCAGCCTTCGGGAGCGGCGGTGTCGGCGCTCGGGATGAAGTTGGGCACCCGGATCCGCACCACGGAGTTCAGGTGCAGCTCGCCGGCGTCGTGGGCCATGATGGCTTCGGCAGGGCTGGAGAACACGCGGCCTTCACCCGCACTTCCCTCACGCTTGGTGGTGAGGTGGTGCAGACCGATGATCATGTCCTGTGACGGGAGGGTCACGGGGCGGCCGTCGGAGGGCTTCAGGATGTTGTTCGAGGAGAGCATCAGGATGCGCGCCTCGGCCTGGGCCTCGGGGCTCAGCGGCAGGTGCACTGCCATCTGGTCACCGTCGAAGTCGGCGTTGAACGCAGCACAGACCAGCGGGTGCAGCTGAAGGGCCTTGCCTTCAACCAGCTGGGGCTCGAACGCCTGGATGCCGAGACGGTGCAGGGTAGGTGCACGGTTCAGCAGCACGGGGTGCTCGGTGATGATCTCTTCGAGAACGTCCCAGACCTGCGGGCGGTAACGCTCGACCATCCGCTTGGCGCTCTTGATGTTCTGGGCGTGGTTGAGGTCAACCAGGCGCTTCATCACGAACGGCTTGAAGAGCTCCAGCGCCATCTGCTTGGGCAGGCCACACTGGTGCAGCTTCAGCTGCGGACCGACAACGATCACCGAACGGCCCGAGTAGTCGACGCGCTTGCCCAGGAGGTTCTGGCGGAAGCGTCCCTGCTTGCCCTTGAGCATGTCGGAGAGCGACTTCAGGGGACGGTTGCCCGGCCCGGTGACGGGACGGCCGCGGCGGCCGTTGTCGAACAGGGAGTCAACGGCTTCCTGCAGCATGCGCTTCTCGTTGTTGACGATGATCTCGGGCGCACCGAGATCGAGAAGGCGCTTGAGGCGGTTGTTCCTGTTGATCACGCGGCGGTACAGGTCGTTGAGGTCGGACGTCGCGAAACGGCCGCCGTCGAGCTGGACCATCGGGCGCAGTTCCGGCGGGATCACCGGGACGGCGTCGAGCACCATGCCCAGGGGGCTGTTGGTGGTGGTGAGGAACGCGTTGACGACCTTCAGGCGCTTCAGGGCACGCGTCTTGCGCTGGCCCTTGCCGTTCTGGATGATGTCGCGCAGCAGGTCGGCCTCGGCCTGCATGTCGAAGTTCTCAAGGCGGCGCTTGATTGCCTCGGCTCCCATTGAGCCTTCGAAGTACAGACCGTAACGGTCGCGCAGCTCGCGGTAGAGGCCCTCATCGCCTTCAAGGTCGGCGACCTTGAGGGTCTTGAAGCGCTCCCACACCTGGACCAGGCGCTCGATGTCGGCGTCCGCACGCTTGCGCACGTTGGCCATCTGGCGGTCCGCGGAGTCGCGGGCCTTCTTCTTGTCCGCGGCCTTTGCGCCTTCGCCCTCGAGGCGGGCAAGCTCGTCCTCAAGGTCCTTGGCGATTGCGGCGATGTCGGAGTCGCGCTGGTCGATCATCTGCTTCTTCTCAAGGTCGTGCTCGGCCTGGAGGTTGGGCAGTTCGGCGTGACGGTTCTCTTCGTCGACCGAGGTGATCATGTAGGCAGCGAAGTAGATGACCTTCTCGAGGTCCTTCGGTGCAAGGTCAAGCAGGTAGCCAAGGCGTGAGGGAACACCCTTGAAGTACCAGATGTGCGTGACGGGAGCGGCGAGCTCAATGTGCCCCATGCGCTCGCGGCGCACCTTGGCACGGGTGACCTCGACGCCACAGCGCTCACAGATGATGCCCTTGAAGCGCACGCGCTTGTACTTGCCGCAGTAGCACTCCCAGTCGCGGGAAGGGCCGAAGATCTTCTCGCAGAAGAGGCCGTCCTTCTCGGGCTTGAGCGTGCGGTAGTTGATGGTTTCCGGCTTCTTGACCTCGCCGTAAGACCAGCCGCGGATTTCATCCGCGGTGGCAAGGCCGATTCGCATGAGGCCGAAGGAGGATTCGCTGGACATATGGTCCCTGTTCTCTCTTTGTTCTCTAAATTCTTGAAGTCTTTGGGGGTGCGGTGGGCAGCCAGGCCCACACCGGTTCAGGGAGGTGCCCGGAGGAAGGCGGCTTTAATATTTCAAGGCCGCCCGCGGCCGCAGAAATTTCGTTGCCGCCGTTCCGGGTACCGGACTGAACCGGTGCGGTGAAACCTAGACTTCCTCGACGGAGCTCGGCTCGGCCCGTGACAGGTCGATGCCCAGTTCCTCCGCGGCCCGGAAGACTTCTTCATCCGAGTCACGCATCTCAATCGTCGTTCCGTCGGTGGAAAGGACTTCCACGTTCAGGCAGAGCGACTGCATTTCCTTGATCAGCACCTTGAAGGACTCGGGAACGCCCGGCTCGGGGATGTTCTCGCCCTTGACGATCGCCTCGTAGACCTTGACGCGTCCGTGGATGTCATCCGACTTGATCGTCAGCAGCTCCTGGAGCGTGTAGGCGGCGCCATACGCCTCAAGTGCCCACACTTCCATCTCACCGAAACGCTGTCCGCCGAACTGCGCCTTACCACCCAGCGGCTGCTGCGTGATCATGGAGTACGGTCCCGTGGAGCGTGCGTGGATCTTGTCGTCGACAAGGTGGTGCAGCTTCAGGATGTACATGTAGCCGACCGAGATCGGATCGGGGAACGGCTCGCCGGAGCGGCCGT
The DNA here is from genome assembly GCF_058269255.1 of Arthrobacter sp. TJ-217. NCBI lineage: Bacteria > Bacillati > Actinomycetota > Actinomycetes > Micrococcales > Micrococcaceae > Arthrobacter > Arthrobacter sp. TJ-217. The sequence goes on from NZ_JBZCNJ010000001.1 coordinate 159,150, forward strand.
CGAACAGGCGCGCCTTGCCGGACTCGCCGATCAGGCGCTGGCCGTCGCGGGTCACGTTGGTCGAGTTCAGCAGACCGACGATCTCGTCCTCGGTCGCACCGTCGAACACGGGGGTTGCGACGGTGGTCGAGGCGACCTCGCGGGGCAGGTTCGGAAGGTTCTTGACCCACTCGGGGTCCCCTTCGATCTTCCAACCCTGCTTGGCGGCCCAGCCCAGGTGGATCTCCAGGACCTGGCCCACGTTCATGCGGCCCGGAACACCCAGCGGGTTCAGGACGATGTCGACGGGGGTTCCGTCCTCAAGGAACGGCATGTCCTCGATCGGCAGGATCTTGGAGATGACGCCCTTGTTGCCGTGGCGGCCGGCCAGCTTGTCGCCGTCGGTGATCTTGCGCTTCTGCGCAACGTAGACGCGGACAAGCTGGTTGACGCCCGGGGGCAGCTCGTCGTCGTTGTCGCGGTCGAAGATGCGCACGCCGATGACGGTTCCGGACTCGCCGTGGGGAACCTTCAGGGAGGTGTCGCGGACCTCGCGGCTCTTCTCACCGAAGATGGCGCGCAGCAGGCGCTCCTCGGGGGTGAGCTCCGTTTCACCCTTGGGGGTGACACGGCCGACGAGGATGTCGCCTGCTTCAACCTCGGCACCGATGTGGATGATGCCGCGCTCGTCGAGCGCGCCAAGCACCTCTTCGGAGACGTTGGGGATGTCGCGGGTGATTTCCTCGGCACCAAGCTTGGTGTCGCGGGCGTCGACCTCGTGCTCCTCGATGTGGATCGAGGTCAGCACGTCGTCGGAGACGATGCGCTGCGAGAGGATGATCGCGTCCTCGAAGTTGTGCCCTTCCCAGGACATGAACGCAACGAGCATGTTCTTGCCCAGCGCCAGCTCGCCCTGGTCGGTCGAAGGACCGTCGGCGATGATCGTGTTGTACTCGACGCGGTCGCCCTCGCCGACCAGCACGCGCTGGTTGTATGCGTTGCCCTGGTTGGAGCGGGCGAACTTCATGATCGGGTAGTTGGTCTCGGTGCCGTCGTCGTTGAGCACGTTGACGATGTCGGCCGAAACTTCGGTGACCACGCCGGCCTTCGCCGCTGTCACTGCGTCGCCGGCATCGACTGCCGCGTACTTCTCCATGCCGGTGCCCACGAGCGGACGCTCGGAGCGCAGCAGGGGAACGGCCTGACGCTGCATGTTCGCACCCATGAGGGCGCGGTTCGCGTCGTCGTGCTCGAGGAACGGAATCAGGGCCGTTGCCACAGACACCATCTGGCGCGGGGAAACGTCCATGTACTCGACCTCGTCGGCTGCAACGAGAACGGGCTCGCCCGAACCACCACGGGTACGCACGAGGACCATGTCCTCAACGAACTTGCCGTTCGCGTCGAGCGGGGCGTTGGCCTGGGCAATCAGGCGCTCCACCTCGTCGTCGGCGGTCAGGTAGTCGATCTGCTCGGTGACGCTGCCGTTGACGGCCTTGCGGTACGGGGTCTCGATGAAGCCGAACGCATTGATGCGGCCGTAGGAGGCAAGCGAACCGATCAGGCCGATGTTCGGGCCTTCAGGGGTTTCGATGGGGCACATGCGGCCGTAGTGCGACGGGTGGACGTCACGGACCTCCATGCCGGCGCGGTCACGGGACAGACCACCCGGGCCCAGCGCGGACAGGCGGCGCTTGTGCGTCAGTCCGGCGAGCGGGTTGTTCTGGTCCATGAACTGCGACAGCTGCGAGGTTCCGAAGAACTCCTTGATCGCGGCGACGACAGGGCGGATGTTGATCAGCGTCTGCGGCGTGATGGCCTCGACGTCCTGCGTGGTCATGCGTTCGCGGACGACGCGCTCCATGCGGGACAGTCCGGTGCGGACCTGGTTCTCGATCAGCTCGCCGACCGCGCGGATGCGGCGGTTGCCGAAGTGGTCGATGTCGTCGACCTCGACGCGCAGTTCGACGTCTTCGCCGTCGCGCTTGCCCGTGAGGGTCTTCTCGCCGGCGTGGAGCGCAACAAGGAACTTGATCATCGCGACGATGTCGTCGATGTTCAGGACCGAGGCGTCGGAGTCGGTGAGGTCCTTGTCGATGCCGAGCTTGCGGTTGATCTTGTACCGGCCGACCTTGGCCAGGTCGTAGCGCTTGGGGTTGAAGTACAGGTTGTCCAGCAGGGTCTGGGCAGCCTCAACCGTGGGCGGCTCTCCCGGGCGCAGCTTGCGGTAGATATCGAGCAGGGCGTCTTCACGGGTCTCCGTGGCGTCCTTCTCCATGGTGGCGCGGATCGAGTCGTACTCGCCGAAGGTCTCGAGGATCTGCGCCTCGGTCCAGCCGAGGGCCTTGAGCAGCACGGTGACCGACTGCTTGCGCTTGCGGTCGAGGCGGACGCCGACCTGGTCGCGCTTGTCGATCTCCAGTTCGAACCAGGCGCCGCGCGACGGGATGATCTTCGCGCTGAAGATGTCCTTGTCGCTGGTCTTGTCGGCGGTGCGCTCGAAGTAGGCGCCGGGCGAACGCACGAGCTGCGACACGACGACACGCTCGGTGCCGTTGATCACGAACGTACCCTTGTCCGTCATCAGCGGGAAGTCGCCCATGAACACGGTCTGCTGCTTGATCTCGCCCGTGTTGTTGTTCATGAACTCGGCCTTGACGTACAGCGGAGCCGAGTACGTTGCGTCACGGTCCTTGCACTCGGCCATCGTGTACTTCGGGTCGGCGAATTCCGGTTCCGAGAAGCTCAGGGACATGGTTCCCTGGAAATCCTCGATCGGGGAGATCTCTTCAAAGATGTCCGCCAGGCCGGAAGTGGTGGCTACGCCCTGCAGGCCCTTTTCCAGAGCCTCTTCGACGCGCGCCTTCCAGCGCTCGTTGCCGACCAGCCAGTCAAAGCTGTCGGTCTGAAGGGCGAGAAGATTAGGAACGTCAAGCGGTTCGTGAATCTTTGCGAATGAGAGCCGGGGTGCGGCGCCGTCGGCGTCGACCTGGCTGGTAGCGGTTGCATTATTAGAGGTGCTCGAGGCGACCAAGAGGGATCCTTCCACAGACCTTCAGGCTTGTCAGCGATCCGCCCTCAGCACCACCACCGCAGATTGGTGCGGGGATTCGAGTGCTAACCTGAGGTCCACACGCGTCATCAGAACCGGTTGGCCCGTTAAATGACGAGAGCAGAACAAAGCCCACCGCTATATGAAGGCTGAGGTTTAGAGGGAAGACGCAAATCACTACATTACGGTACGCCTACCGCAATGTCCAATGCTGCGTCAACTCCGCCGCGCCGCGTCCGGCCCACCCCGGCCGCCCGCCCGCGCTACCCCGCCGGTTCCGGCAGCGGCCCCGTGCTGACGTCGGAACGCAGCCGCTTCACCACAAGTTCGGCGCTGATCAGGCACATGGGGATGCCGATGCCCGGAACCGTTGAGCTGCCGGCGTAGTAGAGGCCGTCGACCTTCCTGCTCCGGTTCGTGCCGCGGAAGAACGCGCTTTGCTTGAGGATGTGGGCAGGGCCCAGGGAGGTTCCCCGCCACGCGTTGAGGTCCTTGACGAAATCCTGCGGACCGTAGGTGCGCCGGACGACGATGCGCTCGGCCAGGTCGGGGATCCTTGCCCACTCGGAGATCTGGGCGATGACCTCGTCGGCGAGCTGCTCCACCGCGGGGTCTCCCCCGCGCTCGAGCCCGCCCCCGCCGATCGTCACGTCCGCGGGGATGGGGACGAGGACGAAAACATTCTCGTGGCCCTCAGGCGCGGCCGAGGGGTCGGTGGCGCTGGGCCGGCAGACGTACAACGACGCCGGGGAGGGAACGGATGTCTCCTTGCCGAAGATCCGCCCGAAGTTCTCCCTCCAGTCGGTGGTGAACAGCAGCGTGTGGTGTTCGAGCTGCGGGAGGCTGCCCTCCACGCCGAGGTAGAGCAGCAGCGCGCTCGGGCCGGGCACCCGCCGGTCCCAGTAGCTTTCCGGGTAGGTCTGCAGCGGCTCGGGGAGCAGGCGCGTCTCGGTGTGGTGCAGGTCCGCCGCCGAGACCACGATGTCGGCCGCGATCGTCTCGGAGGCCCCGCCGGCGGTCGTGAACCGCACGCCGGTGGTCCTTGCGGCGCGGCGGCCGGCGCGCCGTCCTGCGGAAACGGGTCCGGTCTCGATTGACACGGCCTCGGCGCCGGTGCGGATGTCGACCCCGGCCTTCTCGGCAACATCCCTCATCGCCGCGATGAGGGTGCTGAATCCGCCCTGGGGGTAGAGCACCCCGTCGTCGAGGTCGAGGTGGCTCATCAGGTGGTACATGCTCGGGGCGTCGAACGGGGAGCTGCCGAGGAAGACCGCCGGATAGCCAAGGATCTGGCGCAGGCGGGGGTCGGAGAACTGCCGGGCGACGAAGCCGTCGAGCGGCTGGAGCAGCAGCCGCGCGAGCCGGGGCAGCCGGGTCAGGACGTCGGGGCGGAGGAAGGGAAGGAACGATTCGAAGGTTGAGTAGAGGAACCGTTTCTTCGCCAGCTCGTACGCCTCCCGCGCTGAGTCGAGGTACCGGGACAGGGCGGCGCCGGCGCCGGGTTCGAGCGATTCGAAGAGCTTGGTCACCGCGGTGCGGTCCGCCGGGACGTCGATCGCCTCGCGGTTGCGCTCAAAGATCACCCGGTACCCGGGGTCGAGGCGGATCAGGTCGAGCTGTTCCCCGGCGGAGGTCCCCATCATGCGGAAGAAGTGGTCGATCACCTCGGGCATCAGGTACCAGGACGGGCCGGTGTCGAACCGGAATCCCCCCTGCTCCCAGCTCCCGGCACGCCCGCCGAGCTGGCTGCGCTTCTCGAGGAGGGTCACCGCGTGCCCTTCCCCGGCGAGCAGCGCCGCGGTGGCGAGCCCGCCAATGCCGCCGCCGATGACGACGACGCGGCTGCCGCCGGGACGGGGGGCTTGAGGATTTCCGGTGGAGGTCATTGTGTCCTTTCGAGCGCCGCCCGGTCCGGGGCCGCGCCACCGGCCAGCGCCCGGGCCATGATCCGCATCTTCACGGCGTTTGGCACCCGGACGCGGGCGGAGAGCAGGCTCTCGGCCGGGGTGCGGCGGAGACGTTCGGCGAGTTCGGTGAAAAGCCCCTGCGCCACCGCGACCGCCCGGCGTGCCGACGGCGGCAGCCCGGGCAGTGCGGCACGTGAGACGGCGAGGTCTGCGTCGATGTCATCGAGCAGCCGGTGCTTGTCCGCTTCGGTGAAGTTCCCCGGGCGGATCCCGGGGAAGTAACTCCGTCCCAGCGCCGAGAAGTCCTCGGCGAGGTCGCGCAGGAAGTTGATTTTCTGGAACGCCGCGCCGAGGTGCCGCGCGCCGTCGATGAGGACCTCCTCCTGGGCCTTGGGCACGGGCCGGCCGTTGAGGAAGGCCTTGAGGCACATGAGCCCGACCACCTCGGCCGAACCGTAGACGTAGCGGTCGAAGGATTCGGGGGTGTGTTCGCACTGGGAGATATCGGCCCGCATTGAGGCGAAGAACGGCCGGGTGAGGGAACTGTCGATGCCGGTGGTGCGGGCGGTGACGGCGAAGGCGTGGACCACGAGGTTGGTGCTGTATCCGGTGCGCAGGGCGGCCTCGGTTTCCCGCTCGAGGTCATCGAGCAGGGCTTCGACGGCTTCCGGGGCCAGACCTGCGCCCGCGGCGGCGCCGTCGACGACCTCATCGGCCACCCGCACCAGGGCGTAAACGGCCTCGATGTGGGACCGCGTGGTGCCTCCGAGCAGCCGGCAGGCGAGGCCGAACGAGGTGGAATAGCAGCGGATCACCTCCGCCGAGGTCTTCAGTGCGGCTGCGTTGTACCGGGCCAGCGGCGTCTCGGTGCCCATGGGATCAGTAAGCCCTTTCGACAGCGGCGGAGGCAACCGGCCCAAGCACCCTGCGCAGGGCGGAGGGAACGGCGTCCGATTCAAGGTGGCCTTGGGCCCGCTGCGCGTACTCCGCGGCGAGGTCCACCGAACTGTCCCGGGCCCCCGAGTCGACGAGGACGCGGCGCACATAGTCGGCGTCGGACGCCGACATGTCGGGTGAGCCGACCAGCGGCGAGATCTGTTCCCAGGCGGGCCCGGCAGCGGCGAAGGACATCAGGGCGGTGCGCTTGCCTTCGCGGAGGTCACCCCAGTTGGTCTTGCCGGTGCGCGTTTCATTGCCGAACACGCCGAGCAGGTCGTCGGTGATCTGGAAGGCGATGCCGGCATCGCGCCCGAACCGGCCAAGGCAGTCGACCGCGTCGTCATCGGCTCCGGCCAGCACCGCCCCGGCCTGGAGCGGACCTTCGAAGGAGTAGACCGCCGTCTTCAGCCGTGCCGTCTGCAGGATGTCCTCAAGCTGGGGCATTCGGGGTGCAAGCACCGCTTCGACGTCGAAGAGCTCACCTGCGGCCGAAGCAAAGACCGATTCGGTGAGGATGCCGTTGAGGCGCTCGCGTGTTGCGGCGTCGTCAACTCCGTCGAGGAGCCGGTGGGCGTGCGAGATGGCGAGGTCACCGGCGATGACACCGGCCGAAAACCCGATGTGCCGGGCGTCCTCCTCCCCCATGCCGGCGGCCTCGGCGATCGCGCGGTAGCGCCCCGAGACGTTGGGGATGCCCCGGCGCACGAAGTCCCTGTCGATGACGTCGTCATGGATGAGGAAACCGGTGTGGAGAAGTTCGAAGGCCGCACCGACGAGCGCCGCCTGCTGCGGGTCCGAGCCGCCCAGCATCCGGTGGGCGGTGAGGACCATGCGGGGACGGAAGCGCTTGCCGCCGGCGGCGCACCGTTCGAGGGTTTCCCACAGCTCCAGGTACCCGGGGCCCGCCTTGGCGGCCCGGGTCTTCGCCGAGGTGAAGAACTCCTCAAGGGCGCCCTCCACCCGTCGGAGCCCTTCCGGCTCGACCAGCAGAGCGTCGATGTTCATAGGTAAAGTAAACACGGAAGTTTCAAGTCGGACTAACGACCGTCAAACGGAAGCAGGCTGCAATGGAAAAGAGCGCGGGCCATCACCTCCGTGAAACCCCTGACGCCCCCGAGCTCGTTGTCCTCCTGGCGGAGGACGGAACGCCGCTGGGAGCCCAGGACAAGGCAACGGTCCACACAACGTCAACGCCCCTGCACTTCGCTTTCTCAACCCATGTCTTCAACGACAAGGGGGAGATCCTGGTGACCCGCCGCGCGCTCTCGAAGCGGGCCTGGCCGGGGGTGTGGACCAACTCCTTCTGCGGCCACCCGGCGCCGGGGGAAGCTGTCGAAGACGCCGTGGTGCGCCGGGCCGGGCAGGAGCTCGGCATGAAGATCCGCGACCTCACCTCCGCCCTGCCGGACTTCCGGTACCGGGCGACCGACGCCGCGGGCATCGTCGAGAACGAGATCTGCCCGGTTTTCACCGCGGTGATCGACGGGGGCCTCGACCCGAGCCCCGACGAGGTGATGGACCTGACCTGGACGGATCCGGTGAGCCTCGTTGCGGCGGCGGCCCGCACTCCGTGGGCGTTCAGCCCGTGGATCACCCTTCAGCTTCCGCTGCTGTACCCCGGCGGGGTGGAATAGGCCCGGCGCCGCACTTACGCCTTTTCCGCGGCCAAAATTCAGTTAATAATCGTTAGCTGAAATGCCGCGGGCGGAGTAGCCTTAAAGGTGCAGGACTGCAGGCTTCACCAACGAAAGCGAGCACCCACCCGCCATGGCTATCTCAACAAACGCGCCCGACGACGTCGTCATCGTCGGCGGGGCGCGCACCCCTTCCGGCAAGCTGAACGGCCAGCTTGCCTCCTTCAACGCGGTCCAGCTTGGCGCCTTCGCCGTATCCGGCGCCCTGGCCAACGCCGGCGTTGAACCCGGCAGTGTCGACACAGTGATCATGGGCCACGTGGTGCAGGCCGGCTGCGGCCAGAACCCGGCACGCCAGGCCTCGGTCCTCGCCGGAATCGGCTGGGACGTCCCCGCGGTCACGGTCAACAAGGTCTGCCTCTCCGGCCTCACCGCGGTGATCGACGCGGCACGGCTGATCCGCAGCGGCGAGGCCACGGTGGTTGTTGCCGGAGGGCAGGAGTCGATGTCCAATGGACCGCACCTGCTGCCGGGATCCCGCCGCGGGTGGACCTACGGAAACATCTCGGCGCTCGACTCGGTTGCCAATGACGGGCTGACCGACGCCTTCGACAACGAGTCGATGGGAGCCTCGACCGAGCGCGGCAACGGGAAGCTCGGCATCGACCGGACGGCCCAGGACGAAGTGGCGGCACTGTCCCACCAGCGGGCAGCGGCAGCCATCGAAGCGGGCATTTTCGCTGATGAGATCGTGCCGGTCACCGTGCCCCAGCGCAAGGGCGACGACGTCGTGCTGACCACGGACGAGGGAGTCCGCCCGGCCACCACCGTTAAGACCCTCGCGGGCCTCCGCCCGGCCTTCGACAAGGAGGGGACCATCACCGCGGGCAACTCCTCCCCGCTGTCGGACGGCGCCTCGGCGCTCGTGCTCACCTCACGCGCCACAGCGGAACAGTTGGGGCTAAAGATTTTGGCGGTTGCCGGTCAGCCCGGGCAGGTTGCCGGCCCCGACAACTCGCTGCATTCGCAGCCCTCCAACGCGATCGCCCACGCCCTCAAGCGGGCCGGCTGGACGGCGTCGGAGCTGGACTTCATCGAGATCAACGAGGCGTTCGGCTCGGTGGCCGTCCAGTCCCTCAGGGACCTGGACTACCCGTCCGAGAAGTGCAACCTCCACGGCGGCGCCATTGCCCTGGGCCACCCCATCGGCGCCTCGGGCGCCCGGCTGGCGCTGCACGCGGCCTTCGAACTGCACCGCCGGGGAACGGGCAAGGCCGCGGTCTCCCTCTGCGGCGGCGGCGGGCAGGGCGAGGCACTGCTGCTCTGGCGCGAATAGGCCCGGCGGCGTACTCCCCCGGGCCCGGACAAGGCCGGGTTAATCACGAAAGGCCCCGACCTGAGGTCGGGGCCTTTCGTGTTCGGCGGCAGGGGCGGGCCCCCGCTGCCGGATCTGCTACTTGAGCGAAACGGTGGCGCCGGCAGCTTCGAGAGCTTCCTTTGCCTTCTCCGCAGCTTCCTTGGTTGCGCCTTCGAGGACGGCCTTGGGGGCGCTGTCGACAACGTCCTTGGCTTCCTTCAGGCCCAGCGAGGTCAGGGCGCGGACTTCCTTGATCACTGCGATCTTCTTGTCGCCGGCAGCTTCGAGGACAACGTCGAAGGAGTCCTTCTCTTCCTCGGCTGCTTCGCCTGCGCCGCCGCCGGCGGGGCCTGCAACTGCAACAGCTGCAGCGGTGACCTCGAAGGTCTCCTCGAACAGCTTTACGAAGTCGGAGAGTTCGATGATTGAGAGTTCCTTGAAGGCTTCAATGAGCTCTTCGTTGGTGAGCTTCGCCATGGCTAAGCATCCTTCCATTAGTGGTGCACTGCACCGGAGTTGGGTGGGTGAAGAGAACTACTTCTCTTCAGGTGCCGCAGCTTCTTCGGCCGGGGCCTCTGCCGGGGCAGCGGTCTCTTCGGCGGCGGGAGCATCGGCGTCTGCGGATGCAGCACCATTGCCCTCGTCGAGCTTGATGCGCAGGGCATCAACGGTGCGGGCGAGGGCTGCCATTGGTGCCTTGAGCACACCGGCAACCCTGGAGAGCTGGAGTTCGCGCGACTCGAGGGCTGCCAGGGCAACGACCTCGGAGGCGTTGAGGGGCTTGCCCTCGAAGATTCCAGTCTTGATAACGAGCTTCGGGTTGGCCTTTGCGAAATCCGTCAGGCTCTTTGCGGCAGCAATTGCGTCGCCCTTGATGAAGGCGATTGCAGTGGGGCCGGAGAGCTGGCCTTCGAACGAGTCGATGCCGGCTTCCTTGGCTGCGATGCCGGTCAAGGTGTTCTTGACGACAGCGAACTTGGTCTCCGCACCGAGTGAACGGCGCAGTTCCTTGAGCTGTGCAACTGTGAGCCCACGGTATTCGGTCAGGACAGCAGCAGTGGAGTCCTTGAAATCGTTAGTGATTTCCTCAACTGCGGTTACCTTTGTTGGCGTTGCCATGACCCTCCTTCCGGGGATGTGGCGCCGGCTTGTCCGCCCCAATAAAAAACGCCCCGCGCAGATGCACGGGGCTTTCTCGACACACAGCACGCGGTGGTGCTGGCGGAGAGGAGCTTCGTTCACCTGCGCTGGCCGCCCTTGACGGGAACTTTCAGATGTGAACCCTTACCGCCCGCTCCACCATGAAGTGGAAGAAATGGTTGGTTTCGCATCGACCGACGGTCTTTGGTACTCCTAGGCTACTTGAATCCTCCCGGCCCGCCAAATCAGCTCCCGCCTGGCTGATCGAGCCGCTTCTGCCACGCCCCCACCCAGCCGGCCGGGACGAACCCGAGCGATTCGTTCACCGCGAGCATGGGCCGGTTCTCCTCGGCGTTCCACGTATAGACGCGCTCCACGTGCGGCCAGTGGGTTCCCACAGCCAGCAGGTTCGCCGTCTTGAGGAGCATTCCGAGCCGGTGGCCGCGGTGGGCGCGCAGCACCAGGGTGTCCTCCTGAACGGCGACCGCCGGCGGGAAGTCCCTCGATTCGAGGACGGTGTGCCCGGCCAGGGTCCCCGACGGCCGGTGGAGTGCCGCGCTCACCAGGCTGCGGCCTCCGCCCTCCCGCAGACGGGCCTCGTCTCCGCGGACGCGTTCGGCATCCCAGGCCTCCTCGTCCAGGGCGAGCTCGCCGAGAGGCGCGTCGGTGCTCATGGCCTGGCGCAGCTGCGCGTACTGGTCCACATACTCGTCGGGGCAGCGTTCGGCCCACTGCAGCACCGTATACTCGGGTCCCGCAGCCGCGGCTGCCCGGTCGTGGGCGTCGCGCACGGGAAGCAGGGTCCGGGCAAGGTCCAGGACGCTGCAGCGGTCAACCTGCGCCAGCGTGAAGCCCCGGTTCAGCGCCATGGCCGCCGGGGCAGTGTTCCGCGGGTAGCTCCCGGCGCCGGTGGCGGGCACCAGGGCGTCCCCGCCGTTGTTTCCGCTGTCGTCGCCGACGCTTCCATGCACCGGGGCATCCCGCACGGGTTCCTCGCTCCAACCCATGATGATGCTCCGTCCGAGACCGCGCATTGTGCGTTCGGCCTCGGCGTAGAGGGCGGCTCCGACTCCTTCCCTGCGGTGGTCGGGATGCACCATGACATCGACGTAGCAGGTGGACAGGTTGTCAGTCAGGGGCAGGTCGATCACGACCCTGCCCACCAGCAGGCCGCGGCGCCGTGCGGCGAGGATGATCCGCTCCTCGTAGGGGTTGGGGCGGGAGGTGGCCAGTTCCTGAAGGGCGCCGCGGCCGAAGTCGTCGCTCCCCCAGTGCCGGCGCTGGACGACGTTGGCGAGTTCGACGATGTCGGTGAACTCCCGGGAGTCGGCGGAGTCGAGGGTGGCGGGGACGCGGATCCGGGAAATCTCGGGGAACTCGGCGCTCATGCCTCATTCTAGATCGGGCTACGGGCGCACTCCTGCCCACCGTCCACGGCCCACCGGTGGGCATTTCCTGACCTGCCCACCGGCCGGGCGCCGCCGGTGGGCAGGTTCGTCCGGTGGCCCGCCGATGGACAGCCGGACCTGCGCGCCGGGGGAACACAAAAAGGGTGGCCGCAGCCGGAGCTGCGGCCACCCTTTGAGGTGGTCTGCCGAAGGCGCTTACGCGTCGGCGAGAACCTTGGTGACGTTCGGGTCGACGGAGATGCCGGGGCCGAAGGTCGTTGAAACGGTTGCCTTCTGGATGTAGCGGCCCTTCGAAGCCGAAGGCTTCAGGCGCAGGACCTCTTCGAGGGCAGCGGCGTAGTTCTCGGCGAGCTTCTGCACGTCGAAGGAGACCTTGCCGATGATGAAGTGGAGGTTGGAGTGCTTGTCGACGCGGAAGTCGATCTTTCCACCCTTGATGTCGGTGACGGCCTTGGCAACATCGGCCGTGACGGTTCCGGTCTTCGGGTTCGGCATGAGGTTACGCGGGCCGAGGATCTTGCCCAGGCGTCCAACCTTGCCCATGAGGTCGGGGGTGGCGACGGCGGCGTCGAAGTCGACCCAGCCGCCGGAGACCTTTTCGATCATGTCATCGGATCCGACGAAGTCGGCGCCGGCGGCGATTGCCGCTTCGGCCTTCTCGCCGGTCGCGAAGACGAGGACGCGGGCGGTCTTGCCGGTGCCGTGGGGCAGGTTGACGGTGCCGCGCACCATCTGGTCTGCCTTGCGGGGGTCGACGCCGAGGCGGAATGCGACCTCAACGGTTGCGTCGAACTTGGAGGGGTTGGTGTCCTTCGCCAGGACGACCGCCTCGAGCGGGGTGTACTGCTTCTCCGCCTCGATCTTGGCGGCAGCTCCCTTGTATGCTTTGCTGCGCTGTGCCATCTGCTTTTTCTCCTTATGCAGTTGTGGTCTGCGGACCGCGCTGAGGCCCTGCCACATACTCCGCCGCGCTGAGCGCGGCGTCGTCTTGAATTTAGATTTGGTGCCGGATGCGTCGCCGCATCCGAGGAGGGGTTTTAGCCCTCTACGGTGATGCCCATCGAGCGGGCGGTGCCGGCGATGATCTTCGCCGCGGCCTTCACATCGTTGGCGTTGAGGTCTTCAAGCTTCATCGTTGCGATTTCCTCGACCTGGGCGTTGGTCAGCTTGGCAACCTTGACGGTGTGCGGCGTTCCGGAGCCCTTCTGGACGCCGGCTGCCTTCTTGATCAGCTCGGCTGCCGGAGGGGTCTTGGTGATGAAGGTGAATGAACGGTCTTCGTAAACGGTGATTTCAACCGGAATGACGTTGCCGCGCTGGGATTCCGTTGCGGCGTTGTACGCCTTGCAGAATTCCATGATGTTGACACCGTGCTGGCCAAGCGCGGGACCAATGGGGGGTGCCGGGTTGGCAGCACCTGCATTGATCTGCAGCTTGATGAGGCCGGTGACCTTTTTCTTCGGGGCCATGAAAGGGTCCTTCTCTTGCATGATGTCCCCCGGGACAGGAGCGTCCCGTGGGTTGGTGGTCACCATGGCGTGATGACCGGCCGTTCCTTCCCCAGCTAAGCGGGCCCGGGAGAAACGAAATCTTGTTCCCAGGTCCTACTGGATCTTGGTGACCTGGCCGAACGACAGGGTGACTGGGGTCTCGCGTTCGAAGATCGAGACAAGTACTACCAACTGCTGCGACTCCGGCTTTATTTCGGAGATGGTGGCGGGCAGCGTCTCGAACGGTCCTTCGTTGACCGTGACCGATTCGCCAACCTCGAAGTTGACGGTGACCGGGCTCGACTGCTGCTTCACGGGCTTGCCCGACTCGGCATCGGTGTGGACCACGGTGTGCTCGAGCATCGAGAACACCTCGGCCAGGCTCAGCGGCACCGGGTTGTGTGCGTTGCCGACGAAGGCGGTGACGCCGGGGGTGTGCCGGACGGCTCCCCAGGACTCGTCGGTGAGGTTCATGCGGACAAGGACGTAGCCCGGGATGCGGACCCGGTTCACGATCTTGCGCGTCGTGTTCTTGATTTCGACGACCTCTTCCATGGGGACCTGGATTTCGAAGATGAAATCCTCCATGTCGAGGGTCTGGATGCGCGTCTCGAGGTTGGCCTTAACCCGGTTCTCATAACCGGCGTAGGAGTGGATAACGTACCAGTCACCCTCCTGCCTGCGCAGCTTCGCCTTGAACGCCTCGATCGGGTCCTCGGCAGGCGCTTCTTCGGCGGCCTCAGCGTCGGTGGCTTCCCCGTCGGCGTTCTCCGCGTCGGCGTCTTCGCCGTCGAGCTCGGCCGTTTCGGCGTCGAGGGTCTCTGCAGGCGCGTCGGCTTCGGCCAGGCCGTTGTCGAAGCCCGCCTCGACTACCTGACCCTCGTTGTCCAGACCATCCTCTTCAGTTGTGATCTGCCGTTCGAGTTCTTGCTCGGACACCTAGCTGCCTGCTTTCTGATTTCTTCAGCTTTGTATTGCTTGGTCTCTGCCGTGAATGGGGTCTTGCCCGGTTCAGCTTTCGCCGTCTCCGAACACCCAGACCGCGCCGGACCCGAACACGAAGTCCAGCCCCGTGACGATGAGCATCATGAGGACAACGAAGGCCAGCACCGTGATGGTGAACCGAATCAGTTCCTGCCGGGTCGGTGTGACGACTTTCCGCAGTTCGGCGATGACCTGACGCACGAACAGGGTGATCCGCGCGAAGAACCCGCGCTTGGGTGCCTCCTTGCGTGCGGGGCTTCCCTTTGAGCTGCTCGCGGCCGTATCGGTCACTTCAACCTCATCAATCTGTTTGGGTTCCCGCCGGACCGCCGATCCGCGGCTCCGACTGCTGATGCGTCCTGCCGAGCAGATCCGCTGCCTGTACCGGAACTTCGTGATGTTCTACTGCCGCACCGCCGCTTACTGCTGCGACGGTTACGCGCAGGGCAGACAGGACTCGAACCTGCAACCTGCGGTTTTGGAGACCGCTGCGCTACCAATTGCGCCACTACCCTAGGAACTGAACCACCATGCGGTCCTCCGCTCACCACTTCCGAAGAGGCGTTTCGCGGGCACGAACCATTCTGGTGATATCAACACCGAGGATCAAGTCTACGCAATCACCGCCGGAGAGTCGAACCGGGCCGGGCGGGCGGCCACCGGAGCGGGCCGTAATGGCATGCCGCGTGCTGCATAAAACGCCTAAGCTGGGGTCCGGACATACTTCTGCAGACGGAACGGGACAGAATGAACGCGATGACCAACGACGCCCTGCGCCTGGCGCTTCCGCGGGTTTCCCGGCGGGTTTCAGCGATTGCCGAGTCGGCGACCCTCGCCGTGGACGCAAAGGCGAAGGCGCTGAAGGCGGCAGGGCGGCCGGTGATCGGCTTCGGCGCAGGCGAACCTGACTTCCCCACCCCGGGCTACATCGTCGACGCGGCGGTCGACGCCGCACGCCAGCCGCGTTTCCACAGGTATTCACCCGCCGGCGGCCTCCCCGAGCTGAAGGAGGCAATCGCCGCGAAGACCCTGCGCGACTCCGGGTATTCGGTGGAGCCGTCCCAGGTCCTTGTGACGAACGGCGGCAAGCAGGCGGTCTACGAAGCGTTCGCGGGCCTGCTTGACCCTGGCGACGAGGTGCTCGTGCCGACTCCGTTCTGGACCACCTACCCGGAGGCGATCCGCCTCGCAGGCGGGGTTCCGGTCGAGGTGTTCGCCGGTCCCGAGCAGGGCTACCTTGTCTCAATCGAGCAGCTCGAAGAGGCGCTCACCCCGCGGACGAAGGTGCTCCTCTTCGTCTCGCCGTCGAACCCGACGGGGGCGGTGTATCCCGCGGAGGCCGTTCGTGAAATCGGCGAGTGGGCAGCCGAGCGCGGGCTGTGGGTGATCACCGACGAGATCTACGAGCACCTGACCTACGACGGCGTCCCGTTCACGTCGATCGCCGCCGCCGCGCCCGCCCTCGGCGACAGGGTGGTCATCGTCAACGGGGTTGCCAAGACCTACGCGATGACCGGCTGGCGGGTCGGATGGATGATCGGGCCCAAGGACCTGATCAAGGCCGCGACGAACCTCCAGTCACATGCGACGTCGAACGTGGCGAATGTGTCGCAGATGGCGGCGCTGGCTGCCGTTTCCGGCCCGCTCACCGCCGTCGATGAGATGAAGGTGGCCTTCGACCGTCGCCGCCGCGCCATGGTGGCGGGCCTTAACGCCATCGACGGCGTCGAGTGCCCCACTCCCCACGGTGCCTTCTACGCCTACGCGGACGTGCGCGGCCTGCTGGGCCGCACCCTGGCGGGAACCACGCCGCGGACATCGGCCGAGCTCGCGACCCTGATCCTCGAGCAGGTCGAGGTTGCAGTGGTTCCAGGTGAGGCCTTCGGCCCGAGCGGCTTCCTGCGGCTTTCCTACGCCCTCGGGGACGAAGACCTCGCCACCGGGGTCGCCCGGCTCCAGGAGTTCCTGGCCGGGGCGAAGTAGCGCCGCCGGCCGGGCGGGGGCAGTACCGCCGGGAGCCCTAGAGCAGGCGCCGCTCGGCGGCCCAGCGGGTGAGCTCGTGCCGGGACGACAGCTGGAGTTTCCGCAGCACCGCCGAGACGTGGGTTTCAACGGTTTTCACCGAAATGAACAGTTCCTTGGCCACCTCCTTGTAGCTGTAGCCACGGGCGATCAACCGCATCACCTCGAGTTCGCGGGCGGAGAGCCGGTCCAGTTCGGTGCCGGCGGAGGCGACGGCGGCCGTCCCGAACGCGTCAAGGACGAACCCGGCAAGCCGCGGGGAGAAAACGGCGTCGCCGGAGGCGATCCTGAACACGGCGTCGGAGATTCCCGCACCCGAGATGGTCTTTGTGACGTATCCCCGGGCGCCGGCACGGATCACCGCGACGACGTCCTCGGCCGAGTCGGACACGCTCAGGGCGAGGAACCGCGTTGAGGGACCGATCTCCCCGCAGCCGGCGATCACCTCCGCTCCCCCGCCGCCTCGGCCTCCCGGCAGGTGCACGTCGAGCAGGACGACGTCGGGCCGGCGGGCCTTGATCACCTCCACCGCCTCCTCGACCGTTGCCGCTTCACCGACGACACAGATCCGTCCGTCGAGGTCGGAGCGCAGGCCGGACCGGAAGATGGCATGGTCGTCGACGACGACGACGGACACTCCTGTTGGCGCTTTACTGGCTACGGGCTCATCCGTCATGGTTCCGGGTCTCCTGTTCGGGCATCTTCAAGTGGACTTCGGTCCCGTCAGGGCCGGAGCGGATCGATGCGGTTCCGCCGTGGCGCTGCATGCGGGTGGTGATCGATTCACGGATGCCGAGGCGGTCCGCCGGCACGGCCTGGAGGTCGAACCCGGTTCCGCGATCCCGGATGAAGGCCTCCGAACCGTCGGTGCCCGCCTCAAGGTACACCGAGACGGTGCCGCCGGCATGTTTTGCCGCGTTGAGCATCGCCTCCCGGGCCGCCTGCGCCAGGGCCTCCTGCGCCGACGTCAACGGCGCATCACCCACAGCGACCACCTCCACGGGCTGCCCGTAACTGTCCTCCACCTCTCCGGCGACGGCACGGATACGCTCGGCGAGGTTGCCGGAGCGGGCCGCGGGGTCGGCGTAGAGCCAGTGGCGGAGCTCGCGTTCCTGGGCGCGGGCCAGGCGGACGACGTCCTGCTCGGAGGCGGCGCGGTTCTGGATCAGAGCCAGGGTCTGAAGCACCGAATCGTGAAGGTGCGCGGCGATTTCCGCCCGGGCGGCCTCCCGAACCCGCCCTGCCCTTTCGGCTTCGAGATCCCGCCAGAACCTCAGCGCCCACGGTGCCATGACCAGCGACACACCGGCGAGGACTGCACCGGTGGCAGCGAGGGTTGCCCAGGTGAGGTCCCACGAGATCGATCCGGACACCATGACGAGGACGCCGAGGACAACGAGAGCCAGGCCCAGCAGGAGCCGGGCCAACCCCATGGCCCAGTTGGCACCGGCCTTGTTCATCAGGCCCTCGCGGCGCGCGTCGTCGAGTTGGCTCCATGCCAGCACCGCCCCCACGCCCGCCGCTCCGATGGGAACGATCTGGCCCCACCGGACGGCAACGCCAAGTTGCTGGGCGGTCAGCACAGCGGCCAGGAGCAGCAGGACGGCGCCGAGGAGCAGCTCTTTGCGCCCAGCGCGCAGGCGGCCGTACCGCCGAGGCAGTTCGGCGCTGCCGCCACGCACCGCCCCTTCGCCGGTACGGGCCACCGGAGGGGCGGTACGGGCCGCCGCGGGGGCGGTGAGCGGAAATGGGGCGGTGGCGGCCACGAGGCGGTCGGATGACATCGGCACGAAGATCCACAGCCACGCGTAGAGGAACACCCCGGCCCCGCCGGTCAGGGCCAGCAGGACCATGACCACGCGCACAACGCGCAGCGGCACGCCGAGATGGACGGCCAGTCCGCCGCAGACGCCGGCCACGAGGCCGTCGGGCGAACGAAGCAGGGGCGGTTTCATAGCTCAATCCAAGCACGCCTTCACCGTTCAGGGGGGCCCGGAGCGTCGAATCAGGGGTTCCCTCAGGGGCTTTTCAGGGCGGCCCCCGATAGCCCGGCCGGCGGGGCGCTGGAAGGATCGAAGCATGACTTCCGAACCGCCCCTTGATCCACTTCCTCCGCAGTCCGCCGGTGATGACGCCGAGGGGCGCGTCACCGCACCGGCGGACGCCTCCGCCGGCGGCGGATACTCCGCCCGGGCAGGGTCCACCGCAGTACCCCCTCCCCGGCCCGCGCCGTCCTCCGGGGGCGCGTTCTTTGACAGGATGCGTTCGCTCCAGATCACCCGCACACCCGACCGCTGGATCGGCGGGGTTGCAGGGGGCATCGCCTACCGGACCGGGATCGATGTGATCCTGGTGCGCGGCATCCTCATCGTCCTCGGAATCTTCGGCGGAATCGGCGTGCTGCTGTACGGCCTGGCATGGGCGCTGCTGCCCGAACCCGACGGCCGGATCCACGTCGAATCGGCTGCCCGCGGCAACTGGACCGCGGGGATGACCGGGGCGGTGCTCGTGACGATTGCCGGACTCTGGCGGCCGAACCTCCCGTTCCTCGGCGACAACGACGGGGCGCGGGTGGTCCTGACCCTGGTTTGGATCGGCGCGGCCGTCTTCGCCGTGTACTGGGCGCTCTCCTCCTCATCACGCAGGACCCGCGCCCAGGGCGGTGGAGCTCCGGTCTTCCCGGGGTCATCGGGAGCGATGGGCATGACCCAGCAGTTCCCGGCCTCCGCCTACCAGACTGGGCAGCCTGGTCCGGAGCAGTATCCGGCGACCGAGACCTTCCCCGCCGGCCCGCCGCTTTCGGCCGCTGCCGGATTCGCGCCGGCCGCTGGCGGTTTCCCGCCGGCGGGCACCGGTTCCACGGGCTACCCGCCCGTCGACTACACCGCTCCCGGTTATCCGCCGGTTGACTACCTCGGGTCGGGATCGGTGCCCCCGGGAGCGATGCCGCCGGTCTTTCCCCCGCCGCGCCCGGTGCCTCCGCCGCGGCCGCAGACCCCTGGCCCGACCGGAAGCGTCGTGGCGCTGGCCCTCGGCGCGGCAATGCTCGCCGTCGGAACAATCCTGGCCCTCGACTACGCGGATCTCATCGACTTGGACGGGACAGTGCTCCCTGTCGCGCTGGCGGCGGGGGCCGCCGTCCTGGGCATCGCCATCGTGGCCCTTGGCTTCCTCGGACGCTCCTCGGGGTTTGTCGGTTTCGTCGCCGGCGCCTGCGTGTTTGCCGCAGCGGTTTCGTCAGCCGTGGTCTCGGCCAACTTCGGAGACGGAGCAACCGTCGTCGGAAGCAGAACCACGCTCTCCGCGGCGTCGGTGCAGGGTGCCGAGGACGGGTACACCGTTGTGGCCGGTGACAGCACTATCGACCTGCGCGGGCTCGGGGACCTGAGCGGAGACGTGGTGATTCCCGTGCGGGTGCTGGCGAGCGATGTCGAGTTCCTCATCCCCGACGACGTGCCCGTCGAAGTCCGCTCCCGCCTGGCCCTGGGGTCGGTGCGGACCGGCGAAGGGGCGGCTGCCACGGTGTATGAGGGATTCTGGCGGCCAGGAACCAGCGAGCTCAACGAAAACGCCGACGGCCCGTCGATCATCCTCGAGGTCGGCGGCGCCGCCTCGCAGGTCCGGGTGTCACAGAACCAGAATGGAATTGAACAATGAGCACCTCCGAGAAATCAGCAGCAACACGCCGTATCCGGACGGGAACGGTTGTATGGGGCGGAGTGATTCTCGTGGTCGCTGCCCTGATCCTTGTCTCGCAGCTGACCGGCATCCGGTTCGATCTGGGAATCGTGCTCCTCGGCCTGCTCATCGGCGCCGGCCTGGCCCTGGTGCTGGGCGGCATCTCTTCGATGACGCGCCGCCAGTCCCGGGGCGCCGACAGGGATGCCGACAGGGACGATACTGAATTCACCAGCTTCTGAATCAGCTCCACCTCAACGAAAGGCTCACAGCCATGGATACCTTCTTCCGGGTCCTCCGCTCCTCCCCCGTCCGACGCGCCCCGGGAGGCATGTTCGGAGGGGTCGCCTCGGGAATCGCGGCGAAATACCACTGGCCGGTGTCCTACGTTCGCATCGGGATCCTGCTGAGCTTCCTGCTTCCCTTCGTGGGCCTTCCGACCTACGTCATCCTGTGGCTCCTGCTTCCCAAGACCGACGGGACAATCGCCCTCGAACAGCTCGTGGGCCGGCGCTGACCCGGCCCCCAGGGAAAAGGCCCGGTGCGGAGCATCCGCACCGGGCCGCTCCCTGCCCGGTGGTGCGGTGCGGCCGCGCGGCCGGGGAACTACGATGATGCCGT
The DNA here is from genome assembly GCF_058269255.1 of Arthrobacter sp. TJ-217. NCBI lineage: Bacteria > Bacillati > Actinomycetota > Actinomycetes > Micrococcales > Micrococcaceae > Arthrobacter > Arthrobacter sp. TJ-217. The sequence goes on from NZ_JBZCNJ010000001.1 coordinate 179,362, forward strand.
GGAGCCCCTCTTCGAATTCGCCGGCAGCTACTGGTGGCTCGTATTTCCGCTGAGCGGGGTCTTCGCCGCATGGGGCAGATCCTGGTCAAAGGCGAACGAGCGCCGGCACCAGCGCAAGGTCGAGCTGTACACGCTCAGGCATCAGGGCGAAAAGGACCGGCAGGCAAGGATCGGCGAAGTTGAGGCCGTTCTGGCTGCGCACGACGCGGTCAACAAGCGGTGGCTTGACTATGAGCTCGACGTGGGAAAACTGATCGACTTCCCGATGATGACCGACGTCCGCGAACCGCTCACCGTGGCGTTCCTGCGGGCCAAGCGGGAAGCGGACGCAATGCGGCCCGCGGAGCCGGACGCGCTCGACACCCGCGACTTCGCCGCGTACCGCTCGGCAGTCAACGACTACGACGTGGCCTTCCAGATCGCCGAAGCCGAAGCCCGCCGCGTGAAGGATGCGGCCTTCACCGGGCCCGAGCGCGTCCGGCTCGCCCGGGCCCGGAAACTGATCACCCTCGCCATGGACGGTGCGGCCAGCGCGGCCGAACGGCAGACCGCGTACCGGCGGGCGCGCAGGGAGCTGGACGGGCTGATCGTGCTGCCCGAGAGGGCCGTCGCCTCCCTCGAGGCGAAGGTGGCGCGCATGCTCGACGAAGGCCCTGGCTCGTCAGCCGCCGGATGACGCCCTAGGCTACGGACATCATGGCTGAAGGAACGATGCCCGGACCGGTCCTCTTTCCAACCCAGCCCACCCTCGTGGGTCGGTTGTGCACGCTTCGCCCGTTCACCGCCGACGACATCGCCGGGATGGGACCGATCCTCGCCGACCCTGAAGTGCTGCGCCTCACCGGCAGCGTCGCCTCCTCCGCCGAAGCGGCGGACCGGGCGCGCAGCTGGGGCCGGAGCCGACGGCTTGATGACGAGACGCGCCGCTGGTACGAGACCCGGGGCGCCCGGAAGGACCGGCTCGACCTGGCCGTCGTGGACAACACCACCGGGTGCTGCGTGGGCGAGGTCGTGCTCAATGACTGGCGCCCGGACGAAAACGCCTGCAACTTCCGCATCCTGCTGGGTCCGGCGGGGAGGGACCGGGGCATCGGCTCCGAAGCGACGTCCCTCCTGCTCGGACACGCCTTCGCTTCGACATCCCTCCACCGGATCGAACTTGAGGTTTACGCGTTCAATCCGCGCGCCCGACGCGTCTATGAAAAGGCAGGCTTCACGATGGAAGGCACACTGCCGGGCGCCCTCCGGTTCGACGGCGAGCCCATCGACGCAGTCACAATGGCGGCGCTCCGCCCGGACACGAGCGCCCGCGTAAGCGGGGCCTGAAACAGGCCGGGCGTTCGCTCCGGGCCCGCGCAGTTACACCTAGCCGCCCGCGAGCGCTCGAACGGTGATGCCCGGGTACAACTGCGAGAGATCGCCCGCGAGCGCCTGCCGCACATTGCGGGTGAGCTCACCGAAGAGCACCTCGGGCTCCCCGTCCTCGATTGCGTCGAGGGCATCCGATGCAACCTCCGCAGGGTCGGACTTCTCCGCGTCAGGAACGTGCGAGGCCATGTCGGTGTCCATCCAGCCGACATGCAGCGCGGAGACGGCGATGCCCTTGGGTGCGAGCTCTTGCCGGGTGGAGTTGGTCATCGCCCAGGAGGCAGCCTTGGCGGCGCTGTAGGCGCCGACATTCGGAAAATGCGCCCACGACAGCACCGAGAGCACGTTGAGGATCGCCCCACCCCCGTTGGCTGTAATGATCGGCGCGAAGGCGCGGGTCACCTCAAGGGTGCCGAAGAAGTTCGTCTCGAGCTCCTGGCGCACATCAACCATCGAGCCGTCGATGACGCTCGTGGGGGTGAGGATTCCCGCGTTGTTGATCAGGATGGTGGCATCCTGGGCCGCAGCCGCGGCCGCCGACACCGTGCCCGGGTCGGTGACGTCAAGGATCACGGGAACGACGCCTGGCTGGCTGACCTCGATCCCTGAGCGGGAGGCGGCATAGACCTTGACCGCTCCACGTGCGAGGAGCTGGTCCACGAAGTGGCGGCCGAGGCCGCGGTTGGCGCCGGTAACGATGACGGTTGAGCCCTGGATACGCATAAAAAGCCTTCGATTGGGAAACAAGTCCCAAAAGGCTACCATCAAGTCCTAAATTAGTACTAGAGATGTGCGTCACCTGCTTTTACGGATTGACCGCCAACGAGATGAAGCCCGCGCAGAGGATGAGGTGAACGCTTCCCTGAAACCGCGTGGCCCGCCCGGGCGCCACCATTAGCCTTGGCCGCCTTCTTTCCCGTGATGCAAAGCAATGATGCATTTCGGTCCGAAACGCTGCCTGCCGCCGTCGGAATCAGCGGCCCGCCTGCCCTTCTACGGCACCGGAAGGGCCCTGCGCCGCCCGGGAATTCCGGCGGGCTTCAGTCCGTTATGGAGGGCACGAGGTCCGTCGTTCCTGGTCTCGTTCTTGAAGGAGAAAAAGCACTTTATGGCAACCGATTACGACGCCCCACGCGTCAGCCAAGAAGACCAGCCGGTCAATGAGTCACTCGAGGCGATCAAGGCCCAGCGCAGCGCAATCACGCAGACGGCAGTGATCGACATCGAAGAGATCGACCTTGCCGACGGGTTCGACCTGCCTGGAGCAGACCTTTCACACGAAGAGCTGCAGATCCAGGTCGTTCCCCAGCAGGACGATGAGTTCACCTGTATGTCATGTTTCCTTGTCCACCACCGCAGCCAGCTCGCACGCGTGCATAACGGAGCGAAGTACTGCTCCGAGTGCGAAGGCTGAGTTCGGCCCACACGCCCGGTTCAACAACCCCGATCCAAGGAGCACAGCATGAAGGTACGCAATTCCCTGAGGGCGCTCAAGGCGATCCCGGGCGGCCAGATCGTCCGCCGTCGTGGACGCACCATGGTCATCAACAAGAAAAACCCCCGCATCAAGGCCCGCCAGGGCTGATCCGGGGTTCGGGCCGGCGCGCGGCGGGCGCGCCGGCCGGTTTTGAACCGCCGCTGCTGCTGTGGCGGCAGCCAACCTGCAACGATGGGTAAATGCCCACCCCTGCCCGCTCCCGCCGTTTCCCGCCCCTCCTGGCCGCAGCGTGTCTGTTCCTGCTGGTTTCGGGGTATTTCGTGGTCCGCTTTCCCGGCGCCCCCGGCGCCGATGTGGCGTCCTACTTCTTCAACCTGCTGATCGCCCTGCCCTCGTTCATCGCGCTGTTCCGCCAGCTCGGTGCGGGCCGGGCCGCGGCTGCCCTGGCAGCCGTCTCGGTTTTCGGCTATCTCATCGAAGGCTTTGGAGTGGCATCAGGGTTTCCCTACGGCAGCTTTTCCTATGGCGATCCCCTCGGGCCGAAGGCGTTCGGCCTTGTCCCCTTCCTGCTCCCCCTCTCGTATGTTCCCCTCGTCATCGGAACCGCCGCCGCCTTCGCCGGCCGGCTTCCGCTGCTGAGGGCCATCGCCGCGTCGGCCGTGCTGCTGGTCCTCGTCGACGGGGTGCTCGACCCGGGTGCCGTCTCCCTTGGGTTCTGGACCTGGGCTGACGGCGGACCCTACTACGGGGTGCCGCTGAGCAACTACGCCGGCTGGCTGCTCTCGGGATTGTGCGCCGCGGCGATCCTCATCCTCATCGGCGGCCGCAGGCTCAGCAGCGGCACGGTTCGGCCGGGGCTGCTCGACAGCCTGCTGCTTTCCCTGAGCTTCTGGCTCGGTGTTTCGATCTTTTCGTTCCTTGTCTTCCCTGCGGTGCTGGCTGCCGTGCTCCTCGCCTTCCTGATCCGGCGGCGCGCCCTGCTCGCGGCACCGGACCGCATACCGTCGTCAAGCCGCACCTGACCGGCGGAACCGCTCACCGGGAACGGGCCAGGGACCGCAGCAGCCTTTCCGTCGACATCAGCGCGCCGCCAAGGACGGCGGGCAACCCGCCGCCCGGATGGACCGAGGCGCCCACGCGCCAGAGCCAGGGCCGGCGGGGCGACCACTGGGCGGGAACGTGGAGGGGTCCGCTCATCCAGGCCGGGCGGAGCGCCCCGTACAGGGCCCCTCCCGCCGAACCGGCTTCGCTGAAGTAGGCGGGGTCGATGAGCGCCTGCTCGGCGATATAGCCGGAAAGCGGCTCTGGCAACCCGAGGACCGTTGAGACGCGGTCCATCTCCCGGGCGGGAAAGGCATCGCTTGCGGCGTAGGAGCGGGCGTTGGCCGGGCAGGTCAGCAGCAGTGCCAGGGTGGGCGCCGAGTTCGGGTAGACCTCGCCCGCCGGGTAGTAGTTGGCGAAGGCCATCGTCTGGTCGGGTTCTTTCCCGGCCTCGAGCCGGGCGTACAGCTCCCCCGGCTCATCGGGCAGGATGACGCCGTGGCGGGGCGTCCCCTCGGGCAGCGGGCGCTTGAGCACCGCGTAGAGGCCCACCGCGGAACAGGAAAGCCGGCGGGGCGCCCGCGGCGTCCTTCCCCGCAGGAGCCCTGACAGGCGCTGCGCATCGATACCCGCGACGACGGCGTCGGCCGGGTAGGTTCCGGTGCCGGTCACCACCCTGCGCCGTTCGATCCTTGTCACCGGCTCCCCGACGCGGACGTCCACTCCCGCCGCTTCCGCAAGGCGCCCGAGCGCCTCAACGAGTTCGTAGACGCCCCCGCGCGGCACCCACACGCCGTCCTGCGCCATGATGGCCGGCATGCTGGCGTAGAGCGCGGGGGTGCGGGTGGGACTCACCCCCGCGTTGAGGGTGTGGATGGCGATGACCTCCCGCAGTCCGTCGGGCAGCCAGGTCAGGCTGTCGAGGTAGCTCTGCGTTGTCAGCCGGCGCCCGTACAGCGTGGCGAGCCGGCGGAGCGCCGGGTAGGCGGCCGGCGCAAGAGGCTCGGTGGTCAGCAGGCGGGTGACGTCCCCGCCGAGGCTGCCGTGGAGCGCGGAAAACCGTTCCCAGGCCGCGTGCCACGGATGTCCGGGCGGCACCGGCAGCGGGCACGACTCGCCCCGGAGGTAGTAGCGCCCGACTTCCGGGAGCTGTTCGAGCCGCAGTGCCGCGGTGCGCTCCGCGCTGGCGGCCGGCGCATCGGAGGCGGCGGCGTATCCGTCGATGCGCCGCAGCAGTTCGGCCCATACGGCGGGGAAGGTGAACAGCGACGGACCGGTGTCCATCCGCTGCCCGGCGAGCACGATGCGGCGGCTCTTCCCGCCGATGGTCGGAGCCGCCTCGAGCAGTGTCACCGAATGGCCGGCGCTTCCGAGCAGGGCGGCCGAGGCGAGGCCTCCGATGCCCCCTCCGACAACGACAACCCGGCTCACGGGTAGATTCCGAGCAGGAGGGCTCCGGTGAGCTGGATGCCCGCAACCGTTCCGGCAATGTAGGGGAAGGCGATTGACCAGCGGTACAGCCGGTGCCCGGTTTCGGGGGACGGCGAGCGCAGCAGCGAGATGACAAGCCAGCCCGCGATCGCAAGGTTCACCGCGGCGACCGGAAGGCTGACGAGGGCGAAGAGCCAGGTCGAGGCGAGCCACCAGCAGCCGCTCCAGGCCACGACGCCGCCGGCGCCGAGCCGTACCGCCGTGGTGCTGATTCCGGCCGCACGGTCCTCCTCAATGTCCTGGACAGCGTCGAAGGTGTGCTTGGCGGCGCTCCAGGCCATGAGCCCAAGGGCCGCGGGCCAGGCCGGTGCCGCGCCGAGGGCCAGCGGCACAAAGACCAGGGGGAAGGCGTAGGCGGCGTTGCTCAGCGAGTCGAGGAAGGGCCGCGCCTTGAACCGCAGCGGCGGCGCCGAGTAGAAAACGAAGATTCCAACGTAAAGACCCACCCACAGCAGGGCCGCGGCGGGCAGGGTGAACAGGAAGTAGGCCAGGAACGGGGCGTTGGTGAGGAGCACCGCGAGCCAGATCGGCCGGACCTCGCTGGAGCGGATCCGGGCGCCTTCGAGGGAACCCTTGCGCGGGTTGAGCGCATCGGTGTCCTGGTCGAAGATGTCGTTGACCCCGTAGATCAGGAGGTTGAACGGCAGGGTGAGCCAGATCAGGAGAACGGCCGCTTCCCAGCGCCACAGCTCCCCGGCCAGCCACATGCCGACCACCCCGGTGCCCAGGGTATTGATCCACAGCACGGGCCTCGAAATGGCCGCCATCCTGCGTACGGTGGGCGCGATCCCGGTGTTGGGCACGAGCGGAGTCCTCCTTGGGGTACGGGCCGGCGGGTGTATCGGAGCGGAGGACGGCCCGGGCGGCGCAGCCGCCTCTTCCACCGCAGCCACCGCGGCACTGCGTTGTTCTCCCCGCGCAGCGTCAGCAACACCGCAGGACATCCCTGTGTCTAGAATCATAGGTGAGCCCGACGGCGCGCTCCGCGATGACCCGTCCACCACGCTGAAGGAATGTAACCAATGAAGATCGGAATTCTCACCAGCGGAGGCGACTGCCCTGGACTCAACGCAGTGATCCGGGGAGCGGTGCTCAAGGGCATACGCACTCACAACCTTGAGTTCGTCGGCTTCCGCGACGGCTGGAGGGGAGTTGTCGAGGGCGATACCATCGACCTGCCCCGGCAGGCGGTGCGCGGCATCTCGAAGCAGGGCGGCACCATCCTCGGCACGTCGCGCACCAACCCCTTCGAGGGCAACGGGGGGCCCGACGCCATCCGGGCGACGATGGAGTCCCTTGGCATCGACGCGATGATCGCCATCGGCGGCGAGGGAACCCTTGCCGCCGCCAAGAGGCTGACCGACGCGGGCCTGAAGATCGTCGGAGTGCCGAAGACCGTCGACAACGATCTCGACGCCACCGACTACACCTTCGGCTTCGACACCGCCGTGCAGATCGCCACCGAGGCGATCGACCGCCTCCGCACCACGGGCGAATCGCACAGCAGGTGCATGATCGCCGAAGTCATGGGCCGCCACGTGGGGTGGATCGCACTCCACGCGGGAATGGCCTCAGGCGCCCACGCCATCCTCATTCCCGAGCAGCAGACAAGCATCGAGCAGATCGCCAAGTGGGTCACCGAGGCCAACGAACGCGGGCGCGCGCCCCTGGTTGTTGTCGCCGAGGGGTTCGTTCCGGCCCATCTTGAGCAGGCGCACTCGGAGCGCGGGCTTGATACCTTCGGCCGGCCCCGGCTGGGCGGAATCGCCGACCAGCTTGCACCGGAGATCGAGGCGCGCACGGGCATCGAGACCCGTGCCACGATCCTCGGCCACATCCAGCGCGGCGGGGTTCCCTCCTCCTTCGACCGGGTCCTCGCGACGCGGCTGGGCATGGCGGCAGTCGACTCGGTTGTCGACGGGTTGTGGGGCACGATGGTTTCCCTCCACGGCACCGAGATTGCGCACGTCAATTTTGAGGACGCCCTGGGCAAGCTTAAGCGGGTTCCCCAGCACCGCTACGACGAGGCCGCGATCCTCTTCGGCTGATCCCGCGGTCCTCGTCCGCTGATACCGGGGCGGCGCCGCGCCCCTTCAGCCCGTGCTAAGTTGCGCTCATGGAACTGGATCCTGGAACCGTGGCGATCATCCAGTTGGCATGGTCGCGGCTGCTCCACCTCGACGATTCGGCGTTTGCCGGGGAGCACTCCGAGCGCATCATCCACGTCGATGACACGGCCGACCGGCTGAGCTTCCTTACCCTGTTCGGCAAGGAGGCCCTGGTCGGCCCGGCATGGGCCGTCGCCGCCGCACGTGACCTGCCGGCTCGGGAGCTGAGGAGGCAGTCGGTGCTCTTGGCGATGACCCGCCACCGGGGCGGCCGCGGGCTGGGCGAGGCGCAGCTCTACTACTGCGATGCCCTCCCGCCGGTGGACCCGCACCGCGACGCGGCCGTCACCAGCGAACGCCAGTTCGTTGAGGCACTTGAGCAGCAGTGTCCGTCCGACGACGTTGCCGAGGCGGGCCTTGGCGGGCTCGAACACCGATTCGTCCTTGTCGACGACACTCAACCCGACGAACCGGAACCGCTGGCCGGCGCCGGCTACGAACCCTGGGCCGGCATCCTCGCCCACCTGAGCGTGCTCACCGCCCCGCAGCACCGCGGACGGGGCTTCGGGCACCGGATTGCAGCCGTCGCCGTCGAAGAGGCAATGGCTGCGGGCTTCATCCCGCAGTGGCGGGCCCGGACCGACAACACATCGTCGCAGCGGGCGGCCCGGCGTGCCGGTTTCGAGTACGCCGGAACCCAGACGGGCGTTGCGCTCAACGCCTAGCCAGCGTGCTCCCGGAACCGCCGCACCCAGACCCCGGAAGGCGGCTGCTGTGCCCGGTTCCGCTCAGCCGAACAGGTCGGAGAGTTCCCTGCGTCCGAACATTTCGGCCGCCGCGCGGGCTGTTGGGGTGCCGGCGTCGGGGTCGGCACCGGCGGCATGGAGGATCTGCGCCGTGCTCGTGTGGCCCTTGAAGACGGCCCCGGCCAGCGGGGTCTGGCCGCGGTCGTTCACCCGGTTGACGTCGGCGCCGCGGGCAACGAGGTCGCGCACCAGTGCCGGATGCCCGTTGTAGGCGGAGAGCATCAGCAGCGTGTCCCCGGCGGCGTTGGTCAGGTCAGCGGGAACGCCCGCGTCGAGGTAGCGGGTCAGCGTCGCGGCATCGCCCTGGCGTGCGGCGTCGAAGAGGGCTGCGGCAAGGGCGAAGGCGGCCTCGGCGCCGGAATCGTCCTGGCTCACCGCGGGCTCCGCAGGAATCCGCTGGCGCGGCCGACAACCTGGCCGGCGTCGGGGGCGACGATGACCTCCTGGGCCGCCGCGTAGGCTTCGTCGGCGCCCTGCACCAGCAGGTCCACTGACGGGTCGACGGAGCGCTTGATGACGGCCAGGGCGATCGGGCCCATTTCCCAGTGGTGGGCCACGGAGGTGATGCGGCCGACCGTCCGCCCCTCGAGCATCACCTCGCTGCCGCGCTCGGGCAGGGTGTGCTGACTGCCGTCGAGGTGGAGGAACACGAGCCGGCGCGGCGGGTGACCAAGGTTGTGGACGCGCGCCACGGTCTCCTGGCCCTTGTAGCAGCCCTTTGCGAGGTGCACCGCGGTGCGCATCAGGTCAAGTTCGTGCGGGATGGTCTTGTCGTCGGTCTCAAACCCGTTACGCGGACGCCACGCCGCAATCCGCAGCGCTTCGGCTGCGAGCATCCCGGCGGGCTCCATCCCGGGAAGGGACGTGACGGCGTTGTAGAGGTCCTCCTGCGGCAGGAGGTATTCGAACCAGGGCCGTTCCCGACCGGGGTGGGACTGCTCCTCGAGCACCGAGTACCGGAACCCTCCGGGTGCGACCTCGGGCCAGGGGTCCTGCCACACGACGCGCCCGGCGAACTCCTCGACCGGCCGCACTGATCCCACGACCGCCCAGTCCGCTGAAACGTCGGCGACCTCAACCCGCAGCATGAACTTCATGCGTTCGAGCCAGGCAGTGAGCGCCGGCGCCTCGGCACCCTCCACTATGAGCCAGGCGGTGGCGCCGTCGTCGATGATCCGGGCGAAGTATTCGATCCGGCCCTGCACGGTGAGCAGCAGTGTCTCTGAGCTCTTCCCGGGCTTCAGGTCGAGGAGCAGCTGGGAGGAGAGGGTGTTGAGCCAGCTCAGCCGGTCGGGCCCTGCCACAGTGACGACCCCGCGGTGGGAAAGGTCGACCACCGCCGAGCCCTGGGCGAGCATGCGCTGCTCCCGGAAGGGGTCGCCGTAGTGGGCTGCGACCGGCTGGTCGGGCTCGCCGCCGGGAACCGCGCCGGGCAGGCCGAGCAGGGGGCTGGTATAGGTCATGTGGATGTAACGCCTTTCACGCGGTGCTATTCCCTGGCGGAGGCCGGGAGCGCGGCGCTCCCGGTCCTAGGAAATCTTCTTCAGGATCGCCGAGGCGTGGGCCTCGAGCGAGTTCCCGGACGCCGCCACATCCCAGCGCCAGTACAGGTCTCCCTCGACAAGCCCGAAGAGGCGGGTGGCGGCCGTGTATTCCTTGGAATGCTGGCCGCGCATCACCAGGTCCGTCGACATCTGGATCTGCGGGCCCTTGATGCTGCCGTAGTACAGTTCGGCGATGCTGCCCGGGTGCACGATTGTCGCGGTGATGTCGAAGCCGCCCGAGTCGTTGCGGAACTGCTCCACCTCGTCGGCCGTCTTCAGCGCCGGCACGATGTCGGCCGGGGACAGACCCGGGCCGACATCGGCGTCGTTGAGCTTGCGGTCAAGCGCCCAGAACCCCGTCTCCACCGACAGCGGCCGCAGCCGTGCGCCCTGCTCGTCGGTGAGCCAGCTCTCCGCGCTGTACTGCAGGTAGGGAAGGCCGTGCTGTTCGAAGGTCACCCGCTGGGCGAAGTGCTCGGACTCGGCATTGCCCTCGCCGAGGCGGCCGGTTCCCTCCCAGACTCCGAGCAGCCACGACAGCGGAACCAGCTCTGGAGTCAGGTCGGTGGGAAGTTCGATCGACATTAAGGAGACCCCGTAGTGCTACTTCTGGCCCTTGTAAAGGCGGGCGATCACCAGCGCGGCGAAGCCGGCCATGGCGAGCCCGGAGATGACAAGCAGGCAGATGAAGAAGATTTCAATCGCAAGAATCGACATGGCACCATCCTAGCCTCCACCGCTCCGGGCAGAACAACCATCTGGAGCCCGCGGCCTCAGGAGAGCAGCAGCTTGTCCAGGAAATACACGAGGGCTCCCAGACCGAGCACCGGGGTGATTCCCGCCGACACCGCTGCCGCCGCCGACAGCGGGACCTCACGGGCGAGCAGCAGGCGGCGTCCGCTCGCCACGACGGCACCGCAGACCACGCCCACGATGGCGGCGGGCACGGGCGGCACCCCCGAGGCCAGCACCGCGCCGACGGCTCCGGCGGCACCGCCGGCCAGCAGCGCCAGCGGAGCGGTCGCGCGGTCGGGCCAGGGCAGCAGCGACACGGCAAGTGAGGCAAGGATGCTGGCCCCGGCGACCAGCAGGGTGCCCGAATCGGCGGCGTTGACGGCGAGGCGGTCCGCTGCGACCCAGCCCGAGCCGAGGGCGACGGCGAACACCCCGGAGCTGGCCCCGAGGGTCGATTCGAGCCGGTGGCTCTGTCCGGTTCCCCGGATCAGCTGGATGAGGAACACGGCCCCAACGCCGAGGGCGACGGCCCCGGGCAGCCAGACAAGGAATTCAGGGCCGGGGGTGATCGCGGCTGCGGCGACGGCGGCCAGGGCGCTGAGGCCGATCGCGGCGGCCTGGCTCTTCCGGGCCGGAACATTCAGCAGGTGCGGCCAACCAATGGCTGCGGCGGCCGAGAAGACGGCGGCGGTCACTGCAAGCGCGCCGAGGGAGAAATAGGAGGCGGAAACGATGCCTGCCACTGCGGCGGTGGCGGCGGCGGCAACTATCCAGTTTCTCACCCGAGCAATACTGCCCTATGCCCGAAGGGTTCAGGAAACGGTGCACCCGGGCGGAAAATCGCGGGTGGGTATACTTGTCGAAATTCTTTACCGACGGCGGCTCCCGGTCCCCCGGGCGGCACCGGCGTTCCCGCCCGATGATGCGCGTCCCAACCAGTGGAGGACATATGCCGCACATCCTGATGCTCACGAACACTCCGGGTTCGTCGGTGGAAATCCTGCCCGCGCTTGAACTGCTGAGTCACAAGGTCCACATCCTCCCCGCGGAGCCGACCGCGCTGCTTGAGACCGAGCCCTGCGACGTCGTGCTGGTTGACGCTCGGCGCGACCTCGTCGGCGCGCGCTCGCTGACACAGCTGCTGAAGGCCACCGGCCTGAGCGCGCCGCTGATGCTCGTCCTTACCGAGGGCGGAATGACGGCGGTCGCCGCGAGCTGGCTCGCCGACGACGTCGTCCTCGACTCGGCGGGTCCGGCCGAAGTCGAGGCGAGGCTGCGCCTGGTGATCGCACGGGCGAACGCGGCAAGCGAGGAAACCAGCACCGAGATCCACGCCTCCGGGGTCGTCATCGATGAGGCGAGCTATACGGCCCGCGTGGGCGGAGAGCCGCTGAACCTCACCTACAAGGAGTTCGAGCTGCTGAAGTACCTGGCCCAGCATCCCGGCCGGGTCTTCACCCGCGACCAGCTGCTCCACGAGGTCTGGGGGTACGACTACTACGGCGGCACCCGCACCGTCGACGTGCACGTGCGGCGCCTGCGGGCCAAGCTCGGCCCGGACTACGAACAGCTCATCGGCACGGTGCGCAATGTCGGTTACCGCTTCACCCTGACCCGCATGCCGGAGGAGCCGGCCTCGGTCAACCAGGACGCCTGAACTAGCACACCTGAAGCGCCTCCGGGCCAGCATCGCCGGTTCCGGAGCCGGCAAAAACAAAACCCTCCTCCCCGTCAGGGAAGGAGGGTTTTGAGGGCCTGGGCCCTTCAGTGGAGGACATACGGGTCGAACGTATCGCGGGCACCCCATTGGTGCATCCCCCCGGAACGGTTCCTTACGCTACAGCATCGTTGCTGAAGCGGCCAAACCGGCATCGGTGATCGGCTTTCCGGGGACTAGGCTGGGCGCATGATCGCCGACCAGCAGCTTCCCACCTGGGTAATCACCTCAACCTCCGGAACACCAGAGCCCGCGGTGCTCGAGGAGATCCGGGTCCTCGCCGCGCGCGCCGCCGAGGCCGACGGGAATCCTCCCCTGTCGGAGCAGACCCTCGTCGAGCTCCGCTCCGCCGCCCCCGGTGCGGGACTGCGCGTGTTCACCGCCCGCCCCGCCGCCGCAGGGAGCCCGGGCGCCAGCGGCGCATCCGCCACCGGAAGCGGGGACGACGGTGGTGAGCTGGCCGGCGTCGCCGTCGTCACTGTTCCCCGGGGACAGGACGGCAGCGAGGCTTCCGGCGCCGTCGTGGAGATGGTCGTTGCACCGCACAGCCGCAGCGAAGGGGTGGGCACCGCCCTCGCCGAGGCGGTCACCGCCTCCGGGTTCCCCTCCCTGCTCGCCTGGTCGCACGGAAACCATGCCGCCGCCGCGGTGCTTGCGGGCCGCTACGGTTTCCGCCCGGTGCGGGAGCTGTGGCGCATGCGTCAGACCCGCGCCGCTGCCGAGGAAGCGGCGGTCCCGCTGACCCTGCCCGAGGATGTGCGGATCCGCAGCTTCGTTCCGGGACAGGACGAGGAGCGCTGGCTCCAGGCCAACCGCGCCGCGTTCGCCCACCACCCCGAACAGGGCTCGATGGAGCTGTCCGACCTTCAGGCCCGCATGGCCGAGGACTGGTTCGATCCCGAGGGTTTCCTGCTCGCCGAACGCATGTCCGACGGCGAACTGCTGGGCTTCCACTGGACGAAGGTCCACGCCGGCACCGGCGGCCACCCTCCCATTAGCGAGGTGTACGTAGTGGGAGTGACCCCGGCTGCCCAGGGGCGGGGCCTGGGCCGGGCCCTCACGATCGCCGGCATCGAGCACCTGCACGGACGGGGCCTTCAGGCGATCATGCTCTACGTCGATGCGGACAACACGGCAGCCGTCGCCTTGTACCGGGCCCTGGGGTTCACCCGGTGGGATGTGGATGTTATGTACGCAGGTGGAGAAGACACGCCCAGCTTGTAAGGTTGGGTTGGAGTACAGTGCCCGCTTCTACGCGCGCCCCGGAGCCACCAACAACCGCCGCAGGAGACACCATGGCATCTGAGACCGCAGCCCGAGTTCCATCCCTGTATGGGTCGTCGGAGACCGCTCCGGCCCGGGCAACCCAGGACCGCATCGACATCCCGGAGTTCGCCCCGAGCCTGCTGCCCTCCGGGGACATCCGACCCGACCGGTTCCTCGACCGGGAGATCAGCTGGCTCGACTTCAATGCGCGGGTACTGGAGCTCGCCGAGGACCCCGACCTCTACCTGCTCGAGCGCGTTGGCTTCCTCTCGATCTTCGCCTCCAACCTCGACGAGTTCTTCATGGTGCGGGTCGCCGGGCTCAAGCGCCGCATCGCCACAGGACTCGCAGTGCCGTCCGCTGCCGGTCTGAGCCCGATCGAGCAGCTCGAGAAGATCATGGAGGACGGCTACCACCTCCAGCAGCGCCATGCCCGCGTGTTCGCCGAGCAGATCCGCCCCGCCCTCGAAAAGGAGCGGATCCTCCTGACCACATGGGACGAACTCGACGAGCCGGCGCGGCAGGAGCTGAACAAGCTCTTCGCGGAGAAGGTGTTCCCGATCCTCACGCCGCTGGCGGTCGACCCGGCCCACCCGTTCCCCTACATTTCCGGGCTTTCCCTCAACCTCGCCGTCGTGGTGCGCAACCCCGTCAGCGAAAAGGAACTCTTCGCCCGCGTTAAGGTGCCCGATCAGCTGCCCCGGCTGATCTCGGTCGACGGACCGCGCGCCGGCAACGTCGCGGGGCGCACCGCGCGCTTCATCGCCCTCGAGGACGTCATCGCGGTCCACCTCGACCAGCTCTTCCCGGGTATGGAGGTCCTCGAGCACCACACGTTCCGGGTGACCCGCAACGAAGACCTCGAGGTAGAGGAGGACGACGCCGAGAACCTCCTCCAGGCCCTCGAGAAGGAGCTGCTGCGGCGCCGGTTCGGCCCTCCGGTGCGCCTTGAGGTCACTACCGACATCAACCCCAGCATCCGGGCCCTGCTCTCGCGCGAGCTCGGCGTCGAAGAGGACGAGGTGTACACCCTTCCGGCTCCGCTCGACCTGCGCGGCCTGAGCGTCATCGGCAAGATCGACCGCGGCGAACTCCACTACCCCAAGCACGTGCCGCACACCAGCCGCCACCTCAACGAGAGCGAAACCTCGAAGGCGGCGAACGTCTTCGCGGCAATGCGGCGCCGGGACATCCTCCTGCACCACCCGTACGACTCCTTCTCCACCTCCGTTCAGGCGTTCCTCGAACAGGCGGCGGCGGATCCGAAGGTGCAGGCCATCAAGCAGACCCTCTACCGCACCTCGGGCGACTCCCCGATCGTCGATGCCCTCATCGACGCCGCCGAGGCCGGCAAGCAGGTGCTCGCCCTCGTGGAGATCAAGGCACGCTTCGACGAGCAGGCGAACATCTCCTGGGCGCGGAAACTTGAGCAGGCCGGCGTCCACGTGGTCTACGGGATCGTGGGCCTGAAGACCCACTGCAAGCTTTCCCTGGTGGTCCGGCAGGAAATCGACGGCCTGCGCCGCTACTGCCACATCGGCACGGGCAACTACCACCCCCGCACCGCCCGCTACTACGAGGACCTGGGCCTGCTCACCTCGAACGACCAGGTGGGACAGGACCTGTCGCGGCTGTTCAACCAGCTTTCCGGGTATGCGCCGAAGTCAACGTTCAAGCGCCTCCTCGTCGCCCCGCGGTCGGTGCGCTCCGGGCTGATCGACCGCATCGAACGGGAGATCGCCAACAAGAAGGCGGGCCTGGGCGCCCGCGTGATCATCAAGGTCAACTCGATCGTCGATGAAGCGATCATCGATGCGCTCTACCGCGCCTCGCAGGCCGGAGTGCAGGTCGACGTGATCGTGCGCGGCATCTGCTCGGTCCGGCCGGGCGTCCCGGGGCTCAGCGACAACGTCACGGTCCGTTCGGTGCTCGGCCGGTTCCTTGAACACTCGCGGGTTTTCGCGTTCGCCAACGGCGGCGACCCCGCCGTGTTCATTGGCTCCGCTGACATGATGCACCGCAACCTCGACCGGAGGGTCGAGGCCCTGGTGCAGCTGAGCGCCGCCGACGACATCGAATACCTGATGACCCTCATGGACCGCTACATGGATCCGCGCACCGCGAGCTGGCACCTCGACGCCGAGGGGTGCTGGACACGGCACTCCGAGGGCGAGGACGGCCCGCTGGGCGACGTCCAGTCCTGGCTGCTCGCCTCCCGCGCCCGGCAGCGCGCGGCCGCCCGCCGCTGATGTCGGCAAACCTGCAAAGCGCCACCGAGCATCCTCCGGCGGGCGCGTCGGAAGTCGGGATCGTCGCGGCCGGGACGCTCTGCTGGCGGACCGAAAAGGGGCGGCTGGAGGTCCTGCTCATCCACCGCCCGCGGTACAAGGACTGGTCCTGGCCCAAGGGCAAGCTCGACCCCGGAGAGACAACCCCGGAGTGCGCCGTCCGGGAGACCCGCGAGGAGGTGGGCCTTGAGGTCCGCCTCGGCCTGCCGCTGCCCTCGATCCGCTACCCCGTTGCCTCGGGGCTGAAGCTGGTCCACTACTGGGCCGCCAAAGCAGACCGCCTCGTGCCCGTCCCCGACGGCAAGGAAGTCGACGAGTACCAGTGGGCCACCCCGGCGAAGGCCCGGCGGCTGCTTTCCAGCCAGTCGGACCACGAACCGCTCGCCGCCCTCGAGGAAGCCCACGAACGCGGCCACCTCGACACCTGGCCGCTGATCGTCGTCCGGCACGCGAAGGCGAAGCCGCGCTCCTCCTGGAGCCGGGCCGAAGGGGAACGTCCGCTCGCCGCCACGGGCCGGCGCCAGGCCGTCGCCGTCAGCCGGCTGCTCCAGGCGTGGCAGCCCTCACGGGTGATCAGCAGCCCGTGGGTGCGCTGCGTCCAGACCGTGTCGCCCTACGTGACCCAGCGCGAGGCGAAGCTTAAACTCGTCGACGCGCTCACCGAGCACGACGCCGCCCGCAAACCCGCCCGTGCGCGCACGGCGGTGGAGAAGGCCCTGGACAAGGGACAGTCGGTGGCGATCTGCACGCACCGCCCGGTGCTCCCCCTGGTCTTCGAAGTGCTGCGCGGCCACATGCCCAAGCCGCTCGCGGCCCGGCTGCCGGCGGTTGACCCGTACCTCGCCCCGGGTGAAGCGGTGATCTGCCAGGTGAGCAACAGCCATTTCGGCCGGATTGTCTCGGTGGAGCAGTACCGCGCCTACGACGACTAGCCCGGAACGCCCGGCGCGCCAATCCCTGCCCGTCACCGCCGGCCGCGGCCGCTCGTTAGACTGGCAGGGTGAGTGAACTCCTGACCCCCTACGAAGACCTGCTGCGCGACGTGATGGCCAACGGTGCTGCGAAAAGCGACAGGACGGGCACCGGCACGCGCAGTGTCTTCGGCCGGCAGCTGCGCTTCGACCTCAGCGAGTCCTTCCCGCTGATCACCACCAAGCGCGTCCACTTCAAGTCGGTGGCCCTGGAGCTGCTCTGGTTCCTGCGCGGCGAATCGAACGTCTCCTGGCTTAAGGAGCAGGGCGTGACGATCTGGGACGAGTGGGCCGACACAGACGGGGAGCTCGGGCCGGTGTACGGCGTCCAGTGGCGCTCCTGGCCCACCCCCGACGGCGGCTCTATCGACCAGATCGCCCAGGTCATCGAGGGCCTGAAGGCGAACCCCGACTCGCGCCGCCACATCGTCTCGGCGTGGAACGTCGCGGAAATCTCCAAAATGGCCCTTCCGCCCTGCCACGCGTTCTTCCAGTTCTACGTCGAACCCTCGGCCGAGGGCCCGGGCAGGCTCTCCTGCCAGCTGTACCAGCGGTCGGCCGACACTTTCCTCGGGGTTCCCTTCAACATCGCCTCATACGCCCTGCTCACCCTCATGGTGGCCCAGCAGGCCGGGCTCGAACCCGGCGAGTTCATCTGGACCGGAGGAGACGTGCACATCTACGACAACCACGTGGAGCAGGTCACCGAACAGCTCACCCGCAAGCCCTACCCCTACCCGCGCCTGCGCATCACCCGCCGGCCCGAGTCGATTTCGGACTACACCCTGGAGGACTTCGAAGTGCTCGACTACCAGCACCACCCCACCATCAAGGCTCCGATCGCCGTATGAGTTTCGACGGAGTCTTTGACGGAATCTCCGACTGGGTAACCGTCGCGGATGCGGCCAACGGCGAACCGGTCATCGGCATGATCTGGGCGGAGACGACAAGTGGAATCATCGGCAAGGACGGGGGCCTGCCCTGGCATGTTCCCGAGGATATGGCCCACTTCAAGGCGATGACCACCGGCCACCCCGTGGTCATGGGCCGGCGCACCTGGGAGTCGTTCCCGGAGAAGTACCGGCCGCTGCCGGACCGCACCAACATCGTTGTCAGTTCTTCCGGCGCGCTCCAGGGCGCCGTCGTCGTCGAATCCCTCGAAGCCGCGCTCGAGAAGGCCCGGCGCGCGCCCGGCGCGGAGGAGATCTGGATCATCGGCGGGGGCCGCCTCTACGAGGAAGCCGTTGCCCATGCCAACATCGCCGCCGTGACGGTTCTCGAATCGGGAACCGACGGCGACACCAAGGCCCCGGTGCTGGGCCCCGAGTGGAACCTCAAGGGCATCAGCCCCGCCTCGGGGTGGCTCACCAGCAGCAGCGGAACCCGCTACCGGCTGAGCCTGTGGTCGCGCGCCTCCGGCGGCAGCGGCGCGTAAAGGGCCAAGCGCGGTCCGCCGTCCTCCCCTAAGCTTGGATTATGACCTCCGCAGCAAGTACCTCTCCCCTGCCCTCGGTGGGCTTCGTCGGCTGGCGCGGCATGGTCGGCTCCGTCCTCATGCAGCGACTGCAGGACGAAGGCGACTTCAGCCTCCTGAACCCGGTGTTCTTCTCGACCTCGAACGCGGGCGCGCCGGCGCCGTCGTTCGCTGAGGGCGCCGGAACCCTGCAGGACGCCTACGACGTCGAAACCCTTGCCAAACTGCCGATCATCGTGACCGCCCAGGGCGGCGGCTACACCAGCGAGGTGTACCCGAAGCTGCGCGATGCCGGATGGGACGGGCTGTGGATCGACGCCGCGTCGACGCTGCGCATGGAATCCGACTCGATCATCGTGCTCGACCCGGTGAACCGCTCGGTCATCGACGAGGGCCTGGCGCGCGGGGTGCGGGACTTCATCGGCGGGAACTGCACCGTCTCGTGCATGCTCATGGGTCTTGGCGGATTGTTCCGCAACGACCTGGTGGAGTGGGGCACCTCGATGACCTACCAGGCCGCGTCGGGCGGCGGCGCCCGCCACATGCGCGAGCTGCTCACCCAGTTCGGGGCCCTCCACGGCAGCGTGCTAAGGCACCTTGACGACCCGGCCTCGGCCATCCTCGAAATCGACAGGGCGGTCCTCGCCCAGCAGCGCCACCCTGAGCTCGACGCTTCGCAGTTCGGGGTTCCCCTCGCCGGGTCGGTGATTCCCTGGATCGACGCCGACCTCGGCAACGGGCAGTCCCGCGAGGAGTGGAAGGCCGGAGCCGAGACCAACAAGATCCTCGGCATCGACGTCGACGGCGGACGCATTCCGTTCGACGGGCTGTGCGTTCGGGTCGGGGCGATGCGCTCGCACTCGCAGGCCCTGACCCTGAAGCTGAAGCAGGACCTTCCGGTAGCCGAGATCGAGCGGCTAATCGCCGAGGACAACGAGTGGGTGAAGGTTGTCCCGAACACCAAGGAAGCAACCCTTGCCCAGCTCACCCCCGTCGCCGCGACCGGGTCGCTGGAAATCCCCGTGGGCCGCATCCGCAAGCTGGAGATGGGCCCTGAGTACATCAGCGCGTTCACCGTTGGGGACCAGCTCCTGTGGGGTGCCGCGGAGCCGCTGCGGCGGATGCTCCTGATCGCCACAGGGAACCTCTAGCGCCGGATCAAAAAGGTCGGTGCCCGGCGGCAGAATACCTGCATGGAAAAGCTGGACGTCGACCAGATCCTTATCCGCTTCTTCTCAGCCAGCGCGACGGCGCGGCATCCCGAGACGGTGATCCGGTACGGGCGGGTCCAGGAGCTCCTGCGCTCGTATCTGGAGCACGAGGGGGCGCTCTCCCTCTCCCCCGATTCAGCGGCCCTTCTCGGGCTGGAACGCCAGTTCGCTCCCGATGCGGCGTATGCGCGCCTGATGGGGGCCGCCGAGCTGCTTCACGCCCTTCCCGGGTTCCTCGGCCCCCGGTGGCTTGCCCCCGACTTCCACGACCGGCTTGCCCAGATCAGCCTCGTTTCGCGCCTGGCCCAGTGGCTGTGCTCGCGGCGGCTCGTCGACGGCAAGGCCCAGTGGGTCGACGTGCTGCTGACCCGGGCCGCGGCCGAACACGCCCGCCGGACGGCCGTCACCTGAGGCGCTGCCCGCGGCTCCGAAGGCCGGCGGGTCAGGGTGCTGGAACCCCGGCGGGGCGCGCACCGGGCAGCGAGCAGCCAATGAGCAGCGGTTCGGGTGCGAGGCGCAGCCCGTAGGCCGCCTCGACGCCGTCCGCGACAAGCCCGCCGACGGCGAGGATGTCGGTGGCCGAGGCGCCGCCGCGGTTGGTGACGGCGAGTGTGTGCTTGGTGGACAGGGCGGCGCGCCCGCCCGCCGCCGCGGAGCCGGCGTCATCGTGCAGTCCGAACCCCTTGGAGAACCCTGCGTGCTCGATGAGCCAGGCCGCGCTCAGCTTCACCCGTCCCGGATCCGCCGTGGGGTACCTCGGTGCATCACCCGGCAGCCGCTCAGCGACGGATGCCTCGACGACCGGGTTGGTGAAGAAGGAGCCTGTGCTGTAGGTGTCGCGGTCCCCGGCGTCGAGGACCATCCCCTTGGCGGCGCGGAGCCTGAGCACCTCCCGCCGCACGTCGATTGCGTAGGCGCGCTCGCCGACCTCCACCCCGAGCGCCCGGGCCAGTTCGGCATACTTGATGGGCGTGCTCATCCGGCCAAGGCCCAGCTGAAATTCAACGGTGAGCACCACGTAGCGGGGGGACCCATTGACGGTCGTCTCCTTGAGCAGCGAGTTCCGGTAGCCGAAGCGGAGCTCGAAGTTGGTGAAGCTCTTCACCGCCCCGGCCTGCCGGTCCCAGGTGCGGACGGTGGCGAGGGTCTTCGATACATCGGTGCCGTAGGCGCCCACGTTCTGCACCGGGGTTGCGCCGGTTGAGCCGGGGATGCCGGAGAGCGCCTCGAGCCCCGAGAAGGCGTGCTTCACCGTGTACCCCACGAGCTCGTCCCAGTCCTGGCCCGCCTGCGCCTTGACCATGACTCCGCCGCAGGTCGCGTCGTCGTCGTTCACGGCGAAGCCGGTTGAGGCGATGCGGACCACGGTGCCGTCGAAGCCCTCGTCGGCGATGACGAGGTTCGACCCGCCGCCCAGGATGAGCAGCGGCTCCCCCGCCGCATCAGCGGTGCGCACGGCGTCGATGATTTCCTGCTCGGACCGGGCCTCGATCAGGGTGCGTGCCGGCCCGCCGACGCCCACGGTCGTGAGGTCCGCCAGCGGCTGCCCGCCGGTCACGGCAGGCGCACCAGGGCCTGGGCCTTCACGAGGACCTTCTGCCCGGCAGAGGTTACGGTCAGGTCCACCCGGGCGGTCGACTGGTCGGGATTGAGGGCGCCGATTACGCCGCTGACCTCAAGGACGGCCCCCGGCTCGCCGGGGCTCGCCGTGGTGTCCGCGACGGGAACGGGCTTGGTGAAGCGCGTCTGGTAGTCGATGACGGCGGTCGGGTCGCCGGCCCAGTCGGTGACGAGCTGGACGGCGGCGCCCATCGTGAACATGCCGTGGGCGATGACGCCGGGAAGGCCAACGCTTTCGGCGAAGTCGGGGTTCCAGTGGATGGGGTTGAAGTCCCCCGAGGCTCCCGCGTACCGCACGAGGTCCTGGCGGGTGATGGTGATGCTGGCCGAGCCGATGGCCTGGCCCACTGTGAGGGCTGTGAGTTCAACCGTCATTGCTACTCCTCTCCCCGCACGAGCAGGGACGACGTCGTCGTGGCGGTATGCGCGCCGCCGACAGTCGATATTTCGGCGCGCGTGGTGATCATCGCCCCGCCGCCCATCGCCCGCACCTGGTCGACGTGCAGTTCGGCGACCAGTTCGTCCCCGGCGACGATCGGCCGGTGGTGGATGAAGCGCTGGTCCGCGTGGACGACACGGGAGAAATCGATTCCCGAGGCAGGATCGGCGATCAGCTGGGCGTCGGCCCGCTGCGCCACGATGATCGCGAAGGTCGGCGGTGCCACGAGGTCGGCGTGGCCGAGCGCCGTGGCGGCCTCGAAGTCGTAGTGGGCGGGGTGGGTGGCCTTGACGGCGCGGGCGAAGTCGCGGATCGCTTCGCGGCCCACGGTGTACACCTCGCCGGCGGGGTACGTGCGCCCCTGCAGGTCGGGATTGATGGTCATGAAAGTCCTCCGGGATGTCTGGGGGCGGCTCTGGTCAAGGGTAGTCGAGCGGCTGGATCAGCGCCGCGGTGCGGCCTGTCCGCGGCTGCGCCGCTTGGCGTCGCGGACCCGCACCACCATGCCGGCCAGGTGGCAGGCGAGGCCGGCGCCGATGACCGGGAACGCGGCGAAGACGGCGGCGTCAGCTCCAGCAGCGGCGCCCGCGACGGCGAGCGCGATTCCTGCCCCGGTAATGACCAGCGCGGCGATCAGGAGCCGGCGGTAGAGCACGGATCCGGTGTCCCAGGGTGTATTGAGCATTGGTTAATCCTACCGCCGTCCTAGAACAGGGACTCCTGCACGGCAGGCACGGCCGTGGCGTAGTCTCCGAGCCCGATGCGGCGCCCCTTCAGGCGGGACAGGTCGGCAATGAAGCGCAGCGGCGCGCCTTCCAACTCCACGAGGGCGCACGGGCCGAGCATCGGGCCGAGAATGAACCCGTGCTCGCCGGTCTCAAGCGCACCGGGGTAGGGCTGCGCCCCGGTCGCCGAAAGCACCTCCTGCCAGGACGGCGGCGGCTCGAACCGCTCGCAGACGACGGTGTAACCCGCGAGGTCCATCCCCTCGCGCAGGAGCACCCGGGCCGAGTCCGCGTGGCCGGCGTTGATCCCGGCAAGCTGCTCCGGCGGGAGGGGCCGGCGCAGGGCTGCGGCCTTCGCGCCGGAGCGCACCGCCTGCGGAAGCCCGACGCTGCGCGTCACCTCGTCTTCGAGGACGCGGACCACCCTCCCGTTGTCCGCCAGTGCCACGTACTCGGCGGCGACGGCTCCCTGCTCGATGAGCCGCCCGTGCTTGCGCAGCGCGGAGGCGGTACCGACCTTCGTGGCGCCGTCGGCAAAGGTCGCGACGTAGAGCCAGTGCGGCTGGTCGAGGTAGCGCTTAAGGCCCTCCGGGGCGATCCCTGACCGGTGGATGTCGTGCATGAAGCGCAGGTCGTCCTGGGCGAAGCAGGGCCCGCACTGGTAGCCGCGCTCGGCCTCGGCCTGCCGCGGACAGGGAACATGCGTGCGGGCCTCGGGGCCCTGGACGCGGTAGGAGCCCAGGCAGTACCGGACGCCGGCTGGGCCAAGGACGCGGAAGCCAAGCCGGGTGCCGGGGTCAAGGGGCAGGTCGGCCCGGGATCCGTCCGGAGCTGCGAGCGCCAGGGCCGGCCGCGTTCCGGTCCAGGCGACGCCGCTGCACAGGTACCGGCCGCCGGGAATCATCGATTCAGCTTAGGTCACGGGCAGGCAGCCCGGCGCGTTCAGAGGCCCTCCGCCACCGCTGCTGCGGCCGCCAGCCATGCACGCTGCGTGGCGGGCCGAAGCGATCCGTAGCGGATCCGCCCCTTCAGCAGGGCCGGGTCGAACGGGATCGTAACCGCGCTGCGCGCCAGGTCGTTGAAGCCGCGCGCGATCGCGGCGGCCTGGGCCGCTGTGCCGTTCTTGTCCGACTGGCTGACGACAACGACGGCGCTGCGGGAGAGCTCTTCGTACTTCCCGCCGCGGGCACGCAGCGCCTCAAGCAGCAGCGCTCCGGCCTCGGCGTGCTCCTCGAGCGTCGTTGTGGCGATGACCAGCTGGTCGGTGTGGTGGATCATCCGCAGCCACCGCTCCGCGGTTTCGTCGTTGCCCGAGTCGACGACGTTGAGGCGGAAGTACTTGGACGCCACCTCGTGGAGGGCGTCGAAGTCCTCCGACGTGACCTTCTGCTCGGAGGCGAGCACGTCGGGCTTCGAGCGCAGGACGTCGTACTTGTCCTCGGTCTGGTGGTGCACGTAGCGCGCAAGCAGGGCGGACTGCGCCGACGGGGCGAGCAGGGCGGCGGTGCGGGGCAGCAGGTCAAGCACCGTGGCCTCGTGGGGGCCCTGCTCGGTGCGCCAGCCCAAAGTGCCGCGGGTCTCGTTGTTGTCCCAGGCCAGGACCGGTCCGCCGCCGTTGCGGGCGAACACCGCGGCGAGCATCACCGTGGTTGGGGTCTTGTTCGCCCCGCCCTTGCCGTTCACCACAGCGATGGTGCGCGGGCCCGGCCAGTGCTGGCTGACGGCGCGGGTGTGGGAGCGGACAAGCAGTTCGGCCGACGACGGCGGGATCCGAATGCCGAGGCGGGTCAGGAACCCCCGGAAACCCGTTGCGGCGGGAACCTGCGCGGTGTCAGGGGCGAGGAAGGACCGGCGTCCGGAGCGCGTCTGGGAGCTGCGCGTGGATGAGGAGCGCGTCTGCGGCCCGCGCGCCTGAAGCTCCTGCGGAGACTGGGCGGAACCCGCCGGGGCGGGAGCGGCCGGACGCCGCCGGGGGGCCGCGGGAAGCACCGCCGTGCCTTCCGGTCCGCGTTCGGCAGGGGGCCGCGCCGCCTGCCGCTCCGGGCCCGGGGCCGGGGAGGATGGCACCTGGGCGCTCCATGCAGGCGGCGCCTGCACCAGCACAGGCACCGGAAGGGAAACGGGCTCGGGGAGGGCAAGGGGCACCGGTTCGAGGAGCTCCTCGAACCGGGGCTGCACCTCGCGCGGCGCGGCCGGTGCACCGGGCGCGGCCGGTTCAAGAGGCGCCTGGCGCCGCCTGCTTGCCCGGGTCGGGAAGTCCTCCGTGATGCCGGGGCTCCGTCCGGAGTCTCGATCAGTCATTACGTTTCCATCCCCCCGCGCACCTCCAGCGAGGCGGCTGTTCGTCGTACAAAGACCTCGTCCATCCTATAAGGACACTGATCACCCGATCCCGCGGCGCGTAACAGCGGGCAGCCGCAGGGCCTTTCCTCCCGCTGATCGCCGGCGTCGTCCTGTCGGCGCTTGGCGTGGAGGATGCCCTCGCCCACGTCGATGAACCGTCGGGCTGCGGCTGGTTGGGGGCGAGTGCCCTGCCGGGCGGGACAGCGCTGTATCTCCTCGCACACGCGGCGTTCTGGCGGCCGGTCGGCGGGTACTGGAAACCGTGGAGGCTCGGCACCGCCGCCGTCCTGCTGGCGCTGATCCCGGCCGCCTCCGGATTCGCGCCGCTTGCGGCCCTCGGCCTGGTTTTCGGGCTGTGCGCACTGCTCGTGGTCGTTGAGACGACGGTCTATGCGGAAAAGCGCGCGGAGATCCGCAAAAGCCACTCCGGGGCATAGCGGTCCCGCGCGCCTTCGGCTGGACCGCATCCTGCGGCGCCTCCCACCGTGCGTGGTGTCCTAGGCCTTGGGACGGGCCCGGACGTGCATCCTTTCGCCCTGGTGCCCGAAGAGGCTGAGGAACTCGACGGCGTTTTCGTCAGCGCTCGCGAACCAGTGCGGGGTGTGGGTGTCGAACTCCGCAGCCTCGCCCGGCCCGAGGATGAAGTCCTTGTCCCCGAGCACGAGGCGCAGGCGTCCGTTGAGGATGTAAAGCCACTCATACCCCTCATGCACCCTCAGGTCGGGTTCACCCTTCCGGGCATCGGCGGCAAGCACCATCTTGTACGCCTGCAGGCCCCCGGGCCGTCGGGTGAGCGGAAGGGCGGTCATTCCGCTGTGACGAATGGGCTGGAGGTGGATGCGGGGATCACCGGTGGGAGGCGCCCCGACGAGATCATCAAGCGGCACCCGGAACAGGCGCGCGAGAGGCAGGAGCAGTTCAAGGTTCGGGCGCCGCTGGCCGCCCTCAAGCCGGGACAGGGTACTCACCGACACACCGGTGGCCTCAGACACCTCGCCGAGCGTCAGACCACGCTGCTGCCGCAGGGTGCGCAGCCGCGGGCCCATCGTCTCGAAGACCGAACTCAGATCGTTTTCCATTCCCCCAGCTTGCCATAACGGCAAGAATGTTTGCCACATTTTCGTCATTGGGTGAAAGTTGAAGAAAGGCTCCAATACGGGCACCCGAAGCAGAAGGAGAAGTGCAGTGCAGAACACCCCCAGGTACGACGTCGTGATCATCGGAGGCGGCGCCGCCGGCCTCAGCGCAGCAGTTGCCCTCGGCCGCTCGCTGCGGACCACGGCCGTCATCGACTCCGGTTCACCGCGAAACGCCCCCGCCGCGGGCGTACACAACTTCCTGTCCCGCGACGGCATACCGCCCCTTGAGCTCGTGGCGGCAGGGCGCGCCGAAGCGGCATCCTACGGCTCGGTCCTTATCGATTCGGAGGCCGTGCGCGTCGAGAAGGATCCGGAAGGCTTCACTGCCACACTCCGGGACGGGCGGCGGATCCCCGGCCGCCGCCTCCTCGTGACGACGGGTCTCGTCGATGAGCTTCCCGACGTCGAGGGGCTCTCCACGCACTGGGGATCCGGCGTCATCCACTGCCCGTACTGCCACGGCTACGAGGTCCGGGGCAAGGCAATCGGCGTCCTCGCCACCGGCCCCATGGCAATGCACCAGGTCCAGATGTTCCGCCAGCTCACCAGCGATGTCACGCTGTTCCAGCACACCGGACCGGAACCCACCGAGGAGGAGTGGGAGATCCTTGCGGCGCTGTCGGTACGCGTGGTCTCGGGCAAGGTTGCTGCGGTGGAGGGCGCCGCCGGTGCGCTGTCCGGGGTGCGGCTCGACTCCGGCTCCAGCTTCCCGCTTGACGCACTGGTCGTGGCGCCGCGCTTCGTGGCACGGTCGGTGCTGCTTGAATCCCTCGGCGTGAAGACAGCCGAGCACCCGATGGGCATTGGACGCTCGGTCGAGGTGGACCCGCAGGGGCGCACCTCGGTTCCCGGGGTGTGGGCCGCGGGGAACGTAGCGGATCCAACGGCCCAGGTGGTCGTTTCGGCCGCCGCCGGCCTGGCAGCCGGTGCGGCGATCAACTGGGACCTCATTGCCGGAGAGGCGCGCTCTGCGGTGGAGCACCGCCGGGCATCCGCAGGGCAGGTGCTTGGTGCGGCACCCGAAGGGCCCGACAATGGGACCATCGATGGGACCATCAGTGGGACACCGGAGCTGGAGAGCCATGCGCATTGAGATGAACCAGGAGTTCTGGGACCGGCGGTACTCCGAGCACCGCCGGATCTGGAGCGGGAAACCGAACGCCCACCTCGTCACCACGGCCTCTGCGCTGCCGCCCGGCCGGGCGCTCGACGTCGGCTGCGGTGAAGGCGCGGATGCCCTCTGGCTGGCCCGCCGCGGGTGGCAGGTCAGGGGCGTCGATATTTCGGAGGTGGCCCTTGAGCGGGCACGCGAACAGACGCGGCTCGAGGACGCCGGGGTTGCCGCGCGCCTTGAATGGGTGCATGCCGACCTCACAGTGGACCTGCCGGAACCGCTCGGCTTCGACCTCGTCTCCGCGCAGTTCATGCACCTCCCCCGGCCGGCGCGCACCGCCCTGTTCGCCGGCCTCGCCGCCGCGGTGGCGCAGGGCGGCACGCTGCTCATCGTGGGCCACCACCCCTCCGACCTGGAGACGACGGTGCCCCGGCCTCCGCTGCCGGAACTGTTCTACACCCCCGACGAGCTGGCGCTGCTGCTCAACGAGGAGTGGGACATCATCGCCTGCGAGGGGCGGCAGCGGATGGTGACCGGACCGGCGGCGGATGCGGAGGGTCATGCCGTGCCGGTTCACGACACGGTGCTGCACGCGGTCCGGCGCTAAGCCGGCCAGGCAGCAACGGCTCCGGGCATGGTTTGGCCGGCACAAAAAAATCCCCGAGGTCTCAAGGACCTCGGGGATTTTTTTGTAGCGGTGGCGGGACTCGATCCCGCGACCTCACGATTATGAGTCGTGCGCTCTAACCAGCTGAGCTACACCGCCAAAATGAGGCTGCCCGCAGCGCGATCATTTTGATCGATTGCGGGCCTCTCATTGAGAGCCCCGACCGGGAATCGATCCCGGGACCTCCATCTTACCAAGATGGCGCTCTACCACTGAGCTATCGGGGCAACGACAAGAAACATTACCAGTTTCGGGCCGCTGTGCGAAATCATCAACCGTCCCGGAGGACGGACCCCTGATTCCGCTCCCGATCCCCGCCGTGGCGGGGATCGGGAGGGGTTAGCCTAGGTGATTCTTACCACTGTTCGGACTGGGCGCTGGAGCGTCCGGTCCCTGCACCGGCACCCTTGCCATGCCGCGGCTTGCGGGAGGCATCACCGGAGAAGCGGGTGTCGCCGTCGCGCTTCTTGAAGTCCTTCGAGTCCTTGGAGAACTCCTTCTTGAAGGGCTTCTTGAATTCGCCGGCGGGACGCTCGCGGCTGGGCTTGCGGCCCTTGTCGAGCTCGAGGTGGATCAGCTCGCCGCCGATGCGGGTCTTCGACAGGGCGCGCCACTGGTCCTTGGAGAGCTCCGCGGGGAGCTCCACCAGGGTGTGGTCGGCGCGGATGTCGATGCCGCCGATCTGCGAGGAGGAGAGCCCGCCCTCGTTGGCGATGGCACCGACGATCGAACCGGGCATGACGCGCTGGCGGCGTCCGACGGCGATCCGGTACGTCGCGTTGCCCTCGGTGAGGGTGCGTGTTGGCCCGCGGGAGCCGAAGGCGTCCTTGCGGCCCTCCGAGCGCTCACGCTGGCCCGCGGGGGCAACGGGGATGTCCTTGACCAGGATCGGGTTGCCGTTCTGGGCCATGACGGCCAGCGCCGCTGCGATTTCGGCTGCGGGAACGTTGTGCTCCTGCTCGTAGCTCGCGATGAGGTCGCGGAATGCCGCAACGTCCTCGCCGGCAAGGGTCTTGGTGATCTTGTCGGCGAACTTGTTGAGGCGCAGTTCGTTGATCGTCTCCGAGGAGGGAAGCTGCATCTGCTCAACGGGCTGGCGGGTTGCCTTCTCGATGGAGCGCAGCAGGTACTTCTCACGCGGGGTCATGAACAGGATCGCGTCGCCCGAGCGGCCCGCACGGCCGGTGCGGCCGATGCGGTGCACGTAGGACTCGGTGTCGTGCGGGATGTCGTAGTTGACGACGAGCGAGATGCGCTCGACGTCGAGGCCGCGGGCGGCGACGTCGGTTGCAACGAGGATGTCGATCTTGCCCTCGCGCAGTGCCTCGACGGTGCGCTCGCGCTGCTGCTGGGGAATGTCTCCGTTGATGGCGGCGGCCGAGAAGCCCCGTGAACGCAACTTGTCCGCCAGGTCTTCGGTCGCCATCTTCGTACGGACGAAGGCAATGATGCCGTCGTAGTCCTCAACCTCGAGGATGCGGGTCATGGCGTCGAGCTTGTGCGGGCCCATGACCTGCAGGTACCGCTGACGCGTGTTGGTGCCGGTGGTCGTCTTGCCCTTGACCGCGATCTCGGCGGGATCGTTGAGGTACTTCTTGGCGATCCGGCGGATGGCCGGGGGCATGGTGGCGGAGAACAGGGCAACCTGCTTCTCGGCGGGGGTCGAGGCGAGGATCTGCTCGACATCCTCGGCGAAGCCCATGCGGAGCATCTCGTCGGCCTCATCGAGCACGACGTACTCGAGGTTCGACAGGTCGAGGGAACCCTTCGAGATGTGGTCGATGACGCGGCCCGGGGTGCCTACGACAACCTGGGCACCGCGGCGCAGGCCGGCGAGCTGGGGTCCGTAGGGCGATCCGCCGTAGACGGGCAGCACGGTGAAGCCGTCCATGTGGCGTGCGTAGGAGGTGAACGCCTCGGCGACCTGGAGCGCGAGCTCGCGGGTCGGGGCGAGGACCAGAACCTGGGTGTTCTTGCTGACGCCGTTGATGTCGGCGAGTTCGGCCATCTTCGACAGCGCGGGAACCGCGAATGCTGCGGTCTTGCCGGTGCCGGTCTGGGCGAGGCCGACGACGTCGCGGCCCTCGAGGAGCGCCGGGATGGTGGCGGCCTGGATGGGTGAGGGCTTCTCGTAGCCGACGTCGGTCAGCGCAGCGAGGACGCGGGAATCGAGGTTGAGATCCGTGAACAGGAGTTCGGCGTCGTCCACAGCGGGGGCGTCAACGGTTTCAGGGGTTTCAAAGGACAGGTTTTCAGGCATGGGGGAAGAACCTTCAGGTAGATGCCGGACGGCTCGAGAGGTTGGATCCTCAGCGTGCCGCGCTTACAACGAAATCCGGCACTGTTTCAATCCCGCGGCAGGACTTCTCGTCACAACGGATATTCCTGCTGAGCAGGAATGTGTGACGTTTTCTAGCCGGCGCTCCCTGATGAATCTGCTCGCTGGTACTTGCGGCGAGCCCCAACACAACCTATCCGGCCCGAAAGGGCGGAAATTACGGGAATACCGGTGTGGGGGATGTTCCTAGTCTACTGCATGCGGCGGGCAGAGCCTTAACCGTAGGGTTCCCGAGCGTGGTGATGTTGGGCACGTCACCCGGTGCGGACCGCCCGCAGGGCCGCCTTGCTCACCTGCGGGGCCAGGACGACGTCGCCGGATTTCCCAGCCTGCAGCAGCCGGGCCGCGGCCGATGCGTCAAGCCCGCCCGCCACCTGCGCGATGGTGACCCCGTGGTCCGGCCGGTGCGTGAGAGTCACCGCGTCACCGGCCTGCACGGCCCCGCGCCGCACGACACTGAGGTAGGCGCCTGCCCGGTTGGCCTCGGTGAACCGCCGCACCCAGGCCGGTTCCTCCATGCGGCGCGCGAAATTGCCGCACGGCTGGCGCGGCATTGTGACCTCGAGGACGACGTCGTCGATGCTCCAGCGCTCGCCGATGACGGCGTCGTTGACGTCGATGCCGTCCACGCGCAGGTTCTCGCCGAACAGTCCCGGTTCGACGGTGCGCCCCAGTTCCGCGGACCAGAAGTCGGCATCGGCCTGCGCGTAGGCGTAGATCGCTTTGGTGGGGCCGCCGTGGTGCTTGCGGCTGGCCTGGATGTCCCCGGTCAGCCCGAGGGGGTGCACCTTGACCGGACCGGAGACCGGGCGCTTGTCGATTGCGGTGACGCCGACGGCGTCCCGGGTGGGCAGGAGCCCGCGCACCAGGCACACGGCCAGGACCGTTCCGGTAGTCATTCCGGGCGTCGTTCCGGTTGTCATTCCGCAATCCTACGCGCGCGGCGCCGAGGGGAACCAGGCCGGACCGGGTCCGCGGTGTCCCGGCCCCGTCCCAGGCCTCAAACCGGTAAAGCCAATCCGGTTTCCGTCACGACGTACCGCGGAATCATCCGCCGGCTGCCGTGCCGGAACCGGAGGGGCGGGTAAGTTGGGAGCCACCCTCCCGAGCGCGAAAGGTGTCGCAACCGATGTCTTCTTTCCCTGATGCTCCGACGCCGGCGGCGCCGGCCGTTGCCATCGTCAACGCCCATGTTGTCCCCGTCGAGGGGGACCCCTTCGACGGGACTGTGGTTCTCGAGGGCGGGAAGATCACGGCCCTGGGCCCGGAGGTCAACGCCCCGGACGGCGCCGAGGTGCTCGATGCCGCCGGCGCCTGGCTGCTGCCCGGCTTCGTTGACGCCCATGTCCACCTTGGCACCCATGAGGAAGGGGAAGGGTCGGCAGGGGATGACACAAACGAGATGACCGACCCGGTGATGGCGGGCGTGCGGGCGCTCGACGCCGTCAATCCCTTCGATCCGGGCTTCAACGATGCGCTCGCCGGCGGCATCACCACGGTGAACGTGAACCCGGGGTCGGGTAATCCGATCGGCGGGCTCACCGTGGCAATCCACACCCACGGCCGGTACATCGAGGAGATGCTGCTGCGCTCCCCCAGCGGCCTGAAGTCGGCCCTGGGCGAGAACCCCAAGCGCGTGTACGGCGGAAAGGACCAGACGCCCTCCACCCGGCTTGGCACGGCGCTGGTGATCCGCAAGGCGTTCATCGACGCACAGAACTATATGGGCAAGGCGGACGAGAACGCCCGCGATCCGAAGCTTGAGGCGCTTGCCATGGTGCTGCGCCGCGAGATCCCCTGGCGCCAGCACGCGCACCGGGCCGACGACATCGCCACGGCGCTCCGCATCGCCGACGAATTCGGCTATGACCTGGTGCTCGATCACGGGACGGAGGCCCACCTGCTTGCCGACGTGCTCGCCCGGCGGGGAACCCCGGTGCTGATCGGGCCCCTCTTCACAACGAAGTCGAAGGTTGAGCTGCGCGGGCGCTCGATGGCGAACCCGGGGAAGCTCGCCGCGGCGGGTGTTGAGATTTCGATCATCACCGACCATCCCGTGATCCCGATCAACTTCCTCGTCCACCAGGCCACCCTGGCTGTGAAGGAAGGCCTTGACCGGGAGACCGCCCTGCGCGCGATCACGGTGAATCCCGCCAGGGTACTGGGGCTTGCCGACCGCCTGGGTTCCCTCGCCGCGGGCAAGGACGCCGACATCGTGCTGTGGAGCGGGGATCCGCTCGATGTGATGCAGCGGGCCATGAAGGTGTGGATCGGCGGCCGCGAGGTCTACCACTACGACACCGAGGCCCGCGCCGGCGTCGTCGCCCCGCGCGGTGCCTGAGGTCCGGAAGCCGCGCCCCGCCCTCCCGGCTCAACCGGGCCCCCTGCGGGCGGCGTCCCTGCTCTGGCTCGTCATCTCGGCGCTGCTTGTCGTTGCAGCAGGGTCGTTCCTCGTGTCGGCCAACCTGCAGGAACAGGACCGGGCCGGGCTGACCGGGCTCGCTGCCATCCTTGCGGGCCTTGCCGCCGTGCAGCTGGTCCTCGTGCTGCGGCTGCGGCGCGGCAGGCGCAGCGCCCGGGAGCTGCTCACCACCGTCGCCGTCATCGCGGGCGTGCCTGTGCTGGTGCGCGGGACACCGGGCTTGTCGTTGATTGCCGCCGCCATGCTCGCCGCCGCGGCCCTGATGTGGCTCCCCCAGAGCGGCCGCTGGCTCCAGCAGACCGACCCGAAGGCCCGGAAGCGGCGGCTGCCCCGCTCCTGACCGCCGGGAACGGCGAGGGGCAGGGCGGCCGCCCGCCCGGGATCGGCGGCTAGCCGCGCAGGGAAGCCAGCGCCCGCTCAAGGTCGCTGATGAGGTCCTCGACATCCTCGATGCCCACCGAAAGGCGGATGAGGTTTTCCGGGACCGCAAGCTCGGTGCCCTTCACCGACGCGTGGGTCATTGCCGAGGGGTAGTTCATGAGGGACTCGATGCCGCCAAGCGACTCGGCGAGGGTGAACAGGCGCGTCGATTCGGCGACAGTGCGGGCCGCCGCCTCGCCGCCGGTGAAGGTCACCGAGATCATCCCGCCGAAGCTCTTCATCTGGGCCGCCGCGAGCTCGTGCCCGGGATGCTCAGGCAGTCCGGGATAGTAGACGCGTTCAACGGCGTCCTGCTCGGAGAGCCACTGGGCGATGGCCGCCGCGTTCGAACTGTGCCGGTCCATGCGCACGCCAAGGGTCTTCAGGCCGCGGGTGGTCAGCCAGGCCTCCATGGGCGCCGACACGGCGCCGACCGCGAATTGGATGAAGCCGACCTTCTCGGCGAGGTCGTCGTCGTTCACCACGACCGCACCGCCGCTGGCATCGGAGTGCCCGCCGATGTACTTGGTTGTCGAATGCACGACGACGTCGGCCCCGAAGTCCAGCGGCTGCTGCAGGTAGGGCGAGGCGAAGGTGTTGTCGACAACGAGTAGGGCCCCGGCGTCGTGGGCGATCCCGGCGACGGCGGCGATGTCGGTGATCTTCATCATCGGGTTCGACGGCGTCTCAACCCACACCATGCGGGTGTTCCCGCCGGCGACGGCCGCACGCACGGCGTCGAGGTCGGCCATGTCCACGGCGCTGTTGGTGATGCCCCACTGCGACAGCACGCGGTCGATCAGGCGGTAGGTTCCGCCGTAGGCGTCGTTGCCGAGCACGATGTGGTCGCCGGGGCGCAGGGCGGCCCGGATCAGTGCGTCTTCGGCGGCGAGCCCGGAGGAGAAGCTGAAGGCGTGTGCCCCGCCCTCGAGGGCGGCCAGCTGGGTCTGCAGGGAATCTCGGGTGGGGTTGGTACCGCGCCCGTACTCGTACCCGTTGCGCAGTTTGCCGATCCCGTCCTGGGCGAACGTTGTCGTCTGGTAGAGCGGGGGGATCACTGCTCCGGTGGTCGGATCGGGAACCTGGCCGGCGTGGACGGCGCGGGTGTTGAAGCCCTGGTTTTCGGAATGCGTCACGATGCTCCTGGGTCGAAGGGGATTAGATGCTCATGTAGGTCAGCAGGTCATGGCGGGTCAAAATTCCCACCGGCGCGCCGGCGGAGGCCACCATGATCACGTTGCTGTGCTCGAGGTGCTCGCGCGCCGTGCCCACCGACTCGAGGGAGCCGATGAGCGGCAGCTTCGCGCCCATGTGCTCGGCGACCTTGTCGCTGAGCTTCGCCTCGCCGTGGAAGATCTTGTCGGTCAGGGAACGCTCGTCAACCGAGCCGAGGACCTCGCCCAGCACAACGGGCGGCTCGTGGGAGAGGACGGGAATGCTGGAGAGCCCGTACTGGGTCATGAGGGCGATGACGTCGCGGATGGTGTGGTCGGGGCGGGTGTGGACGAGGTCCGGCAGGGTGCCTGCCTTCGAGTGGAGCACCTCGGCGACCGTCGCGTCGTCGCCGCCGTCAAGGAAGCCATGGGACCGCATCCAGCTGTCGCTGAAGATCTTCCCGAGGTAGCCGCGGCCGCCGTCGGGAAGGAGCACGACGACGACGGCGTCGGCGGGGAGGTCCTTGGCTGCGCGCAGTGCGGCGACGACGGCCATGCCGCAGGAACCGCCGACCAGCAGCCCTTCCTCGCGTGCCAGGCGGCGCGTCATCGCGAAGCTTTCGGCGTCCGTGACGGCGATGATCTCATCGGGCACTGAAGGGTCGTAGGAGGAGGGCCAGATGTCCTCCCCCACGCCCTCGACGAAGTAGGGACGGCCGGTGCCGCCGGAGTAGACGGAGCCCTCGGGGTCGGCGCCGATGACCCGCACCGGTCCGCCGTCCCGCTCCGCCGAGACCTCCTTGAGGTAGCGTCCGGTGCCGGTGATCGTGCCGCCGGTGCCGACGCCCGTGACGAAGTGCGTGATGCGCCCGTCGGTGTCGTTCCATATCTCCGGGCCGGTCGTCTCGTAGTGGCTGAGCGGGCCGTTGGGGTTGGAGAACTGGTCGGGCTTGTACGCGCCGGGGATTTCGCGGGTGAGGCGGTCGGACACCCCGTAGTAGGACTCGGGGCTGTCGGGTGCGACGGCGGTGGGCGTGACGACGACCTCCGCCCCGTAGGCGGCGAGCACGTTGCGCTTGTCCTCACCCACCTTGTCGGGCACGACGAAGACGCACTTGTAGCCGCGCTGCTGCGCCACGAGGGCCAGTCCCACGCCGGTGTTCCCCGAGGTCGGCTCAATGATCGTCCCGCCGGGCCGGAGCTTGCCCTCCGCCTCGGCGGCGTCGATCATCTTCGAGGCGATGCGGTCCTTCACGGAGCCGCCCGGGTTCAGGTACTCGACCTTCGCCAAGACCGTTGCGGCGATGCCTTCGGTCACGTTGTTGAGCCGGACCAGGGGCGTGTTGCCGATCAGGTCGACTACTGAGTTCGCGTACTTCATACGTACAAAGCTACCGGTTTCCGCTGTGCCGCTGGCGCGGTCCGTAACACTGGCACGATCCCGGGGTGCCGGTGGGGCCGCGCCGGGGACGGGGGTACCCGCGTGGCACCATTAAGTCATGACCAGCTTTCCCGCCCTCGCCGGGCCCGCCGGCGCCGCGGAGGGTTATGCAGGTGCGGCACGGACCGCCGACTGGGAGCCGAAGGGCCCGTACAACCTGGCCCGCACGCTTGCTCCGCTTCAGTGCGGCCCCTTCGATCCGGCGTTCATCGTCGCCGGGCGTGCGCAGTGGCTTGCCTTCCGTAATGCCGAAGGCGCCGTGACGCTCCGCGTCGAACAGCGCGGCACCCTCAACTCCGCGACGGTGACGGCTTCGGCCTGGGGCCCGGGCGCGGAGCAGGCGCTCCGCGACCTGCCGCGGATGCTCGGCGCGGACGACGACTGGAGCCGGTTCGACGCGCCCGGGTTCCACGAAACGCTCCCGCAGCTCGTGCGGAAGGGCCGCTACCTCAATCCCGGCCTGCGGCTGCCGACCACCGGGCGCATTTTCGACGCCGTGGCGCGCGGCATCCTGGAGCAGAGGGTCACGGGCATGGAGGCCAAGCGGGCCTGGCGGTACCTGCTCACCCGTTACGGCGATCCGGCGCCGGCGGCCGGAAACCCGGCCCCGTCGGAGCTGCGCCTTCCCCCGACCCCGGCGCAGTGGCGGCGCATACCCTCCTGGGAATGGCACCGGGCCGGGGTCGATCCAAGACGTTCAGCGGCGCTGCTCAAGGCCGCCCATGCCGCATCCGGGCTGGAACGGCTCGCGGCCCTGCCCAGCGGTCCGGCAGTGCGGGCCGGTCTCGTGTCGATCTCGGGCATCGGTGACTGGACGAGCGCCGAGGTGCAGCAGCGCACCCACGGCTGTCCCGACTCGATTTCCGTCGGTGATTTCCACCTTGCCGCCTTTGTCGGTGCGGCGCTCACCGGCAAGCGCACCGACGACGCCGGAATGCTCCGGCTGCTCGCCCCCTGGGCCGGCGAGCGCCAGCGCGTGGTGCGGATGCTCTACGCCAGCGGTTTCCGCAAGCCGGCCTTCGGCCCCCGCCTGACCCCGGAGGATCACCGCCGGCGGTGAAATGAAGAAACCCCCGTATCTCGATACGGGGGTTTCTTCGTCGTGTTCCCGGTTGTGGGACCGGTCCGGTATGGGGGTCAGGCGTCGCCGTCTGCGGCCTGGGCCTGCTGCTGTGCAACCTGCTCGTGGACTGCCTTCATGTCCAGGCCCTTGACGGCCTCGACCAGTTCGGAGAACTGGTTGGAGTTCAGGGCTCCCGGCTGGGAGAAGACGAGCACCTTCTCACGGAACGCCATGAGCGTGGGGATCGAGGTGATCCCTGCCGCAGCGGCGAGGGACTGCTCCGCCTCGGTGTCGACCTTCGCGAAGGTGACGTCCTCGTGCTGCTGCGAAACCGCGTCGTAGACCGGCGCGAACTGCTTGCACGGCCCGCACCAGTCAGCCCAGAAGTCAACGAACACAATGTCGTTGCCCTCGATGGTCTCGGGGAAGCTTGCCTCGGTGATATCAATCGTTGCCATGCATAAAGGCTAGCGAGTCCCATAGCCGATGTCGCCCGTGTTCGCTTTCAATGAAGCCCGGGGCGTTCGCTGTCAACGAAGCGCACCGGCGCGTCGTCCCGGGGAATCCGGCGATCGCGGGCCGGAACAGGGTGGACCGCGGGCTAGGAGTTGGCCCTGCGGGTGGTGATCATCTCACTCCCGAGGTCCCAGAGCCGGGCTGCCGCCTCGGGATCGAGCGCGTGGGCGTGGACTCCGGTCTGGGACGTGGCGTCGGTCGTCTGCTCGGCTTCGTTGTTGTCTTCGAAGTAGAGCCCGCCGACGCCCTCGAGGAGCGGCGAGGCGGCCAGCAGCACTGAGGTGGAGGCCCCCTGCTCGAGGGTCTTCCACGGGTAGGCGTCGAAGACGGCCTGGATCTCGGGGTTGTCCGCCTGGTGGCGCTGCAGGCCCGTGCGGATGCCGCCGGGCATCAGCGCATTGGCGGTGATGCCGTCCTTCGCCCAGCGCCGGGTGGCCTCCACGGCGAACAGCACGTTGGCTGTCTTTGACTGGCCGTAGGCAAGCCATTCGTCGTAGGCGCGGTCGGCGAAGTGGATGTCATCGAAGACCACCGGGGAAACCAGCTGGGCGCTTGAGCTGACCGAGACGATGCGGGCGTTGCCGGCTGCGGCCAGCGCGCCGTGCAGGCCCAGCGCCAGGGCGAAGTGGCCCAGGTAGTTGGTGGCGAACTGGAGCTCCCAGCCCTCGGGGGTCAGGTGGCGTTCGGGCAGGGCCATGATCCCTGCGTTGTTCACCAGGATGTGCAGCGGTCCTTCCCAGGCCGAGGCGAAGGCGTCGATGGAGGCCTGGTCGGTGAGCTCCAGGGCCGCCACGTGGACCCGGGGGTTGCCGGTCGTGGCGGTGATGCCGGCGGCCACCTCCCGACCGGCCGTTCCGTTGCGGACGGCCAGGGTGACCTCGGCACCGGCCGCGGCCAGCGCGCGGGCGG
This sequence comes from Arthrobacter sp. TJ-217, assembly GCF_058269255.1. Classification (NCBI taxonomy): domain Bacteria; kingdom Bacillati; phylum Actinomycetota; class Actinomycetes; order Micrococcales; family Micrococcaceae; genus Arthrobacter; species Arthrobacter sp. TJ-217. The sequence goes on from NZ_JBZCNJ010000001.1 coordinate 217,130, forward strand.
TTTCGACGCCGATGCCCGAGGCGGCCCCGGTGACCACGGCGCGCCTTCCGGTCAGGTCGACGCCGGCGAGAACGTCGTCGGTGGTTGACTCGCGGGTGAAGGCAGTGGTGAAGCGTGATGTTGCGGACAAGGTGGTCTTCCTTACTGACGGGAGGTGAGGCGCGGACTATCGTGGACCGGAGGTCCTTCCAGCAGCCGGAACATAAGTGGAGCCTCCTCCTCTTACGTCCAAAAGGGATAACCGGAGGCTCCTCCGGATTATTCCCCCTCCCTTCCCCCTCCCGAAAGCGCGCGGTTCCCCATGAAGAGCGGCCCCCAGACGTCCCCCGCCGAGACCCGGCCGCTGCGCGCGGACGCCCAGCGGAACCGGGACCAGCTTCTCGCCTCCGCCGCCCGCCTGTTCGCGGAAAAGGGGCTCGATGCCACCCTCGACGCGATCGCAGGCGACGCCGGCGTGGGCATCGGAACCCTTTACCGTCACTTCCCCACAAGGGAGGCGCTCATCGAGGCCGCGTACCGCAACGAGCTGGCTGCAGTCACCGCGGCCGTGCCCGGGCTCCTTGAGGGCCTTCCGCCGCAGCAGGCCCTCCGTGCCTGGATGGACCGTTTCATGGACTACATGACCACCAAGATCGGCATGGCCGATGCACTGCGCGAGGTGATTGCCTCGGGGGGAACCCCCTATGCCCAGAGCCGGGACCTGCTCAACGCCGCCATCCAGGAGCTGCTCGATGCGGCGGTTGCCGGCGGCGTCGTCCGCAGCGATGTGCCGGCCGACGATATCCTCATCGGCCTCGCCGGCATCGCGCTGGCGGCCGGGAACCCCTCCCAGCGTGCCCAGGCGGGCCGGCTGATGGACCTGCTCGCGGATGCCCTCCGCGCCGGGCAGGGTCCCGCTCCCGCGTGACCGAGCGGCACCGCGGCGGGCTTCCGCCGCGCTGTTCGCGGCCGCTGCAAGCCCGCGGCGGGCGTATCGGTATTTGCGGCCCGCCCGGGTCAGGCATAGCGTGGCTGGTACTTCAATGAATGCGCAGGCACCCATGAGCAAACCACCGACCCCCGCCGTCGCCGATCGGGGGCAGGCACGCGAGACGCTCGACGCCGCCGCTGTCTCCGCCCACCGCCTGCACCTCACCTCGACAGCGCGTGAGGGCCTGCTGCTCCTTGTCACAACGGGCGCGGTCGGCCTCTACTTCTCGGCTTCGTTTCTGGGCATCCGCGCGGCGCAGCTGCCGTGGACCTCGCTGCTGATCCTGTTCGTCGCCGCTTCCATCCTCGGCGTGGTCCTGCCCTACCTCGTCCGGCAGCACCGCACCATCCGCCCACTGCACTTTCCGGCGATCGAGACCGGCGCCGTTGTCGCCGTCGTCCTGCTTGCCCTCTTTCAGCTGCGGCGCCTTAGCGGTGAGCGCCCCGCCACGGGCGAAGCCCTGGCCCTGGGGTTCGCCTCGGTGATTCCCCTGGCAGCCTGCGGCCTGTGGCTGGTGTTCCGCCGGGCCTTCCTGCGGGCCCGGGAGTCCGGGGCGGTGGCGGCGGCCGGGCGGCGCGGCAACGCCCAGTTCTCTTTCCTCACCTCCCTGACCGGGGTCCACAGCGCCTCTCCGGCGAGCCTCGCGGCGGCCCTCGGCCTCACGGGACAGCAGGTTGCGGAGGCCGGATCGCGCCTTGAGCGGAAGGGGTGGCTGCTCGTGCAGGAGCGGCTGATCTCCCCGCGCGACACCGCCGAGATCCGCCTCAGCACCAAGGGACGGGCGGCCTGCCGGGACTGGAAGGCCGGTCTTGAAGCTGCGGCCGGCGCCGGGCCGTGACCCACTCCGTACCCGACCTCCGCGCCTTCCTACGGGGGCGCTGGCGCACCGAGCGCGTCCTGCGTAACCGGGCGGACGGCACCACGGGCACCTTCAGCGGGCACACAACGTTCACCGACGACGGCGCAGGCCGCCTTCGCTGGCACGAGGAGGGAACCACCCGCTGGCCCGGCTTCACCGGGCCGGCCCACCGGGACTACCTCGTTGCCGTGCCCGCGGCGTCCGGGCCGGCCGAGGTCCTGTTCGAGGACGGCCGGCCCTTCCACCAGCTCGACCTCACCAAGGGCTCCTGGGTGGCCGAGCATCCGTGCTCCCCCGACGCCTACACCGGGCGGTTCCTCGTTTCCTCGCCGAACCGGCTTGAATACGAGTGGGAGGTCATCGGACCGGCCAAGGACCAGCTGCTGACCACGGTGCTGCACCGGGTTGAGGACGACGAAGCGCTCCCCTGACGGGCGCCGTGCGTCTCCACGGCCGGCCCGGACACCGGCACCCGGGCAGGCTCAGGCGGCGTAGCGCCCCTGCTGGGGCAGCACCCGCTTTGAGCACTGGCCGGCGGGAAGCCAGGCCTCGCGGGCGCGGGAGTGTTCAACCCACTGCACCAACACGGCGCTGCCCGTCCAGGCCATCGCAAACCCCTTTACGGTCCGCACGAGCCCGTCGGCGTAGCGGAGTTCAGCCCACAACGGAGGGGCCTTCACCGACTCCGTGACCGGACCGGCGGGCGCCCCAAGCTGCAGCGGCGGCCCGAACCTGTCAGCCGCCGGCGGAATCCCGTGCCACCCCGATGTCTCAGCCATTGCTTCAGGCTAGGAGCACCCGGTGACACCTGCGCCGCGCCAGCGCTTTTCCGTTGCGCGGAGCCCTGCCGTGCGCGGCCGGGTCATCGGAAGACGGTGAAGGTCTGCCAGCCGGTTCCCACCTGGCGGCTTCCGGTGAACTTGTTGGCACCGAGGCTGTAGTAGATCAGGCGCCCGTCCGTGGCCTTGGCGATGAGCCCGCGCGTTCCTGATCCGGCGAAGCCGAAGGAGTCGTGGGACTGGGCGATCGCGTTCCACCCCTTGCCCACCTGGCGTCGGGTTTCCGGGACGATCCGGCCTGCGCCGTCGGAGCGGTAGAGCATCAGCGCTCCCGACGGCCTCGTGGCGAGCATGTCCTGGCGCCGATCGTTATCGAAGTCGACCATCGTCAGTTTCAGGCCCTTCCAGCCGGCACCGATCCGCTGCGGCGCGCCGAGCGAGCCGCCCGAGGGGTTCGGGTAGTAGTAGAGGACGCCGTCCGGGTCGGTTCCGACAACACCGGGGTAGCGGTGCCCGTTGTGCCACTTGCCCACCGTGATGTTCATCGACTGCCAGCCGGCGGTGCCCACCGTGATCGGGCTGAGGAAGCCTCCAGCGGCCTTGCCCCGGTAGACGGTGAGTTTTCCGCTCTTCCACTGGCCCACGATGTCGTTGACGCCGTCGGCGTTCCAGTCGGCGACGAACCCCGACTTCAGCCCCGACCATCCCGCGCCGACCTTGGCCCGTGGCGCAAAACCGCCGCTGTGGTTCGCCCGGTAGTTCCAGAGGACACCGCCGGAGTCGGCGGCAAGGACGTCGGCGGCGCTGCCGATTGTGGGCCGGGGAGCCGGCGTGGAGAAGTACTGCTCCATTGTGCGGATGCCGCGGTTCTTCATGTCCGTTGCCAGTTTCACGCCCACGAAGCGCAGGTGCCACGGCTCGTAGGTGTACCCGGTGATGTGCTCGTACCCCTTGGGGTACCGGACGATGAAGCCGTAGCGGTGGGCGTTGGCCGCCACCCAGCGTCCACCAGGGGTGCTGCCGAAGCAGGCGCCGAGCTCGCACTGGCCGCTGGCGTTTCCGACGTCGACCGCGAGGCCCGTCTGGTGCTCGCTGTACCCGGGCCGGGCGGAAATCCGGTCGGCCTCGGCCTGGCCGTAGGTGCGGACGTAGTAGTTGTAGAGGTCGCGCTGCTGGTCATATGAGCGGTAGGCGCTCACCACGCCGATCGAGTGCCCGGCCGAACGCGCTCCGCCGAACAGCCGGGTGACCGACGCCCCGACGCTCTTGCGCATCAGGTGTCCGGTGCCCGCCCAGTTCACCAGGTCCGGCGGCACGTAGCGCAGCGGTTTGAGCGGATGGGTCTTGTTGACCAGCACCCAGTAATGGTTGGGGTCGCTGACCACCGTTGCCGCCCGGGCCGGGGGCGCAGCGACAAGACACATCAGCACCACGATGGCCACGGCAATCCCGCGCCGGGCTGCTCCGTGGATCCCGTTCGGATGAAGATTTCGCATGGCCGGACCCTCCCGTTTCAGGCGACGCTGGCGCCAGAATACTCTTTTGCGCCTCCCGCCGGGAGAGGGCTTCCTACCTGATTGGCGCAGGCCGGATGGTGCGTATCCCGGGCAGGCCTGCCGGGCCGGATTGCCGGCCCGGCGCCTGGATGGACTCAGGCCGGCGTGATCGTCAGGCTGGACGGCGGGCACTGATCTGCCATCCGGACGAGTGCAGCCTTCTCTGTTGGGTCGGCGGTCAGACTCCATCGGGTCTTCACCGCCACCCACTGCGCGATGTACGAGCAGGTATTGGCCGGAGGAAGCCACTGCTCCGGCCCTGACGCCTGCTTGGAGGCGTTCAGGCTGCTCGTCTGGGCATTCAGGGAATCGGGGTAGGCGAGGTCGTTGTAGAACGCCACCCGGCGTGCCTGCGTCCAGGTCCTTGCACCCGAGCCCCATGCCTCGTGGGCCGGCACAAGGTGGTCGATCTGCACGGTGGTTGCCGAGGTGTGTGTCCGGTCATCGAAGGTCGTGACCCACAGGCCGTTCGCCACAACACAGCCCCTCGCCGTCGTGAAGGTTGGCGCCGTCTGGCTCTCCTGCACAAGGACTTCGGCCCGGGTGTCCTGGCAGTCCCGGTCGGCGTCCGCCCACCGCCCGAAGTGAAGGTCCCTGTCGTAACCCTCGTTGCTCTCGTCGGCCACTGGAAGTGCCGCGGCGGCGGATTGGAGGTCTGTAACAGACGTTGCCCGCCGTCGGCCGGAGCGGCTCCCACCAAGAGGAGGGCTGCAGCGAGCATGGCGGTAAGCCCGGACCTGATCTTCATAATGTTTTCCCCAGCGCAGAACGGACCCCCAGCGGGCCCATGAAAATCTTCCCATTCCGCCCGCCCCGGAAGCGGAACAGTGGGAGAAAACTAAGCGAAAACTGCGCTCGCGCTGACACGAGGGCTCAGGGCGCCTGCCGCACCCGGGCAAGCCTCGTTCGCCAGGACGCGCCGCGGAGGTCGGGCGCGGCCGGAGCACAAATCCTTCGCTGCGGGAGACCGGTGGGCCCCGGCCGGGACAAAGCGAAAGGCCCGCCCTCCCCTGCTATTGCAGTGAAGTGCGGGCCTTTCCTTGCTGTGGCAGATGAGGGATTCGAACCCCCGTAGGCTGTGCCAGCTGATTTACAGTCAGCCCCCTTTGGCCGCTCGGGTAATCTGCCGAACGTCTCCAGATGAAGACAACCCGCAGCAAGCGCGGGCAAGACAACTTTACAGAAGATGTGCCCGAGAATCGAATCGGCGTCCACAGTGCAGAAATGACCGGGAAAATCCGGGGAACGGCGTCGGTTCTGCGTCCTCGATCGCCGGGCTAGAGGCCGGCCACAACCCGCCGCTCGATCTGGGCGTAGAACCGCTCCGCCTGCTCGGCGCTCACCAGGTGGAGGGCGACGGCGTCGTCAAGTTCGGCCCGGACACCGCGCAGGCGCCGCTCCGAGGGTGTGCTCGATGAGACGCTGATCGCTGCCGAAGCTGCGGAGGCGCCTGCCGGCCGAGGACCCGTGGTTGAAGCACCCGCGTCGGTTGCGGCCGCCGCTCCGGCCGGGCAAGCGACTGAAGCAGCGGAGGCCGCCGCGAGGAAGGACCCGGCGACGAACCTCCCGATCCGTACCCGGTACTGCATTCTCGGCGTTCGCGGCACTGCCGTCCTCCCGTATTCGTGGCGTTGTCGGTTCCACCCTGCCGCTGCCAGATGTGACAATACCGGGCGATTCCTGGCCGCGGCCTGTGAAGGAACGGCCTCCCGCACGGTTCGGGGCGCACCCGCGCGCCAACCAGTACGCTAGACGCAGGAAGATAACCCCGATTTCAAGGAGGAACAGTGGCGAGCGAATCCACGTTCGACGTCGTGAGCAAAGTGGACAAGCAGGAGGTGGCCAACGCGCTGAACCAGGCCCAGAAGGAGATCGCCCAGCGGTACGACTTCAAGGGCGTCGGTGCCGAGGTCGACTTCAGCGGCGAAAAGATCCTCATGAAGGCCAACTCGGAGGAGCGGGTCCTTGCGGTCCTCGACGTACTCCAGTCGAAGATGATCAAGCGCGGGATCTCCCTGAAGTCCCTCGACACCGGCGAGCCCTACCCCTCCGGCAAGGAATTCCGCCTCGAGACCTCCATCAAGGAGGGCATCGCCCAGGACATCGCCAAGAAGATCAACAAGCTGATCCGCGACGAGGCACCCAAGGGCGTCAAGTCCCAGATCCAGGGCGACGAGCTGCGCGTCAGCTCGAAGTCCCGCGACGACCTTCAGGCAACGATGGCGCTGCTGAAGAACTTCGACGAAGCGGACCTGCAGTTCGTGAATATGCGCTAAGAAGCATTGACGAATGACGGCGGCCCCACCATCAGGTGGGGTCGCCGTCGTCGTTTGGAATCGAAGCCGGGTTGGGTCAGCTGCTGATGGGCCGGCCCGCCATGCCCTCGAGCCGGGCGATGCGCTGGCCCATGGGCGGGTGGCTCGCGAAGAGCCGCTGCATCCCGCCGCCGCGGAACGGGTTGGCGATCATCAGGTGCGAGGTGTTAACGAGCCGCTGGTCCTGGGGAAGGGGGGCGCGCTGGGTTCCCATCTCAAGCTTGCGCAGGGCCGAGGCGAGCGCCAGGGGGTCGCCGGTGAGCCGGGCGCCGTCCTCGTCGGCGTCGTACTCGCGGGTGCGTCCGATGGCCATCTGGATCACCGCCGCCGCCATCGGGGCGAGGAAGGCGAGCAGCAGCGCCGCGATGGGGTTGCCTCCACCGTTGCGGTTGCCGCCCATCATCCCGGTGAAGGCGAACATCTGCGCCACGGAGGTGATGACCCCGGCGACGGCGGCCGCGATGGACCCGGTGAGGATGTCCCGGTTGTAAACGTGCATCAGCTCATGCCCGAGCACCCCGCGCAGTTCGCGCTCGTTGAGCAGCTGCAGGATCCCTTGGGTGCAGCACACCGCCGCGTTCTCGGGGTTGCGGCCGGTGGCGAAGGCGTTCGGCGCGAGCGTGGGCGAAATGTAGAGCCGCGGCATGGGCTGGTTGGCACGGGCGCTGAGTTCGCGCACGATGCGGTACATGGCCGGCGCCTGCTGTTCGGTCACCTCGACGGCCTGCATGCTGCGGATCGCCAGCTTGTCGCTGTTCCAGTAGCTGTAGGCGATCGAGCCGACGCCGATGAGGGCGAAGATCAACAGGAACGCGGAGTTCCTCGTGGCGCTGGCGATGACCGCGCCGAACAGCAGGAACAGCCCCATCAGGGATCCGAACAACAACGCCGTCTTGGCACCGTTGAAATGATTGTGCACTGGTGAGCAACTCCTTCGGAGAACGCTTGGTTTCACGGGTAGAACGCACCGGCACGGCCGCCCGTTCCACCGATTCTACGGTTCCGCGCTGCGAGCGGTGCAGGAGGATTGCCGGTGCTCCGCCTCTGATCCCCCGGCTTTGACGGCGCCGTCCGGCGTGTCGCCGGCGGCCCGCCGGTTTTCGGAGCCCCGGGACGGCAAAGCCGCAGGATCCGGCACGCAGGGGGCCTCCGCGGGAGCAGGCCGGGCCGGACGGCTCAGGCCTCGGGGCTGCGGGAGTCGTACCGGGTGAACCGGGGCTGCCACCGCACAAGCACCCCGACCAGCCCGATGCACAGCAGGCCGCCGACCACCGGCGTCCATCCCTCGCCCAGCCACTCGGCGTTCGTACCGGCGAATATGTCGCCGAGGCGCGGGCCGCCTGCGACGACGACGATGAAGACCCCCTGGAGGCGGCCGCGCATCGCGTCGGGCGTTGCCGACTGCAGGATGGTGCTGCGGAAGACCCCGCTGACGGAGTCGGCGATGCCGGCCAGCACCAGGCACAGCGCGGCGGGAACGATCCATGGTGAGATTCCCGCCCCGGGGCCCGCGCCTCCGCCGGCCCCGGCCAGGACGACAATGAACCCGAAGGCGGTGACCGATGCCCCCCAGCCCGCCACCGACCAGGCAACGGCGAGCCCCTGGCGGTGGATCCGCCCCAGCGGGCCGGAGAACAGCCCGGCCAGGACGGCGCCGAACGCCACCGCGGCGAGCAGGATGCCCACGGTGAGCTCACCGCCGCCGATCAGCACCGCGCCGATGGCCGGGAGCAGGGCCCGCGGCTGGGCCAGCACCATCGCCACGAGGTCGATGATGAAGGTCATGCGGATGTTCGGGCGCGTGCCGAGGTAACGGAACCCCTCAAGCACCGTGGAGAGCCCCGCCCGGCGGACCTCCCCCTCCGGCGGCATGGCGGGAAGGGAAAACACCGCCCAGAGCGCGGCGGTGAAGGTCACGACGTCGATGGTGTAGGTCCAGCCGTAGCCCACCTGCGCCACGAGCACTCCGGCGAGGAGCGGGCCGACCGTCATCGCCAGGCCGAAGGTGATCATGCTCAGGGCGTTGGCGGCGGGAAGCAGTTCGGGGCGCACCAGCCGCGGAATGATCGAGCTGCGCGTGGGCTGGTTGATGCCCGCGGCCCCGCTCTGAAGCGCGACCAGGCAGTACAGCAGCCAGACGTTGTCCAGTCCCAGCCAGGCCTGCGCCGCGACGGCGATTGTGGTCAGCCACAGCGCGAGCCCCGACAGCAGGGCGACAGTGCGCCGGTCGTGCGCGTCGGCGATCGCTCCGCCGTAGAGCCCGGCCACGATGAGGGGAATCAGGGCGAACAGCCCCAGCAGGCCGACGCTGAGGCTTGAGGAGGTGAGCGCGTACACCTGCAGGCTGACCGCGACAAGGGTGAGCTGGGTTCCGGTGGCCGAAAGCGTGGTTCCGATGAACAGCCTGCGGAATGCCCGGCTCTCGCGGAGGGGCGTGAGGTCGGCTAGGAGGCGGGGCACTCGAAAAGTCTAGCCGCGTACCTGTTCACTTCGGCAACTATTCCGTGGCGGCGATCGCGTCGTCGACGACTTTCAGGACGCGCGGGTCGGCGATCGGCCGGAAGTGCCCCATCGTCTCAAGCCGGATGTTGCGCGCTCCCCGGAGGAAACTTCCGCCGGGAATGTGCGGATCGAAGCTCCCGAAGATCGAGGTGATCCGGGAGTTCACCTCGAGGTTGTTCAGCAGCGTCACGAGGGTGCGGTTGCGGGGAGCGAACGCGCGGATGCTTGGCACGAGGAAGAAGTTTGCGTAGACCGAGCCTGAGAACGGGGTGTTGATCGCCACAAGGCGGCTGATCCGCTCCGCCGGGCCCGGCGTCGTCATCATGAACTTGCCGATCAGCCCGCCCTTGCTGTGGGCGACGACGACGACGTTTTCGAGGGCGCGTTCCTCAAGGTACTCGGCGGCCAGGGCCGCCATCGCCTCGACTGTTCCGCGGTTGTACCCGAGGCGCTCGACGACGTGCACCGGATGTCCGGCCCGGTGCAGGTGTTCGGCGACGGGCCTCATGAACTGCCACGTCTCGTAGATCCCCGGGATCAGCAGGACCGGCAGCTTCGGCGCCGCCCCCGCCTCCCCTGCGGGGTGGAGGTAGCGGGCCGGATCCTCCCTCACGAAGAATCCGTGAACCTGCCAGAAGCCAACGTAGGCGTAATCAAGCATCCAGGCCCAGGCGCGCCGCATCAGATCCATTCCCCCACCGTACCCAAACCGCGGCCCACACCACGCCCGTGCCCGGGCGCAAGTTAGCCGAACCTTATTATGAGTTGCTCAGGATTAGTGGTTGACTCCAAGAATGCCTGAAGCCCCTCCGCACCCCGATGCGCTCTCCGCGCTGTGGTCGAAGCAGCTTCGCGATGCCGGCCGGCGCGTCACCCGCCAGCGGCTGGCGGTCCTCGCCGCCGTCGAGCACGCCCCGCACGCCACGGCCGACGACGCCGCCGCCGCGGTGCGCTCCGAACTCCCGCACATCGCGGTCCAGTCCATCTACGTGATCCTGGCCGACCTCACCCAGGTCGGGCTGCTGCGCCGCATCGAGACGCCGCACTCCCCCGCCAGGTACGAAACGCGGGTGAACGACAACCACCACCACGCGGTGTGCACCGGTTGCGGGCGCATCGAAGACGTTGACTGCGCGGTGGGCCACGCCCCCTGCCTCACTCCGCACTGGGCCCCCGGTTCAGCACCCATGACGATCCGCATCGCCGATGTCCTGTACCAGGGCCTCTGCGGCGACTGCGGCACGAAGACCAGCACCACCTAAGAAAAAGGAGCAACATTGTCCGCTAATTTCAGCACCACGCAGTCCGGCGCCCCTGTCGTCGATGACAGCCATTCGTCGGCGATCGGCCGCGACGGCGCCATCCCGCTGACCGACCACTACCTCGTCGAGAAGCTCGCCCAGTTCAACCGCGAGCGGGTCCCCGAGCGTGTTGTCCACGCCAAGGGCGGCGGAGCGTTCGGCGTTTTCGAAACCACCGAAGACGTGAGCATGTTCACCAAGGCGGCCCTGTTCCAGAAGGGTGCCACCACCGAGACGCTGCTGCGTTTCTCCTCCGTGGCCGGCGAGCAGGGCTCCCCCGACACGTGGCGCGACCCCCGCGGCTTCGCGCTGAAGTTCTACACCTCCGAGGGCAACTACGACCTCGTGGGCAACAACACGCCCGTCTTCTTCATCCGCGACGGCATCAAGTTCCCCGACTTTATCCACTCGCAGAAGCGCCTGCCCGGCACCAACCTGCGCGACGCCGACATGCAGTGGGACTTCTGGACGCTCAGCCCCGAATCCGCCCACCAGGTGACCTGGCTCATGGGCGACCGCGGCCTTCCGGCCTCCTGGCGCACCATGAACGGCTACGGCTCGCACACCTACATGTGGATCAACGAGTCCGGCGAGAAGTTCTGGGTGAAGTACCACTTCAAGTCCAACCAGGGCCATGAGACGCTGACCGTCGACGAGGCGGAGTCCCTCGCCGGCTCCGACGCCGACCATCACCTGCGCGACCTCTCGGAGAACATCGCCAAGGGCAACCACCCGAGCTGGGACCTCAAGGTCCAGATCATGCCCTACCACGACGCCAAGAACTACCGCTTCAACCCGTTCGACCTCACCAAGGTCTGGCCGCAGGGCGACTACCCGCTGATCCCGGTCGGGAAGCTGACCCTGAACCGCAACCCGGAGAACTACTTCGCGCAGATCGAACAGGCAACCTTCGCGCCGTCGAACTTCGTGCCCGGCATCGCGGCAAGCCCTGACCGCATGCTGCAGGCGCGCATCTTCTCCTACGCCGATGCCCACCGCTACCGCGTGGGCACCAACCACGCGCAGCTGCCGGTGAACATGCCCAAGAACGAGGTGCGCAGCTACTCCAAGGACGGCGCGGGCCGGTACCACTTCAACTCCGCCTCCACCCCCGTCTACGCACCGAACTCGGTGGGCGGCCCCGCGGCCGACCCGGCGCTCTACGGCGCGCACGGCGGGTGGGAGAACGACGGCGACCTCGTGCGGGCCGCCCACACTCTCCACGCCGAGGACGACGACTTCGGCCAGGCCGGGACGCTGTACCGCGAGGTCTTCGACGACGCCGCACGCGCCCGGTTCCTGCAGACCATCACCGGCGCCGTCGGCGGCGTCGTGAGCACCGAGATCCGGGAGCGGGCCATCCAGTACTGGACCAACGTCGACGCCGTGCTCGGTGCGAAGCTGCGTGCGAACCTCGGCACCGCAAACGCTTCCGAGTCGGAGGCCGCGCTCTACTAAGGGCGCACCGTTCGTCTGCACCACGTCCATCCCGGCCGCTCCGGCAGCGGCACGGCCGGCAGGCGTCGAAAGGGCGGCCCCCTCGGGGAGCCGCCCTTTCGGCGTTAATCCTGAATCGACGGCGGAACGGATGGCGGGCCGCCGGACGCCGGGCGCACCCGTTGACAACGGACACGCCTGAAAACGACGAACGCACCCGGGGTTCCGGGTGCGTTCGCCGTTTCGGAGTGCGTTTGCCGCTTCGGGGCGCGCGCCTACTTCCCGACGGGGAGCGGGTTCTCGGACGGGGCAACGTCGCCGGCAGGGGCCTTGTTCAGCCGTGAGTTGCGGTAGCCGTAGACGAAGTAGATGGAGAATCCGAGGACAAGCCATCCGGCGAAGAAGATCCAGGTGATCGTGGCGAGGTTGAGCATGAGGTAGATGCACAGCAGCGCCGAGAGGATCGGAAGAACCTTGCCGAACGGTACGCGGAATGCCGGGCGCAGGTCGGGGCGCTTCCGACGCAGCACGAGAATGCCCAGGCTCACCATGATGAACGCGGAAAGAGTGCCGATGTTGATCATCTCGGCGAGGATCTCCACCTGGGTGAAGCCGGCGATCAGGGCAACGATGACACCGCACAGGATCTGCGTGCGGGCGGGCGTTCCGTGCTTGGCCGAGGTGAGGCTGAGGAACCGCGGAAGCAGTCCGTCGCGGCTGAGGGCGAACACCACGCGGGCAAGGCCCATGAGCAGCACCATGATGACGGTCGTGAGGCCGATGAGGCTGCCGACCGAAATCACTCCCGCCGCCCAGTCGGCGCCCACGAGTTGGAAGGCGGTGGCCAGGGAAGGCGCACCGGAAGCGCCGAGGTCGGTGTAGGACACCATGCCCGTGACAACGAGGGTGACGAGGATGTACAGCACCGTGACGACGGCCAGGCCGGCGAAGATGCCGCGCGGCAGGGTGCGGCTGGGGTTCTTGACCTCTTCGGCGGAGGTGGCGACGACGTCGAAGCCGATGAAGGCGAAGAAGACAAGTGCCGCACCGGAAATGACGCCGGTGAAGCCGAACGCCGAGGGGGTGGCGCCGCTGAGGAATGAGAGGAAGGGCTGGTCGGTCCAGCTTGCGGCGGCGTCGGCCGGGGGCTGGGACGCGGGCACGAACGGCGCGTAGTTCTCGGGGCTGACGTAGAAGAAGCCGACCACGATGACGAAGAGGACGATCGCGATCTTGATCACCGTGAAGACGCTGTTCACGCGGGCGGAAAGCTTGGTCCCGATCACCAGCACTGCGGTGAACACGGCAACGATCAGGAGTGGTCCCCAGTACAGGGGAAGGCCGAAGAAGCTGATCTCGGAAGGGACGTCCAGGTTCAGGACGGCGAAGAGGTCGCTGAGGTAGATGCCCCAGAACTTGGCGATGACGGCGGCTGCCATGAGCAGCTCGAGGATGAGGTTCCAGCCGATGATCCAGGCGAGGAGTTCGCCCATCGTCGCGTAGGTGAAGACGTAGGCGCTTCCGGCGACCGGGATCGCTGTGGCGAATTCGGCGTAGCACATGATGGCCAGGGCGCAGGTGATGGCGGCGAGCACGAAGGAGATGGAGACTGCCGGGCCCGCGTTGAAGGCTGCTGCCTGTGCGCCCACGGAGAAAATCCCCGCCCCCACGGCGACCGCGATACCCATGATCATCAGATCCCAGGTGTTCAGGGAGCGCTTGAGCGTACGTCCCTTTTCGTCAGAATCAGCAATCGACTGCTCTATCGATTTGGTGCGGAAAAGATTCACGTGATCGGTCCTTCTGATGGAATCGCGGCAGTTCGGGGAAAACTGCCCCGATAATCCTAAATTCGTCCATCCAGCGGTCCGGAATCCGTCCACATCGTGAGACGGCATGAGGTGCGGCCGGCCCGCCGGACCAGAACCGCCGTTGAGGTCATCAGTGCAGCAGCGGGGCGTCGGCTGCCGCACCCGTTCGTGTCCCCCGCACCACGAAGCGACGAACACCCCCGGGATACGGCGTGCGGCTGTCGCATCCGCGTGCGGCGGTCACTTCAGTGTGCGGCGGTCACATCCGGGCAGCACGGGCGCGGGCCGGCGCACCGAGGGTGCGCGCCGCATCCGGCGGGCGCTGGCCGGCGCGGCGGCGATCGGACCGGCGCGTCAGCGGACGACGGCGACCGGCTCCGGCCGGGGCTCCGGCTGCGCGGAGAGCTTCGCGCCTTCGACGTCGACGTCGGGCAGGACCCGGTCGAGCCAGCGCGGAATCCACCACGCCTTCTTCCCGAGCAGGTACATGGCCGCGGGAACGAGCGTCATGCGCACCACGAAGGCGTCAAGCAGCACGCCGAACGCCAGCCCGAACCCGATGGGCCGCACCATCGTCAGGTGTGAGAACACGAAGCCGGCGAACACCGAGACCATGATGATGGCGGCTGCCGTCACCACGCGGGCGCCGTGGCTGAAGCCGACCCGGACCGCGGCGCGGGCGGAGCCACCGTGGACGTACGCCTCCCGCATCCCGGAGACCAGGAACATTTGGTAGTCCATGGCAAGTCCGAACAGCACCCCGATGAGGATGATCGGCAGGAAGCTCAGGATCGGACCCGGGTTCGTGACGCCGAAGATCCCGCCGAGCCATCCCCACTGGTAAATCGCCACGGTCGCCCCGAAGCTTGCCAGCAGCGAGAGCAGGAACCCTGCGGTGGCGATCAGCGGCACGAGGATTGACCGGAAGACCAGCAGCAGCAGGATCAGCGAGAGGCCGACGACGATGCCCAGGTACAGCGGCATGGCCTCCATGAGCTTGGCCGAGACGTCGATGTTGGCCGCCGTCTGGCCGGTCACCGCGATCGAGGCGCCGGTGTCGGCCTCCACGGCGGCGGAGGACGCCCGCAGGTCGCGCACCAGGTTTTCGGTGGACTCGCTGGCCGGGCCTTCCTCGGGCAGCACCTGGAAGACAGCAGTCCGGCCGTCGTCGCTGACCGCCGCAGGAACTGATGCGGCAACGTCGTCGATGGCGGCAAGGCGGTCGTTGATGTCGAGGCGCAGGGCCGTGAGTTCCGCCTCGTCGGCGGTCTCCGGCAGCGACCCCACGACGATGAGCGGACCGTTGGTTCCCTCGCCGAACTTCTCACCGACGGCACTGTAGGCCTTGAACGCCGTCGAGTCGGCAGGCTCGGAGCCGCCGTCGGGCAGGCCGACCCGGAGCTGGGCCGCCGGCACGGCGATGACGCCGAGCAGGAGGATTCCGGCAAGCAGGGTGAGCAGCGGCTTCCGCGTGACCACTCCGCCCCAGCCGGAGCCGGCCTGCGCCCGCCGGTCGGCAGCCGCCTGGTCGGTGTCGCTGAGGGCGGACGCCGAGGCAGCCGCCTGTGCCTGCTTCGCCCAGCGCCTCTTCGAGATGAGCCGCATGCCGATGACGCCCAGGAGGGCCGGGGTGAGGGTCAGCGCCACGAGCACTGAGACGGCCACCGTACCGGCCGCGGAGAGGCCCATGATGGTCAGGAACGGCAGCCCCGGCACTGCCAGCGCCGCGAGCGCGACAACCACGGTGATGCCCGCGAAGAGGACGGCGTTGCCCGCGGTCCCCGTGGCGCGGCCCACCGATTCCTGCAGCTCCATCCCCGCGAGCAGCTGGGTGCGGTGGCGGTTCACGATGAACAGCGAATAGTCGATGCCCACAGCGAGACCGAGCATCAGGGCCAGCACCGGGGAGATGCTGTTCATTTCGATGATCCCCGACAGCGCGAAGGTTGCCCCGACGCCGACGCCCACGCCGATCACGGCCATCAGCAGCGGGAGCCCGGCGGCAATGAGCGTGCCGAGCATGACCACGAGAACGAGGGCGGCGATGAGCAGCCCGATGATCTCGGAATTCCCGAAGATCTCGGAGACGTCCTCGACGATGTCCTTGCTGTAGTCGACGGTGATTCCGGTGTCCGGCGCCATCCCGGTTGAGTCCTGGACGGCCTCCCGCAGCTCAGGGCTGACGGCGTTGATCTGCTGTTCGAACTGGACGCTGGCCACGGCGGCAGATGAATCATCGGACACCAGCCGGACCCCGGAACTCGAGGCAAGCTGGCGCTCGGCGAGTTCCAGGTCGGTGCGCCCCTGATCGAGCCGGGCTTCAGCCTCCTCAAGCTTGGCTTCGTTGGCCTCGAGTTGCGCCTGCCCCTCGGCCAGCTGCGCCTGCGCGGCACGGGCCTGGGCTTCGGGAAGGAACTGTGCGCCCTGCTCAAGCTGCGCCCGCTGGGCCTGGAGCTGCTCCCGGCCCTGCTCGAGCTGCGCCCGGCCGGCGTCGAGCTCCTCCTGCCCGGCTGCAAGCTCGGCCCTGCCGTTGTCGATGTCGGCGCGGCCCTGCGCAACCTGAGCCTCGACGTCGAACGGGTCTACGACGGCGCGCACGCCGTCCAGTTCCGCCACCTGCGCGAGGGACCGCTGCACGGCGGCCCGCTGCTCCTCGGTGAAGGCCGAGCCGTCGCGGGCCTGGAACACGACGGTTCCGGTTCCTCCGACAGCCTCGGGCAGGGCGGTGCGCAGCTGGTTCGATACCCGCTGGGACTCCGTGCCGGGGATGGAGAAGTTGTTGGTCAGCGTGCCGGAGAACAGGACGGCACCCCCGCCCACGGCGAGGATGATTGCCAGCCAGGCGGAGACCACCCACCAGCGCCTGCGGTAGGCGAACTTGCCGAGCCGGTAGAGCAGAAATGCCATGAGGGGTTGTCCTTGGGGTGACGAGGTGGGGTTGGTGGGCGGGGCGGGCGGTCAGGGCGAGCGGCGGAACCCGTCCCGGAGCATCGAGAGGGCCTTCACCATGCGCTTCTCGAGGTCGGCACCGGCGTCGTCGTCCGGTCCGGGCCGGTCGGCCGCCCAGTCCTGGAGGGCCGCCTTCGCGCAGGAGAGCACCGATCCGACAAGCGCGCTGACGTAAAGGGTTGACGAGGAACTGCCGAGACGGTCGTGGACGGCCTCCACGATGCGGGCCTCGGCACGCTCCCAGGCGTAGAGCTGCGCCCGCAGCAGTTCCGGGTTTCCCTCGGCCATGCGGAAGAGCTCGCCCTGCACCGCGAGGTTCTGCACCTTGGCGGCAGCGGTCAGCCCGCCGATCATGGCGTCGAGCAGGGGTTCTTCGGCGGGTCGTTCAAGGAAGCTGCCGATGGCGAGGTCGAGGAAGGATTCCATGCGCACGCTGAGCGCTTCCTCGGCGCTGTGGAAGTAGTTGAAGAAGGTGCGCCGTGAGACTCCGGCCTGGACGGCGATCTGTTCCGCCGTGAAGGCACCGGGGCCGTGGCTGCGCGCGAGCGTCAGCGCCGCTTCGGCAATGGCCCTTCGGGTGTCGAGCTTGTTCTGCTCCCTGCGGCCCCGCGGCTCGGCCGTTTCTTCTTCCGTCTCCACGCTTCGAGGGTACGCCGAATTTTGCACACAGTGCAAGAAATATTCGGGTGGATCACGTTGGACCAAGGCCTGGGGCCGCCGCGCGGGTCTAGGCTTGCCCTGAAACTCCACCGAAAGGCACTGAAATGAAGCGCATCTTCCTTGGATCGGAGCTGGAGGTACCACGGCTGGGCCTTGGCTGCATGGGAATGTCGGCCTTCTACACAGGCAGTGGCACCGACGACGATGCCTCAGTGCGGACGATCCACCGGGCGCTCGAGTTGGGCATCACCTTCTTTGACACGGCCGAGATCTACGGCCCCTACACGAACGAGGAACTGCTGGGCCGAGCCTTCGCCGACCGGCGGGACCAGGTGGTGATCGCCACCAAATTCGGAACCATCCGCCATACCGGCTCGGGCGAGCGGGGTCTCGACGGCAGCCCGGCCAATGTGCGTCTGTCCGTCGAAGGCTCGCTGCGGCGCCTCCGCACCGACTACATCGACCTCTACTACCAGCACCGGATGGACCCCGCCGTACCCGTCGAGGAGACGATGGGCGCGCTGGCCGAGCTCGTCGGGCAGGGAAAGATCCGGCATATCGGCCTGTCCGAGGCGGCCCCGGCCACCCTCCGCCGGGCCCACGCCGTGCATCCGGTGACGGCCCTGCAGACCGAATACTCGCTGTGGACCCGCGACCCTGAGCAGGAGATCCTTCCACTGGTGCGCGAACTCGGAATCGGGTTCGTTCCCTACTCGCCTTTGGGCCGCGGATTCCTCACCGGCACCATCCGCACCCTAGACCAGCTCGACGAAGCCGACTTCCGGCGCCACAGCCCGCGCTTCGCCGGGGAGAACCTCAAAGCGAACATCCGGATCGTCGAACAGGTCGACGCCGTGGCGCGGCAGGTCGGAGCCACTCCAGGGCAGGTCGCCCTGGCGTGGCTTTTCGCCCAGGGCGGTGACCTTGCCCCGATTCCGGGCACGCGTCGGATCCACCACCTCGAGGAGAATGTCGCCGCCGAGGCCCTTGAGCTGACGCCGGAGCACCTCGCCGCGCTCAGTGCCGTCGCCGCGCCCGTCGGGGACCGGTATGCGGACATGTCAACGGTGAACCGCTGATCCGGGACTGAAGCCCGGGCTCAGCGGCGAGGCCCAACGGCCGGCTCAGTCGAGCCGCGGCGTCCTCGGGGGAAGGGTGCGCCGCGTTCCTGTCGCCTCGAACGCGGCGGCGAGGGTGAGCAGCGCCGTGTCTTCATAGGCCCGTCCGGCGAAGGTGAGGCCCACCGGCATTCCGATGTCGGACATCGTGCCCATTGGCACCGTGACAGTGGGGATTCCGAGGTGCCTCGGGACGAGGTTGCCGTTGGCGACCCACACGCCGTTGCGCCACCCGAGGTCGGCCGAGGCCTCATTGACGTCCATGTCGGCCGGGCCGACGTCGGCGGCGGCGGGGAACACGACGGCATCCAGGCCGAGGCGGTCCATCCAGTCCTCGAGGTCCACGCGGCGGGTTTCCTCGAGCCCGCGCAGGCCCTCGGCCAGGTGCGGGATTTCGAGGAACGATCCGACGGGGTGGTCGCGGACGCGGGCCGGGTAGGTGGTGATGTCGTCGTCGAAGCCGTGGTAGCGGTCCGGCAGCGCCCCCGGTGGGGATGGGAAGATCGCCCCGCCGTCGACCGCCGTGAGGGTATCCAGGGCCGGGTCGCCGTTGGCCTTGAGGAAGTCGTCCCACGCCCAGGCGGAGAGGTCGGTGATCTCGCGCTCGAGATACTCCGGGCTGACGAGGCCGCGCGCGGCGAGGGTGGGCGCGCCGGGGCGGTCGCCTTCGTAGTTGGAAACCACCGGGAAATCGACAAGCACCACCTCGGCTCCTGCGGCTTCGAGGTCGCGGCGCGCGGCCTCCCACAGGTCGATGACGGACGGGCGGGTCGCGATGCGCGTGCCGGTTGGCCCGCCGATGCCCGGGCTCCCGCCCGTCCCGGCCTCCGGGTCGGCGTTGATGTACATGCGCGGCACGCCGAAACGCCTGCCCCTCAGGGCCGCCCGTGCGCCCTCGATGCCCGCTGGGGCAAGCGCCGGGTAGGACTGCGGACGGAGGGCCGACGCCGGCGGAATCGGAATCCACGGCTGGGCCCGCCAGAAGTCGCCGCGCGTCTCGGTGTCATCGGCGACGATCACATCGAGGAGCTCAAGCAGGTCCGTCATGGAGCGGGTATGCGGGACGACGACGTCCATGGTCGGCACCAGGGGCCAGTTGCCGCGCACCGAGATGACTCCGCGGGACGGCGTGTAGGCGCACAGGGCGTTGTTCGACGCCGGTGCCCGTCCGCTTGACCAGGTTTCCTCGCCCAGGCCGAAGGCCGCGAAGCTTGCCGCCGTCGCCGTCCCGGAGCCGTTCGATGATCCGGAGGCGAACGCGGCGGTGAGGTAACCGGCGTTGTAGGGACTCTCGGCCCGGCCGTAGAGGCCCCGCTGCATGCCCCCGTTGGCCATGGGCGGCATGTTCGTCAGGCCGATCAGCACCGCCCCCGCACCCCGCAGCCGTTCGATGGTGAAGGCGTCGCGCTGGGCGGTGAGGTGCTCGAAGGCGGGCGAACCGGCAGCCGCGGTGAGCCCTGCGGCGAGGTAGCTGTCCTTGGCCGTGTACGGGATGCCGTCAAGCGGCCCGAGCACCGCGCCGCGGGCGCGCCGGGCGTCGGAGGCCCGGGCGTCGGCCAGCGCCTCGGGGTTTCGCACAACGACCGCGTTGAGCGCGATGCCGCTGCTGTCATAGGCCTCGATGCGCTCAAGGTAGGCCCGGGTCAGCTCCTCGCTGGTCGTGGCGCCTGACTCAAGTGCGGCGCGAAGCTGCGCAATGGAGGCCTCGACGACGTCGAACCGGGCCATCAGGCGTGCCTCCCGCCAAGTGCGGGCTGCTGCTGGGTGATGCAGTGGACGCCTCCGCCGCGGGCGAGGATCGGCCGGGCATCCACCGTCACCACGCGGCGGCCCGGATAGGCCTCGGCGAGGATCTCCGCGGCGAGGCTGTCGGCGTGTTCCTCCCCGTAGCCGCACGCGATGACCCCGCCGTTGACCACGAGGTGGTTCACGTAGCTCCAGTCCACGAAGCCCTCCTCGTCGCGCAGGGTTGCCGGCGCCGGCAGCTGGATCACCTCGAAGGGTTTGCCGTCGGCATCGGTCTGGGTGTCGAAGAAGGCGGCGAGACTGCGGCTGACGTCGAAGTCGGGGTGGTCGGGGTTGGTCTGGGCGTGCAGGAGGATCCGGCCGGGTGAGGGCAGGGTGGCAACCATGTCGATGTGGCCGCGGGTGCCAAGGTCCTCGTAGTCGCGGGTGAGGCCGCGCGGCACCCAGATGGTCTTCGTGGTCCCGAGGGTGCGTTCAAGTTCCGCCTCGACGCGCGCCTTGTCGGCATAGGGGTTGCGGCCCGGGTCGAGCTGCACGGTTTCGGTGACAAGGACTGTTCCCCTGCCGTCGACGTGGATGGCGCCGCCTTCGTTGACGAGCATCGAGCTGACGAGCTCGGCGCCGCTCCGGGCTGCGATGAAGCGGCCCATTCCGGCGCTCTTTTCCCATTCGGACCAGGCCGGCGCGCCCCAGCCGTTGAAGGTCCAGTCCACCGCGCCGAGGACGCCGGGGCGTTCGTCGTCGACGACGAAGGTCGGACCGACGTCGCGCATCCAGAACTCGTCGAGGGGGGCCTCGATCAGGTCGATGCCCCCGCCCAGCATGTCCCGGGCGCGTACGCGCTCGCTGGGATCGACGACCATGGTGACCGGCTCGAACTCGGCGACGGCATGGGCGACGGCGGTCCAGGCCGCATACGCTTCGGCTGCCGACGCGGGGTCCTCCCCCAGTGTCAGGCCTGCCCGGGGGAACGCCATCCAGGTGCGCTCGTGGGGTGCGGTCTCGGCCGGCATTCTCCAGGCCATGGGTGGCTCCTCCGTGATTCGGCCATGCGCGGCATCCTTGCCGGAGCAGGCGCAGGGTTCGTGCTGGTGCGGCACCGGGTGCGGAACCGCTTATTGATCGTATGATCAATAGAGTTGAAAACTACTTTAGACTGGGACGTGATGTCAAGCACCGTATCCAAGCGCGCAGCGCGGAAGCCTCCCTCCGAACGCGCCGCCGAAATCGCCGAAGCGGCCCGGGAACTCGCCCTCGAGCGGGGGCTGTCGGCGATCTCGCTGCGCAGCGTTGCGGCACGGGTGGGAGTCGCCTCGGGGCTTGTCGCGCACTACCAGCCCAATGTCGACGCGCTTGTGGCGTTCACCTTCTCCACGATCGTCGCGGCCGAGACGGCCGAGGTCGCCGCGATGCTGGACCGGCTCCCGGACCCCCCAGAGCGGCTCGCACTGCTCCTTGACACCCTGCTCGACGGCGGCCGCCTTGACGTGACGGCGGTCTGGGTCGAAGCGTGGTCCCTGGGCCGCCGGAACGAGGCCCTTGCGGCAAGCGTGAGGGAGCAGATGGACGCCTGGCAGGCGGTGCTGCAGGACGTGGTCGAAGCCGGCATTGCGGCAGGGAAGTTTGAAACCCCGGATGCTGCTTCAGTCGCCTGGCAGATCCTGGGCATGATCGACGGACTCAACGCCCAGGCCCTCGTGCGCTGGAACGGCGTCAACGACCGCGGAGCGCACCTCGCCCACGCGGTTGAAGGAATGGTCGGTGCGGCCCGCGGTTCGCTGGTTCCCGGAAGCCTGCCGCAGGGCTGAGCCCGGCCGCCCGAAGACTGCGGTGCCACCGGCCGGTGCATACGGGGCCTCCCGCGGCCGCTTCGCCGGGACCGTGCCTGGAAACGAGCGCGGCCGGCCTCGGCATAGAGCAGGAGCCCCGGCTGGGCCGGGGCTCCTGCGGTGCAATGCTGTCCGTCCGTGAAGGATGCCGCTAGGGCATCAGCCGCGAGCGGATGAGGAACCGTTTGCCCTCGGGTGCCTCAACGGAGAACCCGCTCCCCCGACCGGGCACGACGTCAACGGTCAGGTGCGTGTGCTTCCAGTACTCGAACTGCTCGCGGGACATCCAGAAGTCGATGAGCCTGCTGCCGTCGTCCGCGATGTCGAGGACGCCGAGCAGCACATCGGCCTCGGCCGTGATGAAGTCCCCCGCCGGATAACACATGGGCGAGGATCCGTCACAGCACCCTCCGGACTGGTGGAACATCAGCGGTCCGTGGAGGTCCCACAGCTTGCGCAGCAGTTCCACCGCCGGATCCGTCAGGGCCACCCGGGAGAAATCCTCCCCCGGGATGACCACCGAGGCATCAACTGTCACTGCGTCTCCTTAGAAGAACCCCAGTTTGTTTTCGGAGTAGCTGACCAGGAGGTTCTTCGTCTGCTGGTAGTGGTCAAGCATCATCGCGTGGTTTTCCCGCCCGATGCCCGATGACTTGTACCCGCCGAACGCGGCCCCGGCCGGGTAGGCGTGGTAGTTGTTGACCCAGACCCGCCCGGCCTGGATTTCGCGGCCGGCGCGGTAGGCGATGTTGCCGTTGCGCGACCAGACGCCTGCGCCGAGCCCGTAGAGGGTGTCGTTGGCGATCTCGAGGGCCTCGGCGTAGTCCGAGAACCGCGTGACCGAGACGACCGGCCCGAAGATCTCCTCCTGGAAGACCCGCATGCTGTTGGTTCCCTCGAACACGGTCGGCTTCACGTAGTAGCCCTCGGCGAGGTCGCCGTCGAGCATCAGCCGCTCACCGCCGGTGAGGACCTTCGCCCCCTCCTGCCGGCCGATGTCGAAGTAGGAGAGGATCTTCTCGAGCTGGTCGTTGGAGGCCTGCGCTCCGACCTGCGTGTCGGTGTCGAGCGGGTTGCCCTGGACCATCTTCTCGACGCGGGCGAGGGCGTCGGCCATGAAGGAGTCGTAGATCGAGCCCTGGATCAGCGCCCGCGACGGGCAGGTGCACACTTCGCCCTGGTTGAAGGCGAACAGGGCGAACCCTTCGAGCGCCTTGTCGTAGAACGAGTCGTTGTTCTGCGCCACATCCGAGAAGAAGATGTTCGGGCTCTTTCCACCAAGTTCAAGGGTGACCGGGATGAGGTTCTGGCTGGCGTACTGGCTGATCAGCCGGCCCGTGGTCGTCTCGCCGGTGAATGCGATCTTGCGGATGCGCTTCGAGGAGGCAAGGGGCTTGCCGGCCTCCACGCCGAACCCGTTCACCACGTTGACAACGCCTGCCGGGAGGATGTCGCTGAGCAGTTCCATAAGCACGAGGATTGAGGTCGGTGTCTGCTCCGCCGGCTTGAGCACGACGGCGTTGCCCGCGGCGAGCGCGGGGGCGAGCTTCCAGACGGCCATCAGGATGGGGAAGTTCCAGGGGATGATCTGCCCGACCACGCCCAGCGGCTCGTGGTAGTGGTAGGCCGTTGTGTCGTCGTCGAGCTGGGAGATCCCGCCCTCCTGTGCACGGACGGCACTGGCGAAGTACCGGAAGTGGTCGGCTGCCAGGGGAAGGTCAGCGGCGAGGGTCTCGCGCACGGGCTTGCCGTTGTCCCAGGTTTCGGCGACCGCGAGCATTTCGAGGTTCTCCTCGATCCGGTCAGCCACCCGGTTTAGGACCGCCGCCCGCTCCGCAACCGATGTCTTGCCCCAGGCCGGGGCCGCCTTGTGCGCGGCGTCGAGGGCGAGTTCGATGTCCTCCGCGGTTCCGCGTGCGACCTCGCAGAAGGCCTTCCCGGTCACCGGCGAAATGTTCTCGAAGTACTGGCCCTTGATCGGAGGAGCCCATTCGCCGCCGATCCAATTCTCGTAGCGCGGCTTGAAACTGACCTTTGAACCATCCTGGCCAGGCTGGGCGTAAACAGTCATTGTCCAACTCCTTGAACTTGGTTACACGGTGGACGTCCTTATCCACCCGCCCGACGCTAGGGGCCGGTATGTTGCATCAACGTTGCACCAGGCACGCGGCGGCGGTCAGACCCGGCCCGGTACGCCCAGTTCCTGCTCCAGCCATTCGATGTGCCCGACGACGGCGGCCCGCTTGGGCGAGCGCGCCGGAAGGACCTTCAGGGACAGCTGCCACGCCTCGGCGTCGTATTCGGCTTCGGGGAGCTGGAGGTAGCGCAGCAGGGTGTCGAGGCCGCCGTCGTTCAGCACGGCATCGCGCAGCAGGCAGCTGACTTCGCTGCGCAGCCGCAGGACCGCCGGCGCCTGCGAGCGGGGAAGCACCTGCCCGTTGTACATGCCCAAGGCGAGCCTGTGGGCGCCGCGGTGCAGGTAGTTGAGGACCTGGACGGCGTCGACGACCAGCTCGGACGGCAGCCGGTAGGGGCGCGACCTCGGCACGAGCGCTCCGGCCGAGTGGGCCAGTGCCTTGCGCAGCCTGAGCATCTCGGCCCGGACGGTGGTCACCGAGGCGTGCTCCGGATAGGCCATGACCGCCAGCTGTTCCGCGGAAAGGCCCTCGGGGTGAAGTGCCAGGAGGGTGAGCAGTTCCGCGTGGCGCAGGGTCAGCTCGATGGTGCGGCCGCCGGCGTGGAGGACCCCCGGATCCTTGCCGAGGATCTGCAGGCTGTCCCGGTACAGCGTTGCGGGCTTCGCCGCCGCGCGGTGCCCGGGCTTGGCGAGCCGGCTCTGGAGCCGTTGAATGCTCAGCTGGGACTCAGCGGCGACGACGCTGGCTTCGACAAGGGCAAGCGTGTGACCGGCCACGGCCTGGGAGTCCCCGGTGATGTCGACGACGCCGAGCACCGCCCCGGTATCCGGGTCGTGCACCGGTACGGCGGTGCAGCTCCAGGGGTGCGCCTGGGCGTTGAAGTGCTCGGCGCCGGCGATCTGCACGCTTTCCCCGAGGGCCAGGGCTGTGCCCGGCGCGCTGGTCCCCACCGCAGACTCGGACCAGTCGGCGCCTTCGGTGAACAGCATTTGCTCAGCCCTGCGGCGCAGCGAATGCTCCCCGTGCACCCACAGGAGCCGGCCGTTCTCGTCGCCCACCGCCACGAGCAGCCCGCTGTCCCTGCTCGGCTGGACCAGCAGGCGTTCGATGACGGGCATGACGGCGGCCAGCGGGTGGCGTTGGCGGTAATCCTCGAGTTCGTCCTCGGACAGGCTCACCCGCGCCTGGGCGCCCTCGGGGCTGCGCAGGTGCGCCAGGGAGCGGAGCCAGGAATCGCGGACGAGGCCGCGGAGGTCGCCGTCGACGCCGGATCCCTGGCCGAGTGCGAGATGGGCGGCGAAGGCACGCTGCTGCACGGAATGCGACGAGAGCTCCCCCAGGGGCGACTGTCGGGACAGCGGCATCTTCACTCCACTCGTGTGTCCCGCCACACCGGGCGGCCGGGACTCACAGTGTAACCGAGGTCACTTCCCGCGCGATATCGCAATCATGTGATCACGCGGGACCACCTTGACCCGCTCCCGGATGAGCTCGGCACTGCCCGTGGTGTTGACGTAGTTGGCACCCAGTTTGAGCTCGTGTGCGTCGAGTTTCAGCCAGCCCTCCCACGTGGTGTACTCGACGCCACGGCCCTCCAGCAGGGCGATGACGGCGTCCTCGGAGGGGTCTTCCGCGGGCGGCAGGTTAAGGCGGTCCTCAAGCAGGAACCCAATGGTTTCAAGGGCGTCGCCCTTGGTGTGCCCGATCAGCCCGACGGGGCCGCGCTTGATCCAGCCCGTTGCGTAGATGCCCGGAACGGGGTTGCCGTCCACATCGATGACCCGTCCACCCTCGTTCGGGATGACCCCGCGGACGGCGTCGAATCCTACCTCGGGAAGTTCGGACCCGAAGTATCCGATTGCCCGGTACACGGCCTGCACCGGGTAGTCAAGGAATTCACCGGTTCCGCGGACGGTGCCTTCGCCGGTGAGCTCGGTGCGCTCGAAGCGGATTCCGGCTACCTTGCCGGGGGTCTCCGGAGAGTCGTAAATCTCCACGGGGGTGTGGAGGAAGTGCAGGTGGAGCCGGCGGGAGGCGCCCGTGGGCTCGTCCTCGACGAGCCAGTTGGTCAGCGTCTTGACCATTGTCTTGGTCTGGTTGTTCGAGGCGATCTGCTGCTCGGAGGCTTCGTCGAAGTCGAAGTCCTCCGGGTACAGGACGATGTCGACGTCGCGGGAATGGGAAAGCTCACGCAGCTCAAGCGGGGTGAATTTCACCTGCGCTGGCCCGCGGCGGCCGAAGACGTGGACGTCGGTCACGGGTGAGCTCTTCAGCCCCGCATAGACGTTGTCGGGGATCTCGGTGGTCAGGAGGTCATCGGCGTGCTTGGAGAGCACCCGGGCGACGTCGAGGGCCACGTTGCCGTTGCCGATCACCGCGATTTCCTTGGCGGTCAGCGGCCATTCGCGGCTGACGTCGGGGTGGCCGTCGTACCAGGAGACGAAGTCGGCGCCCCCGAAGGATCCCTCAAGCTCGATGCCGGGGATATTGAGGTCGGCGTCCTTGACGGCTCCGGTGGCGAAGATGACGGCGTCGTAGAAGCGGCGGAAGTCCGAAAGGGTGAGGTCCCGGCCGTAGTGGACGTTGCCGAGGAACCGGATGTCACCGCGGTCCAGCACCTTGTGCAGGGCGTTGACGATGCCCTTGATGCGCGGATGGTCGGGGGCCACGCCGTACCGGATCAGTCCGTAGGGCGCCGGGTACTGGTCGAAGAGGTCGATGCTGACCTCGAAGTCGCCTCCCTGGACCTGGTGGGACTTCGTCAGGATATCCGCGGCGTAAACGCCTGCCGGCCCGGATCCGATGATCGCGACCCGCAGCGGGCGTCCCCCGGCTGAGGTAGACACTGATTTGCCTTCTTCCGACATGGAAACACTCCCGATGGATATTCTGCGCAATTAGCGCACAGTCCCTTATTCTAAATGCCGCTCCTAGGGGCCGTCTAAAACAGTGGCGCGGATCACCGTCACGGATTGCCGCCGCGGCCCGGCGGCGGGGCTCGGCGGCGGGGCTCGCCCGGCGCAGTGAGCGGCGGAATAAAAGCCCGCCCGAACCGGTTCGCTTGAATGTGACCGGAGCAACAGAAGCCAAACCGAAACGCCCGGCCCGCAGTGAAAACTCGCTGGGCATCCTGTATGGCATCGGTGCCTACGGGCTGTGGGGCCTGCTTCCCCTCTACTTCATCGTGCTCAAGCCCGCCGGACCGGTTGAGATCGTTGCGAACCGCGTCCTCTGGTCGCTGCTGTTCTGTGCCCTCCTGCTGACGGTCATGAAAGCCTGGCCGACGGTCACCGCGGCGGTGCGCACCCCCCGCATTGTGGGGATCCTGGCCGTGGCGAGCGCCCTTATCGCCCTGAACTGGCTCACCTACACCTACGGGGTGACCACGGGGCACGCCATCGAGGCGGCGCTGGGGTACTTCATCAACCCGATCGTTTCGGTGCTGCTGGGCGTGATCGTACTGCGCGAGAAGCTCCGGCGGCTGCAGTGGGTGGCGATCGGAATGGGTTTCGTCGCCGTCATTGTCCTGGCCGTCGGGTACGGGTCGGTGCCGTGGATCGCGCTGACGCTCGCCTTCTCGTTCGGCCTGTACGGCTTCGTCAAGAAACGGGTTGGCCCGCGCGTCGACGCCGTTTCCAGCCTCAGCATTGAAACCGCGCTGCTGGCGCCCGTCGCTGCCGGGGTGATGATCTGGCTCGCTTCAACCGGCTCCGCCACCCTGACCTCCGAGGGAAGCGCCCACTTCTGGATCATGGCCGCCTCCGGGGTGATCACCGCTGTGCCGCTGATCTTCTTCGGGGCCGCCGCCCGCCGCCTGCCGCTGAGCACGATCGGGCTGCTGCAGTACCTGGCTCCGATTCTCCAGTTCCTCCTTGCCTATCTGGTGCTCGGCGAGGAAATGCCGCTGGAGCGGTGGATCGGGTTCAGCCTGGTGTGGCTTGGCCTGGCCCTGCTGACCATTGACATGCTGCGGACCGTACGCCGCTCCGCCCGCCCCGGAAAGGGTTCGCGCAGGCCCGCGGCGGGCGTCGCGGTCTCAGGGGACAAGGCGGCCCGGATTTCCTCCTAGCCGCACGCCGGCTAGGCATTTCGCCGTCGCGGCGCAAGGGGAAAAAGCCAGGCACGGTCCACCTGCGGGCCGCGCCCGACCGGGATAGTGTCGATAGCGTCGGGAACATGAGCCGTCAGGGGCAGGGGATCCGTCCATTCACGCCCGGGATGGCAGGAATCGGGATTTTCTTGAGGTCCGCACCTGGGAGCTGAGGCGAGATCCATGGAGAACGAGACAGCATCGGCCAGGAAAGCGGCATTGCCGCTGCGGTCGGAAATGGACCTCGATCCCCTGCTTGAGCGCATCGGCGGCGCCCGGTACGTCCTCATCGGAGAGGCTTCCCACGGGACGCACGAGTTCTATGCATGGCGGGCGGCGCTCTCCCGGCGCCTCGTCGAAGAGAAGGGGTTCACCTTCGTGGCGGTCGAGGGCGACTGGCCGGACTGCTACGCCGTGCACCGTTCGGTGACTTCCGCACCCGAGGCGCCGGAGGATCCCGTCGAGGTGCTGCGCGGCTATGACCGCTGGCCGACCTGGATGTGGGCGAACGACGATGTAGCCGACTTCACCCGCTGGCTCCGACGCTTCAACGCCGGCCGTGCGCCGGATAACCGGGCGGGCTTTTACGGTCTCGACGTGTACAGCCTGTGGGATTCCCTGCGGGCGGCGCTTGGGTACCTGGAACAGCACCACCCCCAGCACGTCGACATCGCACTCGAGGCCTTCCGCTGCTTCGAGCCCTATGCGGAGGACCCGCAGTCCTATGCGCGGGCCACGCAGTGGGTTCCCAGCGGATGCGAGTCCGAAGTCCTGAGGCTCCTGACGGAACTTCGAAGCTACATCGCCGAGGCCGGCGACGCCGACAGGTCGAGCCGCTTCAACGCCGAACAGAACGCGCGCTCGGCCGCTGGGGCGGAGGCCTATTACCGGACCGTTGTGAAGGGCGGGCCGGATTCCTGGAATGTCCGTGACCGGCACATGGTGGAGACGCTCGAGGAATTGATGAAGCACCACGGCCCCGGCGCGAAGGCCGTCGTGTGGGAGCACAACACGCATATCGGGGATGCCCGCTGGACCAATATGGCCGATGCCGGAATGGTCAACGTCGGGCAGCTGGTCAGGGAAGCCCATCCCCCGGAGGAGGTCGTGCTTGTCGGTTTCGGGTCGCACCACGGGAAGGTGCTGGCCTCCTCCAAATGGGGCGGGGCCGTCCGCTCGATGACCATGCCGGCGGCAAGGAAGGGCAGCACCGAAAGCTTCCTCCACGACGCGCTGGGCGAAGACCGTTCCGCCCTGTTCGTCTTCGACGGCTCGGAGGGCGACTGGGCGGGCGCGTCCAGCGGCCACCGGGCCATCGGGGTGGTGTACTACCCCCACGCCGAGCGGTGGGGCAACTATGTGCCGACGGTGCTGAACAGGAGGTATGACGCCTTCCTGTGGATCGATGAGACAACGGCCCTTTCGGCCCTGCAGGAAAACTTGAGGCACGGGCACGCTAACGAGATGGAAACCTGGCCAACCGGAACCTAGCCGGAGGGCGTGCAGGGCCTAGAAGAGATCCTCCAGGGGCCCGCGGGGGCCGGGGCGGTGCTTCAGCCCGTCCGGGAGTCCTTCGATGGTCCCGTCCCTTCCCTCGCCGCGCAGGGTGACCCGTGAAGCGCCGAGCCGGACGTTGCCTGCGCTGATGCTCCCAAATTCCTCCGGCAGGACCGGGGCCAGGCACACCTCACCCTGCGGAAGGAGGGGGTCGAAGCGAAGGAGGGTGCGCAGGAGGTGAACCGGCGACGCCGAGGCCCAGGCCTGGGGGGAACACGACGTCGGGTAGGGAACGGGATCGGCGAACTCGTCGCGGGAGAAGCCGCAGAAGAGCTCAGGCAGCCGGCCGTCGAAGTGCTCTGCCGCGTCGAACAGTCCCCGGGCAACCCTGACCGCTTCCTCGACGAATCCATACCGCATGATGCCCGCGGCCACCAGGGTGGTGTCGTGCGGCCAGACGGAGCCGTTGTGATAACTGACCGGGTTGTAGGCGCCCATGTCCGAGGCGAGCGTGCGGATCCCCCATCCGGTGAACATCTCCGGCGACATGAGCCGCTCGACCACCAGGGGCGCCTTGTCGGCGTCGACGATGCCCAGCCACAGGCAGTGGCCCATGTTTGAGGCGCAGGCATCCACTGGTTCCTTGTCCTTGTCCAGCGCCACGGCAAAGTAGCCCTTGTCCGGCAGCCAGAACCGGTCGTTGAACTCGGCCTTCACATACGCAGCCTTGTGCGCCCACCGTGCGGCGCCCGTGTCGTCTCCGAGCTGCCGTGCCAGCAGTGCCCGCCCCAGGTACGCACTGTAGACGTAGGCCTGCACCTCACAGAGCGCCAGTGGAGCCTCGGCCAGCCGCCCGTCGGCGAAGTTGATGCCGTCCCACGAGTCCTTCCACCCCTGGTTCACCAGGCCGTGGTCGTTCCTCCGTCCGTATTCAACGAACCCGTCGCCGTCGCGGTCGCCATACCGTTCGATCCACTGCAGGGCCCGGTCGGCGTGGGGCAGCAGGGAGGAGAGCAGGTCGTTCGCCAGGCCCCAGCGGCCCAGTTCACCGAGGAGTGCCACAAACAGGGGGGTGGCGTCGGCGGTGCCGTAGTAGGCGTGGTTTCCGCCGAGGGCGATCCCCCCGCTGGTTCCCAGCCGGACCTCGTGCAGTATCCGTCCGGGCTCCTCCTCGGTTGCCCGGTCAACCTTCGCGCCCTGCATCGACGCAAGGGTCTGGAGGGTTCCGGTGGCCAGCGAGGGATCCACGGTCAGCGCCATGTAGGAGGAGATGAGGGAGTCCCTGCCGAACAGCGCCATGAACCAGGGGGCGCCTGCTGCCACAGCCGCCCGTCCCGGGTCGTCTGGATCGAAGATCCTCAGGGCGCCGAGGTCCTCCTGGCTGCGGGTGAGAACGTGTTCGACGTTCCTGTCGGTGATCGAGAGCCGGGGGACTTCCCGCTCCCAGTCGGCATACCGGCGCGCCGCAACATGGTGCACCGAGTCTGCGGTGGGTGAAAACGGCTCATCCGGGCCGGCACCCTCCACGAGGGGGGTGCTGATGATCCGGACCGACCACGACTCCCGCGGCCCGACTTCCGCCAGGAACAGGAGCGCGCTCTCGGTGACAACCGCTCCGGGCGCGCTGATTGCAACCCCCCGCTGGGACCCGTTCCGCGCCGAATCGATCCGCAGCTCATCCCCGCGGACCTGCCGTGTGCACTCCTTTGAGGTGGGGATCCTTCCGCCTTTGACGTCGAAGAGGTCGCTGAGGTCGGCATCGATAAGGATGTGGATCCGGCAGCTGACCTGCCGCTGCGAAAAATTGCGGACCTTGATGTCATCGCGCAGCCCCGGGCCGACCTCGCGTTCGTGTTCCACAACGATGGGGCTGTCGGCACCACCATCGGATCCGCCCGGCCTGCCGACGAAGACCGCCCGGTAGGGTTCCCGCGTTCCCGCCGTCAGGGGTTCCAGCGGGGAGCCGTCGACAGTGAGCTGCCACCGCGAGAGGATGCGGGTGTCCTGGTAGAACGCGCCCTGGGGAAGGCCGGGAAGGATGTCTCCGCTCTGGGCCGAGATGCAGAATGAGGAACCTTCAACGATGGTCACTGCACCGAGGCCCGGTGAACCCGCAGCAGTATCCGCATTCCATGCGTTCATGGACCGCTCCCTATCGATATTCCGCTACCGACAAGCCGTTGGGCCGTCGCCCCCGTCAATCGTCCCGCAACCCGAATTGCGGGGCAATTTGCTACGGCTCACCCCGCCGTCGCGGTCTGGAGATACAGGGCCAGGTGCTCCCTGACCATGCGTTCGGCGCTGAAACGCTCCTCGGCGCGGGCCCGGATGACGCGCCGGTCCAGTCCCGCCGCCGAGGTCAGGAGCGGTGCCAGCGCTTGAGGGGTGTCGGCGAAATATCCTGTCACCCCGGGCTCGACGATTTCGGGGGCAGCTCCAAGCGGAGTGGTGACCACCGGTGTGCCGGTGGCAAGGGCCTCGATCATCACCAGCCCGAAGGGTTCCGGCCACTGGATCGGGTTCAAAAGGGCACCCGCGTCCCCCAGGAGCGCGTACTTGTCGCCGTCGGCAACCTCACCGAGGAACTCCTCATTCGCCCCGAGGATCGGTTCCACGGCGTCGTGGAAGTACTGAAGTTCAATGGCTTCACGCATTTTCGCCGCGATCTTCAGGGGAATTCCGGCGGCCCGGGCGGTGATGATTGCCTCGACCACGCCCTTGTCCGCGCACATGCGCCCGAGGAAACAGACATAGCCGCCCTTCCCCTGTCCGACCGGCACGGCGGAAAAGTCCATGCCGTGGTGAATGACGGCGGCCACCCGGATATCCGGCGAGCCGCTGAGCTGGCTGTGGGAGATCGCGATGATCGCCGTGTCCTGCGACGCGGTCCGGTACACCGCGCGGCTGACGGGGGTCAACCGGTTGTGGATCGTTGCAACCACAGGCACGCCCGGTGGCCGGTGCCGGTACAACGGTCCCGTGGGGGTGTGGTCATGGATGAGATCGACGTCGGCAAGCCCGGCATAGGCGCGCGCAACGTGCGGCAGCTCCGAGCCGGTGATGCCGAGCGGCGAAGGATCCGAAACGTCGGTTCCCGGAAGCAACGGAACCGGGCACTTGCTGTCGGCCGGGGCTGCCAGCAGCACTTCGTGGCCGGCTTCGGTGAGGCCCCGCGCCAGGGAGTCGACCATCAACTCAACACCGCCGTAACCCAGCGGCGGAACCGGAAGCCACGGTCCTGCGATCAACCCAACACGCATCGTGAAACGCCTCGCACTGCCGTCTCCCCGGATTGTCGCGACTTTCGCTGGAAAGGGCATCGCGGTGCAGCCCAGCGCGGACTTCGCCTTCCGGGGAGTTCAGTACGTTGATGCTAAGCCTCCTGATGGATTTCGTCGAGCGTTAAGGGAAACCCGGCTTGCCGCCCATGGCAAAGGCCGCCGACGGAATCCTCCTGGGAGGTCCCGCCGGCGGCCTTGTCCGGAATGTCCGGCCAGCTTGGGTCAGGCGTCGGTCTCTGCCGAGGTGCCCTTCCGCAGGCCGGTCCCCTTGAAGAAGCCTGGATTGACCCGGTACTGGACCGCCATGAGCACGACGCCGAGCAGGAGCACGCCGATGCCGAGGATGAACACCATTCCGACACCGCCGACCTCCGAGCCCGAGCCGTAGGCCGGATCCATTGAGTCAAATGCGGTCTTGACGAACATCACCAGGAGGATGACCCCGCCCAGGAGCGGTGCGAGGAACTTTCCAAGGAAGTTCCGGGGGTTGGTGAAGGCCTCTGCCCGGAAGTACCAGACGCAGGCCAGGGCGGTGATGCCGTAGTAGAAGCAGATCATCATGCCCAGGGCCGTGATCGTGTCCCACAGCGCGTTCTCCGAAAGGACGCGGGTGACCACATAGAACCCTCCGGCGGCGACGGCCGCAGCGACGGTGGCGTAGCGCGGAGACAGGTAGCGGGGGCTGACCTTGCCGTACTTGGCCGGAAGGGCGTCGTAGTGGCCCATCGCGAGCAGGGTCCTGGCGGGCGAGACGAAGGTGGACTGCAGCGAGGACGCGGAGCTGCTCAGGACGGCCATCGACATCAGGATGGCGAACGGGCCCATGACCGGCCCGGCCAGCGCTGCGAAGATGCTGCCCTGGTTGTCGGGGTTGCCCGCGCCGAGCTCGCCCTCGCCGACCCCGGCGTAGGACAGCGTTGCCAGGGCGACGATCAGGTAGATGGCCATGATGACGACGATGGTGACGCCGGCGGCACGTCCCGGAGTCTTCTTGGGGTTCGTCGCTTCCTCGTTCATCGTGAGGCAGACATCCCAGCCCCAGTAGATGAAGATCGACAGCGAGACGCCTGCCGCAAACGCGGAGAAGGACCCGACGGCGAACGGGTTGAACCATTCGGCGCTGATGGGGGTGGCATCGAAGGCCGTGCCGTTGGCCACGTGGGCGAATGCCGCGATGGCGAACCAGGCGAGGACGATCAGCTGGAAGGTGACGAGCACGTACTGGACGGTCTTGATCGTCTCCATGCCCCGGTAGGAGATCCAGCAGGCGATGGTGATGAAGATCAGGGTGGTGATGATGTTGACCGGCAGGTTCAGGGTGAGGTCGGCGAGCGCCTCGTTGCCCGTGACCTGCGCGAGCATCAGGTAGAAGAAGTCAACGGCGACGGCGGCCAGGTTCGACAGGACGATGATCGTCGCGGCGATCGAACCCCAGCCGGCCATCCAGCCGATCCACGGGCCGAAGGCCCGGGTGGCCCATGTGAAGGAGGTGCCCGAGTCGGGCATCGCCTTATTGAGTTCCCGGTAGCCGAGGGCCACAAGGAGCATTGGGATGAACCCGACGAGGAAGATGGCGGGCAGGTTCACCCCCACCTCCGCCACGGTTGGGCCGAGGGCGGCCGTGAGCGTGTAGGCGGGGGCGATGCTTGAGACACCGATGACGACGGCGCCCAGCAGCCCGACGGAGCCGGCGCTGAGGCCCTTCCTGCTGAGGCCCGTCCCACGGCCGGCTGTCTTTACCTCTGTACTCATTGGGTCACCTTCGTGAAGAGGGAGCCCGGGCCGGAAAGGGCGCCGGGTGATGGAGCGAGGATTGTGCTGAGAATTTCCGCGGTGCGCTGTCCCATCCGCACGGCGCCGTCCACGTGCTGGTAGCCCTCGCCCGCGATGTCGGAGCAGGACCAGTGGATGGGGCCCACGGGCGTGCGCTGGTGCGGCCCGTAGCGGTGAAGGCCGCCGAGGTCGAAGCTGGCGGCGTAGGCGCCGCGCGTCCACTCCTCGGAGCCCCAGTCCGACTCGTAGTACACCTCCGGGGTGAGCGCCTGATCCCCCAGGTAGGTGGCGATCGACTCAAGGACCCGCCTGCGGCGTTCGACGGGCTCGAGTTCGAACAGTGCGTCGGCCTTCTCGTCCGAGACGAACCCGACGAGGGTTCCGCGCGGGTCTTCGTGGTTGGTGTTGTCGTAGACCTCCTGCACCACCTGTCCGGCGCCGAAGCCGGTGCCGCAGAGACCTGCGTCGCGCCAGAACGGCCGGCTGTAGACCGCGTGGACCTTGATCACCAGGCCCAGCGACTGGTGCTGGTGCATCTGGTGCTGCCTGCGCGGCAGCGGCGGCTCGTAGGACAACCGGGAGTAGAGGTTCGGCGGGACTGCAACGACGGCGTACCGGGCGTTGACGGTGACCCTGTCGGACACCGCGGTGACCGCGGTGCGGTCGGGCCCCTCGGACCAGCGCAGGGTACGCACCGGGGTGTCGAGGAAGACGTCATCGCCGAGACCGGCGGCAAGACGCTGGGACAGCGACTGCATCCCGCCGATAACCCGGCGGTCAAGGATGAAGTCTTCGTTCACCAGGTTCGAGAACGAACCGGCGCTCGCGGCCATGTGGACCGCCTGCAGGGCCGAGAACGCGTGGGCGGGCTTGGTCAGCATCCCGCCGGCGATGAACAGCCCGATGTTGTTGCAGGCCTCCTCATCGTCCGAGCGCCGGCGCAGCCAGGTGGAGAAGGAGACGGTGTCGAGTGCACGCGCGTCCGTATGCTCCCAGGGGGCGTCGGGGTTGGTCTGCGCTGCAAGTTCATCAAGGATCGCGGTCAGCCGGTCCATTTCCGCGGCGGTGTGCTCGTTCACGGGAAAGGTCTCCCCCGAGTAGCGCTGGGGGACCCCGTCGGCGCCGACGTAGACGGCCTCGCCCTCGCGGTAGCGGGGGAACGTCTCAAGCCCGAGTTCACCGAGCAGGCCGATCAGCGCCGTCTGGTCCGGCGAGACCCACTGGCCGCCGACCTCGAGGACGGCGCCGTCGACGTCGTCGGTGTGGGTGCGTCCGCCAACGCGGTCCCTTGCTTCAAGCACCGCAACGGAGTGCCCGGCCTTTCGCAGCTCCCATGCCGCGGTCAGGCCCGAGGGCCCCGCTCCAATCACGACGACGTCGCGCTCTACAGTCTTCATTTTCTCCTCCCAGCGTCCGTGACCTCCGCCACAAAATGAACGCTATTCATTTACTGGGAAGACTCTAGCGGGCCGGTGACGGTTTGGGAAGAGCCATAGGATAACGTCGAAGTGAGGAACAGGAGCCCTGAATGAGTGAAGCCGCCCCGGAGGCACACCGGCGCGCCGGACGGCCGCCCAAGGGCGTCCTGTCCCGGGCACGGATCACCCGCGCGGCCCTGGCCCTGATCGCGGCCGAGGGGTACGACGGCCTGACCATGTCGGCCCTGGCCAAACGGCTGAAGGTGGCGCCGTCGGCCCTCTACAACCACGCCGGATCCAAGCAGGAGGTCCTCAGCTGGGTCCAGGACCATGTCATGACGATGGTCGACTTCAGCGCCTTCGCCACCGAACCTTGGGATGAGGCGGTGCGGCGCTGGGCATGGTCCTACCGGGAGGTTTTCGCCCGGCACGCCCCGCTGGTTCCGGTGATCGCCGTCATGCCCGTGACGGACGCAGCCGACACCCTGCGCATGTACGAGGAGGTGGCCCGCGGGTTCCTGGCCGCCGGCTGGCCCGAGGAGCGCGTTGTCCCGGCGATCGTAGCGCTCGAATCGTTCATCTACGGGTCGGCGCTGGACGTCTCGGCGCCAAGCAACATCTTCGACTCCGGCGCCCTGGGCGGGGAGTTCCCTGTCTTCACGGCCGCGGTGCGCAGCGCAGCCCAGCCCGGATCGGGCGGCGCCGGGGGCCGCACGGCGGCGGACATCGCCTTCAGCGCCGGCCTCGAGGCGCTCATCACCGGCCTCAAACTGCAGATAACCACGTAACTCCCCCGGAATCACGTGGTTATCTGCAGTTTCGCGGCTACTTGGTGGAGCGGATGACGGTCTCGAGCACGTCGAGCCCGTCGAGGAGCAGCTCGTCGCCCATCACCAGCGGCGGCAGCAGGCGGATCACGTTGCCGTAGGTGCCGCAGGTGAGGATGATAACTCCGGCCTGGAGGCACGCGGCGGCGATCGCCTTGGTGGCCTCGGGGTTCGGCGCGGTGCTTCCTTCCTTCACGAACTCGATGGCGAGCATCGCGCCGCGGCCCCGGATGTCGCCGATGATCCCGGATTCCCCGAGCTCGTCCTTCAGCGCCCTGAGCCGGGGCATCACGAGCTCCTCGATGTGGCGGGCACGTCCGGCGAGGTCCTGCTCCTTCATCGTGCCGATCGAGGCGAGGGCGGCCGCGCAGGCCACCGGGTTGCCGCCGTAGGTTCCGCCGAGGCCGCCCGGGTGGACGGCGTCGAGCAGGTCGGCGCGGCCGGTGATCGCCGACAGCGGCATACCGCCGGCAATCCCCTTGGCCATGGTGATGATGTCGGGCACGACGCCCTCGTGGTTCACGGCGAACCACTCACCGGTGCGGCAGAACCCGGACTGGACCTCGTCGGCGATGAAGACGACGCCGTTGGCCTTGGCCCACTCGGCCAGCGCGGGGAGGAAGCCCTCGGCGGGGACGATGAAGCCGCCCTCGCCCTGGATGGGCTCGATGATGATCGCGGCGACTGAGTCTCCGCCGAGCTGCTTCTCGATCATGGTGATGGCCCGCTGGGCGGCCTCGGCACCGGTGATCGACGGGTTCTCCTCGCGGTACGGGTAGCTCATCGGCATCCGGTACACCTCGGGCGCGAACGGCCCGAAGTTCGTCTTGTACGGCATCGACTTGGCGGTCAGCGCCATCGTGAGGTTGGTGCGGCCGTGGTAGGCGTGGTCGAAGGCGACGACGGCGTTGCGGCCGGTGGCAAGGCGCGCCACCTTGACGGCGTTCTCCACGGCCTCGGCGCCGGAGTTGAAGAGCACCGTGCGCTTTTCGAAGTCACCCGGGGTCAGTTCGGCCAGCTGCTCGGCGACCGCTATGTATCCCTCGTACGGGGTGACCATGAAGCAGGTGTGGGTGAAGTGCCCGACCTGCTCCTGCACTGCGCTCACGACGGCGGGATCGGAGGCCCCGACGCTCGTGACGGCAATGCCCGAGCCAAGGTCGATGAACGAGTTCCCGTCGACGTCCTTGATGATGCCGCCGTCGGCGTCGGCCGCGTAGACCGGCACGCCGGACGCGACGCCCTTGGCGATGACGGCGCTGCGGCGGGCATCGAGGGCGGCGGACTTCGGGCCGGGGAAGGTGCCGGTGATGTTGCGCTTCTGCTCGAGCCGGAATCCGGGTCCGACCGCGGAGGTGGAGAGAGTTGTCATGAAATTCGTTTCCCTTCTAGACATCCAGCGCGCTCATCACGTGCTTGATCCGTGTGTAGTCTTCGACGCCGTACAGCGAGAGGTCCTTCCCGTAGCCGGAGCTCTTGAACCCGCCGTGCGGCATCTCCGCGGTGAGCATGATGTGCGTGTTGATCCACACGGCGCCGAAGTCCAGGTCGCGGGATACGCGCATGGCCGTGCCGTGGTCGGTTGTCCACACGCTTGAGGCGAGGGCGAAATCAACGTCGTTGGCCATCTCCACGGCTTCAGCCTCGGTGAGGAACTTCTGGACGGTGAGGATCGGGCCGAACGTCTCCTTCTGAACAATGTCGTCGCTCTGCTCGGCTCCGGTGACGATCGTGGGTTCGAAGAAGTAACCCTTGTCGCCCGCACGCTTGCCGCCGGTGGCAACCTGGCAGTGAGCCGGCAGGGAGTCGATGACCGAGTTGACCGCGTTGAAGTGGTTGATGTTGTTCAGCGGCCCGAAATAGTTCTCCGAGTCGTCCTGGCTGCCGGTCTTGAGCGTCTTGGTGTGCTCGACCATCGCCGCGACAAGCTCGTCGTGGGCGGGTTCCTGGACGAGGACGCGCGTGACCGCGGTGCAGTCCTGGCCCGCGTTGAAGAAGGCGAACTCGGCGAGCGCCTCGGCGGTCTTCTTGAGGTCGGCATCGGCGAAGACGACGGCGGGGGCCTTGCCGCCAAGCTCCAGGTGGGCCCGCTTCAGGCCCTTGGCCGCGCTCGAGGCGACGGCGATGCCCGCCCGCACCGAACCGGTGATCGAGACGAGCCCGGGAGTCTTGTGCTCGGTCATCATGGAGCCGGTCTCGGCGTTGCCGAGCACCACGTTCAGCACGCCCGGGGGCAGGATGTCCTGCGTGAGCCGCGCCAGGAGCAGCGTCGATTCGGGGGTGGTGTCGCTGGGCTTGAGGACGACAGTGTTGCCTGCGGCAAGTGCGGGGCCGATCTTCCACACCGCCATGAGCAGCGGGTAGTTCCAGGGTGCGACCTGCGCAACGACGCCGATGGGCTCGCGACGGATGTAGGAGGTGTGGCCCTCCATGTACTCCCCGGCCGACTTGCCCTCAAGGATGCGGGAGGCTCCGGCGAAGAAGCGCAGCTGGTCGGCGCCCGCGGCAACCTCCTCGGCGGCGATCATCTCGCGCACCTGGCCGGTGTTGCGGTGCTGGGCCTCCACGAGGTCGTCGCTTGCTGCCTCCACGGCGTCGGCGAGGCGCAACAGCATCAGCTGGCGCTGGCCCGGGGTCACGTGCTTCCAGGACTTGAAGGCGGTGGCGGCGGCATCCATTGCCGCGTCGACGTCCGCCTGGAGCGACACCGGCGCCTTCGCGACGAGTTCACCGTTGGTGGGGTTGACGATGTCGAGGATTTCCGTGCCGGAGATCGAAACGAACTCGCCGTTGATGTAGTTCTGCAGGGTCTGGACCACGGTGTGCATCCCTTTCATTGTGCGGACGGCCGTCGGCGGGCAACAACTATCACCGGCGGCAGCGCGAGAGTCAATGCAGACCCTACGCGCCGCCGGCGGAAAACTCCAAGGTGCTGGTGCACAGGGGAATTGCGAAACACTCATGCAGCCGCACAATAATTTCAGCCCGCCTCTCCTACTCTTGGTACATGGCTATCTCACTGTCAACGTTGCTCGCCGCGCCCCGGCTCGGCCTGACGCCCGTCGGCAGCGCACCCGCCTCCGACGCCGGAATCCAGTGGGTCGCCGTGACCGAGCTTGAGGATCCGCTTCCGTTCCTCGGCGGTGGCGAGGTGGTGCTGACAACCGGCGTCCGGTTCCAGAACGCCTCAGCGGAGCGCGCGTTCGTGCGGCGGGTCGCCGAGGCGGGGGCCCTGGCGGTCGGGTTCGGCGTCGGGTTCTCCCACGACCACGCCCCGGAAGGCCTTGTCGACGAGGCCAACCGGGTGGGCCTTCCAGTGTTCGAGGTGCCATACCAGACACCCTTCATCGCCATCGGCAAGATTGTTGCCGACTCCCTCTCCGCGGACCACTATGCCCGGCTCGAGGGACTGCTTCTCGGTTACCAGAGGCTCGCGGCGGCGCTCCTGGGCGGAGGCGGCCTGGCGCGGCTGCTCGAGGAGCTCGCGGCGATCCTGGGCAGCGACGTCTCCCTGTCCCAGTACGGAACCCGCATCGCCGGCACCTCCTCAGCCGACGACGGGGACCCGCGCGGCTGGCACCGCGTGCCGGTTGCCACGGGCCTGAAGGACCGGTGCACCCTTGCCATCGCCGAGCCGTACACGCCTGCCGGGATCGTCGACTACGCGCAGAGCCTCATCAGCGTCGAACTGAGCAACCAGGCGCGGCGGCGCTTCGGCGAGCGTTCGGCGGCGGGGCAGCTGCTGCAGGACGTCGTGCGCGGCACCCTCACCGGGCCCGACGCCGGAGCCCGGCTTCAGAGCACGGGCCTCGACACGTCGTGCCGGCACGTCGCGGTGATCATCGAGGTCGCCTCGGGGCAGCGCCGGGCACTGCGCACCCTGCCGCTGCCCGCCAACTGCGCCGGGACGGTCAGCGCCATCATCGACGAGCGCCTTGTCGTCATCGCCACCGAGGCCGCCGGTGCCGAACTCGGGGAAACCGTTGCCGCCTACCTCCACGCTGCGGGATTCACCGCCCGCGTGGGAATCGGCGGAGCCTACGCGGGCGTGAACGGCCTGCGA
This sequence comes from Arthrobacter sp. TJ-217, assembly GCF_058269255.1. NCBI lineage: Bacteria > Bacillati > Actinomycetota > Actinomycetes > Micrococcales > Micrococcaceae > Arthrobacter > Arthrobacter sp. TJ-217. The sequence goes on from NZ_JBZCNJ010000001.1 coordinate 258,049, forward strand.
TGGAGCTACTTCGAGGCGCGGGAATCACTGACCCGCGGCAATCCGATCAACCATCCCAACCGGCTGAGCCTGACCTCCCTGCTCATGACCAGCGAGGACGTCCCCCTTGCCGACCTCGCATCCGAGGTCCTGGCGCCGGTCAGCGCCTTCGACGCCAAGCACGGGGCCGGGCTGATGACCACCCTTGAGAAGTACCTTGCCCTCAACGGGTCTGTCGCTGCCGTTGCGGACGCCCTGCAGCTGCACCGCAACACGGTGCGCTACCGCCTCCAGCAGATCGTCGACCTCACGGGGTACGACCCGGCGGTCACCGCCGACCGGGTGCACCTCTACCTGGCCCTGCACGTTCGGGCGCTGCGGTAGCACCGTAAAGCGGCCGTTCCGTATGTTTCTGAAGTTATCCGAGTGAAACTTGAGATTGGTAGCGTTTAATGGATCCTATGACTTACCCCTCCGGTACGCGCCGCGCCCTCGTTGTTGAAGACGACGCCGACATCCGGAGCCTGCTCGCGCAGATCCTCGCATCCCAAGGCTTCGAGGTCACCGAGGCCGGGACGGCGAAGGAGGGACTCGCTGCGGCACGGGAGGGTGCCGACCTGATCACCCTGGACCTGAACCTGCCCGACGGCGACGGCATCGACATCTGCCGCCAGATCCGCACCTTCTCCGACGCGTACATCCTCATGATCACCGCGCGGACCGACGAGATCCAGCGGCTCACCGGGCTCGAGACCGGCGCCGACGACTACATCAGCAAGCCCTTCAGCCCCCGCGAGCTCGTGGCCCGCATCAATTCCATCTTCCGCAGGCAGAACCGGCAGAGCGCCGTCGACGAGGCGAACGCCGACGAGCGCCGGCGGGCCGCGGAGGTCCAGCAGAGCCTGCTCCCCCGGGACGCGCTGCAGTTCGAGGATTACGCCCTCGCCGGACAGTTCCGCCCCTCGCGCAGCGTCGGCGGCGACTTCTACGACTGGTACCGCACCGCCGAGGGCCTCCACCTCACGGTCGCCGACGCCATGGGCAAGGGCATGGGCGCAGCCCTCATCGCCGCCACGGTGCGCGCCGTCATGCGCTCCGTCGCCGGCCAGACCAACATCGACACAGCGTTCAACAGCGCCGCCCGCTCAACGGAGCCGGACCTCGACAAGGCCGGATCCTTCGTCACCCTCTTCCACGGCCGGCTCAATGCCGCGACGGGCGTCGTCGAATACGTCGACGCCGGGCACGGCCTCGCCCTCCACATCACCGTCGACGGCCGCTGCGACCGGCTCGCCTCGGGCGGCCCGCCGGTCGGCGCGTGGCCCGGGCAGGTCTGGCGGTCGGGACAGGTGCAGCTTGCCCCCGGCGACGTCCTCGCCGTCATCAGCGACGGACTGCTCGACCTCTATGAGACGATCGAGGACTTCATCGCCGCCGTGCGGGTGGTCATCGCCCAGGCGCCGACCGCCGCCGAGGCCTGCAGCGCCCTGCTCCAGCTCGCCGACGTGCCCGAGGTGGCCGACGACGTCACCGCAGTGATCCTGCACCGCAGCCGGAGCCGCCCGCACGAAACCCCGAGCCCGTGAACCGCTTCCTGCTGCGCCTGCTGGTTGTCCTGACCGTCCTCACCGGCGTCAACTACATTGCGTGGCGCTGGTTCGCCTCGCTCAACTGGGACGCCTGGTGGATTGCCGTCCCGCTCGTCATCGCCGAGACGTACAGCCTCATCGATCTGACCCTCTTTGGCATGACGGTCTGGCGGGTCCGGCACCGGTCCGCGCCGCCGGCGCGCCCCGATGCAACGGTTGACGTCTTCATCACCACCTACGACGAGCCCGCGGAGATGGTCCTGCGCACCGCCCTCGCCGCGCAGGCGATCGAACACCCGCACAGCACCTGGATCCTTGACGACGGGTCCCGTCCCGAGATCCGCCGCCTCGCCGAGGAGCACGGGATCGGCTACCTCACCCGCGGCGCCGACTGGGAGGACCGCCCGCGCCACGCCAAGGCGGGCAACCTCAACAACGCGCTGATGGAGACGCAGGGAGAGTTCGTCCTCATCCTCGACGCCGACCAGGTGCCGGCCCCCACTATCCTCGGGCGCACGCTGGGGTACTTCGACAATCGGCGCGTGGCCCTCGTCCAGACGCCGCAGCACTTCGACAACGTTGCCGACAACGATCCGCTGGGCAGCCAGGCGCCGCTCTTCTACGGGCCGATCCAGCAGGGCAAGGACGGCTGGGACGCCGCGTTCTTCTGCGGATCGAACGCCGTCCTGCGGCGCGAGGCGCTCATGCAGCTGGGCCTGACCGGGTACGTCACCGAAGTGGACCGGAGCGTGCGCAAGGCGCTCAAGGCCTCCCGCCGGGCCCTGCGGTCCGCCCGCCGCTCCCCCGAAGCCGCCGACCCGCTTGTCGCCGGACTGCTGGACCAGGTGGAGGCGGCAACCGGCCGTGCCCGTGCCGAACTTGCCGAAGGAGCCTCGCTCAGCGAGGTGACCTACAGGGTGCGCCGGTCCGTTGACGAGGCAGTGCAAACCCTGGTCAGCTCGGACCTTTCCGCCCTTGAGTCCGACCTCGCCGAGCTCGCGGCGATGGGGCACGGAACCGACGCCTCGGTTGAGCTCGCGGTCGACCTGGACCGCGCCGTCGAGCGCATGTCCCACCGCGACCTCTCCCCGCTCGCGGCCCTGGGATCGGTGCAGGCCGTCCTCGATGCGATCACCATCGAACGCTCCTCCGAGGCCCAGCCGATCATGCCGATGTCAACCATCTCCGTGACGGAGGACATGGCGACCTCGCTGGGGCTCCACGCGATGGGTTGGCAAAGCGTCTACCACCATGAGGTGCTGGCGCGCGGGCTCGCCCCCGAAGACCTCGGGACGATGCTCACGCAACGCCTCCGGTGGGCCCAGGGAACCATCCAGGTCCTGCTGCGGGAAAACCCCCTGACGCTGAAGGGCCTGAAGCTCGGCCAGCGCCTGATGTACTTCACCACCATGTGGACGTACCTCTCCGGGTTCGCCGCCGTCGTCTACTTCGCCGCCCCGATTCTCTACCTCACGCTCGGCATCCTTCCGGTGACCAGCCTCAGTGACGACTTCTTCTCCCGCTTCATTCCATTCATGATCGCCAACCAGATCCTCTTCGCCGTTGCGGGACGGGGGCTGAGCACCTGGCGCGGCCAGCAGTACAGCCTGGCGCTGTTCCCCGTCTGGATACGGGCGTGCACGACCGCCGCCCGCAACGTGTGGTTCGGGCACCCGCTGGCGTTCGCCGTCACCCCCAAGTCCCGCCAGAGCGGCGGTCCGCGCTGGAGCCTGATCCGCCCCCAGCTGACCGTCATCGTGCTGCTTGTTGCCGCACTGCTTGTAGGAGTGACACGGCTGGCACTCGGACTCAACGAACCGATCGGGACGCTCGTCAACGTGGGCTGGGTCGCCTTCGACCTCGTCGTGCTGAGCGTGGTGCTCAAGGCAGTAAAGTACAAGGGGTTTGTCCCGGAAAAGAGGAGTGCAGATGCAGTTCAGCACTGAGCAGAAAGCAACGTACACGGTCGTCTCAGGCACCGGGAGGCTGAACATGGTCGCTGCACCGCAACTGCGCGACGTCATCGGGGATGTCGTCTCCGCCGGCAACAAGCGCATCGTGGTGGACCTCGATGCAACGGAGTTCATCGATTCCTCCGGGCTCGGCGCCCTCATCGGCTGCCTCAAACTGGCACGGCAGGCCGGAGGGGACCTGCGGATCGCCCGTGTTCGGCCGCAGGTGAAGATGGTCCTCGAACTGACCAGCATGCACCGGGTCCTGACTCCCCATGCCACAACCGAAGATGCCTTCGCCAATGACTGAGGTGCTGGCGCAGCGCAAGCTGCTGGCGCCCGCCGAACCCGAGGCGGTCGACAAGCTCCACGACGAGCTGGCCCTGCTGTGGGACGACGCGGCGTTCGTGCCCGAGCTTGACCAGATGGCGTTCGCCACCGCCGTCGTCGAGGCCGCCACCAACGTGGTCCAGCACGGCATCGCTGCCAAAGGCCGGCGCCTGATGCTCGGCGTCGACCTCAGCATCATGCCCTCCCTCCTGCACGCGAAGATCTCCGAGATCGGCGCCCAGGTGCTCCCGGACCTCACCGTGCCGGAGATGCCGGGCGAGGACCTCGAGTCCGGCCGCGGGCTGGCGCTCATCGAGGCCCTTGTGACAACGGTGACCGTCGAGCGCCGCGGCGACACGAACACCTGGATCCTCTCAAGGGAATCGGCACCCTTCGCCTAAGCGCCGCCCGTCCGCGGGCTTCCGTCGAAAGAGCAAATGACCACCGCCTCGAACATCGCCCTGATCCTTGATCTGGCCGGAGTGTTCTTCTTCGCAGTCTCCGGATCGCTCCTTGCCGCCCGGAGGAAGTTCGACGTCGTCGGTTCGCTGCTGCTGGCTTCCCTGGCGGGGCTCGGCGGGGGCGTGGTGCGCGACGTCATCATCGGTACGCCGCCGGCTGCGTTTTCCAATCCCGTCTACCTGATTCCCCCGCTGCTGGCCATGGTCCTCGTGTACTTCACCGTCTCCGGGGTGGAGCGGGTCAAGCGCGTCCTTGTGATCTTCGACGCCGCAGGGCTTGCTCTGTTCTGCGTCACGGGAACGCTCAAGGCGCTCGACTTCGGGCTGAATCCCGTCGCGGCGGTCCTGCTCGGCGTCACCACCGGCGTCGGCGGCGGGCTGCTGCGCGACGTCGTCGCCAACGAGACTCCGCAGCTCTTCGACCCGCGCGACGTCTACGCCCTGCCGGCGATGCTCGGCGCCGTCGTCGTGACCCTGCTCGTGGCGGCCGGATGGTTCAACCTGCTCACCGGCACCGCGGCCGCCGCCCTCGTGTTCCTGCTGCGCATCCTCGCATGGACCAACGGCTGGTCGGTGCCGCTCGCCGCCCGGACGTGGTCCCGGTCCCCGCGGAACGGGCGGTAAAGCCTGCGGTCCGTGAGGGATAGGATGGAAGCTTCCCCCCAACACCACCTGGAGTTCCTGTGACCGAACTGTTCCTGGACAAATTCCGCGCCCTGGTTCCCGCCTACTTTGACGACCAGTGGAAAGCGGAGGACGGCTTCTCGCCGGCCGAACTGGAGGAGCTTCTCGACGGCAAGGACTTCGAGCTGCCCCTGGCGCTGCGCGAGTTCTACCTCGCCGTCGGAGCGACCGAAGACATCATGGAGGCGTTCCACTTCTTCTGGGACCCCGACGAGCTTGAGGTCGAGGACGGCTACCTGCTCTTCCTCGAGGACGAGGAGGAGCAGTACACGTGGGGCATGCGCGTGGACCAGCTCTCCGTCCCCGACCCGATCATCTGGCGCCGCAACAACGCCCGCGGCGAATGGCAGAGCGAGGAGGGGACGTTCAGCGAGTACGTCCTTGACCTGTTCGAGTGGGTGTTCGAAGACACCGAGGAGGACTAGGCACGTGTCCGAGTTTGTTCACCACGCGCCGCAGGACTACCGCTGCCCGTTCTGCGACCTGGCCAAGGGCGACTTCAGCAACCCGAAGAACCTGTGCCGCCCGGGCGATGTCATCTACTCGGATGAGCTGGCGATCGCGTTCATTGCCTCCCACGGCTTCGCCCCCAACCCCGGGCATGTGCTGATCACCCCGCGCGAGCACTTCGAGCTGCTCTACGAGCTCCCCGACGACGTCGCCGCCCGGATCATGGTCCTCACCCGCGACCTTGCCGTGGCGATCAAGCGGGCATGGGAGCCCGACGGCGTCTCCACCCGGCAGCACAACGAGCCCGCCGGCAGCCAGCACGTGTGGCACTACCACCAGCACGTCCTGCCGCGCTGGCACGACGACGGCTTCTACTTCGCGCCGACCCGCCCGATCGTCGACCCGGCGATCCGCGCCCGCAAGGCCGACGAGCTGCGGGCGTTCCTCTAGCCCTGCGCTGCGCCGATTCCTGCGGGTTTGGGTCCGCCGGAGGCGTGTCCCCGGCCGCCACGCCGGTCGGGCGGCGGATTTCCCGCCAAAGGTGCCGGATCCGGTGCACCTACCGCACGGCCCGGCCGCGGAGCACCGCGAAAATGTCGGCCAGCACGAGCTCCTGGTGGAACATGATGTCCTCGTAGCAGAACCGCAGCACCGCGTAGCCGTTGATGATGGTCCGGTTGTTGCGGTGGCGGTCCCGCCGCAGGGCCCGCCGGTCGGAGTGGAACGCCGCCCCGTCGATCTCGACGACGAGGAAGCCTTCGACCAGGAAGTCCACCCGGCCCACTTCCGGAACCGCTGCCTGTGGTTCGATGTCCAGGCCGGCGCCCAGGAACAGCAGGCGGGCAACGACCTCGATGGCGGAGTCGGCCGAGGTCCCGGCGAAGTCGAGGGCGGCACGTGCCCGCCCGTTGCGGTTGCCCGGGAGCCGGTCCGCGAGGAAGGACTTCACCGTTTCACCGCGGCGAAGCGCGCATTCAACCATTGCGACCGACTCAACCGCCGGCCGGCACTGCAGGGCATGGACCAGGACGTCGGCAAGTCCCACGACGGGCAGGATCGGGTGCACCGGAACCGTCCTGCCGCGGTGGTTGACACACCCGCCCGCACCCGAGGTGCAGCTCAGGTGAAGGGCGCCGGGGCGCCGGAGCTGCCACAGGCCGTAGTACCGGGCCGCCGAAACGCAGGTCAGCCGGCCGCCGGCCAGCACCGCTGCCGTGAGGTCGGGGTCCGCACCCGGCAGGGCCAGCACACCGGATCGCAGCCTCACCACCGCGCCCCCGCGCACTGCCCGGGCAAGTTCCCGGGCGCTGACGCCGCGGTTGCGCACCTGCCCGGTGCGGCCGACCGACCCGAGGGACTTCACCACCTGTTCCACGCTCATCCGGGCAGTTCAGCCGACGTGCGGGGCTTCCGGGCCGACGTCGGGCCCTATGTGGGCAACCGGGCAGCTCCCACCGGTGCTTCCCGCGTACCGTTTTCCCCGGGTTTCAGCCGTGGAGGGGCGTGGCGCGGGCCGACACGCCGCCCGGTCGGGAGCACCGGCGGCAAATGCGCAGGAACTGAAACCGGGCGGCGCTGAAGAAGGCGAATGCGGGCCGGTCAGACGTCCCGGGTGACGACGGCGTGGGCGAAACTGGCAAGCGCCTGCTTCACCACGCTGTCGGGCAGCGGGTCAAGGGCGGCGACGGCGTCGTCGGCCCAGCGCTGCGCGACGGCCCACGCTTCCTGGGTCTGCGGGTGCGAACGCACCGCCTCGACGGCTTCGGCCAGCGCCTCGTCCGAGGTCAGGTCGCCGTCAACCAGGGCGAGGACCTCGGCGGCGGAGGCGTCCCCGGCCGAGGCGGCACGCCGGAGCAGCAGGATCGGGAGGGTCGGGACGCCCTCGCGGAGATCGGTGCCCGGTGACTTGCCGGACTTCACCTTCAGGCCGGTCACATCGATCACGTCGTCGGCAAGCTGGAAGGCCACGCCGACCTTCTCACCGTACTGAACCATGATGTCGATGACCTCCCGGGAGGTGCCGGCGAACAGTGCGCCGAGCTGTCCCGACGCCGCAACGAGGGAACCGGTCTTGTCGGCGATGACGGAGAGGTAGTGCTCGAGCGGGTCCTGGTTCTCCCGCGGACCCACCGTCTCGTGCAGCTGCCCGAGGCACAGCCGCTCGAACGTGCGCGCCTGGATGCCGAGGGCTTCCCCACCCAGTTCGGAGACGAGGATCGAGGCGCGGGCGAAGATGAGGTCACCGGTGAGGATGGCCACCGAGTTGCCCCACACCTCGTGGGCGGTCGGGGCGCCGCGGCGGTAGGGCGCGGAGTCCATCACGTCGTCGTGGTAGAGGGTGGCGAGGTGGGTCAGTTCGACGACGACGGCGGCCTGCACCACCTCGGGCCGGCTCGGGTCCCCGAGGTGGGAGGCGAGGAGGGTCAGCAGGGGCCGGATCCGCTTGCCGCCGGCCTCGACCAGGTGCCGGCTTGCGGCGTCGGCAAGGGAATCGGCGTTGGTGATCGCCGCGCGCAGCTGCGTTTCGACCTCGCTCAGGCAGGACGAGACGGCGGGGCCTAGCGTCGGGTCCTCGGCGATCAGCGCGAACCCGGCGGGCAGGTGCAGTGAGGCGAAACCGTCCTCCGGTTGCCCGGCGGCGGAGAGCACGCTGTCCCCGCGGACGCTGTTGTCAACGCTGGCCAGGCCTGAGTCGAAGGAGGAAGTCACTGTATAAGCCTAACCAAGTGGGGCGGTGGGACGCGCGTGGGTGTCTAGCCTCGGGGGAGGCTGGTTGGACGTGGGTGGAGCAAGCGATTCAAGGAGGTGGATGACGCGGGCTTCGAAACCGCGGCCTCCGGCATCGGTGAGGTTGGCGAGCATCCGCACCACGAAGCGCATCAGCACCGGCACCGGCATCCCGGTGCGCAGGGCCAGGCGGAGGATTTCCGGCTTGCCGATGAGCTTCGCAAAGACCCGGCCGAGGGTGAAGTGGCTCCCCCACTGCCCGCGGATGTACGGGGCGTATCCGGAGAGGATCTGCTCCCGGCCAAGGGCCGAGGTGACCGACTGGGAGCGTTCGATGAACTCGGCGGCGTAACGCGCCGACTCCATGGCGTAGGAAATGCCTTCGCCGTTGAAGGGTGAAACCATTCCCCCGGCATCGCCAAGCAGCAGGAGCCCGGGGCTGTAGTGCGGGGTGCGGTTGAAGCCCATGGGAAGGGCCGCGCCGCGGATCTCGCCGACCTGATGCTCCGGGGTGAAGCCCCATTCGGCAGGCATGCCGGCGGTCCAGTCGCGAAGCACCTGCTTGTAGTCGAGCTTGCCGAACTCCGCGGAGGAGTTGAGGATGCCCAGGCCCACGTTGGAGGTGCCGTCGCCCACGCCGAAGACCCAGCCGTAGCCGGGAAGGGGCCGGCCGCTCGCGTCGGGGAGCTCAAGCCAGCCCTCCATCCAGTCGTCCTCGTGCCGGGGGCTGGTGAAGTAGGTGCGTACGGCAACGCCCAGCGGGCGGTCGTCGCGCTTGGGGATGCCCAGGCTGACCGCGGTCCGCGTGGAGTTGCCGTCGGCGGCGAGGACGACGTCGGCGCTGAAGGTGCGGCTCTCGCCGGTCTTGCGTCCGCCCTCGTCGAGAATGTTCGCCGCGACGCCGGTCACCCGTCCGGTCTCGTCCCGGATGGCCGAGGTAACGGCGTGTCCTTCGAGGATCCGGGCGCCGGCCTGCCGGGCGTGGACTGCAAGGGCTTCATCGAAACCGAGGCGGGTGCGCACCAGCCCGTAGTCGGGGAAGTCGCTGAGCTCCGGCCAGGGCACCTCGACGGTGCGTCCGCCGGCCTTCAGCCGCAGCCCCTTGTTGCGCCGCCAGCCGTCGTCGGCCTCGTGCGGGAGGCCCAACAGCTGAATCTCCCGGACGGCGCGCGGGGTGAGCCCGTCGCCGCAGACCTTCTCGCGGGGAAAGTGGGTTTTCTCCAGGACGGTGACCTCGATGCCGGCACGCGCGAGGTAGTAGGCGGCGGTGGACCCTGCGGGCCCGGCCCCGATGATGAGGACCGACACTTAGTGCACTGCCCGGGTGCTGCGGCGGCGGAGGCGGGCCCGCGCCGGCTCAGGCGCTGCCGGTGTCCCGCCGGGCATCCCGCCCGGCTTGGTGGCCCGGTGGACGGCAACGATGCCGCCGTTGAGGTTCCGGTAGGCCACGTCGTCCCAGCCGCTTTCGGAGATCCACGCCGCGAGGGCGTCCTGGTTGGGCCAGGCGCGGATCGATTCGGCGAGGTAGACGTAGGCATCGGGGTTCGAGGCGACCTTGCTGGCGATGGCCGGCAGGGCGCGCATCAGGTATTCGGTGTAGAGGTTCCGCCACAGCGGCACAACGGGCTGGGAGAACTCGGCGATGACGAGCCTGCCGCCGGGCTTGGTCACGCGCAGCATCTCCTGCAGGGCCTTGCGCGGCTCGTTGACGTTGCGCAGGCCGAAGGAGATGGTGCTCGCATCAAAAGAGTTGTCGGCGAACGGAAGGTTCGTCGCGTCCCCCGCCACGAAGTCGATGTCGGGCCGCCGCCGCTTGCCAACCGTCAGCATGCCAAGTGAGAAATCACACGCCACGACGTCGATGCCGATGTCGGCGTACGGCTCGCTCGAGGTGCCGGTTCCGGCTGCCAGGTCAAGGACGCGCTGGCCGGGTTCGGCGCCCACCGCCTGCACCACGATCTTGCGCCAGCGGTGCGTCTGCCCCAAGGACAGGACATCGTTGACGACGTCGTATTTGGGCGCGACGTCATCGAACATGGCAGCTACTTCTTCGGGGCGCTTCTCCAGTGATGCTCGGTTCACCTCCCTATTGTCTCAAACAAATATGTGGGACCGGACCGCACCTTCGCCGGGAGGCCGCCGGTGCGGGGGCGGGGAAAGTGGGCTGGACCAGCGGAGTACGCTTGATGTCATCATGAGCACTCCGTCCCCCGCCGCGTTCGCGCCCGCACCCGGGCAGTCAAGCGGCCTCAGAAGCATCACCATCCCGCGGAGCGGCATCGAACCCGAGACCGGCCTTCTCGACTACGTGGTGCGCGACAACATCCACACCTGGATCCGCCGGGGCGGCGGCCTGGTCGCGTTCGGCGAGGTGGCGCGGTTCACCTCGTCCGGGCCGGAACGGTTCGCCGAAGCGCAGCGGTGGTGGCTCGACGAGCTCGCCGCAGCCGAGGTGCAGAACGACGTCACGGGCCCCGGAACCGGCCTCGTTGCCTTTGGCTCCTTCGCATTCTCGAAAACCTCGAAGCACGCCTCGCGCCTGATCGTCCCTGAGGTGGTGGTCGGATGCCGGGACGGCCAGAGCTGGCTCACCTACGTTACGGACGACCCCGACGCCGAGCTCAGCGCCGCCGCCGCCGAGGCGGCACTGGCGGCCTACCTCGAGGACGTCGCCCCGGCCCGCACCCCGCACCCCGATGACCGACTTGTGCCCGGCGTGGTCAGTGAGGACCAGTATCTTGACTCCGTGGGCCGTGGGGTCAAGCACATCCGCGCCGGAGAACTGAGCAAGCTGGTGCTGGCCCGCGACGTCGTGGCGGAGCTCGGCTCCCCCGTCGCGACGGCGCAGGTGCTGCGGGAACTGGCCGTGCGGTACGAGGACTGCTGGACCTACTCGGTGGACGGCCTCATCGGTTCCACCCCGGAGATGCTCATCAAGGTGGAGAACGCGACGGCGCAGGCACGGGTCCTCGCCGGCACCCTCGACCGTGCCAGCGCGCCTGCCGGGGACCGGGAGTATCCCCAGCGGGTGCTCGCCGGCTCCGCGAAGCAGCTCCACGAGCATTCGATCGCCATCGACTCCCTCACCGAGCAGCTCGAGCCGTTCACCAGTTCGATGACCTCGCACAGCGAACCGTTCGTGCTCGAACTCCCCAATGTGTGGCACCTGGCCTCCGATGTCAGGGCCCAGCTGTCATCCGACGGCGACGGGCGGGTCCCGACCTCGTTGGCCCTGGCGGAGGCACTCCACCCGACGGCCGCGGTGTGCGGCACCCCCACCACGGTGGCCGGGGCCCTGATCCGCGAGCTTGAACACCTCGAACGCGGGCCGTATGCCGGCCCGGTCGGCTGGATCGACGCGGCCGGCAACGGTGAATGGGGCATTGCGCTGCGCGGCGCCGTGGTGGAGAGCAGCACGCGGGTGCGCCTGTACGCGGGGTGCGGCATCGTCGACGGCTCCCAACCGGAGGCGGAGCTCGCCGAAACCTGGAGCAAGTTCCGCCCAATGATCGAGGCCCTCGACCTGTCCCGCTGACGGGCCGACCGGCACGATCCGGTCACAAGCCCTCCTAAAATGCTTGGTTACCAATATGCATCTCCTGTAGCCTGTGATGCACATCTCTAATCCAGTTAGAATCTACGAAGACCTTTTCCGTATTCCGTCCACAGCAGAGGTACTCCATGTTCACCACTAAAACTGCAATGCTGGCCGCCCTCGCGGCCGGATCGCTGGCCCTGAGCGCCTGCGGAGGAGGCGGTTCCGAGGAACCTGCCGCTTCGGGCGAAGCCGGCGGGCTGAACCTCGTTTCCGAAGGCAGCCTCACTGTCTGCTCGGACATCCCCTACCCCCCGTTCGAGTTCGAGGAAAACGGCGAGTACAAGGGGTTCGACATGGACCTCATGCGTGAAATCGCCACCGGCCTCGATCTCGAGCTGGCCGTACAGGACGTCGGCTTCGACGGCCTTCAGAGCGGGGCCGTCATCGCTGCCGGCCAGTGCGACGTCGCCGCCAGCGCCGTGACCATCACGCCGGACCGCGAGAAGAACCTCACGTTCTCCGATCCCTACTACGACTCCCTGCAGTCCCTGCTGGTTCCCGCCGATTCCGACATCAAGTCGATCGACGACCTCGCCGGGAAGTCCGTGGGCGTCCAGCAGGGCACCACCGGCGCCACCTACACCCGCGAGAACGTCCCCGCGGACACCAAGGTCGTCGACTTCCCATCCGACGCCGAGATGTACGCCGCCATCCAGGCCGGCAACGTCGACGCCCTGCTCCAGGACCTGCCGGTGAACCTCGGGCACACCGAGGACGGCAAGTTCACCATCGCCGAGGAGTACAAGACCGACGAGCAGTACGGCTTCGCCTTCGCCAAGGAGGGCAGCGAAGATCTGGTCGCCGCAGTGAACGAACAACTCGGCACCCTGCGCGAGAACGGCAAGTACCAGGAAATTTACGACACCTACTTCGCGGAGTAGAAAACACTGCCGGTGCCCCGGTGGCCGAACGCCACCGGGGCACCGACGCGCAACCTCCTGAAGGAAGGTATCCCCCAGCGTGAAACCCTCTACGCGCCGGCGCCTGTTCCAAGGCGTCCTCTACGCGGTCTTTGTGATCGTCGTCATCGTCGTCATCTCCCTCGCCGACTGGGACACGATCGGCACCTACTTCTTCAATCCCGAGGTCGCCGCCGCGGCCTTCCCCGACATCCTTGTCATCGCGGCGAAGAACACCATCCTCTATACGATCATCGCGTTTGTGGGCGGGCTGCTCCTCGGGCTGCTGCTGGCCCTTATGAAGCTGTCCTCGGTGCTGCCCTACCGCTGGCTGGCCACGGCCTACATCGAACTCTTCCGCGGACTGCCCGCCCTGCTCGTCATCTTCGGATTCGCCTTCGCCGTCCCCATCGCCTTCGGCTGGCGCCCGCCGGGCGGCAGCGCGGGAGCGGGCCTGCTGGCACTGATCGTCGTATCGGCCGCTTACATCGCCGAGACGATCCGGGCGGGCATCGAGGCGGTCCCCAAGGGGCAGGTGGAGGCGGCCCGCTCGCTGGGAATGAATCCGTCCTGGACAATGGTGTCCGTTGTGCTGCCCCAGGCGTTCCGGATCATCACCCCGCCGCTGACAAACGAACTGGTGATCCTCATCAAGGACACCTCCCTGCTGTTCATCGCCGGCATGGCACTGAACGAGAGGGAACTCACGGTTTTCGCCAGGGACGCCGTAACGAGCCAGGCCAACGCCACCCCGCTGGTGGTCGCCGCGCTCATGTACCTCGCGATCACCTTGCCGTTGACGCAGCTTGTCGCGAAGCTTGAACGACACAACAAGAGAGGCCGGTGATAGCAGTGACTAAATCTTCAGCGGCTGCTTCGGCACTGAGCACCACCGCACCGGCGATCGAAGTCCGGGCGCTGTGCAAGAGCTTTGGCAGTAACGAGGTCCTCAAGGGAATCGACTTCCACGTCGACCAGGGCGAGGTGGTGTGCGTTATCGGCCCCTCGGGGTCGGGCAAGTCAACGCTGCTGCGCTGCGTGAACCGCCTTGAGGAACCCACGACCGGAACCGTGATGGTCGAAGGCGTCGACATCACCGATCCGGAGACCGATCTGGACAAGATGCGCACCCGCATCGGCATGGTGTTCCAGCAGTTCAATCTCTTCCCCCACCTGAGCGTGCTGGGCAACCTGACGCTCGCCCAGAAGCGGGCCAAGGGCCGCGGCAAGGCGGAGGCGATCGAGGTGGCCCGGCGCAACCTGGCCAAGGTCGGTCTTGCGGAGAAGGAAAATGCCTTCCCCGCGCAGCTCTCCGGCGGCCAGCAGCAGCGCGTCGCAATCGCACGGGCGCTGTCGATGGACCCGGACATGATGCTCTTTGACGAGCCGACCAGCGCGCTGGACCCGGAGCTCGTCGGCGACGTCCTCGAGGTGATGAAGCAGCTCGCCCGGGAGGGAATGACGATGATGGTCGTCACCCACGAGATGGGTTTCGCCCGCGAGGTCGGCGACCGCGTTGTCTTCATGGACGGCGGCGTGGTTGTTGAACAGGGCAAGCCCGAGGACGTGCTGGGCAACCCGCAGCACAACCGGACCCGGGAGTTCCTCTCGAAGGTCCTCTAGCCCGCGGCGCGTCCGCCGCCGGTCACGGCGTCGGCAACGGCCTGGCGGATTCGGGCATGAAGCGGCCGGAGGGCCTGCCGGTCCGCCCGCACTTCAACGATGGAGCGGCCCCGAATGGGCCGCTCCATCGCTGTATCAAGGTCCGGAAGCGTCTCGACCCGTTCATGGCGCAGGCCGTACGCCGCCGCCAGGGCGGCGATGTCCACTGCCTGCGGCGTGCCGAACAGGCGCTCGACGGCTGCCCCGTACCGCGCCGTCGTCGATTCCGCGCCGTGTTCGAGCAGCCCGAAGATTCCGCCGCCCTGGTCGTTGAGCACAACGATCTGCAGGTCGGGTTCCGGTTCACCGGCGCCCGGCAGCAGGCCGCCGGCATCGTGAAGGAAGGTCAGGTCTCCCAGCAGCAGCCGCGTCGGCACGCCGCTGGCCAGGGCGATGCCGGTCGCCGTCGAGATGGTTCCGTCGATGCCCGCCAGGCCGCGGTTGGCGAAGACCTCAAGCGGATGCCAGCCGGTGGAGGCAGTGAGGTCGACGTCGCGGATCGGGTTCGAGGAGCCGAGGACCAGGTTCCCGTCGGTGTGCTCCCACACCGATTCGGCGAGACCGAGGCCGTTCAGGGAATCCTCGGCGGCAAGCAGGTTCGAGATTGCGGCGTCCGCCGCCTCCGCGGCGCTGCGCCATGAGGCAAGCCAGCCCTCGGCGCCCCGGCCCGCGAAGCGAAGGAGCTCGGGAAGGTTGTCGATGATGCGTTCGCGCCGCCGGCCGGGCTCGAACCAGGCCACCGGGCCCGGCAGGTAGAGCACCTGCTCGACGTCCGTCCTTGCAAGCAGTGCCGCGACGGGACGGGAAAGGGTCGGCCGGCCGAAGACGACGACCTTTTTGATGCCACCGCCCAGATGCTCAAGGAGCAGCCGGTAGGGTGCCAGCGCGCTGACCCCGAAACGGGCGTTGGAGGAGGGCTCGGCGAGCAGCGGAAGCCCCAGATGGGCCGCGAACACGGCGGCCAGGGCGCCAGCTCCGTGGCCGGCAACAACCACGGTCTTCGCATCGGCGGGAACGGGCGCTGCCCAGCCCGAGGGCTCGGCGGCCTCCGCGGGCAGGGCTCCGGGCCCGGGGGCGCCAGGGTCGCGCCAGTGCGGCCCTGCCGCCTCGGGATCGTGCGCGGGAAGCCCACCGGGCAGGGCCGGATCCGCGGCGGTGCCGCCCCCGGGCACGAGCGGGTCACGGAACGCGAGGTTGAGCTGGACCGGCCCGGCCGCGGTGCGCCGGCCGCCGCGGGCCTCCCGGAGCGCCCGGGCCACCGCCGGTCCCGGGTCGTGGCCGGCCGGCACGTCAAGGGCGCAGCGCACCTGGGAGCCATAGATGCCGGGCTGGTGTGTTGTCTGGTTCGCGCCGGTTCCCCGGAGTTCCTCGGGCCGGTCGGCGGAGAGGACCACCAGGGGCACGGCGGCGTGGTTTGCCTCCATGACCGCAGGCAGCAGTTCGCCCACGGCCGTGCCCGACGTCGTGAGCACCGCCGCCGGGCGCTGGGCGCCGAGGGCGAGGCCCAGCGCCGTGAAACCGGCGCTGCGCTCATCGATGCGCACGTGCAGCCGGACCGAGCCGGCCGCTTCGGCCTCGGCGAGCGCGTAGGCCATTGGCGCGCTGCGGGAGCCGGGGGCAACGACCACGTCGTGCACGCCGGCTTCGGCCAGGGCTGCCACTGCGCGGCGGGCGGAATCGATGGCTTCGAGGGAATCGCTCACCGCCCCATCTTTCCACGGGCCATCGTCCCGCTCCCACCGTTTGCCGCGGCGCCCTGCCCGCCCGGAGCCGCGCCGCTACCCGGGAAAACCGGCGCGCGGAATTGCGCTCCGCTGCGCGGCCGCCGCGTCCCAGCCGGGCTTCAGGCGCATCAACTGCTCGTCGCGCCAGAGGACGCGCTTGTCCCATTCCTCAAGGGGAAGGGCCGCCCTGCGCTCCGCAGCCACGGCGGAGACGAGGTCCGGTGTCCAGGGGTCGTGCTGTCCGCGTTCGGCGCCCATCCGCTCATAGGCGGGGCCCATCTTTTCCGCATGCGATGCGATCCCGCCCCTGGTGTTGAGGTCGACCGTCTCGAAGGGGCCCATGAAACTCCACCGGCGGCCCAGGCCGCTGCGCATCACTTCGTCGATGTCCTCGGCCGATGCGACCCCGTCGCGCACGAGAGCGTAGGCCTCCCGCAGGACGGCGCCCTGCAGCCGGTTGAAGAGGAATCCCTCGACTTCCCTGCGCAGCACAACCGGTTTCAGGCCCGCGTCGCGGTACAGGCCGGCGGCCCGGTCAATGACCTCGGGCGAGGTGGCAGGGGAAGGGACCAGTTCGATGACCGGCAGCAGGTACGGCGGGTTTCCCGGGTGGGCGACCAGCAGCCGGTCAGCGGCAGCCAGCCCTTCGGCCATGGCGCTGGGGACCAGGGCCGAGCTTGAGCTGGCAAGGACCGCTCCGGCGGGCGCGGCGTCGGCGACGGCCGCAAACAGGGACCGCTTCAGCTCGAGGCGCTCGGGGGCGCACTCCTGCACCAGCTCGGCCCCGTCGACGGCGTCGGCAAGGTCCTCGTGAAATGAGACACGGGCCGCCGTTGCCTCAACCGGGCCCGTCAGCAGGCCGTGCGCGGCGAGCTGCTCGAGGCGCGCGGACAGCTCCCGGGCCGCCGTCTCGAACGCTGCGGGGAACGCATCCCAGACACGCACGCGGAACCGGGCATCGGCGAAGAGCACCGCGAACGCCACCCCGATCGAGCCCGCACCGGCCACCGCGACGACGCGGGGCCGGGAACCGTCGGAGTGGCTCACACGACCCACCAGGAGCGGTCATTGGCGTAGCCGCGCTCCAGGATTGCAAGAACGAGTTCCCGGGTCAGCTCCCTCGGGTTGTTGGCCGTCAGCCGGGTGGCGAGCATCGCCTGGTCGGCGACGAACCCGAAGTCGTCCGGAGAGAGGCCGAGGGTTTTCAGGTCGAGCGGGGCGCCGAGGGCCGCGAGCAGTTCCTCGACCCGCAGGATCCCGGCGCGGGCCTGGTCCAGCTCCGGTGCGCCAGGGTCGGCGACGCCGAAAATGCGGCCGATCTCGGCGAACTCGGCCACCCGCTCCGGGAGGTTGAAGCGCATGACATAGGGCAGCAGCGCGCTGATCCCGAACCCGTGGGGCGTGTGGGTGAGGTTGCCGATGGCGCCCTGGATGGCATGCGCGCCGGCCGTGCCCGCCGTGTTGATGGCCATGCCCGCGTTGTACGCGGCAAGCATCGTGTCCGAGCGCGCCTCAAGGTCCGACGGGTCAGCGGCCACGGCCTCGAGCGAGGTGTTGAGCAGGTGCAGGCCGTGGCTGGCGAACATGTCCGCGAGCCGGTTCTTGCCAACATACAGTTTGGTGTCGATCTCCTCCGGGGTTGGCCGCTTGAGCCGTCCGGTGAAGGTTTCGATGAGGTGCGAGAGCGCGTCCGCTCCGGTTGCCGCCGTCAGCCCGGGCGGGCAGCT
Source organism: Arthrobacter sp. TJ-217 (assembly GCF_058269255.1). Taxonomy (NCBI): domain Bacteria; kingdom Bacillati; phylum Actinomycetota; class Actinomycetes; order Micrococcales; family Micrococcaceae; genus Arthrobacter; species Arthrobacter sp. TJ-217. Next base: position 275,831 of record NZ_JBZCNJ010000001.1, read on the forward strand.
GAGGGTCAGTTCGGGGTCGATGACGGCGGTGTGGGGCTCAAGGAACGGGCTGGCCACCCCGACCTTCATCCCCTTCTCCCGGTCGAAGACCACCGAGATGCAGGTGACCTCGGCGCCGGTTCCCCCGGTTGTGGGAACGGTGATCACCGGCAGGCCCGGGCCGGGCACGAGGAATTCGCCGTAGTAGTCGCGCACATCACCGTCATTGGCCAGCACGACGGCCACGACCTTGGCGAGGTCCATGCAGGAGCCGCCGCCGATGCCGAGGATCGCGTCGACCTCCCGGCCGCCGAAGGCCTCGACGACGTCGACGATGTTCTCGCGCGGGAGATCCGGTTCGGCCTCCGAATAGATGGAGACCTCGGTGCCCTTGGCGCGGATCCCCTCGATGATCGCCAGGAATTCCGGGCTCTGCGCCATGCGGGAATCCGTGGTCACCAACAGGTGCTTCGCGATGCCGGCGACGATGAAGGGCAGCTGGTGGCGCTGGCCGGGGCCGAACAGCACGGTCTTGGGCTGGCGGAGCAGCCCGATGGTGGTCGCCGGGCCGCCCGGGCGGCCCGCCGTCTTTTCCGGCGAGGTGGTGGAGAGGGTGCTCATCGCTTACTCAAGTCCTTTGGTCTCATCGACGGTGATGGCGAGGTATTTGGGTTCCAGGTATTCGTAGATTGCGTCGTGTCCGCCCTCCCGGCCAAGGCCCGAGGCCTTCACGCCGCCGAAGGCCGCGGCAGGATCTGCCATGATGCCGCGATTGATCCCGACCATCCCCGAGTCGAGGTTCTCACTCACGGCAAGGGCACGGGAGAGGTCCCGGGTGAAGACGTAGGCGGCGAGGCCGTAGCGGGTGTCATTCGCCACCTGAACCGCCTCCGCCGTCGAGTCGACGGTGTAGATTGTGGCGATTGGAGCGAACAGTTCCTGGTTGCAGACCTCGTTGTTCCGGTCGTTCACCTTGAAGACGGTCGGCTGGTAGAAGTACCCGCTGCCCTCCACAGCGGAGCCACCGGTCAGCAGTTCGGCGTCAATGCCCTTCAGCGACTCAACGAGGCCCGCCACGGTGTCGCGCTGCTTCGCGGAGATGATCGGACCCACCTCCGTGCCTTCCTCGAAACCGTCGCCGACACGGAGCTTCTCCGTCAGGGCAACGAACTTTCGGGTGAATTCCTCGGCCACCGCGGAGTGGACGATGATCCGGTTCGCCGCAACGCACGCCTGGCCCGCATTGCGGAACTTGCTGAGGATCGCCTGCTGGGCTGCCAGGTCGATGTCGGCGTCATCGAGGACGACAAACGGCCCGTCGCCGCCGAGCTCCATCGAGGCATTCACGATTCCCGGAGCGGCCTGCTGCAGCAGGGTGCTGCCGACGCCGGTTGAGCCGGTGAAGCTGACCTTGCGCAGCCGCGGGTCGGCCATCACGGCAGCCGACACGTCCGCAGAACGGGTGGTGTGGAGGAGGTTGACGACGCCCGGCGGGAACCCGGCGTCGTGAAGCGCCTCAACGAAGAGGGCGCAGGTCAGCGGGGTTTCCTTCGCCGACTTCACCACAACAGTGCACCCGGCCGCCAGTGCGGCGCCGGCCTTGCGGGCAATCATCAGCAGCGGGAAGTTCCACGGGGTGATGAGCAGGCTCGGCCCGACCGGCTGGTAGGTGGTGACGATGCGGTATCCGCCCGGGGAACCCGAGGCGTAGGTGCCATGCAGGTGTGCCACCTGCTCGGCGTACCAGAGGAAGAAGTCGGCCGAGAGCTGGAATTCGCTGCGCGCCTCGGCGAGCGGCTTGCCGCTCTCGAGCGTCATGGTCTCAGTGATCGCGTCGGACCGGCTGAGCAGCAGCGCATGGGCGCGGTGGAACAGGTTGGCCCGCTCCCGGGGAGCGACCCGGCGCCAGGCGTCCTGGGCCCCGGCCGCGGCGTCGAGGGCGGCCAGTGCCTCCGCCTCTCCGCCGTCGGAAACCGAGGCGATCACAGCGCCGGTGGAGGGATTGACGACGTCGAACGCGGAGGCCGTATTCCGCCAGGTGCCGCCGGTGTACAGACCCACCGGAATCGTATGACCGCGCAGCGTCACCGTGCCCTCGATACTCGTCAACGTCGTCATTTTCTGGTCCTCTCGCCGGTCTGAATCGTCGGGTAATCTCGTATTAGCGTACGATCGCAACCCGGCCGCGAGGCCCGGATGCGTCAAGTTGAGACAGTCAATTTCCCGGGGGCAATAGCCAATGAATACGAACTCCAAAGTCGAACGCCACGCCGCTCCGTTGCGCCAGCAGGTGGTGCGCCTGCTGCGCGAGGACATCCTCGAGGGCGTGCTGCCGCCTGGCGACCGGCTCCTTGAAAGCGCCCTCTGCGAGTCCTACGGCGTCTCACGCACCGTCATCCGCGAAGCACTGCGCCAGCTCGAGACCGAAAGCCTGATCACGATGGTCCCCAACCGCGGGCCGATCGTCACGGTGCTCTCCCAGCGGGACATCGAGTCCCTCTACGAGGTGCGCCGTTCGCTTGAGGGGCTGGCCGGTGAACTGTTTGCCCGCAATGCCACAACCGGCCAGGCCGCGGAGATGATGGCCCTCATCGATTCAATGGATTCGAGTTACCTCCACGGATCGGTCGCGTCACGGGAAGCAAGCAAGGAAAAGTTCTACGCGCTGCTGCTTGAGGGCGCCGGAAACCCGGTACTGGAGAACAGCCTCCGGGGCATCCACACACGGATCGGGCTGTTCCGGCGCTACGCCTTCATCGACGAACACCGCGTGGCGATCTCGATGCAGGAACTGCGCCGTATCGTTCGGGCGGCGGCCGTGGAGCGCGACCCGGACACGGCGCGGGCGGCGTGTGAGCACCACATTCAGCTGGCCGGCGAACTGGCGGTGCTCGAGTACTCGAAACGCCTCGGGGCCCACGTCCCGGTATAGCGCTAATACGATATTACTAGTAGTCTCTCAGCACTAACGGTCCAACGGTTCTCAACGACGAGACGCACAGCATCGGCGGTTGAGGACGAGGGCAGAGCCTAGGAGTACATCGTGCCCACGGATTTCGACGCCAGAGTGCAAGAGGTCAAACACGCCCCACCAACGGCGGGGCATTTCCCCGGCCTGAGTCCGGAGCTCATCAAGTCGTGGCAGCGATCCCAGGCGGCGCTGGGAGTGCCGGAAAACATCCGGGATGTACCCCAGGTGCCCGAGGACCTCCTCGATACCCACCTGCTCGACATGTTCCAGGCACCGCTGACGCGGGTCTCGGATGACCTCAACGGAACCGGCCTCGGCCTGCTCCTTGCCGACGCGCAGGGCCGGATCCTTCAGCGCTGGTCCCACGACCACGACGCCCTTGACTACCTCGACAAGCTCGGAACCGTGCGCGGCGCGGTGCTCTCCGAAGACGCGGTCGGCACCAACGGGGTCGGGACGGTCATTGCGACAGGCAGGAGCGTACAGATCACCGGGACCGAGCATTTCGCCGACTTCTACAGCAACGCGGTCTGCACCGGCGCCCCGGTACGGCACCCCCTCACCGGCAAGCTCCTGGCCGTGGTCACCATCTCCAGCGGTCTCACCTCGCGCAGCGGACTGCTCAAACCCCTCATCAACTCGGTCACCACCCAACTCGAACAACAGGTGCTCGATGTCGAGCAGCCAGCGGCCCGCAGGATGCTTGCCACCTTCCTCGAGCGGACGCGTTCGCATGCCGGCCCCGTCGTGGCCTTCGGTCCGCAGGGCCTGGTCATGCAGAGCAAGGAGGCGGGGCGCCTGACCGTCGCCGACCTCGACCTCATCCAAGGAAATGTGGAGCAACGCCGGAGCGGGAGCTTCCTCCTTGAGCTCTCAACCGGCATGGTCAACCTGAAGGTAACGGCGCTCGATCAGGGGGCGGGAACGATCGTGGTGCTCGACCGCGAGCGCAGGACCGCCGCGGTCAACCCCGGGCCGCCCCGCCCGCAGCTCATCGGGCGCTCCCCCGAGTGGCTCTCGGCCGTTCACCAGGTTGCCCGCCACCGCGAATCGCGCCGCCCGCTCATCATCGCCGGCGAGCCGGGGACGGGCAAGGCTTCCCTGGCGTTGGGGCTTCCGTTCCGTCCCGGAACCTCACACGCCCAGTCGATGGTCACCGACGCCGCCGAACGCCACCTGCTCGGCAGCAGGAAGTGGCTGTGCAAGCTGGCGGACCGGCTCGCCTCGGCCGCTCCGGTCACGGTGCGCGGCATCGAGACGCTCGATGCCCATTCACTCGACGGGATGAAGTCGGTCCTGGAAAACGCCTCGGGCCACGGGCCCGTGCTCCTGACGCTTTCGGCCGGTTCGCAGGAGGAAGCGGACGCGCTGGGAGGCAGGCTGGGCCTTCCACTGGTATGGGTCCCCCCGCTGCGCGACCGGACCAGCGACCTTCCCGCCCTGTGGCACGTCTTCGCCGAACGGATTGCCCCAGGCACCCGGCTGGAGCTGCGGCCGGAGACGCTTGAGGTCCTGAAGGGCTACCGCTGGCCGGGGAACCTGAAGGAGCTTCGAGGCACTTTGGAACACCTCTCGATCACCGGGAAGCGCGGTGCCGTTCTTCCCGGCGACCTGCCCCCGGCGATGCAGGGTGCCCGTTCGCTGTCGATGATTGAGCGGGTTGAACTGGAGGCGATCCGCAAGGCCCTGCAGGAGGCCCACGGCAACCGCTCGAAGGCGGCGGAAATCCTAGGGCTTTCCCGCGCGACGGTGTACCGGAAGATGAAGGCGTACCGGCTCACCGCCTAGCTGCAGGCCGGTCAGCCGGGCGCTACTCAGCCAAGGGAAGCGATGAGGTCCGCGCAGGCCTGTTCGCAGCGGCGGCACGCCTCTGCGCAGACCCGACAATGCTCGTGCATCTCCGCGTGGCTGTCGCATTCGTCGCCGCAGGCCTTGCAGGCAGTACGGCACGCCTCGAGGACGCTTCTTGTCACGTTCGCGTCGTACCCGGTGTGGCGGGAGAGGACCTTCCCGGTTGCGGCGCAGACGTCGGCGCAGTCGAGGTTCGTGCGGATGCATTTGGTCAGGTGGGCCACCATGTCCTCGCTCAGGCAAGCATCAGCGCAGGCGGTACACGTCTGTGCGCAGTCGAAGCAGGCGTCAATGCAGGCCAGGAGCTTTTCCCGGTCGATCGTGCCGAGGTCTTGAGGGTAGGTGCCGAGCATCGCTGCTGCGTGAGTCACTGTCTTCTCCTTCGTCCCTGAGCGTTGGATGGTACGGCGGCCCGACTGCCGCCTCCCTCGACCGTACGCGCGGCAGGTACCGGCGGACCAGCAGGAAAATTCGGAACGAGGCGGCCGAGGGTCACGCCACGGCGGCGACCCTCGGGATTTCCCTTGCCCCAGCCCGGGTGAATCCTCCCTGGGTGAGTGTGGCAAGGGAACCGATGTAGGCGCTGCGCCGGGCCGGTGAGATGCGCGATTCAGGTTGTGCCTGCGCCGCCTGCTGGTCTGCATAGACAGCCGCCAGGCCGTCGCGCAGCAGCCGGATGGCCTCGGCGCGCTGCTGGGAAACGGCGGAGTGGGTGGAGCCGAACTCGGCGGCCAGTTCCTTGACCGTGCGGTCCTGAAAATAGGTGGCCTTGATGATGTACCGCATCCGTTCGGGCAACGCTTCGACCGCGGCGCGCAGGTACTGCCCCTGTTCGGCCACCAGGAGCGATTCCTCAGGTGTCTCAATCGCCGCCGCCGGGATGTCGGCGAGCGTTTCATCAAGTGTGGAAACCGTGCGGGAGGCATCGGCGAGAATCGCAGCGGCGGCATCCCGGCCGACCCCGAGGGCCTCGGCGACCTCTTCAAGGGTCGGGGTGCGGCCCAGGGTTCCCGTCAGCGCTTCGGACACCGCAAGGGCTGCCTTGATCTTCCGCCGGGTGTCCCTGCTCGCCCAGTCGGAGGCCCGCATGTCATCAGCGAACGCACCGAGGATCCGGCGGCGGGCGAACGCCCCGAAAGGGACTCCGAATTCGGCGTTGAACGACTGTGCCGCCGTCACCAGAGCAAGTGCGCCCGCCGCCGCCAGGTCATCACGGGAAAGGTGGGGTGCCTTCGCGCAGATTTCGGAGACGAGGTAGCCCACCAACGGAAGGTTCTCGAGAACGAGTCCATTGCGTTCTTCACGGTTCAACGTCGACTACCCCCTAGAGATGGACCGGCCCGACGGGCGGCCTGTGCTTCCTGTCCGGGGAGACCGCGGATCCGGACCGATGTGGCCGACCCGCCGGTTTCCCGGTTTTCACAACGCTAACCTCCCGAATCGGGCCTATTTCGGCAATGGGAAAAATGTGGGTCATTCCTCGGCAGAATCTGCGGTGATCATGCGCCTATCCTTGGACTTTCTCTCCGGTGCCCACCGAAATCTGCGCCGGCGTCCGCGCCCCGGGGTTGGTACCGACGGGTATGCCGAAGCACCGGGCGGCATGCCAGGGCTACCGGAAAGCGTGAAGACACGGAGTAGGGTGCGGTCATGGACCAGCTTTCATCGCCTGCAGAAGCCGTCGCCTCCCGGACGACGGCCCTCATCATCGTTGACGTCCAGCAGGGTTTCAACGACGCCGCGTGGTGGGGGCCGCGGGACAATCCGGCATGCGAAGCGAACATCGCAGCCCTCCTCGATGAGTGGCGGCGGACCGGGCGTCCTGTCGTTTTCGTCAAGCACGCCTCAACCAACCCCGCCTCCCCCCTGCACCCCGGCAACCCGGGCCACGACTTCAAGCCGATCATCAGCGGCCGCCCGGACCTGCTGGTCACCAAGACCGTCAACTCAAGCTTCCTGGGGACCCCCGACCTCCACGCCTGGCTGACCGCGCAGAAGATTGGCGCCGTCGTCGTCTGCGGCATCACAACAAATCACTGCTGCGAGACCACCGCGCGGATGGGCGGCAACCTTGGCTACGAGGTGTACTTCCCAACCGATGCGACCCACACCTTCGACCGGACCGGCATCGACGGGCAGACCGTCGCTGCCGCGGATCTCGCGCGCATCACAGGAGTGAACCTGCACGGCGAGTTCGCCACGGTTGTCCGCACCGCGGACCTTCTCGGCACAGCCCCGCGGCCCGGGCAGCCCGCCCAGCTCGGTCGCGTCGCCCCGGGCGCCCGCGTGGATCCGAATATCTCCACCTTCGGAGACCTTCCGCGGGCCGAGTTTGGGTTCCCCGGCCCGCTCCGGGACAGGCTCGTTGACGCCGTCCTCAGTGGAAGCAAGACCACGACGACGTCGACAGTCGCCGAATACGGGATTGAGGATGATCCACTTCCCCGCGTCGGGGCCCGCCAGCTCCTTGTGAACTCATCCAATGAACCGGTGGCGGTGATCGAAACGGTGAGGGTCGAGCAGGTTCCGTTGGGCAAAGTGCCCTGGGAACACGTCCGGGACGAGGGTGAAGGGCATTCATCGATTGAGGAGTGGCGGGCGGCCCATGAAGAGTTCTGGCACAGTGCCGAGATGCGCGGCTTCCTCGGCGACCCGGGTTTCACAGTTTCCGACGAGACATTGGTGGTCCTTGAACGGTTCCGCCTGGTTCAGATGACTTCGAAAGCTCTGCGGCCCCACCTCACTCTCCGTCCGATGCCGGCCGAGAGGCTTGCCCCCTGGATCGACACCAGCATGAGCACCTACATCGAGGAGCGGATGAAGGCCGGCGAGTCATTGAGCGAGGCAGGGGAGAATGCTGAACGTTCGTTCGCGATGTACTTCCCCAACGGAAGCCCCGCCCCACTGCACCAGGTCTTCGACCTGATGCTTGGCGGATCCCCGGTGGGATATTTGTGGATTGGCCCCACCGAGTCGGATGCGACGGCGTGGTGGATATACGACATTGCCGTAGAGGAATCATTCCGGCACCAGGGACTGGGCCGTGAGGCAATGCTCCTGGCCGAGCAGGAAGCGCAGCGGCTCGGTGCCTCCTCCCTGGGACTCAACGTGTTCGGCCACAACAAGAATGCGCAGCGCCTTTACGAAAAGCTGGGCTACGCGGCGACTGCCACACAGATGAAAAAGCTCCTCCCCGCCGGGGAGCTATCCGCCGCTTCCTCCGATGTCGACCCCGGATAGGGAATGTTGGTCGAGCGATCCCCCTGCGAGTGGGGTTGCCGAAACCAGCTCTTCCGCCTCCTGCAGCTCGTTCCGGAGATCACGGTCGCCCGCGTCATAGGGGCGGGCGAAACGCTCAGCCAGGACCGTCCGGACAGCGGGGTGCCCGAAGCTGTCCGCGCTCGCACCCTGCAGGCGCAGCGCGCGGGTTGCACAAAGGAACTCCACGCCCACGAGCGTCCGCAGCGCCAGGGCGGTGGACGTAAGCTGTTCGACGGCGAGGTTGGCGAAGCTGGCGTCCTCTTCGGCACCCAGCGACAACACGACGGTCTGGAGGCTGGCGGGGTGGGCATTGGCCCGGATCCGTCCTGTTGCCGCGGCGGCCACGTATTCGAGCATCATTACCCCGGACGCTCCGTTCCCAGCCGAAGCCAGGAACCGTTCGAGCCCCGTATACGCGGGATCATTGAGGAGGCTGATGCGCCGCAGGGTGAGAGCGGTGGCGGCACCCACGGCGACTCCCACGCCATCCACCCGTTGAGCCAGGTTCATCGCGTGGAACAGGCCGTTATGGGAAACGTCGCCGCTGCCCGCGCCGTCACGACCCCAGTGAACGAGCGGGTTCTCCAAGGTCCCGGCGGCGAGTTTCTCCACAAGTTCCTCCAGTGCCACCAGTTCCTCAAACTGGGAACCGAGGCTTTGGGGAAGGGCTCGCAGGCAGTAAGGGTCCTGGATCCGCGCAGGAGCCTTGGTTCCTTCGGTGAGTGCGGTCAGCGCCTGGGCGGCATCCGCCGAATACGGGCCGGTCATGGCTGCGGTGACCGGTGCTGACCACGCTTCCCTGTTGCCCCGAAGCGCAAGGGAGGACAACGCCCCCGTGACGACGAGGTTGGAGAGAAGCACGCGCACCCGCCGGGCTGCCAGCGCGGCCTGGGCGATTGTCAGCGCATTCGAACTGATGAAGGGCAGCGCATCGTCGACCTTCCAGCCCTGCAGCGGTCTCCTCAGGATTCCTGCCTTCGGCGCTCGTTCGCCCAACAGCGTCAGCGCTGTGCCGGCCAACGCGGGGAGGTCGCCGGTGCCGATGCCGCCGAACACCCGGACCTCCGGTAGAACGTTTTCATTGAGGAGATCGAGGAGGGCGGCAGGAATCGCGGGGTCGATGCCGGATCCGCCGGCAGCCAGCTGGGATGCGCGGACCACAAGCATTGCCCTCACCGTCTCGTCGTCCACCACGCTGCCGGAGTCGGCCGCGTGGCTGCGGAGCAGATTGAGGCCCTGGGCGGAGTCGGCGCCATCGAGCGAGACGGAGCGGTTGGCACCGACGCCGGTGGTCCGCCCGTAAACCGGCCTGTGCTGCACGGCCGCCGCCGCCGCTTCGTATGAATGGCGCAGGCGTGCGATGGCGGCTTCGGTGAACATCACCGGTTCCCGCTTCAGTGCAACCGCTTCAATATCCCCAAGGGGCAGGCGCGTGCCGTTGACCTGAATCAACGTCGTCTCCTTTGGACAGTGATTCATTCCGCCGGCCGCGTGGACCGGCGGCTCTAGGAACCGATATCGAGGGTGATCGTGTTGGACTCGAACGGGCCGCCGCACTCCTCCGTTCCCCCGACCCTCGTCCACTGGAGCGCGAACTGGTCCTCGGCTAGGACGGCGTCTTCCGTATCGAGCGCCCGCGCGGTCACGCGGTTGGGAAGTGTCCCGTAAACGTGGATTACCCAGGAGTCCTCGTCCAGCTGCGCGGCCTCCCCGAACGGGGACGAATCGGGAGGCGGTGTCGGAGCGGCACTGTTGACGGGCATGAACACGTGTGCGGTGGATGCCCCGCCGCCTGCGGAGGCCCTCCGGCCCAGCACCGAAGTACAGCCGGCGTCGGAGCACACCTCAACGGTGTGGACGCGCTGCACCGCCCCGGACAGTTCCACCGGAATGGTCGACGAATACGCAATCGCCGGGCAGGCCACCGGGCCTGAGCAGCCGCTCAGCGCTTGAGCGGCGACAATACAGACGCCGGCCATCCCCCAGGTTCGCATAGGGTCATCATCCCCGATCCGACCGATAATCGCACCGGCTCGTTCAGCGCGCTGGCCGCCTCAGGCGCTCAGACCGGCCCGCAGCGTTTCGGATCCATCAGGCCCGTTCCTCGAGCCGGAGCCCGGTGAGCCCGTCAAGTACCCGGCGGAGCCCCCAAAGGTACTGTTCCGTGGAAACGTACCGGGCCATGGTGTCTGCTGCGGCGGCAGATAAGGGATAGCTGCGCGCCGGGATGGCGGAGAACCCGGCATGGCGGGCCGCAATATGCTCGGCTTCCGGGGGCGCCACGCGGGTATCACCCAGTTCTGCCACTTCAAGGGCGATGGCGCCGAAGACGTAAACGATCAGCAGGTAGGTGCCCTTAGCCGCATCAGTGGGGCTAAGCCCGGCAGCAGTCAGGACTTCGAGAAGCAGTTCGTTGAGGGCCAGAGCGCTGGGCCCGTCCATGGGGCCACCGATCATCAGGTTCACCGCCCCGGGATGAGCCGTCAACTGTTCCCGCAACTCCAGGGCGAGGTGTTCGACCCGCGAGGTCCATAAAAGGTCCCGGTCCGCTGCCACTGCGTGGTCAACCTGCCCGAGCAGGTATTCGACTACGGCTTTCACCACCGCCGCCTTGTCGGGAAAGTAGGTATACACCGCGTTCGGGGCGACACCCACCTTCGCGGCGATGCCACGGATGGATGCCGCAGTTGTACCGCCCTCATCCAGGAGGCTCAGCGCAGCCTTCAGGATCTCGTCCTCTGTCAAAGTCCTGCGCGGACCGCGGCGGGGGGTCCGGCTTGTCGACGTCATGCTGGCCTTCCTCTGGTGCTTTTTCTCTGTACGACGTACAGTATTTGTACATTGTACAACATTCCTTCTCGAGAAAGCCGATCTGCCATGGAAACCACCAGGGACGCGAACGTGCGGCACATGACCGGAATGTTGTTCGTGGTGAGCGCCGTCGCGTTTGCCGCGGCCGCCACGGTCCTCGCGATGACCTTCGACTGGCCGGATGTGCTCCCGGAACCGGGAAGCGTGGTGCTGCCGGCTTTCAGCGCCGGGGGCCCGGGATTGATCTGGACCTGGTTCGGAACCGCCTGGACCTACGGACTACTCGCCGTGCCGGTGCTTCTGCTGCCTGCAGCGCTGAGCCTGCGCGAGAACCCAGTGGTGCGGGTGGCTACCTTCGCGGGAGCCGCTTCGGTGCTCCTGTCGCTGATCGGATTCCTCCGCTGGGTCTTCGTTGTTCCGCAGCTGTCACGGGCCTACATCGCCGGCGACGCCCAGACCCGGGCCGCCGTGGAGGCCGCCTGGACTGCCCAGCACCAATTCGGCGGGGCGCTCCTGGGCGAACACCTGGGTCAGCTGCTCATCATAGGGTGGTCGGTGGCGCTCAGCCTCGTCATCCTGCGCACCGCAGTCCTGCCGCGATGGCTTGGCGGCGCAGGCCTCTTGGTGAGCACCGTCTATCTCCTCAACCAGGGTGATATCCTCGCAACCGCCATCCCGGGCTTCCCGGTCTGGGACCTCGCCGGCCTGCTCGGCAGCACCGGATGGGGACTCTGGGTGGCCGCGCTGGGCATCTGCCTCCTGCGTCCGCTCCGCCGGACAGGCCCCCAGGATGCCGCCCACGCGCTCATCCCCGCACGAGCCCGGCCGGTCTCGTCCGGGACGAGCAACTGAACACGGAGAGCAGCATCTACTCCCCTGGACCCTATGCGCGGCCCGGCTGCCGCCCTGACCGTTCAGGTCTCGCCCGCGCGACGTCCGCGGCGCTTTTTGCCTGGCCGCTGGCGTGAAGGCCTTCAACGACGCCGTCGATGTCGGCATCGGGTCGGTTCTGGCTGAGTTTGGTCTTCGCCTCGACCCTGCTGATGAGCAGCTCAACCCCCACGATCGCGCGCAGCTGGCCCGTGATGTACCGCTCCGGCGCATCGTCCACCATCCAGGGCCGCCCCGACCGGGCCTCATTGAGGTCGGTCAGGCGCCTGACATGGTTTCCAAGCCAAACCGGGTCGTCGTGGATTACGAGGCTGCCGTACACGTGGGCCGTTGAGTAGTTCCACGTCGGGACAACGCGTCCGTGTTCTGCCTTCGATGGGTACCAGGTCGGTGAGATGTAGGCGTCAGCACCCTGGATGATCGCCAAGGCTTCTCCGGTCGCGGGCTCCGACCACTGCGGGTTGTTCCGGGCCAGGTGGGCGTGCAGGGCCCCGTGTTCACCGATCGATGGATCGTAGAGGAAGGGCAGCAGTGTTGCCAGCAGGCCCTTCGGGGTCATGGTTATTAGGTTCGCCGCGGCTGGGCGGGTAAGAAGATCGTGCACCACGCCCGGGCCGGCGGCAAAGTGCGCTGGTGTGTACATGGACTTCTCCCTTTCGTTGATGAAGGGTGCTCCACGACAGTGTCTCACCGGACGGAAACCCGCGCAGCAGAGGCCTGTGCCGGACTCGTCCTGGTGCGACGGCGGCCATACTTGGGATATGAACCTGCCGTGCTGCGAGGCGATCCTTTCTGAGCGGCTGCTTCTTGAGCCGCTTGCGGCCGCACACGCGGCTGAGATGGCTGAGGTCCTGGCCCGTCCCTCCCTGTATGAGTACATGGGCGGCGAAGCGCCCTCCATGGAGCAGCTCCACCGCCGGTAGTCGGCGCAGGTCGCAGGGCGGCCCGAGGACGGTTCACAGGGCTGGTTCAACTGGATTGTGCGCCTTCACAGCGAAGGAACCGCTGTCGGGTTTGTTCAGGCCACAGTCCAGCAGAGACGCGCCGGCCTTGAAGCGATGATCGCCTGGGTGATCTCTCCTGCCTATCAGCGGCAGGGACTCGCTTCCGAAGCAACCGCAGCGATGATCGCCCGGTTGCGAACGCAAGGTGTCCGCACCTGCTCGGCCTACATCCACCCAGACCATGAGGCGTCGATTGGAGTGGCCCGACGGCAAGGTTTACACCCGACCGACCTTTTTGAGGAAGGGGAAATCCGTTGGGAGTCCGGGAGTACCTCCTAGATCCAGTGGTTCCGCCCGCGGTTGCTCCGCCTAGGGAGCGACCTGGCTGACCGCCGCCTGGAACAACGCCACGAGCGTCGGACCGGAGACGGCGAGCATTCCCGCCACGAGAACCGCCGACATGAGGGTGATCATCACCCACCCCGGGACATCGCCGCGCTCGGGATCATCGTCACCGGTGAGGGCGAACAGCGCTGCCAGCCGGGCGATGAAGACCACCCCGTGTCCACCGATTGTCTTTCGCATATCCGTTCCTTTCCTTTGAGACGCCCACATCCGAGGTTGAACAGTGCGGGACCGGGGAATGCAGCGAACATTCGTGTGGAAGGACATTCCCGTGTCCAGAGCGGGGCCGAAGTGCCGGTGCTGCCGCTGCGCCTGCAGCGATCCGGGAATGACGACGTTCTCGCCGCCTGAGACGCTCCTCATATCCATGGGAGTCCCGCCCGTCATCCTCGACCCAATAGGAAACATGACGGCCCGGAGGACTGCGGCCGCCGTGGCGCCGCTCCTCATCCGCCTCAAGAAAAGTATGTGCTGGCAACGAAGCACCGGATCTACCCGATTTCGCCTCAAACCCACTGGTCTTTTTACCCGCCCCCTTGACCCCGGCACCCGGATATTGCATGCGCACACCGAGCCGGGGCGGTTATGGTTAGAGCTTGTACAAAAGGGAGGTTCGACGACTTCATGATGGAACCCCACGTCCAGCAGTGGTCCACCGTGCAGGCCGCAACCCAGGGCGCACTCAGCGTCGCTGAGGTATGGATGAATCACATCAGCATGGGTGGAATGTGCGATGAACTCGAAGTCGCAGGCTACCTGCACGGCCTGCTGCTCGTTGATGGCCTTCAGAGGGATATGATCGCCCATGCCGTGAACGAGTTGCTCGACGATCTGGCGTCCCCCGCGCGGCGGGCGGCGTACTCGACGGACGTTGTCTCGAAGGCCTCGGGCTACCCCGAGACGGCCTTCAATACGCTCGGGTGCTGCACGGACGAGCAGATAACCCGGTTCACGTCAGAAGCGCGCGGCCTCATGAACCCGGAAGAATATGAAGCCCGCAGGCTCGATTCACTGCACCAGACCGGCCTCTTCGGCTCGGCCAATGAGGAACGCTTCGACCAGATCACCCGTCAGGCCACAGAACTGTTCCACGTCAGTTCCTCCTCCATTGCGCTCATCGGCAAGGACCGGCAGTTCATCAAGTCGCTCAGCGGGCCGATCGGGCAGAACGTTCCCCGCGCGATTTCCTTCTGCAATGAGACCATTCGCGCTGATGGCTGCATGGTCGTGACCGATGCTCTTCACGACGATCGCTTCAGCCATAACCGGCTTGTCCTGGAACTGCCCCACATCCGTTTCTACGCCGGTTTCCCCCTGGTAGGGCCGGGCGGCTGGCGAATCGGCACCCTGTGCATTATTGACGACAAGCCCCGTGCATTCACTGAGCGGGACGAACAAGTTCTCCTGGGTCTCGCCCGCCAGGCACAAAAAGAAGTGGCGACTTAGCAGCGATCCTCTTCCGAAGTTACTGATGCCTCGGGTTCCCGGCTGGGGAACCGGGATCGACGGCGTCCGGCCCGCCCACGGGTTGCCCGTCCGTGGACTGCTGGTACACATCGGGTATCCCGTCCCGATCGGCGTCAACTTCCTCTTCGGCCTCAATGCGCCGGTAATGCCTGTTGCGTGCACGCAGGATGATTGAGGCCAACAGTGCGGCAACCAGTGATGCGGCGAGAATGCCGACCTTGGCACTGTCGTTGGTCTCCGGATCGGCCGCAAAGCTGAGATCGGCGATGAGCAGCGACACGGTGAAACCGATACCGGCCAGCAGCGCCACACCGATCAGGTCAATCCATCGCAAAGCCGGGTCGAGCCGCACAGGGGTGATTTTCGTGAGCAGCCAGGTGATGCCGGCGATCCCGATCGGCTTACCCACAACGAGTCCGGCTACGATGCCCACGGCGACGGGGTCGGTGAGCGCCGCCCCGAGCCCGGCGAGCCCTCCGACGGCCACGCCGGCGGAGAAGAACGCGAAGACGGGGACGGCGAATCCGGCGGACAACGGGCGGAAGCGGTGCTCGAATGTCTCGGCCAATCCCGGCCCGGCGCCGGGCCCTCCGCTGGCCCGGCTGCGGGCAACGGGGACGGCGAACCCAAGGAGCACCCCGGCCACGGTGGCGTGGATCCCACCGGCGTGGACCAAAGCCCACACGATGAAGCCGATCGGCAGCAGGATGAGCCATGCCGCCGCCGGCTTAATGCCGAAGAACCGGGTGTATTTCTGCGCCAGCACGATGTACAGGGCCAGCGGAATGAGCGCCAGGAGCAGGGGGGTGGGATGGAGGTCCCCCGAATAGAAGATCGCGATGATGGAGATCGCAATCAGGTCATCCACGACCGCCAGGGTGAGCAGGAAGATGCGCAGGGCGCTGGGCAGGTGGGATCCGACAATCGCGAGGACGGCGACCGCGAAGGCAATGTCGGTGGCGGTGGGAATGGCCCAACCGCCAAGGGTCTCCGGGCTGGCAAGGTTCACGGCCACATACACCAGGGCGGGAACGATGACGCCGCCCACCGCGGCGGCGACGGGCACCACGGCCCTGTTGAAGCTGCGGAGGTCGCCGGCCACGAACTCCCTCTTGAGCTCAAGGCCCACGAGGAAGAAGAAGATGGCGAGCAGACCATCGGCGGCCCACGCGCCGAGGCTCAGGTCCAGATGCCACGGCTCATATCCGATGCGCAGGTCCCGCAGGGCGAAGTAGCTGTCCGCTGCCGGGGAGTTGGCCCAGATGATCGCGATGGCGGCCGCGACGACGAGCAGGATCCCCCCGACCGTCTCCTTTCGGAGGATCTCCCCGATGCGCAGTTTCTCTGCGTAGGTGCCGCGTGCAAGAACCGCGGTTTCCGGGTGGAATGGGGAATTCTCTTTCAAAGTGCGCTCCTGAATCGTCGCTCGACAATTAAACTGCCGACCAGACTTCCCGGCACACCACCCCCAATCCTAGCCGACCCTTCGCGCCGACCGCGCGTTCGTCGCGAAACTCCCCGTACTTGGTCGCGATCCCCGTGAGCCCGCCGGCATGGGTATAGGGCTTCCGCATCGGGCATTCCCAGGCTGGCGGAGGGGCAGAGAGATTCCTCCCGGCCCCTCCGCCCGCAACGCGGGTGCTACTTCACCCGAAGCGTCATGAAACCGCCCGGGTTCGACTGCAAAACTTCGATTCGGGTACCTGTTCCGGCCACGACGACGGAGCCCTGCGGGTTGGCGGCGTCGTAGTAGGCATTCGGGTTGGTGTCGTCGAAGACGGCGACTCCGGGCTGGGACGGCGCGGTGAGCGTCGTCATGCCGGTCGCCAGTTGGCGGTGCAGGCTCAGCGGGTCGGTTGGCTGCTTGCCGAAGGTGGCGTCGTAGCTCTGGATCCGGTTCCGCACAACGGTGCCGTCGGACCAGGTCAGGGCCTTCGGATGGGCATCGACCGGCAGGGCGAGCCCGGCCCCCGGGTGCTGGCGGGTGTTGTTGTTGCGCTGGGCCGTGTTCCAGTAAGTGATGCTCAGGCCGTCCTGGTACGGGAAGTGCTCAACCGTGTCCGGCGCCGTCAGACTCCAGCCGAAGTTGTATGGTCCCGTGGCCAGGGTCGCGTCGTAGCCACCGTACTGGCGGTTCTCCGCGAGGTAGAAGCGGCTCTTGCCCTCGGCATCCTTGGGAAGGTTAACGACGACGGCCTGAGGGGCCTTGGTCGCGTGGTAGGACGGTCCGATGGTATGCACCGAGGCCTCACCGGCCGTTGCGACGTCGTAGTCAAGCCAACCGAGCTGCAGCTTCTCCCACGCACCCATGTGGTTCGGGGTGGTGCCGATCGATTCCTTCCCGTGCCCGAGCCATGAGCCGGAGCTCATGAGCGTCCAGAAGCCGGTGCCGTTCTCGCCGCCGCTGGTGTCGTAGAGGTCGGGCAGGCCGAGGTCGTGGCCGTACTCGTGCGCGAAGACGCCCAGGCCGCCGTTTTCGGGTTCGGTGGTGTAGTCGCGGATCCAGATGTTGGAGTTGCCGATCTTGATGCCGCCGTAGGGGTTGGCGGCGGGGCCCGAGGTGCCCCGGCCGGCCTGGCCGACGGACCAGCGGTGCGACCAGATGGCCGAGGACGGCGCTCCGGCCTCCTCGCCCTCGCCGGCGTGGATTGCCTGGAAGTGGTCGATGTAACCGTCGGCTTCGTCGAAGTCGCCGTCCTTGTCGAAGTCGTAGCGGTCCCACTCGTCGAAGGAGCCGAGGTACGCGTCGATTTGCGCGGGAGTCTTCCCGGCGGCGAGCTGCGAGTCGTACCAGGCGTTGGCGGTGTCCTGGACGAAGCGGGTCATGTCCGCCTGGCTCTCGGTTTCACCGTAGCTGGCCGAGTTGTAGGGCACGGTCACCCAGTCGCTGACGTCACCGTCGACCGTGTAGCGGCCGCTGGACATTTCTTCGTAGAGGCCTTTGAGGGATTCGCCTTCCGGGCTGAAGAACATGTCGAGGTAGTGCGCGCGGTCGAAGTTGGGCGACCAGTAGGTTGAGTTGTCCACCGCACGGTTCGGTTCCCTGATGGTGTTCCGCTTGGGCCCGGGCGCGGAGGCCGGATAGCGCGGGTCCACCTGGTCGCCGAAGTCGACGAGGAACGAGAGGATCCGGTCCGTATCTTCAAGCCCGTATTCGGCCCACTGGCCGGGCGCGACCTGCACGGCCCTGGAGCCGTTGCGGTCCTCTACCCGTGCGGCGCCGGAGATGACCTTTTCCACGGCCTGCTGGTTGAGGACCCGGCGCTCCTCGGCGGCGGGATCGGATCGGTCGTCGGCCTTTGCGGCCGCTCCTTCGGCGCTCGGTGACGCGGTGGAGGAGGAGGCGGAGGTTGCGGCGGGTGAGACCGGGGCAGCGCCGGGGGTCGCGTTGGTGCCCGCGGGGGTAAGAACGACGGCGCCGGTTACGGCGAGCGCGATCGCGCACCGCAGCCCCCGGGTGCGAGTGGTGAGGTTCAACTGTTCTCCTTAGTGAAAATTTCCCAGCTAGAGCAAGACACCCTTGGATGAGGGCCAGTTGTTGCGAACGTGGTGCCTGAAGCGCCCGTTCTGCGAGGGACAGTAGCACCGGGCTGGGACGGTTTCCGGGCCTATTTCGAACAGTGACCACTTTTCGTGGGGGACCTAGTGGAAACGCGGCTGAGTTCGTATAGTGCCCGTCGGCGGAACGGCCGCAAGTATTTTCTCGAGGTGTCACCGGGCGCTGCTCCGGACGTACTGTTGATAAATGAGCGTGCCAACCCACAAAAAGATCACCTTCGAGGGCCGCTTCGCCCAGGAACTCCCGGAGATGGCCATCCCCTGGCAGGCGGAGGAAGTTCCCGAGCCGCGGCTGCTTGTGCTCAATGAGCCGTTGGCCCGCGGGCTGGGGCTGGACCCCGACACGTTGCGACTGCCGGAGGGACTGGCATTCCTGATTGGCAATTCGATCCCCGATGGTGCAACTCCTGTGGCGCAGGCGTATGCCGGCCACCAGTTCGGCACCTACAATCCGCGGCTCGGAGACGGGCGGGCCCTCCTGTTGGGCGAAATTCCCGACGCCGAGGGCCGTCTTCGCGACGTGCACCTCAAAGGTTCAGGGCGCACACCCTTCGCCCGCGGGGGCGACGGCCTGGCCGTGGTCGGACCGATGCTGCGGGAGTACATCGTGGCCGAGGCGATGCACGCCCTGGGCATCCCCACCACGCGCTCCCTCGCCGTCGTGGCCACCGGGAAGCCGGTCCGCCGCGAGACGATGCTCCCGGGAGCGGTGCTGACCCGCGTGGCGAGCAGCCACCTGCGCGTTGGCAGTTTCGAATACGCTGCGGCAACCGGGAACGCCGACCTGCTGCGCCGGCTGGCCGACCACGCCATCGACCGCCACTATCCTGAGGCGGCGCGGGCCGACAATGCCTACCTTTCACTGTTCCAATCGGTTGTGGCCGCGCAGGCGTCGCTTGTTGCCCAGTGGATGCTCGTGGGTTTCATCCACGGCGTCATGAACACGGACAACATGACCATTTCGGGCGAGACCATCGACTATGGACCCTGCGCGTTCATCGACACCTTCGACCCGGCCACGGTGTACAGCTCGATCGACCATGGCGGACGCTATGCCTACGGCAACCAGCCGCTCGTGGCGGAGTGGAACCTTGCCCGGTTGGCCGAGACCCTCCTGCCCCTCATCCATGCTGACCAGGAGCGGGCCGTGGAATTCGCGGTCGAGTCCCTCGGCGCATTCCGCAGCCAGTACAGCGCTGCCTGGCTTGCGGGGATGAAGTCCAAGCTCGGGCTGCCCGGCATCGACGACGAAGCGGCGCACCCATTTGTGAACGAGCTGCTCACCCTGATGCAGGAGGGCCGCGTCGACTACACGTCGTTCTTCCGGAGCCTCGGAGCCGCGGGCGGAAACGACGGCGAATCCGCCCGGAACCTGTTCACCAACCGGACGGGGTTCGATCCCTGGTTAGAGCGCTGGCGGGCTTTGGGCCCGGACGCCGAGGTGATGGCCCGGGTGAACCCCGTCTACATTCCGCGCAACCACCTCGTTGAGGAGGTCCTGGCCGCTGCAACCGAAGGTGACTTGGATCCCCTCACGCGCCTGGTTGAGGTGCTGGCTGCCCCATACGAGGAGCGCCCCGGTTTGGAGCGCTATGCCGCCGGCGCTCCTGAGGACTTCGGTTTCTACCGGACCTTCTGCGGCACCTGAGCCTCCGCGCTGAGCAGGTTTCTGCCTGTCGCATGCACTGACTGACTCGGCACGGCGCTGATTGCACGAGACCGAAGCGCCGCAGGGCCGGGTTCCGGGCCGCGGGCTTCGCTGTCCACTTCACATTCGTTCCGGTAATCCACATTCCTTTTGTGGAGCGCGGGCCGCGCCTATCGTGGATTCATCGGGCTATGGCTGAAACACGCACGGCCATCTGGGGGTGCCTGGCGCGGACCTCAGCCGGCTCTGTGGTCCTTACCTTTTACCTTCACAGTCAGACGGGAAATGAGATGGACAACACGGATTCGGTTTTCAGTTTCGGACTCCCTTGGGAAGACGCCTTTGGGTACTGCCAGGGACGCAGAGTCGGAACCTTCCTGAGGATATCCGGCCAGCTCTCCCACGATTTGGAAGGCAACTTCCTGCACGCCGGAGACTTCGAACAGCAGGTCCGCGCAACGTTCGACAATCTGGACCGGGTCCTCGCGCACTTCAATGCCAGGCGCAGCCAGATCGTTGAAACAAATGTGTTCGTGCGGGATCTTTCGGAGCACTTTTCCGAATTTGCAGCGATCCACAAGGAGTATTTCGGGGACCACCGGCCCACGGGCAACATCTTCGGAGTCGTTGGACTGGCGCTGCCGGACCAATTGGTGGAAATCGCCGCCCACGTGGACCTCACACTGGAAGGTTAGGAGAACCGGAGCTGCCAGCAGCGCTCCGAGTACCGGCCCCGCGAGGTAGGGCCAGAGTGAGGTGAAGGACCCGGTGACAATGCCGGGCCCGAGGCGGTCTCGGTCCGGACGTAGCCGATGCTGACCGCCACGGGCCCTGTGCTCGCAGCGAAGATAACCGATGCCAGGGCCCCACCGAGGAACTGGGCCGCGACGTATCCTGCCCGCGCCCACACCGCGCCTTCTATTCACTGAGCCTTTCGCCGGACGTCACCTTGAGGACGCCCCGGATCAGTGGACGGATGGAACGGTGATGGGGTGAGGATCGCGATTGTCGCTGAAACATTCCTGCCCGCCTTCAACGGGGTGACGCACTCCGTGCAGAAGATGCTTGAACACTTCGCCCTGCGGGGCGATCAGGTGCTGGTGATTGCACCGGGCGGCCCCGGCACCGCGGAACCGACCCACGAGGACGGCGGTGCCCCGGTCCGGCGGCTTCCTTCGGTTCCGCTGGCAGGCTACGGCAGCGTCCGCATTGCCGTCGGTGGTGTCGCCCGGGTCAGGGGGATACTTGCCGATTTCGCCCCGGACGTCGTTCACCTCGCTTCCCCGTTCGAACTTGGCTGGCGGGCCGTGCGGGCCGCGGCCCAACTGGGCATACCGGTCGTAGCGGTCTATCAGACGGATGTTCCCGGCTATGCGGCCAGGTACGGGCTGCCGTTCCTGGAGAACTGGGCCTGGCAGCGGGTCGAGAACATCCACGGCGGTGCAGCCCGCACCCTGGCGCCCTCCACCTCCGCCGTCAATCAGCTCCAGCTGCGCGGCATCCCGAGGGTGCAGCTGTGGCGCCGGGGAGTCGACACGGGCCGGTTCCGCCCGTCGCGGCGCAGCCCGGCCCTGCGGGCGCGGATCGCCCCCAACGGGGAGAAGCTCATCGGGTACGTGGGACGGCTTGCACTGGAAAAGCAGGTGGAGGACCTGCGCGTCCTTGCGGACATTAAGGACACCCGCCTCGTCGTGATCGGTGAGGGACCTCAGCGGCCGGCCCTTGAAGCGGCACTGCCGAACGCCCATTTCACTGGTTTCCTCTCCGGGAACGCCCTGGCAACCGCAGTGGCCAGTCTCGACCTCTTCGTTCATCCCGGCGAGCTGGAAACGTTCTGCCAGACAATCCAGGAAGCAATGGCCTCGGCCGTTCCGGTGGTTGCGGTGGGCAGGGGCGGGCCGGTGGACCTCGTTGAAAGTTCGCGCACTGGCTGGTTGTACGACCCCGGCGACCTCCAGCAGCTGCGCAGC
The DNA here is from genome assembly GCF_058269255.1 of Arthrobacter sp. TJ-217. Taxonomy (NCBI): domain Bacteria; kingdom Bacillati; phylum Actinomycetota; class Actinomycetes; order Micrococcales; family Micrococcaceae; genus Arthrobacter; species Arthrobacter sp. TJ-217. The sequence continues at coordinate 297,587 of NZ_JBZCNJ010000001.1, forward strand.
CGGGTCCTTGACCTGATCGGAGACGACGCAAAGCGCGCCGCGTTTGCCGCTGCCGCCTCCGAAAGCGTGAAGGGGCGCACCTGGCCGGTGCTCTGCGAACTGCTCATCCGGCACTACGACGAAGCCATCCACGACCACGCACTGCTCCGCCTCTGATCCGTTAGGGAACATCATGAAGATTTCTGTCATTGGGTGCGGCTACCTTGGCGCCGTCCACGCGGCCGCGCTGTCCTCCCTCGGCCACACCGTCACCGGGGTCGACACCGATCCCGCACGGGCGGACCAGCTCTCGGTCGGCGCCGTCCCCTTCTATGAGCCGGGACTCGAAACGCTCCTCGCAGCCGGTCTCAGGGAAGGCACGCTGCGGTTTACCTCCGACATCGGGGAGGCCGCCGACGCCGACCTTCACTTCATCTGTGTGGGCACGCCTCAGGAAAAAACCACGCAGCGCGCCGACCTGACCTACGTCGTCTCGGCGGTCGAGGCGTTGTCCCATCACCTCCGCCCGGGTACCACCGTTGTAGGCAAGTCAACGGTTCCTGCGGGGACCAGCACCGCGTTGACCCGCCTGCTCGAGGGCACCGGTGCGGACCTCGCGTGGAACCCGGAGTTCCTCCGGCAGGGCACGGCCGTCCAGGACTCTTTGCAGCCGGACCGCCTGGTCTACGGCGTGCCGGAGGGACGAGCCGGAATGCGGGCGGCCCGCGCCCTCGATGAGGTCTACGCACCCCTGCTTCATGCAGGGGTGCCGCGACTCGTCACAGGACTGGCGACGGCGGAACTGACGAAATCCGCAGCCAACGCCTTCCTTGCCCTCAAAATCTCCTACCTCAACGGCATCGCCGAACTGTGCGGAAATGTCGGCGCCGACGTGGTCGACCTCAGCCGGGCGCTCGGCCTGGACCCGCGGATCGGTTCGAGGTACCTGAACTCCGGGGCAGGTTTTGGGGGCGGGTGCCTCCCCAAGGACATCCGCTCGCTCCGGGCGCAGGCCCTCGACTCCGGCGCCCCGTCGCTGGGGAACCTCCTGGAACTGGTCGACACAATGAACAGCGAAGCCCGGCAACGGATCCACCAAACGGCGGTGGAGATGTGCGGCGGGGAACTGGCGGGGCGCCGGATCACCGTCCTGGGAGCCGCATTCAAGCCTGACACCGACGACATCCGCGACTCCCCCGCCATCGACATCGCCCTGAGGCTTGCCCTCGCCGGGGCCGATGTCACGGTGACCGATCCGCGGGCCGCCGCCCATGCGTGGCTGCACTACCCGCAGCTGCGTTTCGTGGAGGACACCGTGACGGCGCTGCGCGGAGCCGAACTGACCGTCCTGCTGACCGAGTGGAAGGAATTCCGCTCCCTCCAGCCGCACGCGGTGTCTTCCCTGGTGACCCGGCGGGCCCTCCTTGACGGACGCAACGCCCTGGACCCGGACCAGTGGCGATCGGCAGGGTGGGAATACCGGGGCGTCGGCCGCGGGCAGTGGACGGTGCCCTCCGCGGCCCGCTCCCGCTCGGGATCCGTGCCCTGACCCCGCCACCCCGAAGCGTGAGGCCCGCCGCCGGACGGTACGTCGCCCTCGGTGATTCCTTCACCGAGGGCGTGGGCGACCCGAACAAACACCTGCCCAACGGCGTACGCGGCTGGGCCGACCGGGTGGCCGAGAGACTCGCGAAGGCCGACCCGGGCTGGGAGTACGCCAACCTTGCCATCCGCAGCAAGCGCCTGCGGCACATCGCAGCCGAGCAGCTTCCCTCCGCACTGGCCCTGAAGCCGACCCTGATCACCCTCTACGCAGGAGGGAATGACGTCATGGATGCCGGGACGAACGTCACCGAACTGCTCCGGGCGTACGAGGAACTCGTTGCGCCGCTTGCTGCAACCGGCGCAACACTGCTGCTCTTTACCGGCTACGACGTCGAGGTCACGCCCGCGCTGCGGGTGCTCCGGAAACGCAACCACGCCTACAACGATGGCGTGCGGGACATCGCCCAACGCTATGGGGCGGTGCTGGTCGACTACTGGGCCATGGACGCCTACCGGGACCGCCGCATGTGGGCATCCGACCGCCTCCACATGTCGAAGGCCGGGCACAAATACATGGCCTCCCAGGTCCTCGACCGCCTCGGCGTGGCGCACTCGCTGAAACTCAAGCAGTGGGAGCCCGCCCCGCCCCGGACACTTCGGGAATGGGAACGGACACAACGCCAATGGGTCCACGAGTGGGTACTGCCGCTTGCCCACCGGAAGATCCGCAGGGTCACCTTGGGCGATGACCTGCAGCCCCGCTGGCCCGCACCGGTGGTCGTGCCCCCGCACGGCGGCCTGCGACGGCTTGTGAAATCCGGGAAGTAACGGTGCCGGACAGATGACGCCTGCTGTTCAGTTCGGCGTCACGCACGTGTCCGCCGCTGTTCGTTCGACCTTGGAACCCTGAGGGTGCCCGCTTCCGCCGTGGCGGCGGGCCGATCCTGCCCGTACCTCCCAGGAGACCGCCGATGAGTTCCGTCCTGTACGCCCCGCCCCGGTCCCTCGTTCCTGCGTCCGCCCCGGCGCCGTCGCGGACTCTGCCGCCGCGCATCGACAGCGGCCCCTGGCAGACGGGGCACGTGCAGGGCATCGCCGTCGACCAGGAGAAGGGCTTCGTCTACTTTTCCTTCACCACGATGTTGGTCAAGACGGACCTGCGGGGCGCCGTGGTCGGCTCGGTCACCGGGTTTACCGGGCACCTCGGCGACGTGGATTTCAACCCCGGCGACGGGCGGGTGTACGGCTCCCTCGAGTACAAGGCGGAGGCGTCGTTCCATGTGGCGGTCTTCGACGTGGACAGGATCACGCGCAGCAACCTGGACGCGGAAACCGACGGGGTGCTCACCACTGTGTGCCTGAAGGAGGTGGGGAACGACTTCACCGCAGCGGTCGGCGGAGACGGGGGCACCCGCAGGCACAGGTACGGTTGCAGCGGCATTGACGGGATTTCATTCGGTCCCACCCCGGGCGATCCGACAGGTCCGTGGCGGCTGATGGTCGCCTACGGCATCTACTCCGATACGCACCGGACCGATAACGACTATCAGGTGCTTCTCCAGTACGACACCGCGCGGTGGCGGGAGTACGAGAGGCCGCTGTATCAATCGCGGCCGCACTCCAGCGGCCCGGCCGCACCGGACAACAAGTTCTTCGTCTTCACCGGAAACACCCGCTTCGGCGTACAGAACCTCAAGTACGACTCCCACACCGGGCACTGGTTCATGGGCGTCTACCGGGGCGCCAAGGAAGCCTTCCCGAACTACCCCCTGTTCCTCATCGACGGCACCCACCCGCCTGTCAAAACACCCCTTCGGGGGCAGTCGGAGCCGGAGTGGGGAAAGGTGCTGCAACTGCACCGGGGCGGCTTGCACGACGCGGCTTCCGGGATACACGGTTGGGAACTGACCGCCGACGTCGGCATCGCGGCGCTCGGGGGCGGGTACTACTACCTCTCGGAGCAGGGGACCGCATCGGCGTCCGGCCGTCCGGGGCACACCAGCACCCTTCGGCTCCACCGGTGGACCGGCGGGGTTCCGGCACCGATGGAGCCGGTGCTGGAAGGGGTTTGACGGAAGGGCGCTTCAGGCCCGTGCGAGGAACTCAAGTGCGTGGTCCACAACGGCGGCCGGCTGCTCCTCGGGGAGAAAGTGCGAGCACCCCTGGACCACCTCCACCGCGAGTTCGTCTGCGTGCTTCTCAAAGCCCGAAAGAAACTCGGGGCGCACCACCGGGTCATCGGCACCCACGAGGATCCGGGTGGGCGTCCTGAGCCGGCTGCCGCCGTAGGCGCCGGTGATGATGCGGACGAACTCGCGGGTGATGAAGCCGCGGTACAGGGCGGACCCGGCCCGCGCGCGCCGCGGCTCACGCAGTGGGGCAAGGTAGAGTTCCAGGTCCTGCCCGGCCCAGGCCTCCTGGTTTGTCGCGAAGCGTCGGAACAGGTAGCGCGGCAGCCGCTGGCTGCCTTTGCCCAGGAACCGTGGACCCACAACGGGAGCGATGATCGCCAGCTGGTACCACGCGTGCGGCATTGTCGAAAGGAGCCGGCGGTTGAAGCGCATGTAGGGGTGGGGGATGGCAAGCGAGAGGAACCGCCGCACGCGCTCCGGGTGGCGCAGGCAAAGCTGGAAGCCGACGAGGGCGCCCCAGTCATGCCCGATCAGGCGCACGCGGTCCAGCCCCAGGACGTCAAGCAGTCCCACGACGTCGGCGAGGAGCTGATCGCGGGTATAACCGCGGGAAGGTGCATCGGTCCAGCCGGCTCCCCGCAGGTCGGGAACGATCACCCGGTAGTGTTCCGCGAGCGCCGGAATGACGGAGTGCCATTGCCACCAGTGCTGCGGGAATCCGTGGAGCAGCAGGACCGGCTCGCCGCTGCCTGCTTCAGCCACGTGCATGCGCAGCCCCGGCAGCTCAACGAAGGAGTGCCGGATGCCGTCCGGCTCCGGCAGGGGGACCTGCACGGGGGTGGCCTGGCCCCTTCCAAGCAACCCGGCCGTTCCACCCGCCCTGATTCTGCGGATAATCTCACTCATCCCCTCACGCTACTGACTCCCTTGTGCCACGTCACGGCGTATTACGTTCGAAACAATTCCGGAGACGAGGCACGAGCCTGCGCGCCAAGTCTTCAGTAGTGTGAAGAAGACCAGTTCCTCCGAAAGAGGCGGAGCCGACGCCGCGCTGCGGTTTCGCCAACTGAAAGGGTTTCCTATGCACGAGGTCAAAGCCGTCGTCGTTCGAGCGAAGAACGAACCCGCCACCGTCGAGACCATCCTCGTCCCGGACCCGGGTCCGGGTGAGGCGCTCGTGGACGTCCTTACCTGCGGGGTCTGCCAGACGGACCACCACTACAAGGTCGGCGCCGTCGGAGACGACTTCCCCTACCTGCTCGGCCACGAAGCCACCGGCGTTGTCTCAGCGGTCGGCGAGGGCGTCACCGAGGTCGCCCCCGGGGATAAGGTGATCCTCAACTGGCGTGCCGTGTGCGGGCAGTGCCGGGCCTGCAGCAAGGGCCAGCCGTGGTACTGCTTCAACACCCACAACGCCACCCAGAAGATGACGCTGCTCGACGGCACCGAGCTCTCCCCCGCCCTGGGCATCGGCGCCTTCGCGGAGAAGACCCTTGTCGCAGCCGGGCAGTGCACCAAGATCGGCGCCGAGCTCGAGGACCACCAGTACGCGGCCGTCGGACTGCTCGGCTGCGGCGTGATGGCCGGCATCGGCGCGGTGCTCAACACGGGCGCCGTGCAGCGCGGTGAGTCAGTGGCCGTCATCGGCTGCGGCGGCGTAGGAACCGCGGCGGTGGCCGGGGCACAGCTGGCCGGCGCCACAACGATCATCGCCGTCGACCTCGATGACGAGAAGCTCGCGACCGCCCGCTCGTTCGGCGCCACGCACACCGTCAACTCGAGGGCGCAGGATCCGGTCGAGGCAATCCGTGAGCTCACCGGCGGCTTCGGTGCCGACGTCGTCATCGACGCAGTCGGCATCGCCGCCACCTTCAAGCAGGCCTTCGAGGCGCGTGACCTCGCCGGGCGCATGATCCTCGTGGGCGTCCCCGACCCCGGGACCACCTGGGACATCCCGCTCGACCAGGTCTTCGGCCGGGGCGGGGCGATCAAGTCCGCCTGGTACGGCGACACCCTCCCGTCCCGTGACCTGCCCATGCTCGTGGACCAGTATCTGCTGGGCCGTCTCGATCTCGACGGCTTCGTCTCGGAGCGGATCGGGATCGACGACGTCGAGCCCGCGTTCGAGAAGATGAAGGCCGGCAAGGTGCTGCGCTCCGTCGTTGAAATCAACAGCGTCCAGCCGGGGGCCGGCCGATGACCGCCGGATCCGCCCCAGGCCGCACCGACGAGGCCGGCCGGGTCCGCGTGGAGCACCTCGTCACCTCCGGCACGTTTTCCCTCGACGGCGGCACCTGGGACGTTGACAACAACGTGTGGATCGTCGGCAGCGACGATGAGTGCGTGGTCATCGACCCCGCCCACGATGCGCAGGCTGTCGTGAAAGCCGTCGCCGGGCGCACCGTGCGGGCGATCCTGCTCACCCACGGCCATGACGACCACATCCGGGCCGTACGTGACGTCGCCGAACAGGTCGGCGCGCCGGTCCGCCTGCACCCGGCCGACACGATGTTGTGGGAGCAGGTCTACCCGGACACCCCTGTCGACTCACCGATTGCCGACGGCGGCGTCTTTACCGTGGGCGGGGTGGAGCTCACCGCGCTTCACACTCCCGGCCACTCCCCCGGCTCCGTCTGCTTCAGCGCCCCCGGCCTCGGCCCGGACGGTGTTGTGTTTTCCGGTGACACCCTCTTCCAGGGCGGGCCGGGCGCCACGGGACGGTCCTACAGCGACTTCGGCACCATCGTCGAGTCCATCCGCACCCGCCTGCTCACCCTTCCGGAGGGAACGGAAGTGCTCACCGGCCACGGCGATCCCACGACCATCGGCGCGGAGGCCCCGCACCTGCAGGAGTGGATCGACCGGGGGCACTGAGTCCCGCCCGGGATTGGCCTTCCCGGACCGGGCGTGACTAAATGGAAGTGGGTGTCCGACCAGGGCGCTCCCGGACGATGGGTGCCGTACCCGGTGTGCGACAAGACGGCCCATGGAGGTTGTCATGGCATGGATCATTCTCGTCCTTTCCGGGATCCTTGAGGCAGTTTGGGCGACGGCGCTGGGCAGGTCGGACGGCCTGACCCGGATGGGCCCGACCCTTGTCTTCATCCCTTCGATACTCGCCAGCATGGCCGGGCTCGCCTACGCGATGCGCACGCTGCCCGTCGGCACGTCCTACGCCGTCTGGGTCGGCATCGGAGCCTCGCTGACGGTCGTGTACGCCATGGTCACCGGCACCGAGCCGACGTCACTGTTGAAGGTCGTGTTCCTGGCGATGATCATTGGCGGCGTGATCGGGCTCAAGGTCATCCACTGATCGTCGGCAGACCGGCACCGCGGTGGCGGAGGCTCCACTCCTGAAGCAGTGGATCAACCGCGTCCGCTGACTTAGGGTGCTGGCATGGAATACACCATCCGGCCGGCGACGCAGGACCGGTTCGAGGACGTCGCGACGATCCTCGGGCCCAAGAACCCGGACTCGCCGGTGTGCTGGTGCCTCTCCTACCGGCTGCCGTCGAAGGAGAACCGGGCGCTGAGTGCACGCGGGCGCCGCGAGTTGGTGGAACAGCTCTGCGGCCGGCCGATCCCGCCCGGCATCCTCGCCTACGACGGCGACGTCGTCGTCGGCTGGTGCGGCGTCGCCCCGCGAGCGGAACTCCACTCCTTCACCCACGGCACCCGGATTCCACACGTCGATGACCTTCCGGTATGGACGGCCTGGTGTTTCAGGGTGCGCGGCGGCCACCGCGGCAAGGGGGTGGCGCGTGCGCTGCTTGAGGGAGCCATCCGGCACGCCCGCGAGCATGGCGCACCGGCGCTTGAGGGCTATCCCGTCGACAACAAGGGGCAGAAGGTCGACACCACGATGGCGTACGTCGGCACGCGCTCGCTGTTCGAGGAGGCCGGTTTCACAAAGGCCGCCGACACCGCATCCGTCTCCAACGGCATCCCGCGGGTGCTGATGCGCCTGCCCCTGTAGCAGGCCCGCGGGGACGGCGCTCCGCGGGAAGCTCCCGGCCCCGCCCCATCCCCGCGACTCTGCAGATGACCACCGACGGCGTCGCCCTAAGCGTGGTGATCTGCCAACTCGGCCCGCCGTGGCGGACCCTTTCACGCCGCCCGCGCCGCAGGATGGCCCGCACGGCGTCCATTGACCTTTGATTTGCGCAAATTTAAACTACGAGGACTGCCGGTGCTGGCCCATCGGCAGCCGCGCTCGTCCCTCTGCCCGCACGACGGCGGCGCAGCCGGATATTTCTGCCGCACCCTCGACGGGACAACCCGAGGGCCGCGCACCAGGCCCGACTCGGCGGGCCACAACCCCAAGCCAGGTTCGAACTCGACGATGCCGCCGCACCTCGGACCTTCGCCGGGCCGGACCACCTGATGCATAGGAAGGGCCATCATGACCGGACCTCACGGATACGCCTATGGCAGTGCAGACCTCGAAAAAAGTCCCGTTTCACTTGAGGAGCTCCGGAAGCTCGAAGAGACGGTTCTGTGGACCGACGCAGACCGGCAGGCCCTCCTGCGGGCCAAGCCGATCCTGGCGCCGCGCAGCGGGCGGATCCTCGATGTTTGGTACGGCTACGTCGGAGACCACCCCTTCCTCATCGAGAGCTTCGCCGGCGCCGACGGCTCGCCGGATTCCGGCTACCTTTCAAACGTGCGGGCACGGTTCGAAGCCTGGATCAACGACCTGTGCTCACGGGAGCATGACCAGGAGTGGCTGGATTACCAGCACGAGATCGCCCTCCGCCACACGACCGCCAAGAAAAACCTGACGGACGGCGTCGCTTCCCCCGCTTCCGAGATCAAGCTGCGCTACCTCGTGGGATTCATCCTGCCCCTCACGCTGACGATCCGCCCCTTCCTCGCCGAAGAGGTGTCCGACGCCGATGAGTTGGACGCGATGTATAACGCCTGGTTCAAAGGCGTCACCCTCACCGCGATCCTCTGGGCCGAACCCTACAGCTCGTCCTGGTAGGGCCCTCTCCAGACTGCCGGCCGGCCGCCGATTCCGGCCGCAGTAGGATCGCGGTATGCATCGAAGCCGTCTATCCACCTTGCTGATTGATGTTTCGTCGGACAATGCCGCAGCGTCAGCGGCCTTCTGGTCCGGGGCCCTGGGAGTGCCCGCCCACCCCGTTCCGGGCGAGGAGCAGTTCACCTCGCTGCCCCACGCGGTTCCGGGCCTCGTGACCGCGGTGCAGAGCGTCGATGACGAGCCGCGCTACCACCTCGATTTCGAAACCGACAATGTCGAGGCCGAGACGGCCCGGCTCGTCGGCCTCGGTGCTGTTGAGCGGTCCCGGTGGCTTGACTGCCGGACCCTTGAAGTCCCCGGTGGCCATCTGGTGTGCGTCATTCCCCTTCACAGCGACCCTGCCGAATTCGCGAGCACCGCCCGTATCTGGAGCTGACGCGTCGGGCGGCGCCCGCCCGTGGCCAGGGTGCCTTGGCACGCCTTGGATGGCCCCCTGGCGGGTCCGCGTTTAGGTACCAAAGTCACGTTGACCTCCCGTTTCGGCCCTTTCGATAATGGATTGACCGCGTTTCCCCGCGGACTCAACGGGAGCCCCGACGCGGCGACGTGATAGATCATGCACACTCCCCCAATGCCAAGCCACGATGCCACAACGGCGGCAGTCATCGCACTGCGCGGAGCAGTCTCCGGGGAGGTGATTGACGAATTCCATCCGGAGTACGACGACGCCCGGCGGGTCTGGAACGCGATGATCGACCGCCGTCCCGCCGCCATCCTGCGGGTAGCCGGCGAGGAGGACATATCCGCAGCTATCCGGTGCTCAATCGAACACCGGATGACGCTCGCGGTGCGCGGCGGCGGTCACAGCGTCGCCGGTAACGGGACGGTTGACGACGGCATCGTGCTCGACCTCAGCGCACTGTCAGCCGTCGCCGTCGACGCTGACCGGGGCCTGGTCCAGATCGGCGGCGGCGCAACGCTGGCACAGGTGGACGCGGCAACGGAGCCGCATAGGCTGGCAGTCCCCCTCGGCGTCGTCTCGGCAACGGGTGTTGGCGGGTTGTCCTTGGGCGGCGGCATGGGCTGGCTGACCCGGCCCTATGGGCTGAGCATCGACAACCTGGTCTCCGCCCGGGTCGTCACAGCCTCGGGAGAGGTTGTCGAAGCCAGCGAACGACAGAACCCAGACCTGTTCTGGGGCCTGCGGGGCGGAGGGGGCAACTTCGGCGTCGTCTCATCCTTCACGTTCCGGGCTCACCGCCTGCCCCAGCCCCTCTATGCCGGCAACCTCGTCTACACGCACCGGACCTGGGACACGGCGCTGGCCGCCTACGCAGCGTGGACCGAAACCGTTCCGGATGAACTGAACAGCATCCTCACCTTCCTCACGCCTCCGCCGCACTGGGAGATGGGAGGTGACCCGCTCATGATCGTCGGATTCGCGTGGGCCGGCCACGAGAGGAACGTCGGAGAGGCGCTCATCGGCAATCTCCGTGCTGCGGCGCCTCCGGAGATGGAGGACATTGGGGAAACCACGTGGACCGGCTGGCAGTCAGCGGTGGACGAGCTGTTCCCCAAGGGTGTTCGCGCGTACTGGCGGAATGCCGCGCTCAAGCACCTTTCCGGGGATCTCCAGGAAATCCTGCTCCGCCGCGCGGCCGAACAGACCTGGCAGGGCACCGCTTTCGACGTCCACCACATGGGCGGGGCGGTGGCCCGGGTGCCGGTCGAGGCCACCCCCTTCCCGGACCGCAGGTCGCCCTACTGGCTGAACATCTACGGGTTTTGGACCGACGACGGCGACGATGAGCGGAACGTGCAGTTCGTCAAAGGGTTCTCCGAAGACGTTGCGCCCCATGCCGCACCCGGCCGGTACGTTAACTTCCTGGGTGCTGAGGAACCCGAGGATCTGGACCAACGCACGGGAACCCGCTCGCCGGATGAAACCGCCGTCTACCGCGGCGCACTCCTCGACCGCCTCGCCGAACTCAAGACCCAGGTCGATCCGCAGAACGTCTTCCGGATCAACCACAATGTGGCGCCCCGCTGAGTCCGTTCGGGGCGCCTGACCTTACAAGTCCGGTCCGCTGACCGTCGGGAGCAGTACCGGCTTACCTCTGTTGTCCGTCGCCGGGACAGAAGGCGGCATTGGCCCGCCGACGGCCAGGACCGCCTTTTCGTAGTCCCCGCCGAAGGAAACCTTGGTGATGTCTTTCAGCTTGTATCGGTCGAGGAAATCGTCCCAGCGGCACTGAGGATCGATGGTGAACAGCCACATCCGCTTCTTGGTCCACTTCACCGGCACGCCGATCAGCAGCTGCCCCGGGTACTTTCCCTCCCGATACACGGAGACGACGCCGGAGGTGTCCACGCCGCCGGCCATGATTGAGCGCAGATTATCAATGGAAAACGACCCGTGGGGCCTCGCCGGTGGCCAGGCGTTGCGCTGTTCAACGTAGCCGGTGAACGTTCCTTTGAGCTCCGCCCGCGCCAGCTGGTCGATTCGGAGGGCAACGAAGCCGTCGAGCAGGATGCCCTCCCGCAGGCACGCCAGCAGCATCCATTCATCGCCGATCTCCAGGACCACTCCGGACTCGGTCTCGTGCCTTTCCAAGGAACGGCGCAGCTGAACGGGGAGGACCTGCTCCATCGACTGCTGCAGGACGGCCCGTATGCGCTTCGGTGACTGGGATTTTTTCGACACATGCCATCTTTGCACTTCACAACGGCCGGGCATCCGAGGCGGAGGGCCCGGAGTTTCGTCTCAGCCCCGCCGGCAGGCCCTCCGGTCGGCGGGGCTCCCGGCGCGCCTGCGGGCGCTAGGGCAGGCGGGTGGGACGCCGGAGGGTTGCGACATGCGCCTGTTCCGGCTGCAGCGGCACGGATGTGACGAGCACCGCCGGCCCGCGGTGCAGGATGCCGTCGGTAAGCACCTGGCAGCGCAGGCCGCCACGCCCGCGCATTGCGGCGTGCGCCCCCGGAGCCATCACCTTGTCCATCCAGATACAGGGATGGGCCGGCCGTCCTCCCCGCAGCCGCACGAGGTCCCCCTGTGATTCAAGCGTGAACTCCTCGCCCACCAGCGGTGCGAGTTCGGCGCCCCGGATAACCACGTTGCGCCGCGGAAGGAGGGGATCAAAAGGGGCGACGCCCAAATCTGCGGCAATTGCTTCAAGGGCCTCCACCGCCATGAGCGTCACTGCGGCATCCATATGGGCCGCTTTCCCGAAGAACCTGTCACCGACGATCCCTTTGCCTGCGACCAACTCGACCTGGTCGGCATCTGTTGTGGGAACATCGGCTACTCCGTCGCGTGCACGGCCAAAGTAGGCGTGAGCCGGGGACACGAGCAGATGCAATATCTCGACGTCGTACCTGAACGTTGCCGTCATGGCACAAAATTATCCGTCATGGCGGCGCCCAAGACACGATGGGCGGCAGTAAGTCTGGCAGTGAGGCAACTTCGCGGGACCCGGGACGTTACTAAGCATCCTTTCTTTTCCGTCGGTGCGGGCTTACACTTGTGCAACCGGTCGAGCAGTTGGCCCAGCCCCCTGACTGCGGAGTTGACCGTCATGAATTCTTCCCAGGCGCTGCGGCGCAATCACGTTCTTGACTCGGGCCTTAACGCGCTGGAGTTCTGGCCCGAACCTTCCGGGCGCGGGCCGGACGTCCATGCCGCGCCGGTTTTCCCTCTGGACCTGAGCGCTGTGTCCACCCGCGACCTCACGGCCCTGTGCAATCAGGCGTACCGGCTCATGGACAGCGATTTTCCACCTCCGGATGCATGCGAGCGCTACGAGTCGCTGGCAGAGGAACTCGATCGGAGGGAGTCCGCGGCGCGGATGCCGGAAGCGCATTCCGAGGCCCCCCGCACAGTGTTCCGCGACAACGTCTTGTACTCCCGGTTCGAGCTGTACAACAACGGCCTGATGGCGGGGTATGTGAAGTATGAGCAGCGCAACGGTCAGGTGCGCATCATCCAGGTGGTCGTCGACCGGCGGTTCCGCCGGTGGGATCTGGAACCGGTCCTCATGAAATCGGTGCTGCTTAACGCACACCGGCGCCGGCTCGACATTTCCCCTTTCTGCCCCGAATCCCAAGAGTTCTTCATCCAACATCCCCAATTCGTGGCCCTCCTGATGCCCCACGAGCGCAGGCGCTTCAAGCCGGCCGCCGCGGGGTCCGCAGCGGAAGCCCCTGCCCCGTCGAAGAGCCGTGCCTGACCCCTCCTGCGCGACGGAGGGCGGACTAGGCACGCAGACTCCCTGTCGCCGTGGAATCTCCACACAATCTCGGCCTGAAAGGCCTTTTCAAAGGAGCAACGCATGGATCCAGCACTATTGGCGGTCCGCGAAGAGGTCTTCAACCGCAACCCCGGCGAGGCCGAATTCCATCAGGCGGTCGTAGAGGTCTTCGACTCCCTCCAGCCCGTCCTGAAGAAGCATCCCGAGTTCGTTGAAGCCTCGATCCTGGAACGGATCTGTGAACCCGAACGCCAGATCATTTTCCGTGTCCCATGGGTCGATGACAGCGGAAACGTCCGGATCAACAGGGGGTTCCGGGTGGAGTTCAATTCCGCACTGGGCCCGTTCAAAGGAGGTCTGAGGTTCCATCCGTCGGTGTATCTGGGAATCGTGAAGTTCCTCGGTTTCGAGCAGATCTTCAAGAACGCCCTGACCGGAATGCCGATCGGCGGCGGCAAGGGAGGGTCCGACTTCGATCCGCGGGGCTGCAGCGACGCGGAAGTCATGCGCTTCTGCCAGTCCTTCATGACGGAGCTGTACCGGCATATCGGGGAGTACACGGACGTTCCCGCCGGTGACATTGGCGTCGGCAGCAGGGAAATCGGCTTCCTTTTTGGCCAGTATAAGAGGATCACCAACCGCTACGAGTCCGGGGTCCTGACCGGGAAGGGTATCGGCTGGGGAGGATCCCTGGTGCGCCCGGAAGCCACAGGGTACGGCTGCGTCATCTTCGCCCGCGAAATGCTTAAGACGCGCGGCCTGGGCTTCGACGGGCAGCGGGTTGCCGTGTCCGGGGCGGGAAATGTCGCCCTCCACGCGATTGCCCAGGCGCAGGCCTACGGCGCCCATGTAGTTTCCTGCTCCGATTCCTCCGGGTACGTCATTGACGAAAAGGGGATCGACCTCCCACTGCTCAGGGAAATCAAGGAAGTGGAACGCGGGAGGGTCAGCGAGTACGCCGCCCGGCGCGGGTCCAGCGCACACTTCGTGGAAAGCGGTTCCGGCTCGGTCTGGGACGCCCCGGCAACCGTCGCCCTACCCTGCGCCACCCAGAACGAGCTCGACGGAAAGGACGCCCGTAGCCTCATCGCCTCGGGGCTCCTGGCCGTCGCCGAGGGCGCGAACATGCCCTGCACTCCGGAGGCGATCGACCTGTTCCAGGAAACGCGCGTGCTCTTCGGGCCAGGCAAGGCGGCCAACGCCGGCGGGGTCGCAACGTCGGCACTGGAAATGCAGCAAAACGCTTCCCGGGATGCCTGGTCCTTCGACCATACGGAACGACGCCTCGAGGAGATCATGGTCGGGATCCATGACAGCTGCGCCGAAACCGCGCGGGAGTATGGAATGGAGGGCAATTACGTGGCCGGTGCGAACATCACCGGCTTCGTGAAGGTCGCGAACGCCATGCTTGCCCTTGGCGTTATCTAGGACCCGCCCAGGTCTCAGCCATCGGTACCGCACCCGCGTGGTGCAAGAGTGCTGAGGCCGCGGGGCGGGTTTGGCGGGGTCCTGGCGCCGTGGCAGGCTCTACCCCATGGAAAGACGTGCAGCCGCCAAGACACCCCGCACCGCGGACCTGGCTCCCAGCCGACCCGCCACGGCCCGCCTCGCGCTCCGGCCGCCCGTGGAATCCGACCAGGCGGAACTGCACGCGATGTACGCCGATCCTCAGGTGTGGGGCCCTGATCCGCTCAGCCGGCACACCACCCCGGCGCAGACGGGGCGGATGATCGAGCGCTGGCGGGCCGGGTGGGAACGTAACGGCCTGGGAATGGGGGTAGCGCACAGCACGGTGCCCGCCACGAAAGGACAGTTCGTTGGCATCGGCGGCTGCAGCCTCCGCCACGGTGCTGCCTGGAACCTGGGGTTCCGCCTGTCGCCGCCCTTCTGGAGGCACGGCTACGCGCAGGAGATTATTGGCGCCGCCGTCTCCGCCGCCCACCGGAACCGGCCGGACCTGCCGCTGACCGCATACCTCCTCGAGGGCAACGACCGGTCGCAGAGGACGATTGAGCGGGCCGGGCTCCGGTTCATCTGGCGAGGCCCCGACGCGGGCAACCCCGACCCCCGGGCGGTGCGGCTGTTGTATTCGAATCAAGACCTGGCACCGGCGCTGATCGCTTTGCTCACGGAGGACTGACCCCGGCCGGTGCCCACGGGATTGCCCGCACCGCACCGCGTCCGGTTCACGGCCGGTTTGGATACGCCGCGAGCAGTGCCAGTATCTGGTCCGCGACGCCGACGGGGTCCCATAACATGTGCAGGTGCGATCCCGGCAGCGTGACCGCAGGCCACCTGCGGCGGCCCGCTTCGGTCCGTTCCGCTGCGTAGGTGTCACCGATGGCAAGGTAGGCACCGGGACGGAGGTCCCACCCCTCCTGCACGGGAACCGTCCCCTCGAGGTAGGAAAGCGGAATGCGCCGCTGTTCCCTTTCCACGCTCCGGCGCGCGGCCTCGTCGGGGAACAGGCCCGCGACGTCGGCTTCGTCCCACCATTGGGTCCAGGGAGGAAGCAGGCCGTCGGTGCCGGCCAGGTCCCGCATTGTTTCAAGCAGTGCTCGCGGCGCAACAGGCATTTCACCGCCGGCCGGTGGAAGCACGGCGTCGACGAAGATGAACCCACGGACCCGGGCGCGGGCCGTCAATGCCGGCACATACAACCCGGCGTTGCTGTGCGGCACCAGAACGCTTTCACCGTCCCCTGGCACCGCTTCAAGGAAGGTGGACAGCACCTCCCGCGCGGTCCTCGGCGCTGCCGTTGGCAGCTCCGGGATGATCACTCTGTGTCCCCGGCCGGCGAGGACCCCGGCCACGGGCCGCCACGCGGCAGGACCAAGGAAAGGACTTGGCAGCAGAACAAAGCTGGGGCGCATCGGCCAACGCTAACACCGAAGCCGGCCCATCCCGGAGGACCGGCGTGGGTTGGTGGCAGCCACGAATTCCTCGACGGCAGGACCGGAAACAGGGCACCATTTCAGACGGCGGAGCGTTTCCTCTCTGTCGGACGCAGGGGACGCCCGACCCAGAAAACATCCGTCCGATCCAGGTCCCGTAAACCGTTTCGTGCAGCCTTGCTGCATACGATGTGCAAAGCAGGAAAATGCCACAGTTATCCCCCAAATCCGGCCACTTCCATCGAATAGGCTCCCTCGTTCTCGGGTGGATGCTGGTTCTCATCGGCGTGGCAGCACTCGTGCTTCCCGGCCCCGGGCTTCTTGCCCTCGTTGCCGGATTGACCGTCCTGAGCACCCAATATGCTTGGGCCAAGCGCTGGCTCCGGCCGGTCAAGCGCAAAGCGTTCGCTGCCGCGGCCGAAGGCGTGCGCACCAAAGGCCGGATCAGCCTCAGCTGCCTCGGCGGCCTCCTCCTGATCGCAGCCGGGGTTGCGTGGGGCATGCAGCCTCCGGTTCCGGGAATGTGGCCCCTCTCCGACCGGTGGTGGCTGCCCGGCGGCTGGAGCGTCGGGTCGAGCCTGATCCTCTCCGGCATCCTCGCACTCGGCTTCATTGTCTACAGCATCCGACGGTTCCGCCCGCGCACGTCCGCAGCGCCCGGCACATAACCGCTTATGCCCGGATTCATCCCGCCGGCCCGTAACGCGCGCCAGCGTTCCGGTTGCCTCCCTATGCTCCGGGGCGGCTCTGGAGGACCATGATTTCATCGCACGTGGCGAGGAGACCGGACCCGGCGTGCAGTGAAGCAGCGGCCAGCAAAGGAGCAGGTGGGTTTCATGACCACGATCGACAGCGCGGTGTACTTGGATGGAATTCGAACCGACAACCCCGACAGTCTCGACGAGACCTTCGACATGATGCACGAGCGGCGGGGCATGGCCTGGATAGGCCTGTTCCGCCCTGCGCCTGAGGAAGTGGATGCGGTCGCCGCCGAGTTCGGTCTTCACGCACTCGCCGTCGAGGACGCCCTGACCGGGCATCAGCGCGCCAAGCTCGAGCAGTACGGCGACACCCTGTTTGTGGTGCTGCGGCCGGCCCGGTACCTCGACGACGTTGAGAAGGTGGAGTTCGGGGAACTCCACGTGTTTGCCGGAAGGGACTTCATCGTCACGGTCCGCCACACCGAGGCGCTCAACCTTGCCCCGGTCCGTCATCGGCTCGAGGCCGAGCCCGAGCTTCTGGCAATGGGACCGCCGATCGTGCTTTACGCGATCCTCGATGAGGTGGTGGACCAGTACCAGCCCGTGGTGGCGGGGCTGCAGAACGACATCGACGAGATCGAGGACCAGCTCTTCAACGCCGGAGCCGACGTTTCCCGGCGCATCTATGACCTCTCCCGGGAGATCGTCCTGTTCCAGCGGGCCACCCAGCCCCTCGGCTCAATGCTCGAGGCCCTGCAGCGTGAATCAGACATGAACGGCATGGACGTCGAGGTCAAGCGCAGGCTCCGGGACGTCCACGACCATGTGCTGCGCATCATCGACCAGGTCAACGCATTCCGGGTGCTGCTGCAGAACGCCCTCACCGTTCATGCAACCTTCGTTGCCCAGCGGCAGAACGACGAGATGCGCCTGCTTTCCGAATCCGGCCTGGTGCAGAACGAGGAGGTCAAGAAGATCTCCTCATGGGCGGCGATCCTGTTCGCCCCCACCCTCGTCGGCACCATCTACGGCATGAACTTCGAGAACATCCCCGAACTGTCCTGGCAGCTTGGCTACCCGTTCGCGCTCGCGCTGATGGTGGCGATGGGAGTGGGCCTGTACCTCATGTTCCGCCACCGCGGCTGGCTGTAGCAGCGCGGACGCCTAGCCTGCGGGACGGCGGCCCCCCTGCAGTTTTCCGCGCTGCCCGCCGCGCCGCCGCGGCCGGCAGGATCTCCCGGGCGAGCACGACGAGGATGAGCACCGCCGCCTGGGCGATCAGCTGCATGGCGTCCTGCCAGCCCATCGACCGGAACAGCTGCCCGAGCTGGGTCAGGAACAGCGCCGCGATGCCGGTCGAGGCAACGCTCGCAAGGCCGCCGGTCAACGCGGTGCCGCCGAGCACCACCGCGGCCACCGACGGCAGCATGTAGGAGTCGCCAAGGAACAGGGCAGGCGTCTTGGTGTAGCCGGCGAGCAGCACGCCGCCGGCGCCGTAGCAAAGCCCCGCGAAGCCGTAGGCGACGATGGTGTACACGTTCACCCGGATGCCAAGCACGGCGGCGGCCCTTGCACTGACTCCGACGGCGGTGAGCCGCCTTCCCACGATCAGGCGCTGCGTCACGAGCGCGGCGATGCCCACGATGCCCACCGCGATGAGCACCGTATTCGGTATCCCGAGAGTGCGGTCGAGGGCGAACCGGTTCAGTGCATCCGGAGCACCGGAGGGTGTTCCATCGGCGAGGAAGAACACGGTGCCGAGCAGGACGGCGTTCATGCCGAGGGTCACCACAAGCGGCATGACCCCAAAGACCGTCACCAGCACGCCGTTGACCAGCCCGACGAGGCCCGGCCCCACCAGGCCCGCGACGACTGCTGCCCACAGCGGCCAGCCGTGGCTCTGCGGCAGCCCCGTTGAGAGCACGGCGGCCAGCGCGATCATGCCCGGCACGGAAAGGTCCAGGCCCCGCTGCTGGACGACGAGGGTCTGGCCGGCGGCGATGATGGCGAGCACCGAGGCGAAGGGCAGCATGCTCAGCAGCGGCGCCGCCCCCAGGCTGCCCGGCGCGATCACCGGGCTCAGCGCGAACAGCAGGACGGTGGCCACGGCGATGCCCACCCAGCTGCCCGAAAGCATCCTGCGCCATACCGGTTCGGCGCCGTCGTCCGCCTGGGAGGCGGCGGGCCGGGTCAGCAGGTCCTTGGTGGTGGTCATGACGCCTTCCTTGAACGACGGGTTCCGCGGGAGCGGCGGAACTGGGCGTAGAGAACAGCCGCGGAGAGGGTGATGAGGCCGGGAAGCCAGTAGGACCAGGCCTGGGAGAGCCCCAGGAACGGCGAGACGTTGAGCACCTGCTGCACGAGGAAAGCGGCGGCGATGATGCCGATGAACGACCCACGGCCGCCGAAGATGCTCGCCCCGGCCAGCACGACCACGGTGACCGATGCCAGCGTGTAGGACAGCGATGGCCTTCCGTCGCCGATGCCGATCTGGGCCATCATGATGAGCGCCGCCGGCAGGACCAGAAGGGAGCACAGCACGTAGGAAAGGAACTGGGTGCGCTTGACCCGGATCCCCAGCCGGCCGGCGGCGTCGATCCGCGAGCCGACGGCGCGGAGCTCGACGCCCCAGCGGGTGCGGCGCAGGGCGACCTCAAGCACGACCAGGGCGGCAACGGCGAGGATCGTCGCAACCGGCACAATCCCGATGCGGGCCTGGATCTGCTCTGCGACGCCACCGAAAATGATTCCGCCGGGGGTGCTGCGCAGCGCCAGGTAGATGCCCTGAAGTGCCATGTACATGGCGAGGGTCACCACGACCGGGTTGATGTTGAACCGGGTGACGAGGAGCCCATTCACGATGCCGGTACCGAGCGCGCCTGCGGCCATGAGGGCGAGCCCGAGGTAGAGGTTGCCGCCGTCGACAATCCAGAAGGAGGCGAGGACCACGAGGAACCCCATGAGGGGGCCCACCGACAGGTCGAAGCCCGAGCCGAGGACCACCACCTGCTGCGCTGCCCCGACGAAGAGCAGCGGGGCAGCCATCAGGAGCAGGTTGTTGAGGTTGAACGCCCCGAAATACGACGGGTTCGTTGCCGCCACGACCACCCCAAGGAGGAGGAACAGTCCGGCCAGGACAGCGGCCGGCGAGGAGTCGCCGCGGAGCCAGCGCCGCAGGTTCACCCCGCGCGCGGCCTTGTCGGCGTCGGTGCGTTCCCGCACCGTGGTGGAGGTCAGGGCGGCCCGTGCGATCGCGGCCTCAGTGACGTCGTCGCCGGCAAGCTCGGAAACGACCGTGCCGCGGGAGAGGATGAGCACCCTGTCGCAGAGCCCTTCGAGTTCCACCCCGTCGGAGGAGAGGATGACCACGGCCGCGCCGTCGTCCGCGGCGCCCCGGAGGATGCCGTAGATGTCGACCCGGGCGCCCGCATCGACGCCCTGGGTGGGTTCCTCGGCGAGGAGGACGGCCGGTTCGGCAAGCAGCGTCCGCGCCAGGACCACCTTTTGCTGGTTTCCACCGGACAGCGAGGAGATGGGGGTCCTCGGTGACGGAGTCTTTACCGCCAGCCGGCGGATCTGCTCCCGGGCCACGTCAACGATCCGCCGCTCGCTGACCGCTCCCGCCCGGGAGACCCGGGGAAGGGTTTTCGCCGAGATGTTCTCCCCCACCGACAACGGCAGGAAGACACCTTCGCCGTGGCGGTCGGCGGGAACGTAGACCACTCCGGCCCGCGCTGCGGCGGCGTTGCTGCCGGGTTGAACCTTCCGGCCGGCCACGGCAATGCCGCCGGAGGCCGGTTCGAGGCCGGCGAGGGCGCGGATCAGCTGCGTCTGCCCGTTGCCCTGCACCCCGGCCAGCCCGACGATCTCCCCGGCCTTCACGCTGAAGCTGATGTCGTGGAAGCCCTCGCCCTCAAGGGCGGTGACGGTCAGCCGGTCGTCGGCGCCGATGGTTCCGGCCTGGGATCCCTTGGCCGGGAAGACGGCGTCGAGCGTGCGCCCGATGACGAGCTCGACGATCTGCTGCTCGTCGACGTCTCCGGCCTCGAAGGTGCCCCGGACCCGCCCATCGCGGAGGACGGTGATGCGGTCGGCGATCTGCTTCACTTCGGGAATCCGGTGCGAGATGTAGACGACGGCGGTCGATCCGGCCACCAGGGCGCGGACGGTGCGGAAGAGCTTTTGGACCTCTTCGAGGCTGAGGTGCTCAGTCGGCTCATCGAGGATGAGCACCTTCGGCTCAAGCGCCAGCGCCTTGGCGATTTCCACGATGAAGCGCTGCTCGACGGAAAGGTCGGCGACGCGGGTGCGGGCGTCGATGCCCATCTCCCACTTGTCGAGCTCCTTCTGGGACCAGGCGGCCGCCCTGCGCAGGCCCCCCACCCGCCGGTACCCCACGCCGACCGCCATGTTCTCGGCAACCGTGAGGTCCGGAAGCAGCGCAGGGTCCTGTCGGACGATGCCGAGCCCGAGCTCCCGCGCCTGCCCGGGCGAGGAGGTGCCGAGTTCCGTTCCGCCGATGTGCACGGTGCCGGAATCGGGCGTGAGGGCTCCGGAGGCGACGGCCATCAGGGTGGACTTGCCCGCGCCGTTCTCGCCGACGAGTGCGTGCACCTCACCGGCGAGCACCTCAAGGGTCACATCGGTGAGGGCCTTGACGCCCGGGAAGGTCTTGACGATGCCGTCAGGCTTCAGGACGGCGGGGCCGAACGCGCGCGCGCCGTCGGCCCCGGGAAGGGTTGAGACGTCGTAGAGGTCGGGGTTTGTCACCGCGGCAACTCCTTACTGGTCCGGTGGTGAAGGGCTGAAAGGGCGGTAGGCGGTCATTGGGCGAGGTACCCGCCGTCGATGACCAGTTCCGATCCGGTGACGAAGCTCGACTCGTCGGAGGCGAGGAAGAGGATGCCGTTGGCGATCTCGCTTGGCTGTCCTGCGCGTCCCATCGGGGTCATGGAGACGACATAGTCGTTCACCTCGGGGGCCTGCGCGTCAGTCAGCGGCGTCACGATGAAGCCGGGGTGCACGGAGTTCACCCGCACGTTCTCCTTGGCGTAGGTGATCGCCGCGCTCTTGGACATGTTCCGTACAGCGCCCTTGGTGGCGTGGTAGGCGTGGGCACCGGAGACCGCGACGCTGCCCCAGATGGATGACACATTGATGATCGAGCCGCCGCCCTGGGCAACCATATGGGGGATGACGTCGCGCATGCCCAGCCAGGTGCCCGTCTGGTTGACCGCGATGACCTCGTTCCAGCTGGAGACGGTGAGCTCGTGCAGGGTGTCGTAGGCGATGATTCCGGCGTTGTTGACGAGGACGTCGACACGGCCGTGCTTGGCGACAACGTCGGAGACGACCCGGCGCCAGTGCTCCTCCTTGGAGACCTCGAGCTGGTGGTACTCGATTCCGGCGTCGAACGTGGGATCCGCCGCCGCACGCCCTGTCGCAATGACCGTTGCGCCTTCCCTGGCGAATGTCTCGGCGATTGCGCGGCCGATCCCGCGGCAGGCTCCTGTGACGATAGTGACTTTGCCTTCGAGGCGATTCATGTGGTGCTCCGGTTCTGGAAGTGGGGGGGAAGGGTTGACGTTCCGGGCCGGCATCCGCCGGCCCGGAACCGGGTGGTTACTGGAAGAGCTTCTTGAGCGAGTCGACGGTCAGCCCCGAGGAAAGGATGGCGTCCGGGGGCAGTTCCTTCTCGCACTTGGGCTGGAGGTCGGGGTTGGTCGAGTCCTCGATGATTTCGAGGTTGTAGATGGAGGGCTCGTCGTTGGGAAGGCCGTTGGCCGCGGCGAGGCCCTTGTGCAGGGCGGCCGAGACGATCCAGTTCCGGGAGGATTCGGTGGCGATCTGGTAGTTGGGCTCGGCGTCCTTGTGCTCGTACCACAGGCAGGCGAACTCGTTGGAGTCGTTGGCGGACCAGGCCGGAAGCGGCTTGTCGGCCGCCTGGAAGGCGCGGATACCGCCGACCGAGCCTCCACCGTAGTCAGCAACGATGCCGTCGATGTCGCCGTACTTGGTGATCAGCCCGGCGACGACCTGCTGGGTTTTCCCGGGCTCCCAGTCGGTGGCGACCGGGCCTTCCTCATTGAGCAGCTTGATGTCGGGGTTGGCGGCGGCCACTTCCTTCACGCCGTCGAAGACGCCCTGCGAGTACGAGTTGCCGGCGATCCCGCCGAGCATCACCAGGTTGCCGGAGCCGCCCATTGTCTCAATGGTCCACTCCGCGAGGTTCTTGCCGTAGGTTTTGACATCCTCGGCGACGAAGTCGACGTAGTCCGTTCCGGGAGTGCCGCCGGGAGAGCCGACGTAGGGGACGACCTTCACTCCGGCGGCTGTCGCCTTCTTGATCGTTGGAAGCAGGGCCTCGCCGCCGTCGACGAAGGTGACAATGACGTCGACGTCCTGGGCGACGAGCGAGTTAATGTCGGAGATCGCCTTCTGCGTATCGCCCTGGGCATCTGTGTAGAGCACCTCGGTGATGTTGGGGCACTTCGCGGCCTCCTCTTCGAAGATCGCACGGGTGATCTTGCGCCAGGAGTTGCCGCCGAACCCGTCGGCGAGCGCGACCTTGAGGTCTTTCTCACCGCAGAATTCGCTGATCTCCTGGAGGTCGCCCTGTACGCCGGTGGCCCCGACGGTGATCTCCCCGGACCCCGAATCCGAGTCCGCCCCGGCTGCGGCGTCGCCGTCGCTCGACAACGCACCGGTCGAGCAACTGGCCAGGGGAAGAGCGGCGAGCAGTGCCGCGGCCGCCATCGCTGTTTTCGTTTGGAACATGGGATCTTCCTTCTGATGAGTGGTGTTGGGGCCGGCCGGACGGACCGGGACCCCAGCTGGTGGACTGCGGTGAAGGTCCGCCGGGGTGCCGGATGCTCACCGTCGTCCTTGACGGGTCCTGCCGATTTCCGCGTGGTGCTGGTTGTGGAACAAGACGTTCGGGCCGTGTGCCTGGCTTGTCTACGAGTCTTGGGCACCCGGCCCCGGGGCGAACGCCTCACCCTGAGACACCGGTGCATCATTTTGCGACAACGCCTCCACCGGCGGATCCGCGCGGCCATCCTTGAACAATCCCCAACCCTGAGGAGCCTTGAATGCCTGAAAACCAGCCGACCGACCTGCTCGGCGAAATGTATGCCCAGTGGAGCGCCGAGTTTTCGGCGAACCCCGATATGTCCCTCCAGATGACCCGCTGGATCTTCGAGGACTGGCAGCGGGCCACGACCGAACCCGAAGACGTCACCTACCGCACCACGGTGGTCGGCGGCGTGCGCGGCATCCTCGTCACCCCGCTCGACGCCGATCCCCGCCAGGTGCTCCTGGTGCTCCACGGCGGAGGGTTCGCGCTCGGATCGGCATCGAGCCACCGCAAGCTCGCCGCCCACCTCGCGAAGGCGTGCGGCACCAGCGCCTTCGTCGTCGACTTCCGGCTCGCGCCCGAGCACCCCTATCCCGCCCAGATCGACGACGCCCAGTCCGTGTACCGGGCGCTGATCGCCGACGGCATCAAGGCCTCGGACATCACGCCGGTGGGCGACAGCGCGGGAGCGAGCATCGCCATTGCCCTGGTGCTCCGGCTGCTCCAGGGCGGGGAGCCGCACCCGGAGCGGGTCATCACGATGTCCCCCTGGCTCGATATGGAGAACTCGGGGGAAACGATCGAGACGAACAACGACACCGATTTCCTCATTACGCGCGAGGGGCTGCAGGGCAACATCGACCGCTACCTCTCGGGCGGGGCGAGCCCCACCGACCCGCTGGTCAACCCGCTGTACGCCGACTTCACCGGCTTCCCGCCCCTCTACATCGGCGTCTCCGACACCGAATCGCTGTACGCCGACGCCGAACGCCTTCACAAGCTCGCCGACCACGCGGGAGTGGACGTGACCCTCTCCGTGGGCGCCGGGATGCAGCACGTGTTCCCCCTGCAGGCGGGCAACCTGCCCGAAGCCGACGCCGAAATAAAGAACATGGCCGCCTGGTACCGCTCCGGCCGGACCGCCGGCTAACCACCCCACCTTTCGAAAGGAACCCTCCCATGACCGATATTTCCCAAACCGCACCCCGCCCGGCAGCGACGCCGGGAGCGGATTACGACGCCATCGTCATCGGGGCCGGCTTCTCGGGCCTGGCCGTCCTGCACCACCTGCGCGAGATCGGGCTCAACACGCTCGTCGTCGACGGCGCCGACGGAATCGGCGGCACCTGGTGGAGCAACCGGTACCCCGGCGTCCGCACGGACAGCGAATACAGCTACTACTCCTTCTCCTTCTCCAAGGAGGTCCGCGAGGAATGGACCTGGACCGAGCGGTACCCCTCGGGCACCGAGGTGCTGAAGTACCTCAACTTCGTGGCCGACCGGCTGGATCTGCGCAAGGACATCCAGCTCAACCGCCGCGTCGACTCGACCGTGTACGACGAGGCCACGAACCTGTGGACCGTCAATTTCTCCGACGGCACGAAGCTGACAACGAAGTACCTTGTGAGCGGCATGGGTGTGCTGTCGCAGGCGATCTACCCCGACATCCCCGGCATCGAGGGCTTCAAGGGGGCGAAGTTCCATACCGCGCACTGGCCCAGGGAGGGCGCCTCGCTGGCCGGCAAGCGGGTGGGCCTGATCGGCCTTGGCGCCTCGGGCATCCAGATCGTGCCGACCATCGCGCCCGAGGTCGGGGAATTCTTCGTTTTCCAGCGCACCCCGAACTTCATCGTGGAGACGACGAACGACTCGGTCACTCCCGAGGAAATGCAGCACGTGCGCGAAAACTACGACGCGATCTATGAGAAGGCCGCACAGCACCCGTTCGGCGTCGCCATGGAGCCGGCCGAACACAGCGCCCTTGAGGTCTCCCCCGAGGAGCGGCAGCGGATCTTCGAGAGCAAATGGAACGAGGGCGGCTTCCACTTCGCGAATGAGTGCTTCAACGACCTCGCGACGAACCACGAGTCGAGCGAACTGGCCTCGGAGTTCATCCGCGGCAAGATCCGCGAGATCGTCACCGACCCGGCCACAGCGGACCTGCTGAGCCCGCACGACTACTCATTCAACGGCAAGCGCGTGCCCACCGGCCACAACTACTACGCCACGTTCAACCGGGGCAACGTGCACCTGATTGACACGAAGACCACTCCGATCACCGAGATCACCGAAAAGGGGGTCCGCGTCGGCGGCACCGAGTACGAACTCGACGTCCTCATCTTCGCCACCGGCTTCGATGCGATGACCGGCACGCTGACGAACATCGATATCGTGGGCCGCAACGGGGTCACCCTGCGCGACAAGTGGGCGGCCGAGGGCCTGCGCTCGAACCTCGGCATCAACGCCCACGGCTTCCCCAACTTCTTCATGTCACTTGGTCCGCAGACCCCCTACTCGAACCTGCCCGTACCGATCCAGCTCGGCGCCCAGTGGCTGCAGCGGGCCATCCGGTGGGCGGAGGAGAACGGCGTCGAGCGGTTCGAGGCGACGCCGGCGTCGGAGCAGTGGTGGGCCGAGGAGGTGGAACGCGCAGGCAAGTCCACGGTGATGTACTCGGAAGGCAAGAAGGCGAAGGCCTGGTTCCTCGGCGAGAACGTCCCCGGAAAGCCGGAGACGTTCCTCGTCTACATGGGAGGCGGGCAGGTGTACCAGGAGTTCTGCCGCAAGGCCGAGGAGAACGGCTACCGCGACTTCCTTGCCTCCGCCGACGCCTCGAAGGAGCCGGCGACAGCATGACCGGCCGGCTCGAGGGCAAGGTCGCCTTCATCACCGGCGCAGCCTCCGGGATGGGCCGGGCCACGGCCGAGCTCTTCGCGCAGGAGGGCGCGGCCGTGGCTGTCACCGACCTTCACGGTCCGGCCGGTGCCGAAACCGCTGAGGGAATCACCGCCGCCGGGGGCCGGGCCCGCTTCTGGCCGGTGGATGTCGCCGCCGAGGAGAGCGTTGCGGCGGGCGTGGCGGCGGCGGTTGCGGAGTTCGGCACCATCGACATCCTCGTCAACTGTGCCGGAATCATCGGCGTGGACAAGCCCACCCACGAGGTGTCGGAGGCGGAGTGGGACGCGCTGTTCGCCGTCGACGTGAAGGGAGTGTTCTTCGCGACCAAGCACGTGGTTCCGCACATGATCACCGGCGGCGGAGGATCGATCGTGAACTTCTCGTCCATCTACGGGTTGGTCGGCAACGACGAGTTCACCCCGTACCACGTGGCAAAGGGCGCAGTGACGATGCAGACCCGCCAGGACGCGGCGACGTACGGCCGGTACAACATCCGGGTCAACTCGGTGCATCCGAGCACCGTGCTGACTCCCCTCGTCGAGGGGATCGCTGCGGCCTACGACGGCGGACTGCCCGCCTACGAAAAGATGATGACCGCCCGCCAGTCGCTCAAGCGGCTCGGACGGCCCTCGGACGTCGCCTACGGCGTGCTGTACCTGGCCTCGGACGAGGCCGGGTGGGTGACCGGGGTGAACCTGCCCCTCGACGGAGGCTACACCGCACGCTGACCAGCACCCCAGGCCATGTACCAGCATCCCGGCACCGGTCGGAGAACAAAGGAGCTTGAATGGAAACCAACGCACCACGTATCGGAACCGCCCTGGTGGTCGGGGCCAGCGGCATCGCCGGTTCGGCCCTCCGCGACCGGCTGGTTGAGGCGGGGTGGCAGGTGCTGGCCCTGTCCCGCACACCGGGGGCCCAGCAGGACGGAGTGAGGCACCTTGCCGCCGACCTCGGCTCACCGGCGGAGCTGCGCACGGTCCTGGCCGGCGAGCGGCCCACCCATGTGTTCTTCACCGCCTGGTCTCCGCGGCCGACCGAGCGGGAGAACATCGAGGTCAACGGCGGGATGCTCCGCAACCTGCTCGGGGCCCTCGAGGGGAAGCCGGTGCAGCACGTGGCTCTGATGACGGGGCTGAAGCACTACCTCGGCCCGTTCGAGGCGTACGCCGCCGGGGAGATGCCGGACACGCCCTTCCACGAGGAAGAGTCCCGGCTCCCTGTCGATAACTTCTACTACGCCCAGGAGGACGAGCTGTGGGCTGCCGCAAAGCGGCAGGGGTTCACCTGGTCGGTGCACCGGGCCCACACGGTGATCGGTCATGCCGTGGGAAACGCGATGAACATGGGGTTGACCCTCGCCGCCCAGGCATCCATCTGCCGGAGGGAGAACCTGCCGTTCGTCTTTCCCGGGTCCCAGCAGCAGTGGAACGCCCTGACCGACATGACCGATGCGGGACTGCTGGCCGAACACATGATCTGGGCGGCCACCGCTCCGGAGGCCGCGAACGAGGCGTACAACATCGTCAACGGGGACGTGTTCCGTTGGCGCCGGATGTGGTCCCGCGTGGCCGGCTACTTCGGCCTCGAGCCCGTCGGACCCGAGGAATCCCCGCGTCCCCTGGCGGTGCAGATGCAGGGCATGGAGGCCGTGTGGAAGGAGATCGCCAGCGAGCACCGACTGGTCGAGGACGACCTGAACCGGGTTGCCTCCTGGTGGCACACCGACGGCGACCTCGGCCGGCAGATCGAAGTCGTCGCGGACATGAGCAAGAGCAGGCTTGCCGGTTTCACGGGGTACAGGTGCACCGAGGATGCCTTCACCACGCTGTTCGACCGCTACCGGGCCGACCGCATCATCCCGTGACGGTCGGCCCGTTCCCGCCCTCAGCCCCGGTACACCTGGACCACCGACGGGCGCGGCAGTGCGGCTTCACCGCCGGCCGGCCGGGCGCCGGCCGGCACGTAATCGGGGAACCGGGAGACCTGGTTGGCCCAGCTTCCGTCCTCGCCGGGGTGCTGGACGGCGACGAAGACGATCCGTTCGGCGTCGTGGATGATCGGCCCGCAGGTTTCGGCGTCACGGGGCACGGCGAGGAACTGTTCCACGCGGCCCCGCTCCTGACCCTCGAGGCCCACCTTGAACAGTCCGTCGCAGTAGCCGATGGTGCCCGGCTGCCCGTCGGTCGAGATCCACAGGTTGCCTGCCGAGTCGAAGGCGAGGTTGTCGGGGCAGCTGATTGGTGACACCTTGTCGGCCGGGTATCCGCTGAAGTAGGCGGTCGGGTTCTTCGCCGGGTCCCCGCATACCAGCAGCAGGTTCCAGGTGAAGCGGGTCGCCGTTGCATCGCCGCCGGCCTCCGTCAGCTCGACCACGTGCCCGTCGCGGTTGGCGGTGCGCGGGTTCGCCTCGTCGGCCGCCGCGTTGGTGCCGGTGCCCCGGTTGGTGTTGTTGGTGCACGCCACGTACACCTTGCCGGTCGCCGGGTTGGGTTCGACGTCCTCGCAGCGGTCCATCTTCGTGGGCCCCACCTTGTCGGCGGCGAGGCGGGTGAAGACGGCCACCTCGGCCGTGCTCATGCCGGGCACCGCCGATTCATTGTCGAGCAGCAGCGGCAACCATTCGCCGACGCCGTCGAACGCGCCGTCGGAGGGCAGGGCGCCGGAGCCGTTGATTTCCGGCACTGAGTTGCCCTGGAACCGGGCCACGTAGAGGGAGCCCCTGGAGAGCAGGTCCATGTTCGCCCGCCGCGCCTCCGGGGTGTGCCCGGGCTGGACGGTGTTGGTTGAGACGAACTTGTAGAGATAGTCGAACCGTTCGTCGTCTCCGGAATAGGCAACGACCCGCCCGTCCGGCGCCACGCTCACGTTGGCCCCCTCGTGCTTGAAACGCCCAAGCGCGGAGTGCTTGCGGGGCGTCGATGTTGGGTCGAACGGGTCGACCTCCACGATGTAGCCGAAGCGGTGCTTCTCGTTTTCGTAGCCCGGGTTCCGCGTGTCGAAGCGTGCCTCGTCGATTTCCCAGCCGCGGGCCGTCGGCTTGGAGCCCAGCCCGTAGCGGCGGTCCCCGGCGCTCGTTCCGGCGCTGACGAAGTACCCGTTGAAGTTTTCTTCCCCGGAGAGGATGGTCCCCCACGGGGTTGTCCCGCCGGCGCAGTTGCCCAGCGTGCCGAGGATGGTGCGGCCGCCCGGATCGTCGATCGTCTTCACCAGGTCCGATCCGGCAGCCGGCCCGGTGAGCTGGTAGGCGGTGCTGGTGAGGAACCGCCGGTTCAACGGGGCCCCCTGCACGTAGTTCCACGGCTTGGCGGCGTTCTTCCGCTCAAGCTCAACCACGGACAGGCCGTGGGCGGCCTTGCCGATCCCGCGCACCTCGGCGGCCGCAAGGGTGGGAGGAACCATGATCGACTCGTTTGTGTATTCGTGGTTGGCAAACAGCACCGCCCGGCGCCCCTTGCTGCCGGGGAGCGGGAGGATGTCCGTGTAGTCGCAGTTGTACCCGAACTGCCGGGCCTGGGCCGCCGCCGTCTGGTGCTGCGGGTCGAACTCCGGGGAATCGGCGAACAGCGGATCCCCCCACCGGATCACCGGCTTCCAGGCGAAGCCCTTCGGAACCGTCACGTCGTCCACCAGGGCGTCGACCGGGGCGATGGCGGTGAAGGCGAGCCGGCTGCGGGCGGCACCGCCCTGGTGGGCGGCCGCCGGGGAGAGGCCCGCTCCGGGGCCCGCCGCATTCCCCAGAAGCAGGGCGAACGCACCCACCGCGCCTGCCCCGAGCATGTTGCGGCGGGAGAACTCGGTGGACACGATGTCGCGGAAGTAATTGTTGTCGGACGTGTTGCACACCGCGGAGGAGCAGGCGTTGTCGCATTTGAGCGCACAGGTGACGGGACTGCGCTTGCCTTTGGTGTGTCCGAGCATGGGGAGCAGACGGCGGGTGGTTTCGCTCATGGAGGGGCCTTCCGGGGGACAAGCGGGCGGGTGGTTCGTCGACCCACACTGGCAAGCCGACCCGACGGTGGCAGTTCATCCGGGTTAACTCCGGGCAAAGCCCGCCTGAACATCTGGCACCCGTCCGGCTACCGCGCCGGCCCGGCCAGGATACCGTGAACGCGAACAAGCCGTTCAAGCCACCACCGCTCCCGCTCTGCCGGGGCGGCGAAGGTTCGAAGGAGCTCCGGGGACGCGCGGACAGTGCGGACGGGCAGAACGCCGCCGTCAGGCACGAGCCGGTCCTCGGCGACGTCACCGGCCATGAGCGAAACCGTCGCGAGGCCGCACGCATACGGGAGCTGAGGAAGCGCTGCGGCAAGCGCCACACCGGCGCTGATGCCCACCGAAGTGTCAAGTGCCGAGCTGACGACGGCCGGAAGACCGGCCTGGGCGACGATGTCCAGGGCACGCCGCACCCCGCCCAGGGGAGCCACCTTGATGACGAGCAGGTCGGCCGCGTCCTCCCGGGCCACCCTCAGGGGGTCCTCCTCCCGCCGGACGCTTTCGTCGGCGGCGATGAGCACCGGAAGCTCCCTGCGGCGCAGCTCAAGCCGCACCGAGCGCAGGCCGGCGATGCCCGGAACCGGCTGCTCGGCGTATTCGAGCGTGTGTTCTGCAAGCGCGGTGAGCGCTCTGAGCGCCTCCTGCTCGTTCCAGCCCCCATTGGCGTCAACGCGCAGGGCAGCGTGAGGCAGCAGCCGCCGCACTTCGGCGACCCGTGCGATGTCATCGGCCAGCTGCTGGCCGCGTTCGGCCACCTTGACCTTGACTGCATCAACGCCTCCAAACCGGGTGAGGACGCGCTCGACGTCGGCCGCCGCGACCGCCGGGACCGTCGCATTGACCGGCACGCTCTCCCGCAGCGGCTCAGGGAACCCCAGCCAGGCCGCTTCGAGGGCTGACCGCAGCCAGCTGGCGGCTTCGGGATCCCCGTACTCCGGGAAGGGACAGAATTCCCCCCAGCCCGCCGGGCCCTCGAACAGCAGCGCCTCACGGACGGTGACGCCGCGGAAGCGGACCCGCATGGGCAGCGCGACCACCCTTGAGCGTTCCTTCAGCTCCGCCAGGGAGGGAAGAAACGGGGGCGCCGAATGCTGTGTGCTCACGGCTTCAGGGTAGGACATAACGAACGAACTCCCCCACGGCCGGATGAAAGCGGCACGGTGGTGCGCGTCACGAACTGATTACGGAACTCCCAGCCGGGTATGGAAAAGTTGCCTGCATGACCCTGCAGCGAGGACAAAGCCGGCCGCCGCGTCGGTCACGTGCCGCGCGCACCCCGGCGTTGTTCGTGGTGGGCGCGTTTGCGTGCGCCCTGGCGCTCGGATGGACCTACTGGGCATTCGTGCGCACCAGCTCCGGCCAGTTCGCCGACGAGTCAGCGTGGGCCGAGGCCGGGGTGGCCGCCCCCGACACGAAGCTGCCCGTGCTGCGGTTCCTCGACAGCCTGCCGTTGATCTCCGTGGTCCTTGCCGCGGCGACCATCCTTTTTGTGACCCTGGCACGGCGGCGGTGGGTTGCCGCGGGCATTGCGCTCGGTTCGATCGCGGCGGCCAACCTCACAACGCAGCTGCTCAAGCATGTGGTGCTCGACCGGCCCGACCGCGGCGTTCCCACCCTCGATTTCAATTCATTACCCTCGGGGCATACAACGCTTGCGGCGTCAGCCGCGGCCGCCGTGTTCATGGTGGTATCGCCCCGCTGGCGCCCCTTTACCGCCGCGGCGGGAGGCCTCTACTCGGTGGTCGCCGGATCCGCGACGTTCATCAACCTGTGGCACCGCCCGGCCGACGTGATCGCGGCCCTGCTGGTGGTAGGCACCTGGACGCTGGTTGGCGGGCTGCTCATCATGCGCACCGGGGACGCCTGGAATGCGTGGTCCGGGTTCGGCAGCCACTGGGCCTCTTCACGGGTCTGGCTGGCGCTGTGCTGGATTGCCGGCCTGCTCGGGGCCGCCCTCTCGGTTGCGCTGTATTTATATGCCCAGCAGGTCGGCCCGGCACCGGTCCCGGGAACGGCACGGGTGCCGTTGTTCTTCTGGTCGGGGCTTTCTTCGATCGTCGGGGTGGGTTTCACCCTTTCGGCCGCCGCAGGTTGGCTGTTCAGTTCCCAGGCCCGGCTTGCCCCGGAGTCCCGGCGCCGGCGCTAATGCTTGCGCGCCAGCCAGTTCCAATG
Source organism: Arthrobacter sp. TJ-217 (assembly GCF_058269255.1). Taxonomy (NCBI): domain Bacteria; kingdom Bacillati; phylum Actinomycetota; class Actinomycetes; order Micrococcales; family Micrococcaceae; genus Arthrobacter; species Arthrobacter sp. TJ-217. Next base: position 329,991 of record NZ_JBZCNJ010000001.1, read on the forward strand.
GGCGAGCGTGCGCAGCCGGATGAGCAGCGCCCTCGACTGTTCCGGACCGTACGGAAGGATCGGAATCGCCTTCGTCATGTCGATTGAGGCTTCATCCATCGCCGTTTTCGTTACCCGGATTGCCGAGCGCATCTTGTTCATCTGGGTTGTCACGAACTCCACACCGACCGGGCTGCCGTGTCCGGGAACGAACACGTCGTAGAGGTCTTCAAGGGAGACCATCTTCGAGAGAGTGCGGACCCAGTCGGCCGGGAAGGAGTCCTCGAAACTGGGGTCGGCCCCCTCCTCCACGAGGTCGCCGGTGAAGAGCACGTTTCCGGCACCGACCAGCAGGTCGTGGTCCGTGTGCCCCCTGCCCAGATGGAAGAGCGTCACGGAGACTCCTCCGAGATCGAGGTCCACGGGCTTGCCTTCGACCAGCCGGTTTGGCCCGGTAATCACCGTGCTTCCGCCGTCGGCGGCCGCCATCTCCGGTTCGGCTTCCGCAACCGCACCGCGGCGCTTCTCGCCCTGCTCCGCGATCACCTCGGCGCAGCGCGAGGTGCCCCAGAACTCCAGTGCTCCCTGCTGCGCGAAGTGGCCGTTGCCGAAGTAGTGGTCGGCGTGGGCGTGGGTGGTGACCACGACCAGCGGCAGCTCGGTCACCTCCCTGACCTGCCGGTGGAGTTCGCCCGCCTGGCGCGGACCGGCGCCGGTGTCGATGACGAGTGCCCGCTCGCTTCCCACGACCAGCCCTGTGTTGGCGCCGCCCGCGGAGCCCCGCAGGAGCCAGATCCCCTCGCCGAGTTCCTGCCGCGCGGTGTCCGGCTCAAGCGGAGGGGGTTGGAAAGGCATTGGGTTTCCTCTCGGACGGGGTACGGGGGCCTCCAGTTTAGAACGCCGGACCGGAGGCATCCGGTGCGGCGTGGCCGTACCGGTCGAATCCGGTGTCGGACCGGCTGCCGAGGAGGCTGCGGGTCAGGGCCGCACTGTCGGCCATCAGGTCGTCAACGGCACCGCGCAGATGCACGTCGGCAACCCGCGCATTGTCGATGGCCGCGGCCACGACCGCCCGGCGGACCAGTTCGCGGGCGAAGGACGCGGTTGTCCCTGCGGTGTTGCGGGCGGCCTCGGCGACCGCTTCGGTGCTGAAGCCGATCTCCCGGGAGTAAAGGGTAACCAGTTCTGCCCGTTCCTTCTCCGACGGAAGGGGAATCTCCACCGCCAGGTCCACCCTTCCGGGCCGCTGCGCCAGAGCGGGTTCGAGCAGGTCCGCCCGGTTGGTGGTCAGCACGAAGGTAACGTCGGCGTCGTCGTCGAGCCCGTCCATGGCATCGAGCACCTCGAACAGCAGCGGCTGGGGTCCGTGCCCGAAGCTGCGGTCTTCGGCGATAAGGTCGCAGTCTTCGAGGACCACGATTGAGGGCTGGAGCGCGCGGGCCATCCTCGCCGCTTCACTGATGTGGGCCAGTGAACCCCCGGAGAGCAGGATCGCCGTCGTGCCGTGGCTTTCGCTGAGGAGGTGCCGCACCGTGTGGGTTTTCCCGGTCCCCGGCGGGCCATAGAGCAGGATGCCGCGCTTCAGGTGCTGGCCGCTGGCCCTAAGCGCCTCCCGGTGGACGGCGATGCCGAGCGCGTGCGCGGAGATTTTCTGGAGCAGCCCCGGCGGGAGCACGACGTCGGCGGCCGAGAGGCTGGGCCGGGCGTGGATGGTGACCCCGGCGGTTTGGGAACCGTACTCCTCAAGGGTCAGGGAAATCACCTGCCCCTTGAGGATACTCTCGTTCTGCAGGCGCCGGCGCAGTCCGGCCAGGAACTCGGCACCGGCCCCGGCGTCGGGCGAGAGCACCTCGAGGGACACCGTCATCCGGCCGTAGTTCGGCGAGGCGTTGCGCTGCATCACCACCAGCGGCACGCCCTTCCGGTGGAAGAGCCAGATGCCCAGGGCCACCGCCTGCCTCTGCTCGTCCGGGCCCACGGCCACGTTCGTGTAGTCGGGCTGGGATACCGAGAACTGCGGGAAGATTCCCGACCGCTGCAGCATGTCGCTCAGGGAGACGTGGTGGCGCTGCTCTCCGCCGACTCCGATCAGCCGGGCCTCCGGGTCCGTTCCAACTTCCTCCGCCACGAGGATGTCGACGTCCACGAAGCGGTGCGAGCGGACCTCCTCGAGGACCACGGGCAGGTCCTCGGCGGGCTGCCCCAGGTGCCCGCTGAGCACCGAAAGCAGCCGTTCCCCTTTCGGATCCGGTTCGAGGCCCGACTGTGCAAGCCGTACGAGCGTCGCGAAATCGTTGATGAATCTGCTGATGTCTTCCCCCATGCGCGCACCCTACCAGCGCAGCGGCGGCCGCAATAGGGCGGGAGGTGGGAGTCCCCGCGGAGGTTTCCGGACCCCTGCACCGGCCCTGCCCCGGCCGAGTCTGCAGCTCACCACCCCACCGCCCCGGGGTAGCGGGGAGAGCTGCCGTCTCGACGGAGGTCCATGATCGGATTCTAGTCGCGAACGGGGTGGGCGGCGGGGCCGGCGCCCGCCGCCGTCTTCTGGCGACGGCGGGTTCCGGTGGTGGTAGTGGCGTCCGGATCGCCTAGAGGTCGGCGAGCAGCCCTCCGGGGTTTTCGATGGCGTCGGCGACGAAGCGCAGGAACCCGCCGGCGGTTCCGCCGTCGCAGACCCGATGGTCAAAGGTCAGCGTCAGTTCGGTCACCTTCCGCACGGCAAGGCTTCCGTCGACCACCCAGGGCCGGTCGATGATCCTTCCAATTCCAAGGATCGCAGCCTCGGGGTGGTTGATGATCGCGGCACTGCCGTCCACACCGAACACGCCGTAGTTGTTCAGGGTGAACGTTCCCGAGGTCAGGTCGGCGGGCGTCGCCTTTCCTTCGCGGGCCGCGGCCGTGAGGCGGCGGATCTCCGCGTCGAGTGCGCGGGCGCTCAGCCGGTCCGCACGCCGGACGGAGGGCACCATCAGTCCGCGGTCGGTCTGCGCCGCCACTCCAAGGTTCACGCCCTCGACCCTCAGGATCTCCTGGGAGCCGCCCTCGTCCGTGATGATGCGGGTGTTCAGCTCCGGGTACCGGGCAAGGCCGGCAACGGCGAAGCGGGCGATGAATGCAAGAAGACCGGGGGTTGTGTCGGGGTCGCGCTTCTTGAGCCCTGCGCGCAGTTCCACAAGGGCTGTGGCGTCGACATCAACCCAAACCGTTGCCTCGGGGATTTCCCGCCGGCTGCGCGAGAGGGTGTCGGCGATGGTTTTCCGGACCCCGCGCAGGGGCGTGCGCTCGAGAACGCTCAGCCCGGAACGGGGATCCTCGCCGGCTCCGCCGACCGGCTCCTGGTCCCGCCGCGCCCCGGCCTCGGGCACGGCGGTGCCCTCCGGCGCGGCCGCGGACATGGCGTCGACGACGTCGCGGCGCAGGATCAGGCCGCCGGGGCCGCTGCCGGGAATGTCGCGCAGCCGGAGGCCTGCCTCGCGGGCCATCCGGCGTACGAGGGGCGAGCTGCACAGCAGTGCCTGACCGGTGCCGTTGGCTTCGCTGCGGCGGCCCGCAGCGTGGCCCGTCGCTGGTTCCGGAGCTGCGTCCGCGACCTCGCCCGGAACCGCGGCATCCGGGCCCGTTCCGGAGCCGGCTGCCCGGCCGGCGGCGGCGCGGGGCCTGCGGGTGCGCTTGAGGCTCGATCCGGCCGGGGTGCCGTAACCGATGAGGACGTTTCCCGAGCCCTGCTCGGGCTCGGGGGCAGCGGCGGCGGCAGCCTCGGCCGAGATGCCGGCGCGCTCCTCGGCCCGGTAGGTCTCGGCAGCGGCGCCCGCAGCGGCGGAGCGTCCGGCTGGCTGGGGCTGATCCGGCGGCTGGGGAGCATCCGCGTGGTGCGTTTCGGTGTCCGCTCCGCGCACCGAGATGAACGGCCTGCCGACGTCGAGGGTCTGGCCCGCCGCCCCGTGGAGCTTGGCGATCGTCCCAGCGAACGGACAGGGCACCTCCACCACCGACTTTGCGGTCTCCACTTCGGCGACCGGCTGGTCCACGACCACTTCGTCGCCCTCGGCCACGAGCCAGGAGACGAGCTCGGCTTCGGTCAGCCCTTCGCCAAGGTCGGGGAGGTTGAAGACCAGCAGGGGCTGCTGGAGGGCTTCGGCGCTCACGCTTCGTCCTCCCACTGCAGTTCGTCGACGGCGTCGAGGATCCGGTCGACCCCCGGCAGGAAGTGGTGCTCCAGCTTGGGAGAGGGGTAGGGGATGTCGAACCCGGTAACCCGGCGGACGGGCGCGGCGAGCGAGTGGAAGCAGCGTTCCTGGATGCGGGCGACAATTTCGGAGGCCACCGAGGCGAAGCCCGGTGCCTCGGAGATGACGACGGCGCGCCCGGTCCTGCGCACGCTCGCACACACCGTCTCGTCATCGAAGGGAACGATCGAGCGGACGTCGATCACCTCGAGCGAGCGGCCTTCCTCGGCGGCGGCCGCGGCGGCGGCGAGGGCGGTGGGGACGGACGGTCCGTAGGCGATCAGGGTGGCGTCGCTGCCGGGGCGCGCGACGACGGCCCTGCCGATGGTGTCAGGCCCCTGCCCGGCGTCAAAGTCCCGGCGCAGCTCGTCGAGGTCAAGGACCTCCTTCGACCAGTACAGCTTTTTCGGTTCGAGGAAGACAACCGGGTCGGGGAACCGGATCGCTTGCCGCAGCATCGTGTAGGCGTCGCGGACCGTGGCCGGGGCGAGCACCGTCAGGCCCGGGGTGTGGGCGTAGTAGGACTCGGACGAGTCGCAGTGGTGTTCCACTCCCCCGATCCCGCCGGCGTAGGGGATGCGGATGACCAGGGGCAGCCTGACCCTGCCCCTGGTGCGGTTGGACATCTTCGCGACGTGGCTGACCACCTGCTCGAAGGCAGGGTAGGCGAAGGCGTCGAACTGCATCTCCACCACCGGACGCATCCCGTTCATCGCCATGCCGACCGCCATGCCCATGATGCCGGCCTCGGCCAGGGGTGTGTCGAAGCACCGCTCGTGCCCGAACCGGGCGGTGAGCCCGTCGGTGATGCGGAAGACTCCGCCGAGGGGTCCGACGTCCTCGCCGAACATCAGGACCGAGGAATCGGCCTCCATCTCATCGGCCAGTGCGGCGTTGAGGGCCTTGGCGAAGGTGAAGCTTGCGGTGCCGGGAGCTGCGGCGGCTGACGCCGGGGCTGCGGGGGCGCGTTCGCTGGTCTGGGTCATGGCTGGGCCTCGCGTGAGAGTTCGTCGCGCAGCAACTGGGCCTGTTCCCGCAGCTGCGCGGTTTTCTGGGTGTAGACGAAGGCGAAAAGGTCCTGCGGGTCGACGTCGACCTCCGCGTTGAGGCCGGCGCGGATCGACGCGGCAAGGGTTTCAGCCTCCGCCGCGATCTGCTCCTCGGCGCCGTCGTCGAGCACCTGCAGGTTCCTCAGGTAGGTGCGCAGGCGGCTGATCGGGTCCTTCGGCACCCACTTCTCCACATCTTCGGCCGAACGGTACCGGGTGGCGTCGTCGGCGTTGGTGTGCGCCTGCATGCGGTATGTATGTGCCTCAACCAGGGACGGGCCGCCGCCGTTGCGGGCCCGGTCCACTGCCGCCCCGAGGACAGAGAGCAGGGCGGCGAGGTCGTTGCCGTCAACGCGCTCGCCGGGCATGCCGTAGCCGATGGCCTTGTGCGCCAGGGACGGCGCGACCGACTGGTTCTTCAGCGGCACGGAGATCGCGTATTCGTTGTTTTGGATGAAGAAGACGACGGGCACGTGGAACACCGCGGCGAAGTTGAGCGCCTCGTGGAAGTCACCTTCGCTTGTGGCTCCGTCGCCGCACATCGCCAGGACAACGGTGTCTTCCCCCCGCAGCTTCGCGGCGTGCGCGACGCCGACCGCGTGGAGCAGCTGGGTGGCCAGCGGGGTGGCCTGCGGGGCGACCCGGTGCTCGTAGGGGTCGTATCCGGAGTGCCAGTCGCCGCGCAGCAGGGTCAGCACTTCGAGGGGGTTGACGCCGCGGGTCACCACGGACACGGTGTCGCGGTAGGTGGGGAACAGCCAGTCCTGCTGCTCCAGGACGGCGGCGGCTGCCACCTGGCAGGCTTCCTGCCCGTGGGAGGAGGGGTAGACGGCGAGGCGGCCCTGGCGCACGAGGGCGTTCGCCTGGTCATTGATGCGCCGGCCCGAAACGAGCTTGCCGTACGCCTCAAGAAGGGTGCCGGGAGCGGGAAGGCCGTAACGCCCGTCGGGGTTGGCGGTGCCGTTGTGGTCGATCAGCTGCACCGGACGCTCCCGGGGCAGGAGCTGCATCTCCGCGGGCAGTCCGACGGGCGCGCCGCGGCGTCCGCCCGCAAGCGCTCCGTCGAACCCGCTGTCGATCGGAATGGTCATCTGTGCCTCCATTGGCCGCATGCCTTCAAGGACCCCGGTCCCGCCAACCGGCGGCTCCGTGGATGCTGTGTCATCCAAGTATCGCAATCTGGTACTTTTCGTATCCACCGAATGCGCAAAGTCTGGAACAATCGTGATCTGAGCGGTGAACTGTAGACGGAATGCAAGTGTGAGCTGGATTACGGGCGGGGATGGAGACGGATGAACGACCGGGTGCTTGACGAGGTGGACCGGAAGATCCTGGCGGAGCTGACGCGCGACGGCAGGCAGTCGGTGACGTCGGTGGCGGAGAACGTGCATATCTCCCGCGCCCATGCGTACTCACGGATGGCCCGGCTCTCGGAGGAGGGCGTGCTCACCAAGTTCACCGCCCTCGTGGATCCGGTGAAGGCCGGCCTGCGGTCCTCGGCGTACGTGACGCTGAAGGTGCGCCAGAATTCCTGGCGGGAGCTCAAGGAGGAGCTGCGTGCCATCCCGGAGATCCACCACATCGCCCTCGTGGGCGGTGACTTCGACGTGATCCTGCTGGTGCGCGCGGAAGACAACCTCGACCTGCGCCGGGTCATTTTCGACCGCCTCCAGTCGATGCCGGGCGTGCTCGACACCCAGACCTTCCTGGTGTTCGAAGACCTCGATACCCGCTAGCGCCCGGGCGGACCGTCCGCGGCGTGCCCGCGCTCAGCCGGTGAAGTGCGGCTTGCGCTTCTCCTGGAAGGCGGTGAACCCTTCGGCATAGTCCGGGGTGCGGCTCAGCGCGGCCTGGGCGGCGTTCTCCTGGTCCATGGCATCCCACAGGCCCAGCCGGCGGTCGCGGATGTCCGCGACCAGCTGCTTGGAGGCCCGGAAGGCGCCGGTGGCCCCGGTCGCCACCTGGGCGGCGGTGGCCCGGGTGAAGTCGAGCAGCGCGTCGGCGGGCATCGACCGGCTGAACAGCCCGGCGCCGACGGCGTCGGCCCCGCTCATCAGTTCGGCCGTGTAGATCAGGTCGAGGGTGCGGTGGGTGCCGAGGCGTTCGGTGAACAGCCAGTGCCCGCCGGAGTCGAGCGTGGCCCCGAGGTTTGCGAAGGGCGATCCGATTTTCGCGGTGTCGGCGACGTAGACGACGTCGGTGGCGATCAGCAGGCCGAGCCCGACGCCGAGGCACGCCCCGTGGGCGGCGGCGAAGGTCGGTGCGGGAAAGGCCGCCATCTTGTGCAGCAGCGGGGTGACCAGCCCTGCGAGGTAAGCCTCGGCGTCGTCGGTTTCCGCGGCGACGCCGGAGATGTCACGGCCGGCGCAGAAGGCGCGCCCCTCCCCGCGCAGCACCAGGGCGCGCACCGAACCCTCGGCAGCCGCCGCTGCGGCGTCGTCGTAGGCCCGGGAAAGATCGGCGAGCGCCTGCTCGTCGAGGGCGTTGAGCTTGTACGGTGCGTTGAGCACGATCTCCGCGACGCCGGCGCCGGTGCTCAGCTCGATCATGGTGGTGCTCATCCGGTGCTCCTAGGCGTCGTAGTCAACGGTCACGGCCTTGCTGGTGGGGCGTGCCTGGCAGGTGAGCACGTACCCCTTGGCAATCTCGTCAGGTTCAAGGGCGTAGTTCTCCTCCATCTCGACGGTCCCGGAGACAATCTTGGCCCGGCAGGTGCCGCAGACCCCGCCGGCGCAGGCGAACGGCACGTCGGGACGCACCCGCAGGGCGGCGTTGAGGAGGGATTCCCGGGCGTGGGTCGGGCTTTCGACGGTTCCCTGCAGTCCGTCAAGGCGGAAGGAGATGGAGTAGTTCTCGCCGTTCTCGGCGGCCTTGACGGGCCGCCCGATCTGGCCCTCGGGGCGGGTGGGCTCCCCGGTGCTGAACAGTTCGAACCGGATCTTTTCGGCAGGCACACCCCGCTCGCCCAGGGTGTCCCGGCACAGCTGAACCAGTTCGAACGGCCCGCACAGGAACCACTCGTCAACGTCCTCGGTGCGGATCACCGTTCCGAGAAGCTGCTGGAGCTTCTCGGCGTCGATGCGCCCGGAGAGCAGCGGCGAGATGCGCTGTTCGCGGGAGAGGACGTGGTGGACGGCGAACCGGGCCGGATAGCGGTCCTTGAGGTCGGCAAGGTCCTCGAGGAACATCACATCCATTGCCGCCTTGTTGGCGTAGATCAGGTCGAAGCGGACGTTCTGCCCGGCGGCGAGGACGGAGCGGGCGATCGCGATGACCGGGGTGATGCCCGATCCGGCGGCAACGGCAACGAAGGTGTTCTGCGTTGTCGTGTCGATGTTTTCGGGGTGGTTCAGTTCGTTCATCTCGTGCTTGGAGATGAACTGGCCCATGGGGCTCATCACGTCGAGGCGGTCCCCGGCCTTGAGCGATTCGTTGGCCCAGCTTGAGAACACCCCGCCGAGGTCCCGCTTGATCGCCACGCGGATTTCGCCCGGACGCGGCTCGGCGCAGATGGAGTAGCTGCGGCGCACCTCCTTGGGCTCGCCGTCCACCTCGAGGGTGGTCCGAAGTGCGACGTACTGGCCGGGAACGTAGTCGTATTTCCCGGCGAGCTCCTCGGGCACCGCGAAGGTCACCTCGACGGCGTCCTCGGTGAGCCGGCGCACTTCGGCAACGGTCAGCTCGTGGAAAGCGGTGCGCCGCTTATTTGACGGGGCGAACGTGACAGCCATTCACAGCACCTTGAAGTAGTCGAAGGGTTCCCGGCAGTCCTGGCAGACATAGAGCGCCTTGCAGGAGGTTGAGCCGAAGCGGGTGAGTTCCCGCGTGTTCAGTGAGGAGCACTGCGGGCATTTGACGCTGAGTCCCACCCGGACCGGGCCGGCGGCGGCCATGCCGCTGGGGGCGGCGATGCCGTACCGGTTGAGCTTCTCCTTGCCGGCCTCGGTCATCCAGTCGGTGGTCCAGGCCGGGGCAAGCGCGAGCTCGACCCGCACCTCCCCGTACCCGCGGGACTTCAGGGCGGTCACGACGTCGTCGCGGATCGCGTCCATGGCCGGGCAGCCGGAGTAGGTGGGGGTGATGACCACGGCGGCCGCCGGACCGTCGGTGCCGGGGACGGCGGCGGCGGCGCGGAGGATGCCGAGGTCCTCGATCGTGAGCACGGGAATCTCGGGGTCGCACACGGTTGCGGCAATGTCCCAGATCTCTGCGGCGCGCTCATCGGCCGGCCGCTGCGCCGTATTGGTACCCATCGTCGCTACCAGGAGGCGCCGGGATGCTCGCGGGCGAGGACCTGCAGCTCGGCGAGGATGTAGCCGAGGTGCTCGCTGTGGACGCCGCGGCGTCCGCCGCCGGTGGCGCCGGGAACGCCAGGGACCTCGAGCTCTGCCTCCTGCAGCACTGCGGTGACGGCGGCGTCGAACGGTTTCCGCAGGTCCCCGGGGCGGACGGCGACGCCGGAAAGGGCGTCGGTGAGCGGGGTGTCGACGAACAGCTCGTCAACGTAGGGCCAGGTGAGGCGGAGCCCGGCGGTCATGCGGCGCCGCGACTCCTCGGTTCCCAGGGCAAGGCGGAGCACCCACTGGACGCTGTGGTCGCGGTGGTAGTCGACCTCCTTGACGGCCTTGGCGGCGATGGCCGCCAGGGTGGGGTCGGTGGAGTGCATCAGGCGGGAGTACAGCTCCCACTGGTAGTGGGAGACGACGAACTGCCGGGCGATGGTGCGGGCGAAGTCACCGTTGGGCTGTTCGAAGAGGTGCGCGGAGCGGAACTCGGGCTCGCGGCGGAAGTAGGCGAGGTCGTCCTCGGTGCGGCCCGTCGCGTGGCCCGCGTAGGTGAGGAAGGAGCGGGCATGGCCGATGAGGTCGAGGGCGATGTTGGCAAGCGCCACGTCCTCTTCAAGTTCGGGTGCGCGCGAGATCCACCAGCCGAGCCGCTGGGCGAGGATCAGAGAGTCGTCCCCGAGCCAGAGCGCGTATTCGGCGGTCTCGGGTGTCGGCACGGTGTGCGCAGCGGCAATGTCCTCGGGGCGCAGCGCGTTGCCCGGAGTGATGCGGGTGGCGCTGGCGTTTGCCTCGCTCACAGGTGCTTCACCCCTTCGCTCTTGGTGTAGTAGGTGGCGTGGCGGTAGTCCTTGCCCTGCGGGGATTCGAAGAACTGCTCCTTGGCATCCGGGTCGCTGGTGATGATGGCCGAGGACGGCACCACCCACAGGCTGATTCCCTCGTTGCGCCGGGTGTAGAGGTCGCGGGCGTTGCGCAGGGCCATGTCGGCGTCGGGCGCGTGGAGCGAACCGGCGTGGACGTGGGAGAGCCCGCGCGAGGACCGGACGAACACCTCCCACAGGGGCCAGGGCTGGCGTTTTTCTGCGGGCCCTGCGGCCGGTGCCGTGGCGCCGTCGTCGCCCGTCGTTGATCCGCCGGTCATGCTGCCTCCGTTGCTGAGTTGGCGCTGCGGGCCTGCCTGTCGGCGTAGGCCGCTGCGGCCTCGCGCACCCAGGCGCCGTCTTCATGTGCCTCACGGCGGCGCTCCATGCGCTGGGCGTTGCAGGGGCCGCGGCCGGCGAGGACCTCCTTGAACTCCTCCCAGTCCAGCGGGCCGTGCTCCCACCTCTGAGTCTCCTCGTTGAACCGCACGTCCGGGTCGGGAAGCACCAGCCCGAGGGCCTTGACCTGCTCGGCGATCATGCCGACGAACCGCGAGCGCAGCTCATCGTTGGAGAAGCGCTTGATGTTCCAGGCCATCGACTGCTTGGAGTTCGGGGAATCGTCGTCCGGCGGGCCGAACATCATGAGCGAGGGGGCGTACCAGCGGTTGATGGCGTCCTGGGCCATGTCGCGCTGGGCCTGGGTGCCGTTTGCGAGTTCGAGCAGGATTTCGAAGCCCTGCCGTTGATGGAAGGACTCCTCCTTGCAGATGCGCACCATGGCGCGGCCGTAGGGTCCGTAGGAGGCCCGGCACAGGGGCACCTGGTTGCAGATGGCGGCGCCGTCAACCAGCCAGCCGATCGCGCCGATGTCCGCCCAGGTCAGCACGGGGTAGTTGAAGATACTCGAGTACCGGGCCTTGCCGGCGATGAGGTCCTCGGTCATCTTGTCCCGCGGGGTGCCGAGGGTCTCGGCGGCAGAGTAGAGGTAGAGCCCGTGGCCGGCCTCGTCCTGCACCTTGGCCATGAGGATGGCCTTGCGCTTCAGGGACGGAGCGCGGGTGATCCAGTTCGCCTCCGGCTGCATGCCGATGATTTCGGAGTGCGCGTGCTGGGAGATCTGGCGGGTCAGGGACTTCCGGTAGGCCTCGGGCATCCAGTCGCGCGGTTCGATGCGGGAGTCCTGGGCGATGATCTCATCAAACAGCCTCTGGCCTGCGGCGTCCGCGTCAAGCCCGTCGGTCCTGGTCGCTGCTGTTGCTGGCATGGGAGCCACCTCACTGTGTGCCGAGAAGTACCGGAAATAATTACCGACCGTTCGTTCAGGATATGCTCCGCCGGGGCGGCAGTCAACACTTGGAACGGGCCCTCGAAGGGCGGTCGGGGCACATCCTGCCCCGATCCTGCGGGCTGCGTCCGGCTCCCGTGCCGGTTCCTGCGCCTTTGGCAGCCGGGGTGTCTGCACGACGGCGTGTCGGGGCGCGACACGCACCCCGCACGGTGAAAGCAGCACGAATTGGTGCGGGCCACCGGGTCAGCACCGGGGCGCCGCGTTCGTGGACAGCGGAATCGGACGCAGGCGGTGGGGTTCCAGACGGGAACTGGCAAGATGGTGCCATGACTGCCGAGACTCACGTGGACACCGTTCCGGGCCCTCCCACCGCAAAGAAACTGCCGGTGCAGCGCACGCACCACGGCGATGTTTTCGTCGACAACTACGAGTGGCTCCGGGAGAAGGACAACCCCGAGGTCGTTGAGCATCTGACGGCCGAGAACAAGTACACCGAGGCCGTCACCGCCGGCCAGGAGAACCTGCGCGAGGCGATCTTCGCGGAGATCAAGAACCGCACCCAGGAGACCGACCTCTCGGTCCCTGCCCGAAAAAAGGGGTGGTGGTACTACTCCCGCACCGAGGAGGGAAAGCAGTACGGCATCCAGTGCCGTGTTGCAGCAGTGGACACCGGAGACCTGGACCGCGACTGGACTCCCCCGGAGGTTGTCCCCGGCAGGCCGGTGGACGGCGAACAGATCCTGCTCGACGGAAACGTCGAGGCCGAGGGCAAGCCCTTCTTTTCGATCGGCGGCCTTGCTGTCAGCGAGGACGGGACGCTCCTTGCCTACTGCGAGGACAACGCCGGCGACGAGCGGTTCACGCTGCGAGTCAAGGACCTCGAGACCGGGAAGCTCCTGCCCGACGAGGTGGCCAACGTCTTCTACGGCCTCGGCTTCTCCCCCGACGGCACGCGTGTCTTCTACACCGTCGTGGACGATTCGTGGCGGCCCTTCCAGGTGAAGATCCACACCCTCGGCACCCCTGTCGAGGACGACGTCGTCCTGTACCAGGAGGACGACGTGGCCATGTGGACCGGGTTCGAGCTCTCGGCGGACCGCACGCAGCTCCTGGTCAGCATCGGTTCCTCGGAATACAGCGAATACCGGGCACTGGACCTGACCACCCCGGACGCCGAGCTGACCACCCTGATCTCCCGCGACGAGAAGATCCTCTATGAGGCCGAGCCGGTGCGCCTTGAGGGCCGCCTCAACTACCTGCTGACGCACAACCGCGGCGCCAAGAACTCGATGGTGAGCCTCGTCGGCGCCGCCGAATTCGCCAAGCCGCTCGCCGACCAGCACTGGGTCACTGTGGTCGGGCACGACGACGCCGTCCGGGTCAACGGCGCGGCGGTGACGAGCACCCACGTGGTGCTGTCGGTGCGCAAGGACACCCTCGAGCGGGTGCAGGTCCTTCCCCTCGCGGGCCTCGGGACGCCGGCGCAGGCGGCGCCCGTCGAACCGGCCTTCGACGAGGAGCTGACCACCACCAACCTTGCCAACGCCGAGTTCGAATCGCCCGTCATCCGGCTCAGCTACACGTCCTTCTTCACCCCTCCCCGCGTCTACGACTACGTTCTTGCCACCGGAGAGCTTTCCCTGCGCAAGGAGACCGAGGTGCGCGGCGGATACGATCCGGCGAGCTACACCGCCGAACGGCACTGGGCGCCCGCGGCCGACGGGACGCTGATCCCCCTGTCGGTGCTCCGCCGCGCCGAGCTGGTGAAGAACGGGTCCCATCCGGCGCTTGTCTACGCGTACGGCAGCTATGAGGTGAGCGTGGATCCCGGGTTCTCGGTGTCGAGGCTTTCGCTGCTCGACCGGGGTGTCATCTTCGTCATCGCCCATATCCGCGGCGGCGGCGAGATGGGCCGCACCTGGTACGAACAGGGCAAGAAGCTGAACAAGAAGAACACCTTCACCGACTTCGTTGACGCCACGACCTACCTGGCGCAGTCGGGCTGGGTTGACCCGCACCGCATCGCGGCAATGGGCGGCTCTGCCGGCGGCCTGCTCATGGGCGCCGTTGCCAACCTCGCGCCCGAGAAGTACAAGGCAATCGTGGCCCAGGTGCCGTTCGTCGACGCGCTGACCACCATCCTTGACCCGGAGCTGCCGTTGTCGGCGCTCGAGTGGGAGGAGTGGGGGAACCCGATCACCGACAATGAGGCCTACCGGTACATGAAGGAGTACACGCCGTACGAAAACGTGCGCGCCGTCGACTACCCGCGCATTGCGGCTGTCACCAGCTTCAACGACACCCGGGTCCTTTATGTTGAGCCGGCGAAATGGGTGGCTGAACTGCGGGAAAAGACAACGGGAGGCGACCCCATCGTCCTCAAAACCGAGATGGACGGCGGCCACGGCGGTGCCAGCGGCCGCTATGCCCGCTGGAAGGACGTGGCATGGGACTACGCCTTCACGGCCGACGCGCTCGGTGCCACCGAGGTCCTTCCGGCGCAGCGGCAGTGAGCTTCACCGCTTGGCGTGCGGTGCCCGCCGGCACCGCACGCTGAGCGGGAATCAGCTGCGCGGGCTGTAGGTGAGGCAGTCCGCTGCCTCGGCCCCCGGCCCGACACGGACGTTGACGGCGTCGCACAGCAGGTGGTCGTTGTACTGGCATTCGGTGCGCTGGCACGCGCCCACGTGGGCGAGCACCTTGGGCAGCCCGCCGGTGGTCGAGATGTCGATGAAGGTTGAGCAGCTTGCGTGTGCCGGACTGCCGCCAACCGTGATGGCAAAGGCGGTGCAGTCGTGGTGGTGATTGAACGAGCAGGCTTCAACGTCACAGGTTGTAACGCTGGCAACGTGTTCAGTCATGTCTTCCTCCCGGGAGGCTAATGGCTCTGAAAAATCTGCACTTGCCGAGGCTGCCGGGATTTCCGGCGACACCTAGAAAACACCCTTCGTTTCAACGAATCTAGCACCGCTGGAGCCGCGTGAACCCGCGAAATATGCGCATTTTTAAATGACGTATTCGGCCGAGCCGCCAGCCGTCCCGGCACTTCCTGGGGACGGTGCACGCAACGGAGCGCCTACCGGACCACCCGGTAGCGGGTGGAGGTGACCAGTGACGTGCTGTGCGAGCGGATGATCTCTAGTTCGAGGTCCCCGACGCCGGCGAAGAGCCGCTCTCCGCGGGTGAGGACGACCGGCGCAACGTGGAGGTGCAGTTCGTCGATCAGTCCCGCCGCGAGGTACTGGTTGATCGTCGCCGCCCCGCCGGCGATGCCGACGTCCCGGTCTCCGGCGGCGTTCCGGGCCCGCTCAAGCGCCGCCTCGATGCCGTCGGTGACGAAGGTGAACGTTGTGCCGCCCTGCATCACCAGCGGGGGACGCAGGTGGTGGGTCAGGACGAAGACCGGCGCGTGGTACGGCGGATCCTCTCCCCACCAGCCGCGCCACTCCTCGTCCCAGGCCCCGCGGCCCGAGCTGAACATGTTCCGGCCCATGATGTAGGCGCCGGGCGTAAGCAGGTCCGCGATTTCTTCGGCGTTCTCATCCGGTTGCTCGAACATCCATCGGTGGAGATTCTCCCCGCCCGCACCGAGCGGGCTCTCGAGGCCCTGCCCCGGCCCTGCGGCAAAACCGTCAACCGACACCGCCACGCCGCAGGTCACTATGCCCACCGGACCACCCTCCTCAGTCTCGAACGGGAGCTTTCACAGCGCGCCTTCTCCCGGCCGTTGTCACGCCCATTCATACCGGCAGTCAAACACAACCACCGCGTGCGCGACAGGGCACTGCGGGACATCGGCGTCAACCCGCCTGCCGTCCGCCCCGCATGCTCAGGCAGCAGCGCGGCTCGGGCTCCCCTCTGCCCCGCGGTGCCGGTCAAGACGCAGGCAGAGGAGCAGCAGGACGAGCACCAGCGGCGCCCAGAAGAACCGTTCCCACGGGCTTGGAGAGGCGGCGTTCATGAGGGCTCCCACCGCAAGCAGTGCCACGAGGCCGCGGACGCCCCAGCGGACCGTCCTGCCGGAAGGCACCGGCGCCGATCGGCCCCGGGCGAGGACCACCAACGCCGCCAGAAGCCAGATCACCATGGAGACCACGCTCGTCACGCGCAGTCCCGGCGGTAGCTGCCCCGTGGTTGCGCCGCCGTAGGCAGCCGCCCCGAAGGGCGCCCCCAGGGCGAGGGCGGCTTGGAACGCCGCAATCGCCGAGAATCCTGCGGCCGCCGCGGCAGCGGTCCGTCCGGGCGTTGCCGCTGCCCGCAGACGGGACAGAAGGGTTGGGGCGGCGCTCATGGGTTCTCCTTGGCTTGATGGTGAAGGGGTGGGGGTTGTGCAGCCGATCCTTCGACCGGCCCCTGTGGGGCAGGGTCAGGGTCGGGAAAATCGGCAAGGGCTTCGAGTGCTTCATCGGCCCACGCAATTGCGGCACGGGCAGCATGCTCGCCCGCAGCGATCGTCAGGAGCCAGTACGCGCTGTCCAAGGGGTGCTCCCCGCCCTCCTGGGACTTGCGGCGCGCCACCGCCAGCTCCTCAAGCTGTTCCTCCGCCTTGACCCTGGCGTCCTCGATGAGTCCTCGGCAGGCATCCGGCCCCAGCTGGCGGCCGAAGAAGAGTCGGAGCAACAGCCCGTTCCGGGGCCGGGTCGGCTGCACCGGCGCCGAGAGGAGTTCCTTGAGCCGCGCACTCCCGGCCGGAGTGAGGGTAAAGACGGTTGACCGTGCTCCTTCAGTGCCCCTGCGTTCGATCAGGTTCTGACGTTCCAGGTCGGCGAGCGCTGGATAGATCTGGCCAAAGCTTTCGCTCCAGAAATGCCCAAGGACCGACCGGATCTCTTCCCGCAGGGCGTAGCCGGTCATCGGCATGACGCTGAGCGCGCCGAGGACGGCGGTCTGGGTCTGCTCCGAGCGCGACATGGAATCCCCTCCGTTGGTTGGTTATATCTAATAGATATACTGGACGGAATGCAAGGCTTGATGCGGCCGGGTCTCCTTGACATCGATCCACCGGCAGGTATTACCTAATGAACATTCGGTAAGAAATTCGAAAGGCAGTCATGGCGGACATCGGCGTCCAATCTACAAGCGCTCCGGCCCTCCGGCACCGCATCCTTGAGGAGGACCACGCCTCCGCCTGGCTGGGCATCGAGCTCCTTGCCGTGGGCGAGGGATCGGCCACCATCTCGATGCGGGTGCGCGCGGAAATGCTCAACGGCTTCGGCATCGCCCACGGAGGAATGATCTTCGCCTTCGCCGACTCCGCGTTCGCCCTCGCCTGCAACCCGGCGTCGCTGGAACCGGCCACCTCCGTCACCGTCGCCTCCGGCGCCGACATCACCTTCCTCAGCCCCGTCCGCGCCGGCGAACTCCTCACCGCGGTGGCCACCCGGCGCGCCGAGGCAGGCCGCAGCGGCCTCTTCGATATCACCGTCACGGCCGGTGACGGCGCGGGCTCGCGTCCCGTCGCCGAATTCCGCGGACGTTCACGCACAATCCCCGCTCCCCAGCCGAGCACCACAGCCATGGAGGAATCATGACCGGCACCGCCCTGAAGGCCACGGCGGCGGCCCCCGGCACCCTCGACCCCGAGGAGGAATACAGCCGGGACCGCATCGAGGCACTCCAGCTCGAGCGCCTCCAGCGCACCGTCACCCTCGCCTATGAGAAGGTGGACCTGTACCGGCGGAAGTTCGACGCCGCAGGGGTGCACCCGAGCGACCTCCGGGAGCTCGCAGACCTGGCCAAGTTCCCCTTCACCACCAAGGAAGACCTGCGCCAGAGCTACCCCTTCGGCATGTTCGCCGTGCCCCAGGAGCGCATCGCCCGCATCCACGCCTCCTCCGGGACCACCGGCAAGCCCACCGTCGTCGGCTACACCGCCGGTGACGTCGCCACCTGGGCGGGCCTTGTGGCCCGTTCGCTGCGTGCCTCGGGGGTCAAGGCGGGATGGAAGGTCCACAACGCCTACGGGTACGGGCTGTTCACCGGCGGCCTCGGTGCCCACTACGGCGCCGAGAAACTCGGCTGCACCGTCATCCCGATGTCCGGAGGCCAGACGGAGCGCCAGGTCCAGCTGATCCGCGACTTCGAACCCGACGCGATCCTCGCCACCCCCACCTATCTGCTGACCATCCTCGACGCGATGACCGCCGCAGGCATCGACCCGCGCTCCACCACGCTCAAGACCGCCGTCCTTGGCGCCGAACCGTGGACCGAGGAAATGCGGCACGAACTCGAGGAGCGCATGGGTTTCGACGCCTGCGACATTTACGGCCTCTCCGAAGTCATGGGCCCCGGCGTGGCCGGCGAGTGCGTCGAGAGCAAGGACGGCTCCCACATCTGGGAGGACCACTTCCGGCCAGAAATCGTCGATCCGTTCACCGACGAGGTGCTGGGCGACGGCGAGCACGGCGAGCTGGTCTTCACCTCGCTCACCAAGGAGGCCCTGCCGATCATCCGCTACCGCACCCACGACCTCACCCGGCTGCTGCCAGGGACGGCACGGCCCGGGATGCGGCGGATGGGGCGGATCACCGGCCGCAGCGACGACATGATCATCCTGCGCGGCGTGAACCTGTTCCCCACCCAGGTCGAGGAGCTCGCCCTGCGGATTCCGGCACTGAGCCCGCACTTCCAGCTCGAACTCACCCGCCCCGAAGGCCAGCGGATGGACCAGCTTAACGTGTTGGTGGAGCCGCGGGAGGGTGTCTCCCCGGCGGACGCCCAGCAGGCGGCCGCCGTCCTGCGCGAGCAGATCAAGATTCACATCGGGTCGAGCTGCGCGGTGACGGTGGTCGAACAGGGTTCTCTTGTGCGCTCCAGCGGCAAGCTCAAGCGGGTGTATGACCTCCGGCCCAAGACCGACGTTTAGTTACCGAACGTTCATGCGAAAATGACGGGTATGGCGAGCATCCCAGTACCGGCCGCGGCCCCCGGACGCCGCGGGCGGCCCGGCTATGACCAGCAGGCGGTCCTGACCATCGCCGTCGACGTGTTCAACCGGCACGGGTACGAGGCCACCTCGATGGGCGTGCTCGCCGAGAACCTTGGGATCAGCAAGTCAGCCATCTACCACCACGTCCCGTCCAAGGGCGACCTGCTCCGGCTGGCCCTTGAGCACGCCCTCGGCGGCCTGGAGGCCGTGCTGACCGACCCCCGCGCCACCGCCGGGCGGGCCGACGCGCGGCTTGAATTCGTGCTGCGCGGCACCATCGCCGTCCTGACCGAGCGGCTGCCGTTTGTCACGCTGCTGCTGCGCCTGCGCGGCAACACCGACGTCGAACGCGGTGCGCTGGAGCGCCGCCGCTCCTTTGACCGCCAGGTGTCGGCGCTCGTCGACGCCGCCCGCACGGAGGGCTCGCTGCGCAGCGACATCGACCCGCGCACCACCACGCGGCTGCTGTTCGGCACGATCAACTCCATCGTCGAGTGGTACAAGCCCGGCGGCCCGCTCACGGCCGAGAAGCTTGCCGACGACGTCATCACCATGGTCTTCGACGGGCTGCACCACCGCCCCTAGGCAGCGGCGCAGCCCGCCGGTCCTACTTCTCCACGAGGGTCAGCACGTCGTAGGTTGCAACGATCTCATCCGACTGGTTCGTCAGCACCGCATCCCAGGCCACCTCGCCGTACTCGTCGGTTTCGCGGGGCGTGATGCGCTTGGCGGTGAGGGTCACCCGGATCGAATCACCGGCGGCCACGGGGGTGAGGAAGCGGAGGTTCTCAAGCCCGTAGTTCGCCAGGACGGGGCCGGGCTCTGGATCGACGAAGAGTCCGGCCGCCCAGGAAAGCAGCAGGTAGCCATGCGCCACGATCCCCGGGAAGAACGGGTTGGCCGCCGCGGCCTCCTCGTTGGTGTGCGCGTAGAACTTGTCGCCCGTGGTGTTGGCGAACGCGGTGATGTCCTCGAGGGTGACCGTGCGCAGGTCCGAGCGCACGGCGTCGCCGATGCGCAGCTGCGAAAGGTTCTTGCGGAACGGATGGACGCCGTCAAAGGTGCGGTCCGCGCCGGTGTGCCAGATCCCGGTGACGGCAGTGAGCATGTTCGGCGATCCTTGGAGAGCGGTGCGCTGCATGTGGTGGAGCACCGAGCGCATGCCGCCGAGCTCCTCGCCGCCGCCGGCGCGCCCGGGCCCGCCGTGGGTGAGGTGCGGGACCGGTGATCCGTGGCCGGTTGAGGAGCGTGCGTCCTCCCGGTTGAGGATCAGCACCCGGCCGTGGTGGGCGGCGATTCCCGTCACCAGGTCGCGCGCCACCGCCGGGTCGTTCGTGCACACCGTCGCGACGAGCGACCCGGAACCCAGCGCCGCGAGGTGCACAGCATGGGCGACGTCGTCGTAACCAATCACCGAAGCGACGGGCCCGAACGCCTCGACCGAGTGAAGCGCTCCGGCTTCAACGTCCTCCCAGGTCAGCAGCACCGGCGCCATGAACGCCCCGCCGTCGGCCGGGGCGACACTGCCGTCGGCATGCGTGACCTCGGGGACGTCAAGGGAGCCCAGGGCGAACTCGCCGCCCGAGGACACGAGTTCGCGCACGGCGGCCCGCACCCCCTCCAGCTGCTCAAGGGAGGCGAGGGCGCCCATGGTGACCCCCTCGGCCCGCGGATCGCCCAGGGTGATGCGCTCTTCGATGCGGGCACGGGCCGCATCGACGACGTCCTGAACGATCGCTTTGGGCACGATAGTCCGGCGGATACCGGTGCACTTCTGCCCGGCCTTGACCGTGAGCTCGGTGACCAGGGACTTGACGAAGGCATCGAACTCAGGGGTGCCCGGCACGGCGTCGGGCCCGAGGATTGCGGCATTCAGGGAGTCGGTCTCCGAGCTGAAGCGCACTCCGCCGTGCATCACGTTGGGGTGGGACCGCAGGTGGTTGGCAGTGGAGGAGGAACCGGTGAAGGCCACTAGGTCCCGGTAGTCGAGGTAGTCAAGCAGGTCCCGGGCCGGGCCGGAGATGAGCTGCAGCGCCCCCGGGGGAAGGATGTTCGACTCGATGATCAGCTTCACGACGGCGGCGCTCAGGTAGCCGGTGGGCGTTGCCGGCTTGACGATCGTGGGAACGCCGGCGAGGAACGCCGGGGCGAGTTTTTCGAGCATGCCCCAGACCGGGAAGTTGAACGCGTTGATCTGGACGGCTGCGCCGGGGATCCGGGTATGGATGTGAGTGCCGAGGAAGGAGCCGTCCTTGGAGAGGTTCTCCGTTGGGCCGTCGACGATCACCTGGGAGTTGGGCAGCTCGCGCCGGCCCTTGGAACCGAAAGTGAAGAGCACCCCGATGCCGCCGTCGATATCGACCATCGAGTCGACCTTCGTGGCCCCGGTGCGGGCCGACAGGTCGTACAGCGGCTCGCGGCGGCTGTTGAGGAACTGGGCCAGTTCCTTGAGCTTGAGGGCGCGCTCGTGGAAGGTGAACTTCCCCAGTTCCGCCTGACCGGTGGAGCGGGCGTAGCGCACCGCCGCTCCGACGTCGAGCCCTTCGGTGCTGACCAGGGCGAGGACTTCTCCGGTGCTCGCGTCGCGGACCTCGGTGGCTGCTCCGGTGAGTGCGGCGGCGTCGGGCGCCCACCAGGAATCCTCGACGAAACTTGGGACAATGTCTGTGCCGACAGCTGTTGTAGTCGTCATCGACTCGCCTTTCAGCTTGATGATGCAGGGCCCGCCAGGGATAAACTGAACGGACGTTCGGTAATATGACCAGCGTACAGGAACCGCCTTTTTTCAAGCACCCCTCCCAAGGAGCAACCGTGAGCGAAATCCCCGACGCCGGAGCCGCGGTGCAGCCCTGGCGGATCGTCCCCGGCGAACTCGACATCGCCATGGGCGTGCAGATCCTCGAGCAGTCGGTGCAGAAGGTTGTGGCGACCATGCCGGTCGAGGGCAACCGCCAGTCCTTTGGGCTGCTCCACGGCGGGGCTTCCCTTGCGGTGGGCGAGGCGGTTGGCTCCTGGGCTGCCGTCATCCATGCAAGTACCCTCGGCAAGACGGCCGTCGGGGTTGACGTATCGGCCACCCACCACCGCTCCGCCCGCGGAGGCACGGTCACCGTCACGGCGACGCCCATCCACCTCGGCCGGACGCTGACCACCCACGAGGTGCTTATCGAGAACGAGTCGGGCCAGCGGCTCTGCACAATGCGGATCACAAACCTGCTGCTGGACAAGCCAATCCCGGCCTGAGCCCGGGCCGTTTCCCGGGACTCCCGAACGGTCCCGATTCACCCTCCCTGAGAGTGGGGTTGAGATGCCACAGTCCGCTTCAGCGCCGGTGCGGCGCGTGGTCGTTATCGGCGGCGGCATCCTCGGCGTTTCCACCGCCGTCCACCTGCTGCGCGGCGGGGCGGAGGTTGTCCTGGTGACCGAGGCCGGACTGGCCAGCGGCGCCTCGGGGCGCTCCCTGTCCTGGCTGAATTCGGCAGGGGAGCGCACCGAGCCCTACCACCTGCTGCGGATGGCGGGGATCGACCGCTACCGCACCCTCTTCGCCTCCGATCCTTCCCGTAGCTGGCTGCGCTTCGGCGGCGGACTCTACTGGGCCGAGTCCGGCGATGAGGAGAAGGTCCGACGCCGCCAGACGGCTGAACGGCGGCACGGATACGATTCCCGGCTCATCGATCCCGCGGAGGCCGGCCTGCTCGCTCCGGGGGTCAATTCCAGTGCAGTTGCCCCGGCGGCCATCTTCAACCCCGGCGAAGGCTGGGTGTCGCTGCCGCACCTCATCGACCACCTGGTGCAGGAGTTCACCCGCCTCGGCGGGAGCCTTGCCACGCGTGCAGGGAAGGCAGCCGTCGTCCTGAGGGGCGGGCGCGCCGCCGGCGCCGCCACCGGGGACGGACGCGCCTACGACGGCGATGCGGTCGTCGTCGCCTGCGGAGCCCAGACGCCCTCAGTGGTGGCCGAGCTCGGGGTCACAATTGACGACGCGTCGCCGCTGTCGATGCTTGTGGTGACCAGGCCCCTGGATCACGGCCTGACCTGCGTATTGAACACACCGCGGGCGGCGGTCCGCCCGAACCCGGGCGGCACCCTCGCAGCCGACCACGGCTGGTACGAAGAGGCGATCACCGAGAATCCCGACGGCTCCCACAGCATCCCCGAGGCCGTTGTGCGCGAACTGCTCGACGAAGTGGCAAGGCTTCTCCCGGGAACCCCTGTCCTCGAGGCGGCCTCCTTCAGGCTGGGCCGCAAACCCGTCCCCGGCGATGGCGAGCCGGTGTTCGGGGAACTTGAGGAGGTTCCCGGCTGCTTCGTGGCATTCACGCATTCCGGTGCGACACTCGGGCTCATCGCCGGTGAACTGCTTGCGGGGGAAATCCTGACCGGAGAGGCGCACCCGATGCTGGCAGGCTTCAGACCGGGGCGTTTCGTGCGGTGACGCCGCGCCCGGCGTCACCAAGGGTCCGACGCTGCTGAGACCCGGCGTAACGTCCGCGGTGAACCCTTGCGGCAGGGGGGCAGTTGTCCTTGTAATGTCCATCTGTACCGGCAGCAGAGTCTTTTCCCGCAGCGTGCGGGCCCAGGGCATCCGGTTCCCGCATTCCACCGGCTGCCGTCAGGAAGGAGAGTCCGATGACAGATCGAGACGTGCTGAGGCAGTGTGCGGTGGCAGGGGCCGTTGCCGGCGGAATCCTCAGCGGAGCGCCCGGGAATTACGGCGATGCTGCGCAAAGCCGCAGCCTCGTCCTCCCGGGCAATTACGCCTTCGCGATCTGGGGGCCGATCTACGCAGGAGTAATCGGCTACGCCGTTTACCAGGGCCTGCCCGCAACGCGGCAGGATCCGCTGCTGCGCCGGACCGGCGGACCCGCCGCGGCGGCCATCGGACTGTCCGGACTGTGGGTCAGGACGCGCGAAGCACCTTTGCTTCAGCTGCCCCTCATTGCGGGAACGTGCGCCGCCGCACTGCTCGCCTACGTACGGGCGGCACCGGAGGACGAGAAGGAGCGGCGGTCGACGGCGGCCAGGTGGCTCGTGCGGGCGCCGCTGGGATTGCTGGCCGGCTGGATCACCCTCGCCGCTGTCGCCGGAACCGCGGAAAACCTGATGGCGCAGGGCGCGAAACCGCCGCGGCCGGGCGCCGAGGCCTGGAGCGCCGCGGCGCTTGCCCTCACGTCGGGCGCCGCCACGGCGTTCGTCAGGGCAAGGCCGGTGTCCGCCGCCTATCCGGCCGCCGTCGCGTGGGGACTCGCCGGAGTGGCCGTGCGGACTCTTGGCCGTCACCGGTTTTCCGGGCTTACGGCGATGCTCGGCTCGGCAGCGGTGGCCGCCGCCGGCCTCCGCACCGGGGTTACCGGTCCGGGACGAACAGGCTGAAGCTGTTCAGCGCCCCACCAGATACCGGTTGCGGGTTTCGATCAGGTGACGCATGTACCGGCCGAGGAACATCCGCTCCGCCGCCCATCCGAGCACGCCCAGCGGCGCCGCGAACTCGATCCTGTCAACCATCACGGTCCCGTCGGGCACCTCAAGGAATTCGTGAACGTGCCGGAAGCGCTTGAAGGGGCCTTTGACCTGTTCGTCGACGAAGCGGTGCGGTGAGTCCATCGCTGTGATCCGGCTTGTCATGTGCAACGGAACGCCGAAATGCCACGCCCGCCAGGTGACCTGCTGATCCAGGCCGATCAGTCCCGAGGTGACACCGGCGACCGCCTTCTCCCGCGATCGGGACATCGAGCCCAGATGTGCATCGATGCTGCGTGACAGGTCGAAGAGTTCGGTTGCGCCGATTGTCGTACGGGTAACGCACTCAAAGTAGTAGCTCATGCTCCGAAGGGCCGTCCGGCCACCGCGGACGCGCGCCCCAGGATCTGCAGTGGGTTCATCCGGCAATTATGCCCTTTGACATCGGAGGATACGGCTCGCGATACTTTCGCTACCGATCCTCACCGATACAGCTCCCCTCAGGCACCCACTGCACCCCGCCGGCGAAGCCGTCCCACGTGGATCCGAGAGCGTCAGGAGACCCATGACAGCCACCATCGAAGCCCAGCCGTGCGGGCGGGTCCACTCCGGTGCGGGCCGCGGAGTGCCGCGATGAACAACCCTGATCCCCTCCCTGGACTTCAGGACAACACCGAAGTTCTGCACCGGATCACCGACCGCCTTACCGAACGGTTCGCGGGGGTGATCGCCGCCGAGACCGTTGAACGCTACGTCTTTGAGTCCTATGCGGCTCTTGTCAGGACCGCGAGGATCAGCACCTTCCTGCCGTCGACCACCGAGCACTTCGCGAACGACCGGCTCAGCGCCCTGGCCCGCTCCAAGGGTGCGGCGGGCGGGGAGGGACCCGAAGTCTTGTTTGTGTGCGTGCAGAACGCGGTCTTCTCCCAGATGGCCGCGGCGCTCCTTGACCTTGAGGGCGGGGGTCGGGTCCGTGCGCGCTCGGCGGGATCCATGCCTGCTCCGGAGATCGACCCCGCCGTCGTCGCCGTGATGTCCGAGCTGGGCATTGACGTGTCGGAGAACTACCCGAAGCCGCTCACCGACGACGTGGTGCGCGCCTCCGACGTCGTCATCACCCTCGACTGCCGGGATTCCTGCCCCGTGTATCCGGGCAAGCGCTATGAGGACTGGAGCGTTGGTGAACCGGCTGGCGGATCAGTGGAAAGCTTCAGGGCCGTCCGCGACCGTCTGCACAGCCAGGTGAAGACACTGGTTTCCTCGCTCGCCGGATAGACCGCCGGGGACCGCGGCCGCTTCGCGGGCCCGCCCACCAGGACGCAACGGAGCGGTAGGCCGCCTAGCTGTTGATGTCCCCTTCGGGGCGGTCCACCGCGGCGATGTACTGCTGGAAACCCGCCGGCAGCCTGTGCCCTCCCGGGGTGCCCGTGTCGCCTTTCCACCATGCCGCGGCCACGGCACCGCCGGCTCTGATGATTTCGGCTTCGGCGCCCGCGGGCAACGGCGCATTCGGATCAGCCCGCAGGAGGTCCTGGGTTGCCGGGGAAAGTCCGGCCCAAATCTCCGCGTGCGAGCGCTCGTGTGTCATGGAGGAAAGCATTGCACCTCTCCGTGTCCACGTCTCCTTTATTTCGCGCCGGCGGCAGGCGCCGGCACGGGCCGCACCAACGCCCTACGCTTCTGCCGAGCGGCCCTCCTGTTGTCAAGAGGGAACGACCCTGCACCTTCCTGTCGACCTCCCGGCCACGCTCCTGTATTACTGGTGGAGATTTGCAGGTAGGAGCTCGCGGGTGCACCGGAGGCGGCGGCACGGCGTAACGGCTGGTTGCAGGGCATCATCGGGGAATGCCCTGCAACCCTGCGCCCGGCCAACCCCCGCCTTCGCTTGCTAACGTTGACCCATGATGTCGGCCACGCAGCGCATCCCGGCGGCAGCGGCGGCGTGTGGAGCGCTTGTTGCGGGAATGCTCGCCGGATGTTCTTCAGGAACCGGTGCGCCGGCCGCCGCGGACCGGCGGACGGTCCCGGCCCCCCTTGAGTACGTTGCCCTTGGCGACTCCTACGCTTCCGGCTATGGCGCAGGCTCCTACTCCGAGGAGTGCGGACGCTCGCCCTCCGGTCTGCCTGGCCTCCTCGACACCGACGAAAACGTCAGCCTCGCCGCGGACGCCACCTGCGCCGGAGCGGTTGCCGCCCCACGCTCGGACGGGGCATCGACCCTTCCGGATCAGGTGGCCGGGCTCGTCACCGAGGGAACCCTCGGCCCGGAAACGGACCTGATCACCATCTCCGCGGGCGGCAATGACGCCGGGTTCGGCGAGGTCTCTGAAACCTGCGCGGCCGCACCGCTTGAATCGTGCCGCCGGATGGTTGAAAACAAGACGACGGCCGTCCTTCCCGTGCTCGCCGGGGACCTCGACCGGCTCTACGGGCGGATCCGCTCCGCTGCCCCCAATGCAACGGTGGTCGTCACCGGCTACCCGCATCTGTTCTCTCCCGAGTTCGGGGTTGAAGCGGCGCTGAGCGTCCCGGCCCAGGAACTGTTCAACGGCGGCACCGACTCCCTCAACGCCGTCCTTGAAGACGCCGCCGAGGCCCACGGTTTCATCTGGGTGCCGCTGACCGAGGCCTTCCGGGGTCACGGGCTGGGCGCGGCCGATGCGTGGATCACCGCCGCCGACCAGCCCGACGGCCTGCACCCCACCGCGGCCGGGTACCGCTCCGGGTATCTCGCGGCTGTCCGAGGCGCCGTCGACCTGCCCGCGCTCCGAGAGGCGCAGCGTTGAGCGGAAGCGGCAGCTCCGTTCAGGCCAGGATGCGGTGCCGCAGTGCGGCGACCTCGGCGGGTGTCACACCAGCTCCGAGCAGATATGCCTCGGCGTCGAGGGTATCGAGGAGCTCATGCAGATGGGCGCGGGTCTCCGAAAGCCACCCGTCGAGTTCCGGCTCGGCGCGCGGTTTTTCCCGCGGTGCGTCCTGCCCCCGGTAGTAGTCGTTCATGGAGCGCACCGCCACGGCATAGTCCTCGAGGATTGCCTCCGCCGGAACACCGCAGGCGGAGAGCAGCAGTGCGGACACCATCCCGGTCCGGTCCCGGCCCGCAGCGCAGTGAACGATGACACCTCCCGGCGGCGAGGAGGCGACGGCGCGGGCGACCGCGGCGAACTTCTCGGGCCACCGTTCCAGGTTGTAGCGGTAGTACCGCGGGGAGTTCAGGTACGGGCCGCAGACGGCTGTGAACTCGGGGTCGGACTGGTCCTCGGTGGGGAGGTTGAGGAGGAGGAACTGCTCCGGCGCCCTCTTCACGGCAGGGTCGGTGCCGCGGCGGCCCACCTCGCCCGGGCTGCGCAGGTCGATCACCGTGCGCACGCCGTCATCCCACGCCTGCTGCCAGCCGCGGTCGGTGAGCCATTCCCTTCGCCCCATCCGGTAGACCCGGCCATGGGCGACCATCCCGGCAATACCGCCGAGGTCGCGGGCATTGACTGCACCCTCCCAGGGCACGCTCCCCCGGGGATGCGGGACGGACGGAGTGTCGCTCATCCTTCAGGGTAACAACACGCGGTCCTGCGGCTCAGTCCACCCAGTGGAAGAAGCCTTTGCCGCTCTTCCGTCCGAGCTCCCCGCGTGCCACCTTGTCGCGCAGGATCCGCGGCGGAGCGAAACGCTCGCCGAGGGTGGATTCCAGGTACTCGGCGATCCCGAGCCGCACGTCGAGGCCCACCAGGTCGGTGGTCCTCAGCGGGCCGACGGGATGCTTGTAGCCAAGGACCATCGCGGTGTCGATGTCCTCGGCGGAGGCCACCCCCTCTTCGACCATCCGCATCGCCTCGAGCGCTATCGCCACCCCGAGCCGGGAGCTGGCGAAACCCGGTGCATCGCGGACCACCACCGGGGTCTTGCTGAGCGCTTCGACCCACTCCCGGGCCGCGCCCGCGGTTGCCTCAGAGGTCTGCGGGCCGAGCACCACCTCGACCAGGGTCGAAGCGGGCACCGGGTTGAAGAAGTGGAGGCCGCAGAACTCGGCGGGGCGGGTCAGGGATTTGGCCAGTTCGGCAATGGACAGCGACGACGTGTTGGTTGCCAGCCAGGCACCCTCGGCGAGCTGCGCCTCGACGGCGGCGAGAGCCGAACTCTTCAGGGCAAGATTTTCCGGCACCGCCTCCACCACGAGCCCCCTGCCGGCGAAGGCTGAATAATCGGTCGACACTGCAGTCCGGCCCAGCAGCACCTCAAGGGACTCGGTGACCGAGCCGCGCTCAACGCTCTTGCCGAGAGCCGCCGCGAGCCGTGACCGCGCCGCCTGCGCGGCGTCGTCGTCCCGCTCGACGATGACGACGTCGGCTCCCGACACGCAGAAGGCGTGGGCGATGCCGGCGCCCATCCTGCCGCCGCCGAGCACTCCTACCCGCTCCGGGACCGGCATCAGCGTGCCGTCCCGTCGCCCGCGTGCGCCGCCGTCGTGCCTCGGTCCTGTTTGCGGTCGAGGAAGCGCTGCATGCGTTCAAACTTGGCGTCGGATTCGAAGAGGATGCCCTGCGCGAGCTGGTCGATGAGCGGATGGGCCTCCGCCGGTGCCGCGAAGACGCTCTTGGTGATGCGCAGGGCGAGCGGGTCCTGGCGGGAGATGCGGTCAGCGAGTGCGTGGGCGGCGTCGATCAGCTCTCCGGGCTCGTGGATTTCGGTGATGAGGCGCACGGCGAGCGCCTCATCAGCGTCGAGGATGCGCCCGGCCAGGAGGATCTCCTTGGCGAGCGGTTCCCCGACAAGCTCCTTCAGCCGCCAGGTCGCTCCGGCTGCGGCGAGGATGCCGAGCCCGGTTTCGGGGTTGCCGATCTTCACCGACGGCGTGCCGATGCGGAAGTCCGCGGCGTAGGCCAGCTCCGCGCCGCCGCCCAGCGCATACCCGTCAAGGGCGGCGATGACCGGCAGGGGCAGCCGGGCGATGCGGGCGAACAGGGTTGAGTTGATGCCGGCGAGGGCGTCGTCGCGGCGGCGTTCACGCAGCTGGGCGATGTCGGCACCTGAGGCGAAGACCCCATCGGTTCCGGCGAGGATCAGCACGCGGGGGTCGTGCTCAAGCATGGTGCAGACAACGTGCAGGTCGTCGACCATCTGCTGGTCGATCGCGTTGCGCACCGCCGGCCGGTTCAGGCGCACAAGCAGGCGGTCGGGGCGCTCCTCGACCTCCAGTGCGGCGAAGGGGCCCATCAGACTCCCTCGATGAGCATCGCGGTTCCCTGACCGACTCCCACACACATGGTGGCCAGTCCGAGACGGCGGCCGCCGGATCCCAGTTCGCGTTCCATCCGGCCCATGAGGGTGATGGCGATGCGCGCCCCGGAGGATCCGAGAGGGTGGCCGAGGGCGATGGCGCCGCCGTCGCGGTTGACCAGCTCCTCGTCGAGCTTCAGGCGCCGGATGCAGGCCAGGGCCTGCACCGCGAACGCCTCATTGAGTTCCACGGCGCCGAGATCGCCAACGGAGAGGCCGGTGCGCTCGAGCACCTTCTGCGTTGCGGGGACCGGCCCGATCCCCATGATCTCCGGGGGTACTCCGGCGGAGGCGCCGTCAAGGATCCGCGCCCGCGGCGTGAGGGAGAAGCGCTCGAGGGCCGCCTCGGAGGCGACGATGACGGCGGATGCGCCGTCATTGAGGGAGCTCGAGTTGCCGGCGGTAACCACCCCGCCCTTCTTGACGACGGGCCGGAGGCCGCCCAGCACCTCGAGGGTTGTGTCGGCGCGGGGGCCCTCATCGGAGGCGACGCTGAAGGAGCGTTTTCCGGCGTTCACCTGGACCGTGACGATCTCGTCGTCGAACCGGCCGGCGTCGGCCGCCGCGACGGCGCGCTGATGGGAGCGCAGCGCGAAGGCGTCTGCGTCGTCACGGTAGATTCCGTCGAGCTCCGCGAGCTCTTCTGCCGTCTCCGGCATCGAGTACGTCAACTTCTCGGTGGCAGCGAACTCGGGGTTGGTGAACCGCCACCCGATGGAGGTGTCGAACACGGCCCCGGGCTTGGCAAAGGCCTTGTCGGGCTTTGCCATGACCCAGGGTGCCCGGCTCATGGATTCGACGCCGCCGGCGATCACGACGTCGGCGGCCCCGGACTTGATCATCTGGGACGCCTGGATGATCGCCGAAAGCCCGGAGGCGCAAAGCCGGTTCACGGTGATGCCTGGCGTGGTGTTGGGCAGCCCGGCCAGGAGCGCTGACATTCGCGCAACGTTGCGGTTCTCCTCCCCCGCGCCGTTGGCGTTCCCGAGGATCACCTCGTCGATGTGCCCGGGATCCATACCGGCCCGGGAGATGGCTTCGCGGATCACCAGGGCCGCCAGATCGTCGGGGCGTACTGAGGAAAGGGCGCCGCCGTAGCGGCCCACCGGGGTGCGGACCCCGCCCACGAGAAAAGCCTCGGTCATGACTGCCTCCATTGCAGGGCCTGCTTACCGGCACGAACCGGCGGGATTTACCGACCGTTCGTTCTGTAAAAACTGATACAAGAATCGCACGGCGGTTTTCCCGGGTCAACCGGCACGGGACCGAACCGTTTCCGTCGCGGCCCGAGGGCCAGCGCCTGCCGGTCCTGCTGCACGCGGCCGCTGCGGGGATTCAGCAGGGGCTCCGCATGCCGATGACCACGGTCGCCTCAAGATCCTCGGAGAACGCGATGCGGGTACTGAGCCCGCATTCCTCAAGGAGCCCGGCGGCCGGCGGTGCCTGGCGGCTCCCGGCCTCGATGATCAGGCTGCCGCCCGGCACCAGCCAGTCACCCGCCTCAGCGGCGAGCCGCCTGTGCACGTCGAGCCCGTCGGCCCCTCCGTCGAGGGCCCGGCGCGGCTCGTGGAGCCGGGCCTCCGGGGGCATCGACGCGATCATTTCCGAGGGCACGTAGGGTGCGTTGCAGAGCAGAACCTCGACGGTCCCCTTGAGGCGGGGAGGCAGCGGCTCAAACAGGTCGCCCTGGTATACGGCGCCACCACTTGGCGCGAGATTCGCCCGGGCGCACTCCACCGCCCGCGCGTCGATATCGGAGGCATGGAGGTCGATCCCTGGCACTGCCGCCGCAAGTGCGGCCCCGAGCGCCCCGCAGCCGCAGCAAAGGTCGAGGACGACGGCGCCGGGAACGGCTACGGCGGCGGCCTCCCGGACCAGGAGTTCGGAGCGGCGGCGCGGAACAAACACCCCGGCATCAACAACCATCCTCGCTCCACAGAACTCGGCCCAGCCGAGAAGGTGCTCAAGCGGGGCGCCGGCTGCGCGCCGGTCGATCGTTGCGGCCAGGTCCAACGGCGGAAAGCCGGCATTCAGCAACAGATGCGCTTCCTCTTCGGCGAAAACGCAGCCGGCGGCTCGAAGGCGGGAGGTGACAAGTTCTTCCAACGGGATGTTGGAGCGGAACGACATGAAAGACCCTTCACGAAGCGTGAGGGCGCTCCCGGGTCAGGTTCGCGCGAGTCCCGGCAGGACCGCGGGGCGGAAGCGCCTTGCCTGATGTGCGGTAATCGGTCCCACCTCCTTCGTGATGCGGCTAAGGGAGCCAATTCTATCCGCCCAGCGCCCGCCGGCGAGGGGATGAAGCGGATCCTTCCGGCCTCACGCAGGCACACCAGTGGGTTCGGATTTTCCTTGTGCGCTCCAGCGCACCTTTCTAGGCTTGTCTTAGTCCAGCAGTTGTGGCGCATGACTATTCGAGCGCGGAGCCACATGATGAGCCACGAATTCACTGCAGCCAAGGCCGCCACCCAGGCAGAGCAGCCTGCCCCGGCGCGGCCCCAGACGCCTTCGGGCGGACAACAGTACGACCTGCCGGAGCCGCCTTCCAAGGTCGATTTCTCCCAGGCCAAGACTGCAGGGGAAATTCCGACGCTCCAGGTCACCATGCGCATACGCCGGTATCAGCCCGAACGCGCCGAGGAGGGGCACTGGGAGGATTTCCACCTCACCATGATCGGCACCGACCGCGTTTTGGATGCGCTCCACGTGATCAAGTGGGAGCACGACGGCACGCTGGTATTCCGGCGTTCCTGCGCTCACGGGGTGTGCGGCTCGGACGCGATGCGCATCAACGGCCGCAACCGCCTGGCGTGCAAGGCTCTCCTCAAGGACCTGAACCCCGCGGACCCCATCGTGGTGGAACCGCTGCAGGGACTTCCAGTGGAGAAGGACCTCATTGTTGACATGGAACCGTTCTTCCAGTCCTACCGGGAAGTGATGCCCTTCCTCATCAACCGGGGCCACGAACCGGACCGGGAACGGCTGCAGTCGCCGGAGGAACGCGAACGGTTCGATGACACCACCAAGTGCATCCTCTGCGCCGCCTGCACCTCGTCGTGCCCCGTGTTCTGGACCGACGGGCAGTACTTCGGGCCGGCCGCCATCGTCAATGCCCACCGGTTCATCTTCGACTCCAGGGACGACGCAGGCGACCTGCGGCTGGAGATCCTCAACGACGCGCAGGGAGTCTGGCGCTGCCGCACCATCTTCAACTGCTCCGAGGCCTGCCCGCGGGGCATTCAGATCACCCAGGCGATCAAGGAAGTCAAACGGGCAGTGATCAACCGGCAGGTGTGAGCGTGCTTCCCGCCGCTGCCGCAAGGAATGTCAGCGGACGCACCCCGGCGGAGTCAGCGTCCGCTGCTGCATCCCCGGAGGCTACGTCAACCACTAGTTGACGAATAACATATCGTCAACTTACGGTTGACTCATGACTGATCCAATCCGCATGACCAACCCCGTACGCCTTGATGAGCTCATCGACGCCATCAAGAAGGTGCACCCCGACGCTCTCGACCAGCTGTCCGATGCCGTGATCGCCGCCGACCATCTCGGCGAAGTGGCCGATCACCTCATTGGCCATTTCGTGGACCAGGCAAGGCGCTCCGGTGCGTCCTGGTCGGACATTGGCAGGAGCATGGGCGTCTCCAAACAGGCAGCCCAAAAGCGTTTCGTCCCCAAGGCGCCCGGTGACCAGACGGACCTTGACCCCAGCCAGGGCTTCAGCCGGTTCACCGAGCGCGCCAAGAACGTGGTGATGGCGGCCCAGAACGAGGCCCGTGCTGCAGGCAATGACGAAATCCGGCCCGAACATCTTGTCCTCGGGCTGCTCCAGGAGCCTCGGTCAATCGGAACGGCAGCCATCGCCGCCCAGGGGGTGACGATCGATGCGCTCCGGCACGCCACCACCGCAGTACTGCCGCCGGCGTCCGCCCAGGTTCCCGACCTGATTCCCTTCGACCAAAGGTCAAGAAAAGCACTTGAGTTGACCTTCCGGCAGGCTCTGCGCCTTGGCCACAACTATGTGGGCACCGAGCACATCCTGCTCGCCCTGCTGGAGCTTGAGGACAAAACGGGCGTACTTTCCGCCCAGGGGATCGATAAGGAACGGTCTGAAGCGCACATCTCCGCCGCTCTTGCCGCCGCTCAGGAATCCGCCCGGGATGCCTAGCACGCACCGGAATCTGGACGTCCGGGCCCGTTCATGCGGGAAGCTCTCCAATACGGGCGATGAGCGCGCCGTCCGCCGGACACACCCATGCCGCAACGCCCGCTGCCTCCCGGGGCCGCGCCGGATGGGTGAGCGGATGCCGGGGGCATTGGGGCCAGTTGCTGCCGCGTGCCCAGCGTTCCTCAATCACCCATTCCTGGACCTGATCCGCGACCTCGATCGTCCGCTCGAGGTCGGACCACCGCAGCGAGATATGAACGTCTCGCCCGGACCCGTCACTCGCCCACAACATCGCCGACGGGGACTTCCGGTCATTGGTCCATGCTGATTCCCTGATCAACGGCACGGGAGCGCCGGTGGCCTCGATGTCGGCGAGGACGGGTGCGAGGGCGCGGGCCAATGAAGGATCCATTGCCCCATCGTGCAGGGGAGACCTTCGTCTGGCTAGAGTTCGTGGATGACGATCATGCCGCACACCCTGACCTGCGACGTCGAGATGCGGCTGGTGCGAACCTCCGATTCCGGGCGGCTCGCTGACGGTTATGCGGTGAACAGGGAGCACCTGGCCCCCTGGGAGCCGCAGAGGAACCAGCACTTCTTTACGGAAGCGGGCCAGCGTTCGGTGATCGAGTCGAAGCTGGAGCTTCACGCATCGGGCATTGAAGTGCCCTGGATCCTCGTGAAGCAGGAGCGTGTGATCGGCGTCCTGAACCTTACCGGGATTGTGCGCGGCCCGTTCCTTAACGCCAACCTGGGCTACTGGATCGACAAGGACCACAACGGCAGGGGTATCTGCACATCCGCCGTCGCCCATGCCCTCGCCGTTGCTTCGGGGCAGCTCGGGCTGCACCGGGTGCAGGCCGCGACGCTGCCCCATAACGAGGGCTCGCAGAAAGTGCTCGCCAGGCTGGGCTTCACCAAAATCGGGACGGCGCCGGCGTACCTGAAGATCGCCGGTGCCTGGCGGGACCATATCCTCTACCAGCGCATCCTCGGCGAGGAGATCTGATGGCCGCCCGCTACTGCCGGATTTCCTCCCTCAGCGGTTTCAGGCGCTGCGGAGTGTCCCCGGGCGACACCGCCGGGTAGGTGCAGGTGAATTCCCCGCGGTAGCCAAAGAGGAACCCGAAAAGGGGATTGCGGACCCGCATGTCGATTGTGAAGACGCCGCGGGCGTCGTCGTAGCTCTCGTAGAGGTCGGCGGTGCCGGTGAGGATCGCCGGGAAGGTGAATCCCAGGAATCCCGCGTACAGCCGTTGGCTTGTGGTCTGAAGGTAAAGCGAACCGTCCGCGAGGACCTCAAGTTCAAGGGCTGTTGCAAGATGCTGGTGGGTGCCCAGGTAATCGATGATCCTGCCTTTTTCGGCACTGTAGATCATGGTCGCGTCGAAGCGTCGGCGTTCGGCCCCGCTGATCTCCAGAGTGCGCACGAAGGTCACGGTCGGCCGGCCGAACCCGTCGAGGTAGGGGTAGTTCTCAATGGTGAACGGGATGTTCTCGCCGTGATGGGGAAACAGGATGTTCCGGAACGCGCCGAGCCTGAGGAAGGGGACCGTCCACAGGGGCCCGCGGCGGACCTCCGAGAAGCGGCCGCGCCCCACGCAGGCGTAGCCGGCGTCGACGTCAACGCCGAAGCGCCGCTGCAGCATCGGGTGGAGGCGGTGGAAGTCCTCCCCTAGGGCGTTCGCGAAGATCGAGGTCACAGAGCACCACCGACCGCAGGTTCCCGGCCCGCGTCCGAAACTCTTGGAGCCGGAAGCCCCGCGAGCGCGGACGGCGCCTTGGCGGAGCGCCGGTCCGGTGCGCGCCGCAGGCACCGCCGCGCCCGGGGGACCGTCCGATGCGCTGGGACCAGCAGGGACGCCGCCGCGATGGCAAGGCCCACGACGGCGGCCGGAGCACCCTCGGGCCGGCCCGCCGAGGATAGGAGCAGCGCACTTCCGGCTGCGACGCCGCCCGCGCGGACGACGGCGTCGAGGATCCACCGGGTGCGCGCGTCCCGCGGATCCACACCGAGTTCGGCCCACAGGCGGAGGCGGTCGAAGCTCAGCGCCGTCGCCCAGCCGAGGGCGGGCCGCGTGACCCGGCGGTCCAACGCCTTGCCCAGAACGCCCATGCCTGGCTGGTAGGTGTATCCGGTGATGAACCGGATACCGTGCTGCGTCGGAATGTAGCGCCAGTACCCGGAGCCGGACCCGATGGGCGAAAGTGGGTCCGAGGTGGAAAACCGCAGCACTGACGTCGACTGCCCGTCCTCCCGGTGCCGATGCCCCAGCGAGATTCCCGTTCCAGTAATCGTGTGGAACGGAAGACCGAATTCATACCGGAACCGTTGCGGCTCCCCGGCGCTGTGCGCGGCGGGAACGATGCGCGAGAACCGCAGGTCCCACCGCGGGTGCAGTTCTGCATCCTGGCTCAGTCTCCACAACCGGTCCATCGACGTGCGGATGCCGATCTCCACGTAGATTTGCCGCCTGTGACCGGGCACCCTGCTGCTGTTCTCCCCCATTTGAGCATCATAAGTCCAGTGGTGTTCCGGTCCGGCAGCGCGGCCCGGCGCTCCCCCTCGTCGGTCGAAGGAGTAGATTCGAAGCCGCAACGCTTCGCGTTCTTCCGGCCCGGAGCACCGAATGCCACTGGGAGGCCCGCTTTGTCTTTGAGTATTGATTTGACCGGAAAGACCGCGCTCGTGACGGGGATCAACCCAAGGTATCGGCGCCGAGATCGCGCTCCAGCTGGCCCGCGCCGGCGCCGAGGTCGCGGTGAACGGGCGCACGGCCGCGAGCGTGGGCCGAGCCGCCCAGACGATCCGCGAGGCGGTCCCCGGGGCGCGGATCCTTGAAGCGCCGGCCGACGTAAGCACGGAGGAAGGCGCGGCAATAGCCTGTAAATTGGTCGCCAATGTCGACATCCTGATCAACAATCTCGGCATCTTCAGCCCGGAGCCCGCTTTGGAGATCCCTGACTCCGAATGGCTGAGGTTCTTTGAAGTCAATGTTCTGGCCGCGGTGCGTCTCACGCGGGCCTACCTTCCCGCGATGATGTCCCGGGGATGGGGTCGCGTCCAGTACATTGCGAGCGATTCCGCCATCGTCATACCGGCCGAGATGATCCACTACGGGGTCTCGAAGACCGCACTGCTCGGTGTTTCACGAGGTTTCGCCAAGGCGGCCGCCGGGTCGGGGGTCACCGTGAATGCGGTGATCGCCGGGCCCACGCATACCGGCGGCGTCGAGGACTTCGTGTATCAGCTCGTGGACAAGGATCTGAACTGGAACGACGCCCAGCAGGAGTTCATGAAAGTGCATCGACCGCAGTCATTGATCCAACGGCTCATCGAGCCCACTGAAATCGCGAACCTCGTGGCTTACTTGGCATCCCCGCTGGCTTCGGCGACCACAGGGGCCGCACTGCGCGTGGACGGCGGCTATATCGATTCCATCGTCCCCTAGAAGGCCTTGCACGCGCGGCCGCAGTGGTGAACCATGAGCGCTAACGGGCTGTCGCGACAGCCACCCACCTCCGCCACGCGATACAAGGGGTGAGCCGAATGGTCGGTAAATCGAGGGCCCCGGCCCCACGCTGGTTCATCACGGCAGCGGGCGCCCTGCTCATCGCCGGCGCGGTGACGCTCCTGCCCGGCATCAACGCGTTCGAGCGGGCCTCCTGGGGCGGAAGCGCCGGGAGCCTGGCGCAGGCGTTCGTCTTCATCGCGGTGGCGATGGTCCTGATCATCGCGGGCCTGACGCTTCTGGCGACCGGCGTTTCACGGCATCGTGCGGCCCGGCGACCGGGGACCGACGGGGACCAGCACGATGATTCCTCGCTGCGCAGCGAGGACTGATCGACCAATCAGAAGGGATTATTCGTCGCGCCCAGATGCGCGGGAAACGCTGTGGGGAGCCGGAGCTACGGGGAACCGGCGTCCGGTGATGCTGTCCGGCGTAACCCGTACAAAACGGTCCTTGCGCCCGCCCTCCCACGGATGGACGGGCAGATCGATGGTCTCGAGCAGTTCCCTGGTCGTGGAAATCGTGCTCGCAGTGCCCTTGATGACCACGCTCCAGGCCCTCGTCCCGTCAGCGTCGAGCCCGTCGGCCTCGACTGCGACCGGCGCCTTCTCCACTGCCGCCCTGGATTTGGCGCCTTCGGAGGTCCGGAACACCACGGTGCCGTGGTCGACCTGGATGTTGACCGGAAAAATGTCCGGTTGGTCATTCGTCGAAAGGGCCAGGCGCGCGACGGACGCCGTGCGCAGCAGGCGCCAACACTCGCTGGCCGAAAGTACCTCGGTGGGAGCGGGCTGATGATTCATGCCCCCAGCGTATTGGTTCCCACCGCAACGCAACAGGGGTC
This sequence comes from Arthrobacter sp. TJ-217, assembly GCF_058269255.1. Lineage (NCBI taxonomy): Bacteria > Bacillati > Actinomycetota > Actinomycetes > Micrococcales > Micrococcaceae > Arthrobacter > Arthrobacter sp. TJ-217. The sequence continues at coordinate 367,874 of NZ_JBZCNJ010000001.1, forward strand.
GCGTGCCCTTGCCGGACGGCCCGCGGCGGAGTCCAGCACGGCCGTGATCCGACCGGCCTCTCTACAGGAGCAGGCCGGTTGGTTTGGACGGTGGGACTAGACCTGCTGCCCGCGGTCGGGGACCAACGGCCCTGTCGCGCGGCGGCCCTACGCCCGATGCTGGTATTCGGCAGCACAATCGGGGAGGAATCATGCCAAAGCCGTGGGTTCCGGGGATGGTCGTAACCTCCAGGGGCACCACGACATCGGCCGTTCCGATTCCGGGCCCGGCCCGCGCCGCGTGGCAGCTGCTCAGCCGGGGAGAGCCCGATCCTCCCCGTTATGACCCATCCAGGGCGGCAGGACTGCCGGAGCCGATCCAGCGCTGGCTGGACCACTCGGTTCGGCCGGGAACCCTTCTGTGTTCGTCCGTTGAGCTCACCATGTCGGGGCAGCTCAAGCTTGGTGCGTCCTGGCGCCCCTTCCGCGCGCGGCAGGTTCTCGCTCCCGCCAAGGGGTTCGTCTGGGCGGCCGAAGCACGCGTCATGGGCCTGCCGGTCAGGGGGTTCGACCGCTTCAGTGAAGGTACCGGCCAGATGCGGTGGCGCCTGCTGGACATTGTTCCGGTTATGTCAGCAGACGGCGCCGACGTTACCCGCAGTGCCGCGGGCCGGTTGGCTTGTGAAGGGGTGCTCGTTCCCACCGCTTTCGGGAGCGCCGCGTGGGCTGACGGCCCGTCGGACGGGACGGCGATTATGTCCCGTCAGATCAACCACCAGAGCGAGGAGGTTCAACTTCGGTTCGGTCCGGATGGCCGGCTCAATGCGGCGTTCATGCAGCGGTGGGGCGAGCCGGGAGGAGCTCCGCCAGGCCGTTACCCCTTTGGCGTTTCCATTGAGGAAGAGGCTGAATTCGAAGGAATCGTGATCCCATCAGCCATCCGCGCCGCTTGGTGGTGGGGAACCGGGCGAGAGGCTGAAGGCGAATTCTTCCACGCACGGATATCCTCCGCAGTCTTCCGATGAGGCTCACTTGGGAGCGCCCGCGGCGCCGCGGGCACTCCCGCCGACTGCAGATCCCGCTAGGCCCGTGCAGCGAGGCTGCCGCCGGTTGCCAGCCTCATCAGGTCGGTATCGAAGGCAACCTCCGGGGCGGCCGTTGCGGGGCGGGCGTTCCCGGCGAAGGTGTGCTGGTACTGGCCCCAGGCGTCGTCGGTGATCGCGGCCCTGATGCCGGTGCTGACCATTGCCGCAAGTTCGGTCGCCGCCCGTTCGATCCGGGTGGTGAGCGCACTGTCTCCCCAGTCCTCCGGTGCTGCGAAGAGCGAGGTGGGGGTGGTGAGCGTGCGCATGAACGCAAAGAGTGGCCGGAGTTGATCATCGATCACCAGTGCGTGCCGGCCACTGCCGCCGGTTGCCGCAAGGACCACGGGCACGGCGATCAGGAGATCGTTGTCGAGGATATCCATAAAGGCCTTGAACAGCCCGCTGATGCCTGCCTTGTAGATAGGAGTCGTGGCGATGACGGCGTCCGCGGCGGCGAGCCTGTCGATGGCGGCCTGGAGGTCCGCGTCAGGGAAACCGGAAACGATCGCGTGGGCAATGTTGGCGGCGAGCGGGCGCAGCTCAATGATGTTGACCGCGGCCGGGATGCCCTGCCCGTTCAGGCGGTCCAGTGTTTTCTGGGCCAGGCGGTCGGCAAGCATCCGAGAGGAGGAGGTGTCGCTCATGCCTCCGCTGAGGATCACGATGCTGCGGGTCTGGTCCGGGTCCGGGTGGGCGTGCTGGGGGGAAGTAGAGTTCACGAGGGGGTCCGTTCGGTGGTGGGTTTGTTCAGGAGGTCCGGATTGATCACTGCGGTGATCTGCCGGCAGAGGTCGCGAAGCTGTTCGAGCTGGGCGTGGCTGAGGGCGCTGGTCATTGTGGCAGTGACGGCCCGCGCGTGCTTCCGCCCCACCCGTCTTTGCGCTTCGGTTCCCGCATGGGTCAGAAGAATGCGGGCTTCCCGGCGGTCCACCTGGTTCGGACGCTTTTCCACGAGCCCGCGCTCCTCAAGCCGCGACACGAGTTTCGACATGCCCGGCTGGGAGAGCAGGACCCTCCGGCCGAGGTCGCTGATTCCCAGTCCGCCGTCGGCCTTGGACAGGGTGAAGAGGACGTCGTACTCCCGGTTGGAGATCTCATCCCAGATCTCGTCGGCGGCAAATCGCCGGCCAAGTGCGCTCTCTGCCTGAAGCAGGGCTTCCCAGGACTCATTAGCCAGCCGGATCTCGTTTCTGTCTTGCCGGTTCATCGGATCACCCTTCTATCCGATCAGCGGATAGCGGGCCGGGGTCGCGGCGTCGCTGTCCTGGTAGGGCGAGGTGCCCGTGACGTTGTCCCCCCGGTTGGGGTTGGGGCGCGGCTGTCGCGGTGCGGCGTCGCCGTACTTTGCCTTGGTGAGGGACTCGTGGGTGGGGGCGTCCGCCGCGTCAGGGGAACGCCGTGCGGCCATCTCCTTGCGCAGCACGGGAACAACCTCCCCGCCGAGCAATTCGAGCTGGTCAAGCACGGCGGCCAGCGGCAGGCCCGAATGGTCCATGACCCAGAGCTGGCGCTGGTAGTCGCCGAACTTCTCCTGGAATTCCAGGGTCTTGTCGATGATCTGCTGGGGGCTTCCGACGCTCAGCGGGGTCTGCTGCGCGTAGTACTCCAATGGGGCTCCGTGCCCGTAGACCGGTGCTTCGTCAAAGTAGGGGCGGAACTCGCGGATGGCGTTCTGGGAGCGCTTGGCGATGTACGCCTGCCCGCCGAGGCCCACGATCGCCTGGGCCTTGGTGCCGTGCCCGTAGTGCTCGAAGCGCTCGCGGTAGAGGTTGACCAGCGGCAGGAAGTGGAAGTTTGGGGCCAGGATGTTGTTCGCGAAGAATCCGTTGCCATAGTAGGCAGCCTGCTCGGCGATTTCCGGCGTGCGGATAGCGCCGTGCCAGACGAAGGGAGGCACGTCGTCCAGGGGCCGGGGACTTGAGGTGAATCCCTGGAGCGGGGTCCGGAAATTGCCTTCCCAGTCGACGACGTCCTCGCGCCACAGCCGGTGCAGCAGGTTGTAGTTCTCCAACGCCAACGGCAGGCCCTGACGGATGTCCTTGCCGAACCACGGGTAGACCGGGACAGTGTTGCCGCGTCCGAGGGTCAGGTCCAGCCGGCCCTTGGCCAGATGCTGGGCCAGCGCGTACTCCTCGGCGATGCGGACGGGATCGTTCGTCGTGATCAGGGTGACCGACGTCGAAAGGATGATCCGCTTGGTCAGGGCTGCGACATGGGCCAGCAGAGTTGTCGGCGAGGAGGAGAAGAACGGCGGGTTGTGGTGCTCGCCGATGGCGAAGACATCCAGACCGACCTCCTCGGCCTTGACTGCCATCTTCACCGTTGCATCGATGCGTTCCGCCTCGCTGGGCGTGTACCCCGTCACCGGGTTCCGCGTGATGTCGCTGACCGAGAAAATTCCGAACTGCATCGTGCGTGCCTTTCACTGGAAGAACTACATAACCAGTTATGTATCTTGCCCGTGTAACGGTGCATAACCGGTTATGTATTCCCGCGCCGTCCGTGACATGCAGCACCAGGCCATGCAGCGCTGAGGGAACTGACCCTCCGCACTGCCGGAGTCGGGTCGCCCGCTCCGGTGACGGTATTTCCGGGAGGTGCTGCGCCCTACTTTCGAGGGCGGATGCGCACCCGCGGCAGCTCCGGTGCAGGCAGGGGCTTCAGGGTGTTGCCCTCGGGAAGGCCGAACAGAACCTCGGGCCGCACCTGGTCTTCCTCGATACCGATCTCGGACTGCCACCGGTTGCGATACTCGACAATCTCCTCGTGGCTGCGTCCCACGAAGTTCCACCACATCACGATTTCTTCACCGAGAGGCTCGCCGCCGATGACCATCAGCCGCGCCGGTCCGCTGCCGCCTGCCCTGATTTCGATCGATTCATGACCGACCGGCAGATAGGCGAGTTCACCTGCTGCAACGTCCGTACCGTTGAATTCGATGCTGCCGCTGTCGACAAGGATTCCGTGTTCGAAATCCGGGGAAACGGCGAAGGAGGCGGTGGAGCCGGCGCGGATCCTCAGCTCGGCTCCCAGCAGCGGGGTGTGGGTGGCAACGGGGGAAGCTGAGCCGCCAAGGGTGCCAAGGAAAACGCTGAGGTCGAACCCTTCGCCCTGGACCGGGACCGGGGCGTAGTGGTCGAAGCGGTGGGTCACGAAGCGCGAGCGGTCCGGCAGCGCCAGCCAGAGCTGCACCCCGTGGAGCGACGACGCTGCCGGCGTTGAGACCTCGGAATGGGAAATGCCCGATCCCGCCGTCATGAGGTTCAGCTCGCCGGGTCGAACCAATGCGTGGTTTCCGGCGCTGTCGCGGTGTTCGATCTCACCGGCGAAAAGCCAGCTGACCGTCTGCAGGCCGGTGTGGGGGTGGGGCGGGACGCTCATGGCGCCGGCCGCCTCAACGGGATCGGGCCCGTAGTGGTCGAGGAAGCACCATGCGCCGATCAGCGACCGGCCGCGCTGCGGGAGCGTGCGGCGAACTGACATGCTCCGGGGACCGCCCAACGGCACCTCGCGGGGTTCGAGGATTTCGACCGGAGGGCTTCCGGCCCGCTCGGGCCCGCTCTCGCAGATCACCGGAACCGGACGGGTCTCGAGATTACTCATTACTGCCTTACTCGTTGAGTCCTATCCCGCGCTTTCGGCGCCGGATGGTTGTGCCGATTCTAATCCAGCGGAACTTGCGCCCGTTAATGTGCCGCGGCGGAGCAGGCACTGTCCACCGCCGGCCCGGGGTTCCTGTACAGGATCCGGAGCGGGGTGCGTTCGGGTCGAGGACAGCGGTTGACCGCGGGTGTCTTCCGCACCCGGCGGGTTCAGCCTTACCGTTTCGGCATGGAACACAACATTCAGATTTCCATCGACTGCAGCGACCCCCACGCCCAGGCCGACTGGTGGGCCGAAACGCTGGGCTGGATCGTCGAGCCGGTCGACGAGGGGTTCATCGACCAGATGCTTTCCGCGGGCTACGCGGACGAGTCCGACGTCGTCGTGCACCGGGGCGCACGAGTCTGGCGCGACGGCGCAGCGGTCTGCAAGGCCGGTGAATTGGGCCAGAAGGACAGGCTCCGCCTCGTGTTCCAGCCCGTCCCCGAACCCAAGACGGCAAAGAACCGCTTCCACCTGGATATCCACCGGAAGGAGATCGACAAGGATCAAGCCCGTGCCGCCCTCGAAGCACGCGGCGCCAGTTTCCTCCATGACGGCAGGCAGGGCCCGCTGACCTGGTACACGATGACCGATCCCGAAGGCAACGAGTTCTGCATCTCCTAAGCGCCCGCCGCTGCATGCCCGGGGTGCTTGCCACCGCTAGACTCGGTTGGTGACATCCGATCTTCCCCCTCAGGTCTCCGACATCTTCGACCCCACCCAGTGGCGAACCGTCGCGGGTTTCGAGGATTTCACCGACATGACGTACCACCGCCAGGTGGAGCGTTCGGCAGACGGCCGCGTGCTCCGCGACCTCCCGACGGTGCGCGTCGCTTTCGACCGCCCCGAGGTGCGCAACGCCTTCCGTCCCGGCACTGTGGACGAGTTGTACCGGGCACTTGACCATGCGCGGATGACCCCCGACGTCGCCGCCGTCCTGCTCACCGGAAACGGCCCCTCCCCGAAGGACGGCGGGCACTCCTTCTGCTCCGGCGGGGACCAGCGCATCCGCGGGCGCGACGGCTACCGGTACGCGGAGGGCGAGACACGGGAGACCATCGACCCGGCCCGCGCGGGACGCCTGCACATCCTCGAGGTGCAGCGGCTGATGCGCACCATGCCCAAGGTCGTCATCGCCGTCGTCAACGGGTGGGCCGCCGGAGGCGGGCACAGCCTGCACGTGGTCGCGGACCTGACCATCGCCTCGCGCGAGCACGCGCGCTTCAAGCAGACGGACGCGACAGTGGGAAGCTTCGACGCCGGTTACGGTTCGGCGCTCCTGGCCCGCCAGATCGGGCAGAAACGTGCGCGCGAGATCTTCTTCCTCGCCCGCGAATATTCCGCCGAGGACATGGTGGCGATGGGCGCCGTCAACGAGGCCGTCGATCACGCCTCCCTCGAAGCAACCGCCCTCGAGTATGCAGCGGACATTGCCCGCCAGAGCCCGCAGGCGCTGCGGATGTTGAAGTTCGGCTTCAACCTCGCCGACGACGGACTCGCCGGGCAGCAGGTGTTCGCCGGAGAAGCCACCCGGCTCGCGTACATGACCGACGAAGCCGTCGAGGGCAAGGAAGCGTTCCTCGAGAAGCGCAACCCCGACTGGTCCGCGTTCCCCTACTACTTCTAGGACCGGCATGGAACTGCTCCCCATATTCACCCCTTCGGGTTTCGACGCGCACGAACTGCTGAAACCGCTGGCGGCCTCGCTCGCCGGCGAGGGCCCGGCGATCGCCCCGCATGTTGCCGCCGACGAAGACTTCCCCGGGGAACTGCCCAACGACGAAATCGCCGCCGTCCTGAGCACCTCCGGCTCGACGGGGGTGCCCAAGAAGACAATGCTCAGCGTCGACGCGCTGGCCGCCTCCGCCATGGCCACGGCCTTCGCCCTGAAGGCGGAGGGACAGTGGCTCCTCGCGCTGCCCGTGCACCACGTTGCGGGATTCCAGGTCCTGGTCCGCTCGCTCTACGCAGGCACCCGCCCCTGGACGATGGACTCGGGTGCACCGTTCACTGCCGAAGCGTTCACCGCCGCCGCGTCCGAGCTGACGGACCGGGTACGCTTCACCTCCCTGGTCCCCACGCAGCTTCACCGCCTGCTGGCCGATCCGGCCCCGGAGACCCTCGCGGTGCTCCGCCGGTTCAACGCCATCCTGCTCGGCGGGGCTCCGATGGGTTCTGCGCTGCGCGGCGAGGCCCGCCGCCAGGGCCTGAACATCGTGGAAACCTACGGGATGAGCGAAACCAGCGGAGGCTGCGTCTACAACGGCGTGCCCCTCGACGGCGTAGAGGTATTGTCCGAAGAAGGGCGGCTGTGGATCAGCGGCCCGATGCTCGCCGACGGCTACCTCAACGACCCCCAGCTCACCGAGGACCGCTTCGTCCACAACTCCGGGCGCCGGTGGTTCAGGACCGACGACGCAGGCGACGTCGGCGCGGACGGGAAAGTCGTTGTGCACGGCCGCATCGACGACGTCATCGTCACAGGCGGACTCAAGGTCTCGGCGTCGGTCATCGCCGGCGTCATCGAGGACATCCCGCAGGTGAGCCAGGCCGTCGTCCTGGGAATCACCAGCCCCGAGTGGGGCGCGGCGGTGGGTGCCGCCGTCGTCGGATCCGTTGACGCAACCGTTGTCCGTGCCCGCGTGGCCGAGGAACTCGGCGCCCATGCCGCGCCCAAGACGGTGCTGAGCTTCGACGCGCTCCCCCTGCTTCCCGGAGGCAAGCCCGACCGCCAGGCGCTCAGGGCGCTCCTCGAAAAGTCGGGGCACTGACCCTTTTCCTCCCCACCGGCACCTGACCGGCCAGACACACCAGCACAACCAGCAAAGGAACAAACCGTGGCGAATGCCGCTCAGTGGCTTGAAGGAGCCCGCCCCCGTACGCTGCCCATGGCGCTTGCACCGGTGATCATCGGCAGCGCGGCAGCCCACGGGCTCGCCTCGTTCCGGCCGTTCAACGCCGTGCTCGCCGCCGTCGTCGCCGTGCTGCTGCAGGTTGGCGTCAATTACGCCAACGACTACTCCGACGGCATCCGGGGCACCGACGACGACCGCGTGGGACCCCTGCGCCTCACCGGGTCCGGCGCCGCCGAACCCCGCCAGGTGAAGTACGCCGCCTTCGGCTGCTTCGCGCTGGCGATGGTTGCCGGCGCGGCGCTGATCATCCTGTCGCAGACCTGGTTCCTGCTGCTCGTTGGACTTGGCTGCATCGCCGCCGCCTGGGGCTACACGGGCGGAAAGAACCCCTACGGATACCTCGGCCTGGGCGACATCTTCGTCTTCGTGTTCTTCGGGCTCGTCGCGACGCTTGGCACCACCTACACCCAGGCCGGTTCCCTTAGCGCCGCCGCGTGGGTGGGGGCAGTGAGCACCGGGGTCATCGCGATGGCGCTCCTGATGGCGAACAATGTGAGGGACATCCCGACGGACCGCGCCTCGGGGAAGCTGACCCTCGCTGTGCGCCTCGGGGACACCGCCGCGCGGGTCAGTTACGTCATGATGCTCGCGACAGCCATCCTGCTGCCCCTGTTCCTCGTCGAGAAGTACCCGTGGGTGCTGCTCGTGCTCCTGCTGATTCCGGCCTGCCTGATGCCGAGCTGGCTGATGCTCAAGGGCAAGAAGCGCCGCAGCCTGATCCCCGTGCTGAAGCAGACAAGCCTGATCAACCTGGGCTTCAGCGTGCTGTTCGCCCTCGGGATTGTCCTGACCGTCGCGCTGTAGGCCCGCGCGGCACCGTGCGGCCCGGTCAGTCCCGGCGCGGCCGGCGGTCAGCGTTGACGGGGGCGTTGGGGTCGAGGCCGTCTTCGGCGGCGGCGTCGTCGTTCTCCATCGCGTTGCGCACCGGCGGCGCCCCCTCCTTGAACCGGCGCTGCAGGTTTGCCGCAGCGGCGTCGCGGAGCTCCCGGAAGAAGAGGTAGGTGACGCACCAAGCCAGGACGGCGGAGGCAACGGCGGACAGGATGGCACCAAGCCCGAGCTGCACGCAGACCACGAAGATGACGACGACGAGCAGCAGCCGCAGGGCGGTGAATTTGAGGAAGGCCACCGTACAAGTTTACTCGCCTACAATTGGGGTATGCCCCGCCTGTTGCTCTTTCTGGTGATTCTTGGAGTCGCAATCATCATCTACGCCCTGATCGACTGCTTCATGAGTCGGTCCAATGAAGTGCGAAGCATTTCGAAACCGGCATGGCTGATCACGATCCTCGTTGTTCCCCTCCTCGGAGCGGGCCTCTGGTTCCTCTTCGGGCGCCCGCGCCAGGCCCGGCCGGCCGGTCCGACCCGCCCTGCTCCGCGGCGCCCCACCGCGCCCGATGACGACCCGCAGTTCCTGCAGAACCTTGAGACCAAGCGCCGGCAGCAGGCACGGGAGCAGCGCCGGCGCGAGCAGGAGCGGAAGCCGCACGACGGCCAGCCGCACGCCGGAGGAACCAAGGGCGGGGGAACCAAGGGCGGCCCCAAGGCGGACGGACCGGCCTCAGGCAGTTCCGAGACTCCGCAGGCCCCCGAATCGGACGACGACGCCGGGGACTCCGGAAGTACCGGCGCGCACCGGCCCAAGAACCCGTAGCCCGCGCCCTTCCGCCGCACTCTTCACCCACGCAAAAGCCGCACCGGTCCGATCCCGAAAGGGGATGGGGCCGGTGCGGCTTTGTGCGGCCGGGAAGGTCAGCCCGCGTCGGCGTAGCTGTGGAGCCCCGAGAAGTAGATATTGACGATCGTGAAGTTGAACACGATGCACAGGTAGCCGACGATCGACAGCCAGGCCGCCCGCGTTCCGGTCCAGCCGCGCGTGGCCCGGGCGTGGAGGTAGCCTGCATAGACGGTCCAGATCACGAACGTCCAGACCTCCTTGGTGTCCCAGCCCCAGTACCGGCCCCACGCCTGCTCGGCCCAGATCGCGCCGGCCATCAGGGTGAAGGTCCAGCCGACGAAGGCAACGGCGTTGAGGCGGTAGGAAAGGTTCTCCAGGCTCAGGGCCGACGGGACAAGGCGCATGAAGCGTGCGGTATCGGAGCGGCCGGCGGCAACGCGGGCTTCCCGCGAGGACTGCACCAGCTGCAGCACCGACATCGCGAAGGTGATGGTGAAGAGGGCGGAGGACGCAACGGCGATGGACACGTGCACGATCAGCCAGTAGCTCTGCAGCGCGGGGATGAGGTTGGCCACCGGGGTCGGGAAGCCCACCGTCGCGGCGCACAGCATGACCACCACGAGGCCGACGACGAAGGATCCAACGAAGCGCAGGTCCCGCCGGGTCAGGGTGATCAGGAAGATCAGCGAGACGACGAGCGCGCCCGTGGTGCAGAACTCGTACATGTTGCCCCAGGGCACCCGGTTCGCCGCGACGCCCCGGCTCACGACCGCCGCGGCGTGGATGACCGTGGCAAGCACGGTGAGCGCGACGGCGATCCGTGCCGAGGAGCGCCGCTGGCCGGCGCTGTACGACATCGAGTCGTCAGCGGTCGCAGCCGCCCCCGCACCGGGAGGCAGGTCCGCCTGCGGCGCTCCGACGGTGGCGAGCCGCGCTTCGACCTTCTCAATGGTCTTGCTCGACTTGACCAGGTCGAGCACAAAGAAAACGAGTGCCACAACATAGGCGATGGAGGCGAGCAGCATGAAGAGCTCGCTGGCTGCGCCCAATTCGGCGTTAACGCTTGGCATTAGGTGTCCTTACCGTCGTCGCCGCGCGTTCCGGCGGGCTGCAATTGATTTTCTCCTGCTTGGGCCTCCGGCACCAGCCAGCGTGCGCGGAGCAGTTTCTCGACAGCGGCGCCTTCCCCGGCGAGGCGGTGGTCCTCGCCGCGGGCGAGCAGCCCGTACTCAAGGAGGACGCGCCCGTCGGGGTGGATTCCGGACCGGAACCACAGCCGCCTGCGCCCGATGAACAGCGAGGCGGTGAGCCCTGTCAGGGCGAGGGTGGAAAAGGCGAGGGCACCGAGCTGACCGGGGTCGTGGTGGATGTCCAGGGCGACGTACCGCTTCAGCCCGTCGAAGGTGATTGAGCCCTTGCCCTCGGGCAGGTCGTAGGTCTCGCCCGCCCCGAGCACGATGCCGCCGTTGTCGCTGTTCCTGCTGTTGAGCTCGGTGAGTCCTTCGGTGTCGAGGGCATAGACGTTCTGGGGATCGCCCCCGTCAAGGCCGAGGTCACCGTAGTAGGCGTTGAGGTTCAGCTGGGGATTGAACGGATCGGGGTCGCGCGAGAAGGAGACCCCGTTCTCGTCGATGAAGGCCGTGGGGAGGAAGAACCCGACGAAGCCGAGCTGGTCGGGCTGGGCGTCGGGCGCCTTGATGACGGCCAGGGAGGTGTAGAGGCCGTCGGAGGGCACTGTCACAACCGGGCCTTGGACGGCGATGTTCCCCTCGCCGTCGCGCACCGTGACCACCGGCGCGTAGCCGTTGCCGACGAGGTAGACGCTCGTGCCGCCGATCTTCACCGGCGCGTTCACCTTGAGCACCTGCTTCTGCGGGGCAGCGCCGGGGCCGTCCTTGGTTGTGAGGTTCGCGGTGAAGTCCAGCGGCTGGCCGTAGTGCGCCGGCTGGTCGCGGTCGAACTGCACGTCGAAGGAGTCCAGGCGGATCGAGTAGGGGTCGAGCTGGTCGTTGCTGAAGTTGGTGCCGGGGGTGAAGGAGTCGTAGCCCACCAGGGTGTTCACGAAGCTGTCGCCCTCGACGATGACCTTCTGACCGTTGTAGCCGAACAGTCCGCCCACAGCCACGGAGATCAGGACCCCGATGAGCGAGATGTGGAACACCAGGTTGCCCAGTTCCTTGCTCAGGCCGCGCTCGGCCCCGACGGAGGGGCGGTCGGTGTCCTTGTCCCGGATGTCCACCCGGTATCCGCGTTTGCGCAGGATTTCAGCGGCGTCGGCGGCCGCGGAGCCGGGGGTGATCCCCGCGGCTGCGGCACGCTCGGCCGGAATCTCGATCGTGCCGTAGACCGGCAGGCGGGACAGACGCTTGGGTGTGCGCGGCGGGAGGGCCTTCATGGCCCTGCCATGGGCGAGCGCGCGGGGGATGACGCATCCGATGAGGGAGATGAACAGCAGCAGGTAGATCGCGGAGAACCAGACCGAGGAATACACGTCGAACAGCTGGAACCAGTCGAGCACCGGGCCGGTGCCGGGATGGTCTTCGATGTACTGGGTCACGACGGCGGGGTTGGCGGGCCGCTGCGGGAACAGTGATCCGGGGACGGCAGCCACTGCGAGCAGCAGCAGCAGGAAAAGGGCCGTGCGCATGCTCGTCAGCTGCGTCCACGCCCACCGCAGGCTTCCGCCGAGGCCGAGCGCGGGCAGGACGGCGTCGGGCTTGGCAGCCGCTGTGCTTTCCTTTTCCTTTTTCACCTTGACCTGTTCTTCGTTGGGTGGTCGCTCATCCGGGAAACCGGGTGAGGAAGCGGGCTAGATGGGCAGATTCACATTGCTGATGAGGAGGTCCTGGATGCTGGTGATCCACCGGTTCCATACGCCCGTCACCATCAGCGCTCCGACGGCGATCAGCAGGCCGCCGCCGGCGCGCTGCAGCAGGCGCCGGTGCCTGCGGAAGAACCGCATTGCCCCCATCCCCCGGCGCACACCCAGTGCAATGAAGAGGAAGGGAAGCCCGAGGCCCAGGCAGTAGACGAAGGTGAGGACGGCGCCGCGGAGCGCGCTTGCGTCATCGCCGGAAATGGCGAGCAGCTGGACGGCGCCCAGCGTCGGGCCGATGCAGGGCGCCCAGCCGAGCCCGAACGTCATCCCGAGCAGTGGGGCGCCCCACAGCCCGGCGGGAACGCGGGCGTGGACCCTGCTCTCTCTCTGGAACCACGAGAATCCGCCGGCGAACACCACGCCGAGGAGGATCACAACGATGCCCAGTACCTGGATCAGCCAGTCCTGTGAGACGCGCAGCCAGGCCCCGAGCTGGCCGAACAGCGTCCCGTAGGCCATGAAGACCAGCGAGAAGCCAAGGACGAACAGGGCTATTCCGACGAACATCCGGCCGCGCCGCTGCTGCTCCAGGTCGACGCCCGTCAGCCCCGTCACATAGCCGAGGTACCCCGGGACGAGCGGGAGCACGCATGGCGAGGCGAAGGAGACGAGCCCGGCGAGCAGGGCAACCGGCAGGGCAAGAAGCATCGAGCCGCTGAGCACCGCGTCGGCGAACGGGTTGCCCTGTGCGGGAACGGCCGCCCCAAGCGCTGTCAGCAGCTGCATGGGGCGCTACTCGGCGACGGCATCTTGGATCAGGGCCTTCAGGGTGCTGCGGTCGGCAAGGCCGAGGATCCGCGCCGAAACGCGTCCCTCCTTGTCCAGGACCAGGGTGGTGGGGACGGCCTGGGGCGGGACGTAGCTCGTCATCGCGAGAAGAACGCCGCCGTCTTTGTCGTTGAAGCTGGGGTAGGGAATGTCGAATGTGCGCTCGAAGGCCTCGGCTGTCTTGCGCTCGTCACGGATGTTCACCCCGTAGAACTGGGCGCCGGCGGGCTCGAAGGCGTTGTGGAGGGCCAGGAGGTCGGGGGCTTCCTTGCGGCAGGGAGCACAGGCGGCGTACCAGAAGTTCAGCACCGTCACCTGTCCATCCCAGTCGGCGCTTGAAACCTCGGAACCGTCGAACAGGGTCCCGGTGAGCTGCACGGGCTCTCCCCGCTCCCCCGGAGCGTATTCCGTGACCGATCCGTCTCCGGCGATGTAGTTCTTGTTGTCCCCCGCCGCCGCCTGCTGGGCGAGGGGGTCTTCCGCGGCACAGGAGGCAAGCGCCATCGAGGCGGACAGTGCAAGGGCGAGAGCGGCGCCGAATTTGATCAGCGGGCGTCTAGCCGGAGCGGCATTCGAAGGTGTCACGGCTTCTTCCACATTTTTCTACAACGTGTAGTAATTCTATTATGCTCCCGGGACATTCGCCGCACCCGGAAGCAGGTCCGCGCATGGTTCCTCATACCGGACCCGCGTGAGAACATCACCGGAGAAATCGAGTGACGTGACGGACGTCAGGGTGCATTCGCGCTGGCGGGGATCGTGCCACAGCCTCCGCCCCTCGGCCGCGAGCCGGGTGACCCAGATGGGCAGCTGATGGCTGACGAGGATCGCCTCGGCCGGTCCGTGCGTGTCACCGCCGGCTCCGCGCAGCGCCTCATCCCGGGCGAAGCGGACCGCTTCCATGACCCGCGACGCCTGCGCCGAGTATGGCTCACCCCAGGACGGCCGGATCGGATTGACAAGCAGCGGCCAGTAGCGCGGCTGCCGCAGCTTGCTCTTGATGCGGGACAGCCCCTCGAAACGGTTTTCGGCTTCGAGGATCCTGCTGTCGGTGTTCACCTCGAGGTTCAGGGCGCTGGCGACAGGCGCGGCGGTCTCCTGGGCGCGGGTCAGCGGCGAGGCGGCAAGGTAAACGATATTGGCACCTTCATTGCGGCGCTGCTCGAAATGGTCCGCCATCTGCTGGGCCATGCGGCGGCCGAGATCGGAGAGGTGAAACTCCGGGAGCCGCCCGTACAGGACCCCGTCGGGGTTGTGGACCTCACCGTGGCGCACCAGGTGAACGGTTGCAAGGGGCATGGTCCCAGTTTCGCAGAGTTATCCCCGCCCCGCTAAATCCCCCGTGGACTGCCCCGGGCGGCCGTGCACCGGGCTGATTGCGGACGGGGTGGGAATAAAAGATGCAAACGCATGTTTATATAGAAGTAACAACCTTCCTCTTCCCATCCAAGGAGAACAACCCATGAGCATCCCTTCAGGCCTCAGCACCGGAACCTGGTCCTTCGATCCCGCACACAGCGAGATCGGCTTCACCGTCCGCCACGCCGGCATCAGCAAGGTGCGCGGCACCTTCGGCGATGTCGAAGCAGCCCTGGTCGTTGGTGACAACCTCACAGACTCGAAGGTGACGGCGACCGTCAAGACCGCCTCCTTCAACTCCGGTGACGAGAACCGCGATGCCCACGTACGCGGCGCCGATTTCTTCGACGTCGAGGAGTTCCCCGAGATGACCTTCACGTCGACTTCGGTCGAGGGTTCGGGCGAGACCTACAAGGTCACGGGTGACCTCACGATCCGCGGCATCACCAAGACCGTCGTTCTCGATACCGAGTTCAACGGTGTTGCTGTTGACCCGTTCGGTTTCACCCGCGCAGGCGTGTCCGGCTCGACCACCATTTCCCGCAAGGATTTCGGCCTGACCTGGAATGCTGCCCTCGAAGCCGGCGGCGTTCTCGTTGGTGACAAGGTCACCATCAGCCTCGACGCTGCATTCGTAGCCAACTAGCAGTCAGCTTCGGGCACCCGCCCGCCAGCTTTCGTCAGCCGCCGGCCCCCCAGGGGCCGGCGGCTGACCGCGTTAACGGCTCCCCGGGCGTCCGGGCCGGCCGCATCCCCTGAATTGACCCAAAGGGATGGCCGCGCCGAGGTAGCGATCGCCTGCCTGCGCGATAGGCTGAAACCGAAGCCCCGGCGCCCTCGGGCGCCCTCAGTGAATGGATGCGGTCATGACTACACCTCCGGGAACTCCTGAGCCCAACCCCCAGGATCCGACTCCGCACGATCCCGCACCCCAGAACCCTGCTCAGCCCCGGTACGGGCAGAACGCACCCCAGGCGCCGGCGGGCGGCGGGCAGGCCGGAGGATACGGACAGCAGCCCGGCCCGCCGCAGTACGGCGAACGGGTCGAACCCCAGTACGGCCAGCAGCAGTACGGCCAGCAGGGCCAGCAGCAGTACGGGCAACAGGGTCAGCAGCAGTACGGTCAGCAGCAGCCCAATTACGGATACCAGGCTGCCCAGCCGTCCGGATACACCTACCCGGGCGCGCCGGCTGCGGCCGCGACAAAGGGTCCTGCACCGCAGAAGGTCGTTATCGCATACTGGCTCATCATCGCCGCCGGCCTGGTCTTCCTGCTCAGCACCATCCTTTCTTCGATGAACCCCCTTGCCACGCTCGACCCCTCCCAGATTGCCCAGCTCGAGACCGCGGGGTTCACGGCGGAGTCGCTCGCCGGAACGATCGCCACCCTGGCGATCATCTTCGGGATCGTTTTCACGGCAATCTACGTTCTCCTCGCGGTGATGATCCGCAAGGGAAAGAACTGGGCGCGGATCACGGCAACCGTCCTGGCCGGGCTTTCGCTGCTTTCCCTGGGCGGCGGCGCGCTCGCGGCCCTGTCCGTCCTGCTTGGTGTCGCTGGGGTAATCCTCTGCTACCTGAAGCCAACAAACGAGTACTTCGCCCCTCGGGCCCCGCGCTACTAGCAGGGCCCCGCACCGTTCCTCTGCCGAGGCCGGCGCAGGCGAGGCGCCTGCGCCGGACGGCACCGAAGCCAGTGCCGCTGCCCGGTTTGCGTTCCGGCTCCTACTGAGCGGAGCGGGCGTCGGGGAGGCCCATGTCGGGCTCCTGGGCCCGCTGCGCGTGGTAGGCGAGGATCTGCAGTTCCGTTGACATATCGACCTTGCGCAGCTGGACGTGCGGGGGCACCTGCAGCACGACCGGGGCGAAACTGAGGATGCTTGTGATTCCCGCAGCGACAAGCCTGTCGCAGAGGGCCTGGGCGACTTCGGCCGGCACGGCCAGCACCGCCATATTCGCGCGCGTGCGCTTGAGCACCGGCTCAAGCTCATCCACGGCGCTGACACGCAGCCAGCCCACCTCGGAACCAACCACCATCTGGTCGGCGTCGAAAAGTGCAACGATCTCAAACCCGCGCGAGGCGAACCCCGAATAACCGGCAAGGGCGCGCCCGAGGTTGCCCACGCCGATGATCGCAACCCTCCAGTCGAGGGTCAGCCCGAGGGCGCTCGAAATCTGGCGGTTGAGGTACTGGACCTCGTAACCGACTCCGCGGGTGCCGTACGAGCCGAGATAAGACAGATCCTTGCGCAGCATCGGAGAGTTGACGCCGGCCGCATCGGCAAGCTCCTCGGAGGACACCCGCTCGATACCCTCTGCAAGCAGTGAGTTCAGCGCCCGCAGGTAGATGGTCAGGCGGGAAAGCGACGCGGGAGGAATCCGACGCGCGGCTTCACCGCCTACTGGATGAAGCTCTGGCACGTCCGGCGTCGTCACTGTTCTCTGCTCCGTTGCATCTCGGATACCGCAGAAACGGTATCGCCCCCACTGGCACGATTTCCCGGCGGATCTACTTCCACTCTAGGTGGCGACGGTCGGCCCTCCAACCGGGAAGCGCGGGCTTGACCGGGAACGGGCACGGGCGTCACCGCTCACGCACCCGGCATCAGCAGCCGGCGCAGCCTGGCCTCGTCGATGGTCCAGAAATCCCGCTGCACGCCGTCGATCATGAGCACCGGCAACTCCTCCGCGAACCGGGCAAGGAGATCCGGATCCCCGGCCACCGAGCGTTCCCGCCAGCGCAGCCCGAGGCTGCCGGCCACCCGCTCCACAACGGCGCGGGCGTCCTCGCACAGGTGGCAGGAGGGTTTCGTCAGAAGGACGATGTCCGGCCCGGCGCCGGCGGCTTCGGAAGTGTCCATGACTCAAAACTACCCGCCCGGGCGCCTGTGCCGGGTGCGGGCGCCCAGTAGCTAGACTCAAACCATGCCTGCAGCCGTCCCGGGGTCGACCCCGCGTCCTCCGCGTGCGGTCGGCGAGCCCGGGGAAGCCGCCTTCTTCGACGTCGACAACACGATGATGCGAGGGGCAAGCCTCTTCCACGTCGCCCGTAAGATGTACCAGCGGCGCGCGTTCACGCTGAGGTTCGCCGCCGGCCTGGCCTGGAAGCAGATCCGCTTCATCATGCGCGGCGAAACAATGACGGACGTTAACGCGGTGCGCGACGCCGCGCTGTCCTTCGCCATCGGCATCGCCCATGCCGACATCCTCGCCCTTGGCGAAGAGGTCTACGACGAGATGATCGCCTCAAAGATCTGGCCGGGAGCCCGCGCGCTCGCCGAGCATCACCTCGACGCCGGCCGGAAGGTGTGGCTCGTGACCGGCACCCCGGTTGAGGTGGCCGCCGTGATTTCCAAGCGCCTTGGCCTGACGGGCGCCCTGGGCACCGTCGGCGAGGTGGCGGACGGCCTCTACACGGGCCGGCTCGTCGGCGAGTTCCTTCACGGCGCGGCGAAGGCCGCCGCAGTCATCGACCTCGCCGCACGCGACAACCTCGATCTTGCCCGATGCTGGGGATACAGCGACTCCTACAACGATGTGCCGCTGCTGAGCATCGTCGGGCACCCAGTGGCAATCAACCCTGACAGCAAACTGCGCCGCCATGCCCGGGCGAACAACTGGCCGGTCTACGACTTCCGCAGCGGCCGGCGCGCTGCAACGGCCGGGCTGCGGGCGGCCACCGGAGCCGGCGTGGTCTACGGGCTTTGGCGCGGATTCACGCGGATGCGCGGGCGCTGACCCGGCTGCACCCGCGTCAGCCGGGCCGTGCAGCCGGGTCGGAAAATCTTGCGGCTCACCAGGACGCCTTAACCACGTCCGGCCCACGGCTTCAACTGTTTCGGTTGAAGCTGCGGACCGGTAAAGCGGGAGCGGAAGCCTCCCGTCAGCGGCAGGCCGGCTGCGAGGGGCCAGGCCCTACTTTTTGTTGCGGCGCTGGTGGCGGGTCTTGCGAAGCAGCTTGCGGTGCTTCTTCTTTGCCATACGCTTGCGGCGCTTCTTGATTACTGAACCCATAGAGTCCTCACAAACTTTGCTGAAGTTTCCAAGCGGCGGCACACGCCGCTGAACAGCGTGCTTCCGCCTGGATCTGACATTGGCGCACAAGGTGATGCGCACCGGTGGTGCTGCATAGGACGGCAGACAATTGCCGACCAAAACATTCCTTAACAGGGTACAGCCAATTGGCGCCGCCCCTTGACCGGGACCAGCCCGCGCGGTGCCTGTTTGCCGGGCGCGGTCAGGCCGTGGCTGACTGTCCGTCGACCTGCACGGCGACCTGCGCGTCGACCTGCGCGTGGCGCACGTACGCCTCGACGGCCGACTCGGGCACGCGGTAGGACCTGCCGAACTGGACGGCCGGCATTTCCCCGGAGTGGACGAGCCGATAGACCGTCATTTTGGAAACCCGCATGACCTCGGCCACCTCGGCGACCGTCAGAAACTGCACATCCGAGAAATTGTTCCCGTCTGCCATCTCACCACTGTCCTTTTCTTGAAGGCTTCTCACCCTGCGACCGGCATCACGCTTGACACCCATTGAGCGACTAGTCGGCGTGTCGCCTTGTGGCATAAGGATTATCCGCCTAGAGCAGTACTCTAGTGGCTAATGTGACCAAAGTGAAAGCACCGTATTAACGGGAGGCTTCACGGGTGCCGCGCACGCTGGCGGCGAGCTCCTCAAGGATCGACTCGGTGGTGGCGAAGTCCATGCACGCATCGGTGATGCTCTGCCCGTACCTCAGCTCCCCTGCCGCGCCCTCGGTGAGCTTCTGGGCCCCTTCAACAAGGAAGCTTTCGAGCATGACACCGGCGACGGCGTCCGCGTACCCCGGCCGGGAAGCCCGCAGCGCGGCGATCTCGCGCGCCACCTCCGCCTGCCGCACGTGGTCCTTTCCGCTGTTGGCGTGGCTTGCATCAACGATCAGGCGGGCAGCGGTGCGCTGCCCGGAGAGCGCGGCGCCCGCGGCGGCAATATGTTCGAATGAGTAGTTCGGCCCGCCGCTGCCCCCGCGCAGGACGAGGTGTGCGTCGGGGTTTCCGGTGGTCGTCACAAGGGCGGCCCGCCCGGAATCGTCGATCCCCAGGAAGGACTGCGGCGCGGATGAAGCAACGCACGCGTCGAGGGCGACCTGGAGTCCGCCGTCCGTGCCGTTCTTGAATCCGACCGGCATGGACAGGCCCGACACGAGCTGGCGGTGGATCTGGCTCTCGGTGGTCCGCGCGCCGATTGCGCCCCACGCCACGAGGTCGGCGAGGTATTGGGGGCTCACCGGCTCCAGGAACTCCGTGCCCACGGGCAGCCCGAGGTCGGTGACCTCGCCGAGGAACCGGCGGGCGGTGCGGAGCCCGAGCGAGATGTCGTGGCTGCCGTCAAGATGCGGATCGTTGATCAGCCCCTTCCAGCCCACGGTGGTGCGCGGCTTCTCGAAGTAGGCGCGCATCACGATCAAAAGATCATCATCCAGGGCCGCTGCGGTACATGCCAGGCGCCGGGCGTAGTCGAGGCCCGCCGCCGGGTCGTGGATCGAGCAGGGGCCGACGATTACCAGCAGGCGGTCGTCGGTGCCGTCGAGCACCGCACGGATGTCGCGGCGGGCGCCCGCGACCGTTTCGGCGGAGGAATCACTGAGGGGCTGTTCCTGGCGCAGCTGCCGCGGCGTCGGCAGCGGCTCGAACCGGGTGACGCGGAGATTCCGGGTGGCGCTTGTCTGCGGGGCATGGAGCTGAGTGGTCACTGTGGTTCCCATTTCCGGTGTGCGAGGGCGGTGTGCCTGCCGCTTCGGCCGGATTCAGCTGCTGCAGAACCCGCCGTAGAAACGGCGAAGGGCAGGGAGTGATCCCCGCCCTGTTGGCTCTGAAGAAGTTGGTCAGCGTATTAGACTGCGGGCTCCTTCAGAGCCAACAAAAAATACGCATACCAACGGGTCATGAAAGGTACCCTACCCTTCCGGCGGCGGCGGCTCAAATGGGGTTCGGCCTGCTGCGGCCCGGGATGTGCCGGGACCAGGGGGTTACCGCTCTTTTTCACGGCGGCGGCGCAGCTGCGCGAAGAGGTCGGATGCCCGCTCGGCGGCGCGGCCGACGGTGCGCCCGATCTGCTGCTGCCGGGTCACTTCGGCCGCAGTGGGCGGCGCGTCCGCGGGAACGGCGAGCGCGGCCGCGGCGAGCGGCTCGGCAGCCGACTCCTCGTCGGGCTGCAGCAGTGCGGATTCCGCAGGCGCGGGCTCCCCGGCGGGGAGTTCCGCCCGGTCGCCGGGCTGTTGCGCGCCGGCGTGATCCTCGGGAGCCGCGCTTGCCGGCGAAACGGCATCGGCCGCGTCGGCGGGGGCGAACTCAGTGAGCCACTCCTGGACGGCGGCCAGCGGCGCTGCGTCGAGGGAGTAGAAGCGCTTCTGGCCCTGCGCCCGGGGGCTGACCAGTCCTGCCTCGCGGAGCACCTTCAGATGCTTGGAGACTGTGGGCTGGCTGACGTTCAGTTCCGCAACGAGCTCACCCACTGATTTATCGCCCGCCCGCAGCGAGCCCAGGATTTCCCTGCGCGTGCCTTCGGCGATGACTGCGAACACATCATCGATACCCATCCGTTCACCCTAGCGATATATACGCGAAACGGCATCCCGGCGGGATGGGATGCCGGTTAATCGAACCAGGGGTCGAGCCCGTGCAGGGGGAACACTGCCTTCCGGGTGGCCATGACACTGCGGTCGAGGTCGTCGGCAGGGTCGTAGCCGATTTCCCAGGAGCGCCACCAGGTGTCGGCGCCGTCGCCCAGGAGCGCCGGGGCTTCCGACCCGTGCCGTTCCCGGACGTAGTCGCGCCAGCTGGACGGCACAGGAGTCTCGGGTCCAACCTGCGCCCCGGCAGCCACCGCGATCAAGAGGGTCCAGGAGCGGGGGACGACGCTGGCGAGGTTGTAGCCGCCTCCCCCGGTTGCAATCCAGCGTCCATCGGAAAAGCGCGTCGCGAGGTCCCGCACTCCGAGCATGAGCGCATGCTGGGCGTCCACGCTCAGCTTGAGGTGGGTCAGCGGGTCCGCCGCGTGGGAGTCGCACCCGTGCTGGCTGACGATCGCGTCCGGGGAAAAGACCTCAGCGAGCTGCGGCACGACCGCGTGGAAGGCCCGCAGCACTGCGGCGTCGCCGGCGTGGGTGGGAAGGGCCACGTTGACGGCAGAACCTTCGGCTCCGGGTCCGCCGATCTCGTTAGCGAATCCGGTGCCCGGAAACAGGCTCATCCCGGTCTCGTGGAGCGACACCGTCAGCACGCGGGGCTCGTTCCAGAAAATGTTCTGCGTGCCGTCCCCGTGGTGGGCGTCGACGTCGATATACATCACCCGCTGCATTCCGGAATCCAGCAGCCGCTGGACGCTCGCGGCGGCATCGTTGTAAATGCAGAAGCCGCTGGCATTCGAGCGTCCCGCATGGTGCATGCCGCCGCCGAAGTTCACCGCGTGCACGGCCCGGCCCGAGATGATCGCTTCTGCAGCGGCAAGCGAACCGCCAACCAGGCGGGCGCTGGCTTCGTGCATGCCCCGGAAGGCGGGAGTGTCTTCGGTGCCGAGCCCGAACCCGGGCGACGCGGCTTCGGGATTTTCGCTGAGCGTCCGCACCCCGGCGATGTAGTCGCGGCCATGAACAAGCGCCAGCTCCGGGTCGGCGGCAACGTGGGGGCGGACCACCGAGACGCTGGGAAGGTCAAGGAGGCCCATGTCGCGCGCCAAACGGGCCGTCAGGGCGAGCCGTTCCGGATTCATTGGATGGTGCCCGCCGAAGTTGTAGGCGAGCATCGAGTCGTCCCACGTCACCTGGGTGGGCGGTGTGGGCGGGGAATGTCTAGACATCACTGACAGGCTACGCGACGCCGCACCGTTCGGCTACGAAGACCGTCCGGAAGTGATTTACTACTCGAAGGACAAACGCAGTGCCGCCGAGGCGGCTTGAACAGCAACCAGGGACGAACGGCGTCGATGGTCACTCAACAGCCGCGATGGCTGAGGCAGAATCAGCAGAGCACCCTACGGCTCCTCGGGCGTGCCCGGGACCTCCTTGACGCGTTCGCCAACAGCTCGCCCGCCCGGCTTGCCCTGATGATCTTCATCGCGGTGATCCTCGTTTTCACCGCCCTGCTGAGCCTGCCGATGGCATCGAGTTCCGGCGAGGTGACCCCGCTGCACGATGCGATGTTTACTGCCGTGTCGGCAGTGTGCGTGACGGGGCTGACCGTCGTTTCGACCGCAACCCACTGGTCCTTCCTTGGACAGCTCATCATCCTGCTGGGCATCTTCATCGGCGGCCTCGGCACGCTCACCCTCGCGTCGCTGCTGGCCCTGGTCGTCAGCCGGCGCCTCGGCGTGCGCGGGAAGCTGATCGCCCAGGAGGCGCTGAACAACGCCAGCAGGCTGGGAGAAATCGGCACGCTGCTGAGGATCGTCATCACCACCTCGGTGGTGATCGAGGTGGTGCTCGCACTGGTGCTCATTCCGCGGTTCATGGTGCTGGGGGAACCGTTCGGCCAGGCGGTCTGGCACGGCATCTTCTATTCGATCTCCGCGTTCAACAACGCCGGCTTCACTCCGCATTCCGACGGGCTGGTTCCCTACGAGACGGATTTGTGGATCCTGACCCCGCTCATGGTCGGAGTCTTCCTGGGCAGCCTCGGCTTCCCGGTCGTCATGGTTCTCCTGCAGACCAAGTGGAGGTTCAGCAAGTGGAACCTCCACACGAAGCTCACCGTCACGATGTCGCTGATCCTGCTCGCCGCGGGGACGATTGGATGGGCCGCCCTGGAGTGGTCGAACGCGCGCACCGTTGGCGGGCTCGCCGCATCGGACAAGGTGATCCACGCCGTCTTCGCCTCGGTGATGATGCGCTCCGGCGGCTTCAACCTCGTTGACCAGAGCGTCATGGACTCCACCACGATGCTGCTCACCGACGCGCTCATGTTCGCCGGGGGCGGTTCGGCGTCAACCGCCGGCGGCATCCGGGTCACCACGATCGCCGTGATGTTCCTTGCGATCGTGGCGGAGGCCCGCGGCAACACCGACGTCCGGGCGTGGGGGCGGACCATCCCGCACGGTGCGATGCGCGTTGCCATTTCGGTGATCTTCATGGGCGCCACCCTGGTGATGGTGGGCACCGGGCTGATCCTGGCCATCTCCGACGAGGAGCTGAACAGGGTGGTTTTCGAAGTGATCTCCGCCTTCGCAACGTGCGGGCTGAGCACCAACCTCAGCGCCGAGCTGCCGCCCGAGGGCAAGTACGTGCTCTCTGCGCTGATGTTCGCCGGCCGCATGGGCACGATTACACTTGCCTCGGCGCTGGCACTGCAGCAGCGCAGCACGCTCTATCACTACCCCGAAGAAAGGCCGATCATTGGCTGAGAGACCACCCCACAACGCCCCGGTCCTGGTGATCGGCCTGGGCCGGTTCGGTTCAGCCACGGCCGAGCAGCTCGTGAAGCAGGGCCGTGAGGTCCTGGCGATTGAACGGGACCCGCAGCTGGTGCAGAAGTTTTCCAACGTTCTCACCCACGTCGTCGAGGCCGATGCCACGAACATTGACGCGCTGCGCCAGCTCGGCGCGCAGGAGTTCACCGCCGCCGTCGTCGGGGTGGGAACGTCGATCGAATCGAGCGTGCTGATCACCGCGAACCTGGTCGACCTGGGCATCGACCACCTGTGGGTCAAGGCGATCACCCCCTCGCACGGGAAGATCCTCAAGCGCATCGGCGCCAACCACGTGATCTATCCCGAGGCCGACGCCGGGCAGCGCGCCGCCCACCTCGTCGGTGGACGGATGCTGGACTTCATCGAGTTCGACGACGGGTTTGCGATCGTCAAGATGTACCCGCCGAAGGAGACGCAGGGGTTCACCCTTGCCGAGTCCTCAGTGCGCTCGAAGTACGGGGTGACGGTCGTGGGCGTGAAATCCCCGGGCGAGGACTTCACCTACGCCCGGCCCGACACCAAGGTTTCCGGACGCGACATGCTGATCGTCTCGGGACACGTCGACCTGCTCGAACGGTTCGCCGGCCGACCCTGAGCGCTAGCTGCCCCCGAGCTCGCGCGTGATCTGTGCGGCGCGCTCAGTTGCGGCGCGCGCTCCGTCGGCGATGATGTCCGCCAGCCCCCGCTCGTCGAAGGTCGCCACGGCCCGTTCGGTTGTCCCGTTGGGACTGGTCACGGCCCGGCGCAGCTCGCGGGCGTCCGCGCCCTCCTGGGCGAGCATGAACCCGGCGCCGGCAACGGTTTCGGTCGCCAGAAGCCGGGAGAGTTCCGGGGCAAGGCCGAGCTTCTCCCCGGCCGCGGCCATGGCCTCGGCGAGGTAGAAGGCGTAGGCGGGGCCCGACCCGCTGATGGCGGACAGGGCGTCGACCTGGGCCTCGGGAACCTCAACAACGGTGCCTGCAGATGCGAGCAGGGCACGGGCCTTGGCAAGGTGCTCGGGCCCGGCGGCGGATCCGGCCGAGATGGACAGGACGCCCCGGCCCAGGCGCGACGGCGTATTGGGCATCGTCCTGATCACCGGCTGGCCCGGGGGAAGCGCAGCCTCGATCATTGCGGTCGTGACCGCGGCGGCCACACTCAGCACCAGGGTGTCAGGGCGGAGCGAGGCGGCGATGTCCTGGGCGAGCGGGACGACGCCGACCGGTTTCACGCCGAGAATGACGACGTCGGCGTTTGCTGCCGCCTTCCGGTTGGCCGCCTCATCCTCCTCGGTGGCGAGGACAGTGACCCCGTGCCGCCCGCGCAGCGCCGCGGCGCGTTCCCCGCGCCGGACGGTCGCGCTCACCCGGGTGGGCTCAAGCCCTGCGGCGAGCAGCCCAGCGAGGATCGCTTCGTTCATCGACCCGCAGCCGAGGAAGGACAGGCGTTGTGCTTGTGCATCAGTCATTCCTCAATCCTGCCACGCCCGCCTCCCAGCGTTCTCCCAGCGTTTATCCGGTTAAGGCACAAGCTGGGGCGATAGCGTTTCAGTTACCTCATGAAGGTGCGAGTGATGAGGGCCGGACTTCCTGATCCGGTCCGGCGCTGGCGGCATGACGGGTGACCCCCCAGCACCCGCCTTTGCCGCCGGCGCCATCCTTCTTTAAAGGGTCAACCCGCAGGTGTCCTGCGGCGCCGGGACGGGTAATCAGCTTTCCCTCGACTCTCGGCACCGCACTACTCGGTGATGCCGGCCACCCCGGTGTTCGCCCCCCGCGGATGCCGCAGGTGCTGCCGGGCGAAGGCGAGGGTCTGCGCCAGCCATTCCTCGCGTTCTCCGGCGCCGCGCGCCTTGCGTGTGCTGACTTCGACGGCCACGACCCCCTGCCATGCGGAATCGGTAAGGTACCCCAGCGCCTCGCCGCAGCGCTGGCCGCCCTGCCCGGGCAGGAGGTGCTCATCCTTGCCGTTGAGGTTTCCGTCGGTGAGATGGACGTGCGCGAGCCGTGAACCAAGCCCCCGGATCTCCTCGAAGGAGTCCATTCCGGCGATTGCCGCATGCGAAAAATCCCAGGTCACGGCGTCGTAGGGTTCGGGGACGGGGTTCCAGTGGGGCAGG
The DNA here is from genome assembly GCF_058269255.1 of Arthrobacter sp. TJ-217. Lineage (NCBI taxonomy): Bacteria > Bacillati > Actinomycetota > Actinomycetes > Micrococcales > Micrococcaceae > Arthrobacter > Arthrobacter sp. TJ-217. Next base: position 393,724 of record NZ_JBZCNJ010000001.1, read on the forward strand.
TAGGCCTTGGCTTCCCGGCCGCGGACCTTCCAGGGGTACATGTTTTCGACGGCGATCTCGATGCCGTACTCCCCCGCGACCCTGTTGATGCCTTCGGCGAAGTTCTCCGCGTATCCGGTCTGCCAGCGGAAGGGCGGGTGGACAATAACCGTCTTCGCTCCTACTTCGGCGGCCATCGCCGCTGACATCTCCACCTTGGTCCATGCCTTGCCCCAGACCTGCTGGGTCAGCAGCAGGGTGGGGGCGTGGATCGCCAGGATGGGCTGGCTGTACTGCTCGCTGAGGATGCCCAGTTTGTCGGGGTTCTGGCTGACCGAGTTGTTCGTCACCATCACTTCGACGCCGTCGTAACCAAGGTCGCTGGCGAGGGCAAAAGCGTCGTGGACTGACAGCGGGTAGACGGAAGCACTGGAGAGTGCCACGGGAATGGGACGCCCGGGCGTCAACGGATCGCCCATCTCAGGACAACCCGCCTGCCGCCGCAGAGGCACCGGCGTCGAGGTGGGCGTGCCCCACCCCTGCCCCCGGCAGGGGCTGCTCCGCGTCGAACATCTTCGCGTCGAAGCGACGCAGGAGCAACCCTTCGCGCAACGCCCAGGGGCAGATGTCAATCGAATCGATCCGGAACAGATCGAGCGCGGCTTCGGCGACGAGCGCTCCTGCAAGCAGCTGGCCGGAGCGCATCTCGGAGATGCCCTTGAGGCCGGCGCGGTCCTCGGCGGACATCGCGGAGAGCCGCCGTGCCCAGAGGCTCAGGTCGCTGCGGTGCAGTTGGCGGCGCGCAAACGGCCCGGCGGTCGACGGGGCGGCTCCGGCGATGCGCGCCAGCGAGCGGAAGGTCTTCGAGGTGCCGGCGACGAGGTCCGGGCGGCCGAGGGGCTTGAAGCCGCGCACCACATCGCTGAGGGTTGAGCGGATGTATCCGCGCAGGTCGGTGATGCTTTGGGGGCTGGGCGGATCATCCCGCAGCCACTCGCGTGTGAGCCGGGCGGCACCCAGGGGAACCGAAACGGCCCGCTGGGGCAGCTCGTCCGAACCCATCGCGATTTCGAAGGACCCGCCGCCGATGTCGAGGTTCAGGAGCGATCCGGCACCCCACCCGTACCAGCGACGTGCGGCCTGGAAGGTGACGGCCGCCTCCTGGTCACCGGAAAGCTCCTGGAGGTCGACCGCGGTCTCAGCAGTCACCCGGGCCAGGACCGCTTCGCCGTTGGCGGACTCCCGGATGGCCGAGGTGCAGAACGCCAGCAGGTCTTCGGCCCCGTGCTGGTGGGCGAATTCGCGCGCCTCCCGCACGAACCCGACAAGGCCGGCCTGCCCTTCGTCGGTAATGCGGCCCTCGTCATCGAGGTGGGCGACGAGCTGCAGCGGGCGCTTATGCGATGCGAACGGGACCGGCCGCGCCCCGGGATGGGCATCAACCAGCAGCAAATGCACAGTATTCGACCCGATGTCCAACACCCCTAGACGCATCGTTCCGCCAGCTTTCTGCCACTCATCATGTCTTCCCGGCCGCGGAGTTCCCGCAAAGGCCTACTTCCCCGCCGCGACCTTGCGCTTTGCCGGTGCGCGCCGGGTCGTCTTCTTGGGCGCGGGGCCCTTCGCGCGTTTCTCCGCGAGCATCTCAACCGCCTGCTCCCGGCTGAGCTCCTCGATGGCCATCGATCCCGGCACGGTGATGTTGGTGATTCCGTCCGTGATGTACGGCCCGAAGCGCCCATCCTTGACCACAATAGCTTTCCCGCTGTCGGGGTCGTCACCGAATTCGGCCAGCGGCGGCGTCGCGGTGCGCCCGCCGCGCTGCTTGGGCTGGGAGTAGATTTCCAGGGCCTGCTCGAGGGTGATCGTGAAGATCTCCTCCTCGGAGCCGATGGAGCGGGAATCACTTCCCTTCTTCAGGTACGGCCCGAAGCGTCCGTTCTGGACGGTGATCTCCTTGCCTTCGGCATCCTCACCGAGGACCCGCGGCAGGTTCATCAGCTTCAGGGCGTCTTCGAGGGTCACCGTTTCGACCGACATCGACTTGAACAGCGAGCCGGTGCGCGGCTTGACCTTCGCCGGCTTCTTCGGCGGCTTGGGCTTGCCGTTCTTGTAATACTCGACCGGCTGGTTCGCCAGGTCCTCTTCGCTGGGCTCCGGGATGAGCTCGATCACGTAGGGACCGTAGCGGCCGTCTCGGGCCACGATCGTGCGCCCGGTCTCGGGGTCGACGCCGAGCACGCGCTCCTCGGAGGACGGCGACTCCATCAGTTCGATGGCCTTCTCGGCGGTCAGCTCATCCGGTGCCAGATCTTCAGGAACGTTGGCGCGCTGCGGCTCGGCGCCCTCGGGGGCATCGGCGGGAAGCGGCTTTTCGAGGTACGGGCCGAACTTGCCCACCCGCAGCGTGATGCCGTCGGCGATCTCGACCGAGTTGATGCGCCGGGCGTCGATCTCCCCGAGATCGTTGACGATCGTGTGAAGCCCGGTGTCCTTGCGGTCGCCGTAGTAGAAGCGGTCGAGCCACTCGACCCGGCCCGCCTCGCCGCGCGCAATGCGGTCGAGGTCCTCTTCAAGTTCAGCGGTGAAGTCGTAGTCGACGTAGTCGTTGAAGTGCTCTTCGAGGAGCCGGACCACGGAGAACGCAATCCAGCTCGGAACCAGCGCCTGACCGCGGATGCGCACGTAGCCGCGGTCCACGATTGTGGACATCGTGGCGGCGTAGGTCGAGGGGCGGCCGATGCCGCGCTCTTCAAGGACCTTCACCAGCGAAGCTTCGGTGTAGCGCGGCGGCGGCGAGGTCTCGTGCCCGATCGGCTCGATCGAGCGTGCGGCGAGGGAATCCCCACGGGCGACGTTGGGCAGGCGGGTGCCCTGTGCGTCGTCGTCGCCGTCCTGGTTCCGGTCGGCGTCGCGGCCTTCCTCGTAGGCGGCGAGGAAGCCGCGGAAGGTGATGACCGTTCCGGAGGCGGAGAACTCGGCGTCGCGGCCATCGGTGCTGCGCGCCCCGAGGCGGAGCGACGCGGTCGAACCCTTGGCATCGGCCATCTGGGAGGCCACGGTGCGCTTCCAGATCAGTTCGTAGAGGCGGAACTCGTCACCGCGCAGCGACTTGGCCACCTGCGCCGGGGTCCTGAAGGAATCACCGGCGGGCCGGATGGCCTCGTGCGCTTCCTGGGCGTTCTTCGACTTGCCCTTGTAGATGCGCCGCGCCTCGGGAACGTACTCGGCGCCGTAGAGCTCGGAGGCCTGCCGGCGGGCGGCGTTCACGGCCTGGTCCGACAGAGCCGGCGAGTCGGTACGCATGTAGGTGATGTAGCCGTTTTCGTACAGCCGCTGGGCCACCTGCATCGTCATCTTCGAGGAGAAGCGCAGCTTGCGCGCTGCCTCCTGCTGGAGGGTCGACGTCGTGAAGGGTGCGGCGGGGCGGCGCGTGTACGGCTTCGTCTCGACCGAACGCACGGTGAAGGCGGCGTTCTCGAGGCCGGCGGCGAGCGAACGCGCTGCTTCCTCGTCGAGGCGGACGGCGCCCTTGGCCGTCAGCTCCCCGCGGTCGGAGAAGTCCTTGCCGGAGGCGATCCGGCTTCCGTCAACGGCCACAAGCTTCGCCGGGAATTCGCTGCCCTTGGCGGAGTCTTCGGGGGTGAAGGAGCCGGTGAGGTCCCAGTAGGAGGCGGAGCGGAACGCCATGCGTTCGCGTTCGCGCTCGACCACGAGCCGTGTTGCGACTGACTGCACCCGGCCTGCGGACAGGCCGCGGGCGACCTTCCGCCAGAGCACCGGTGAGATTTCGTACCCGTAGAGGCGGTCGAGGATCCGTCGCGTCTCCTGGGCGTCGACCATCGGAATGTCGAGGTCGCGCATTTCAAGCAGGGCGCGTTGGACGGCTTCCTTGGTGATTTCGGGGAAGGTGAGCCGGTGGACGGGCACCTTCGGTTTCAGCACCTCAAGCAGGTGCCACGCGATGGCCTCGCCCTCGCGGTCACCGTCGGTTGCGAGATAGAGTTCGTCGGCGTCTTTGAGGGCCGCCTTGAGCTCGGCCACCTTCTTCTTCTTGTCCGAGGACACAACGTAGTAAGGCTCGAAGTCCTTGTCGATATCCACAGCGAACTTGCCCACCGAGGATTTCTTCATCTCGGCGGGGAGGTCGGAGGGCTGGGGAAGATCGCGGATGTGGCCCATCGATGCGGCGACCTCAAAGCCCTCGCCAAGGTACGCGGCAATGGTCTTGATCTTGCCGGGTGATTCGACGATGACGAGCTTTTTGCCGTGTTTTTTGTCCGATGCCTTAGTGGGCACTTTTCTCCTCGATACGGGGGTGCTGAGCCAGCCGGTCAGTGACATCCGGTGGGGATCCCGCTGCTGGCTCCACCCCTCCCAGTATGCGGTATGCGTACCTGCACTAGGGTAACGGCAAGATTCAGGGCGCCGGAATCAGGAATCCGTCGAGCACCAGCTGCTCCACCGCCGCCAGCAGTTCCAGGGCGAAAATTCCGTCTTCGCGGCCCAGCAGGGCCGCAAGTGCGCCTGCGATCTGGCCGGCCGTCAGCTCACCGTCGCACGCCGAGACGAAGCCCGCGAGTTCGGTGCTCAGCAGGGTGGTGCGGCGCAGCCCCGCGCCCTGGCGGAGCAGGATCACACCGGGGTGCTCGGCGCCGGGGCGCTGGTGGCGTTCCTCGGTCACGTCCTCGGCGACCAGCAGGTACGCCGCGGCGAGTCCGGGCCCCTCACCGGACGGCGACTCCGGCGCGGGATGGCCGGCCAGCCAGTCGATGCGGGAGGCGGCGGCCGCGAGGTGCGGACCGAGCGGCTGCTCGACGTCGTGGGTGATCTCCTCGAAGCGCACCGACGGCATACGCCCGGGCGGGGTGCGCCGGAGCCAGACATACCCGAAGCCGACCGAGCCGACGCCCCGGGAACGGAAGTCGCCGAGGTACTCGGCGTAGCGGCGGAGGTAGGCCGGACGGTCACGGTTTTCGGCGGCGTCGCGCAGCCAGGTTTCGGCGTACTGCAGCGGGGTGAGCAGTTCCCGCTGGATGATCCACGCGTCGGTTCCGCCCGGCAGCCACTGCCCGAGCCGCTCATCCCACGCCCGCCCGTCCTGCACTTCCCAGTTGCCCAGCAGCTGTGCGGTGCCGCCTTCGTGAAGCACCCCTGGCAGATCGCGGACCAGGTCCGCGACGATTGCGTCGCCGGCGAGCCCTCCGTCCCGGTAGGTGTACTGCTGGTCCTGGCTGTCATGCGCGCCGCGCGGGGTGATGACGAACGGCGGGTTTGAAACGACGAGGTCGAACCGCTCACCGGCCACTGGCTCGAGCATGCTTCCCTGGCGCAGGGCAACGCGCTCCTCAAGGGCGGACGGGTCGATGCCGAGCGGGCCGGCGTTGAGCAGCAGGTTGAACCGGGCGAACGCCAGGGCCCGGGAGGAGATGTCGGTGGCGGTCACGTGCCGCGCATGGGAGAGGAGGTGGAAGGTCTGGATGCCGCAGCCGGTTCCAAGGTCGAGCGCGGTATCGGCGTCCCGGCGGACGGTGAGCTGGGCCAGCGTGAGCGAGGCCCCGCCGATGCCCAGCACGTGGTCGTGCCGCAGCGCGCCGGGGCGCTGGGTGGCGCCGAGGTCGCTCGCGACCCACAGGTCTCCGTCCGAGTCTGAGGAATACGGCCGAAGGTCGACGGCGGCGCGCACGTCGTCGGGGCCCTCCTCCGCCGGGTGGCCTTCGACAAGCCGCAGGGCCCGGAGCCCGGCGGCACCGGTCGCCGGGAATGCCAGGTCGAGCTGCCGTTCCGGGACGGGTTCGCCGAGGAGCCAGAGCAGCACCGGAACAACAAGCTGCGACGGGGATTCCCGGCGGAGTTCCTCGTCGCAGGCCAGCCGGGCCGGTACCAGCTGGTCCCGCCCGAGCGCCGCGTACGCCTCCGCCCCGATCAGGCCGGCGACGCCGTCGACCGTGTAGTTGAGCCCGGCGAGGTCCGCCGCGAGGGAGACAAGGAGGCCCTGGTCACGGCTCGACGGCGCGGTGGAGACGTCCTCGTCGAAGGCGCGCATCAGGCGGCACCGGCTGCGGTGGCCTCGGCTTCGTCGGTTTCACACCCCTGCGGGCAGCGGAGTGTTTCAGGCCGCGCCGCGCACCGGGCGCAGTAGAGCGTGAGGTTGCGGCAGGCGGAATTGGAGCAGTTCTCGAACTTGCTCGTGGGCGCCTCGCAGCGCACACACTTGCCGATCGTCGCGGCGTCCTTGCTGAATTCCAGATGCATGCGCTTGTCGAAGACGTAGAGCGATCCCTCCCAGAGGCCGGAATCGCCGTAGGTTTCGCCGTAACGCACGATCCCGCCCTGCAGTTGGTACACCTCGTTGAACCCGCGGTTGATCATCAGACTCGAGAGCACCTCGCAGCGGATACCGCCGGTGCAGTAGGTGACGACCGGTTTGTCCTTGAGGTTGTCGTACTTGCCGGAGTCGAGTTCGGCGATGAATTCGGCGGTCGTGCTCACATCGGGCACCACTGCTCCCTTGAAGCGCCCGATCTGGGCTTCGACGGCGTTGCGCCCGTCGAAGAACACGACCTCCTCGCCCTCGCTTCGCTTCTGCTCGACAAGGGCATGGACTTCCTCGGGCCGCAGGTGGGTGCCGCCGCCGACCACTCCCCCGGCGTCGACCTTCAGTTCGCCCGGGGCGCCGAAGGAGACGATCTCGTCACGCACCTTGACGCTCAGCCGCGGGAAGTCCTCGGCTCCGCCCTCGGACCACTTGATGTCCATCTTCTTGAAGGCCGGGTACTGCCGGGTCGCCTTCACGTACTGCTTGACCGCGTCGAGCGGACCGCCGACGGTGCCGTTGATGCCGTCCTTGGAGATGAGGATGCGCCCGCGCAGGCCAAGGTGTTCACAGAGGCCCTTCTGCCAGAGCTTGACCGCATCGGGGTCGGGCAGCGGCGTGAAGGCGTAATACAAGACAATCCGGTTCATTGACACGGTTTTAACCCTACTTCGTGCATCAAAATCATCACTGTCCGGCTGGACGGTGTTTTTTGACGACGATGGCCACTATCGTCAGTGCATGGGAACTGAAGCTACGAATGATCTCCTCGCCACCTGGATCACCGGGTGGTCTTCCTGCCGCGGCTACGAGCGCCACGATGACGGGCGCACGACCTCCGTGGTGCTTACCAACGGTCGCGAGGTCAGCGAGCATTTCCTGTACGAGCCGTCCGAGGAACTGTTCCTTCAGGTGGCTGCCGAAACGAAGGCGGACCCCGCCCGGCTGCTGACCGTTGTGACCAACCGCATGCAGGACCTGCTCGACGCCGCCAAGCCGCTGGACATGCGCGTTGTCGACCGCGACCAGTCCCTGATGAGCGCCGACATGAGCGGCCAGGACGTCGAGGACCCCCTGCCGCCGGATGAGGAGTTCATCCTGAAGCGCATCGACAGTCCTGCCAGCCGCAGGGTCGAGGTCTCCTTCCGCGGAGAGCCGGCCGCCCGCGGCGCCGTCGCCGTCACCGGCGAATTCGCCGTGTTCGACGGCATCGTGACCGAAGAACGCTTCCGCCGGCGCGGGCTGGCCAGTTACGTGATGCGGGCGCTCATCGCCGCCGCCCTCGAGGACGATGTCCGTATCGGATTGCTCATGGCGTCGTCGGACGGGCGGGGCCTCTACGAGTTCCTGGGCTGGCAGCACCTGGCGGATGTGTTCGTTGTAAGAGGATAAGGCCGGGTTGCGCTGCCCCGGCCCGCGGCCGGGTGAAACAATGGCGGCGTGGCACAGCAGAACTCCCTGATCTCCCTGCTCGGAGGCGGAGAAACCCCGGAAGAGCTGCTTCACGTGCGTGAGATCCCCGCGCGGAAGGCCGTCCACGAGCCGTGGCCCGACTGGGTCCACCCCGACGTCGTCGGCGCCTTCGCGTCAATTGGGGTGAACGAACCGTGGCGGCACCAGGTACAGGGAGCCAATGCGGCGCACGGGGGCCGCAACACGATCATCGCCACTGGCACCGCGTCGGGTAAGTCGATGGCCTACCAGCTTCCGGTCCTCGATGAGATCCACCGCAGCGAGCTCGCCATGCAGGCGACGCTTGCACCCTCCGGGTCGGTCTCGCTCTACCTCGCCCCCACCAAGGCACTTGCGGCGGACCAGCTCTCCGCGGTGAACGCTTTGAAGCTGCCGACGGTGCGTGCCGAAACCTACGACGGTGACACCGACACCGGGGCTCGGCGGTGGATCCGGGACCACGCGAACCTGGTGCTCGCCAACCCGGACATGCTCCATCACGGGATCCTGCCCAACCACCCCTGGTGGGCGAGGTTCTTCCGCAGGCTCAAGTACGTCATCATCGATGAGGCGCACAGCTACCGGGGTGTCTTCGGCTCCCACGTGGCGAACCTCCTGCGCCGTCTGCGCCGGATCTGCGCCAGCTACGGCGCCTCCCCTGTATTCATCGGGGCCTCGGCAACCTCGGCCGACCCGGCGGCGTCGTTCAGCAAGCTCATCGGTGCGCCGGTCGAAGCCGTGACCGAGGACACCTCCCCGCACGGCTCGACCACCGTGGCGTTCTGGGAGCCCCAGCTGACCGGACCGGCCGGCGAGAACGGCGCACGCTCCCGAAGGACGGTGGTCGCCGAGACCTCCGACCTGCTGACAAACCTCGTCTCGGCCCAGGTGCGCACGATCGCCTTCATCAAGTCGCGGCGCGGCGCCGAGAGCATCGCCTCGATGTCGAAACGGCTGCTCGACGAGGTGCATCCGAGCCTGCCGCAGCGGGTGGCCGCCTACCGCTCCGGGTACCTGCCGGAGGAACGCAGGGAACTGGAGCGGGCGCTGCGCGGCGGCGAGCTGCTGGGGGTGGCAAGCACGTCCGCGCTCGAGCTCGGCATCGACATTTCGGGGCTCGACGCCGTCCTCGTGGCTGGCTGGCCGGGAACTCGGGCGTCGTTGATGCAGCAGATCGGCAGGGCCGGCCGGTCGGGGCAGGACGCCCTGGCCGCGTTCGTCGCCAGCGACGACCCGCTCGACACCTACCTTGTCCACCACCCGGAGGCGGTCTTCGACGTGGCGGTCGAGGCAACGGTGTTCGATCCTGCAAACCCCTACGTGCTTGGGCCGCACCTTTGCGCCGCGGCCGCGGAGCTGCCCCTCACCGACGCCGACCTGCCGCTGTTCGGCCCGACCGCGGCGGCCCTGCTGGGCCAGCTCACGGAGCAGGGCTACCTGCGCCGCCGCCCTGCAGGCTGGTTCTGGACCCACCCGCAGAGCGCCGCCGCGATGGTGAACCTCAGGGCCGACGGCGGCGGCCCGATCACCATCGTCGAGGCCGAGACCGGGTCGGTGCTGGGAACCATGGATTCGCCGCAGAGCCACTACCAGGCGCATCCCGGCGCCGTCTACGTGCACCAGGGGCGCACCTACGTCGTGGAGTCCCTCGACGAGCAGGACCACTGCGCCGTCGTCTCCCGCGCAAATCCCGACTTCTACACTCAGGCCCGCGACATCACGCAGATCGAGGTCCTTGAGCGCGGCGACACGGAGCAGTGGGGGAAGGTTCTCGTCAACTTCGGAGATGTGAAGGTGACCACCCAGGTTGTGTCGTTCCAGCGCAAGGCGTTCGTCTCAAACGAGATCCTGGGCGAGGAGCCCCTCGAGCTCGAAGCGCGCAGCCTGTTCACCAAGAGCGTCTGGTTCGAAATCAGCGATGAGCTTCTTTCAGCTGGCGGCATCCCGGCCGAGGAACTTCCGGGCGCCCTGCACGCCGCGGAACACGCCGCGATCGGGCTGCTGCCGCTGGTCGCCTCGAGCGACCGGTGGGATATCGGCGGCGTATCGACGGCGCTCCATGCGGACACCGGGCTGCCGACCATCTTCGTTTACGACGGGCATCCCGGCGGGGCCGGGTTCGCCGAGCGGGGATTCCAGGCGGCGAAGGTGTGGCTCACGGCGACCCGTGATGCCATTGCTTCCTGCGAGTGCCCCGACGGGTGCCCCTCCTGTGTTCAGTCGCCGAAATGCGGGAACCGCAACAATCCCCTCAGCAAGGTGGGCGCGGTCTCCCTCCTCACGCTGATCCTCGACCAGGCGCCCTAAGCGGACCCGGCGGCAGCGTTCAGGGCGGACCGGCCCGCGCCGCTGCGGAGGCGGGCGGCAGGACGGATCCTGCTGACACCGTGACGCGCACCGTTACGATCGAGTGACCCGCCCCGGACAGGGCACAGTGCTCAAGCCGGGCGGCGTGCTTTTCGGCGACCTCACGGGCGACGGCGCACGGCTCGCCGTCCCGCAGCCCCCGGGCCGCGTCGGCGGCCGCCAGGGCTGCGAGATCGCCCCCGGTTGAGGCCCTCGCCGCAGCCACCATGCCGTGGACAAGAAGGACCGACAGCGAGAGCAGCACCAGCAGGACGACGGCGAGCGCCGCCACAAGGACCGTTCCGCTTCCCTCCTCCTCAGCCATTTTCGGATCGGCTCTCTGCTGTCGCCGAGAGCCGGATCTCCGAGATGCCGGGGAAGTGCCCGGGGACCGGGGACGACACGGTGATGGAATCCCATCCCGCGCCCGCGGACACCGATAGCTCGGCGTCGTCTCCGGCCAGGCGAAGCACTGTGGCTTCAACCGATCCCGGGGGCTCTCCGCGTTGAATTTCCCGTGCGCCCGCGCGGGCCGCCTCCTCCAGTCGTAGCTGCGTCACCCCGACGGCGGCGGCCCCCAGCAGCGCAGCGAGCAGCAGCACGAGTGCCGGCAGGGCGACGGCGACCTCGGCAGTCACCGTTCCCCGTTCGCCGGCTCCGCCCCTGACGGCTCGTTGGCGCATGGTGCTCAGCCGAAATTCAGCGCCGACGTGATCAGTGACATCAGCAGGTCCCGCACTTCTCCGCTGGAGAGAACGGCGACGAGCAGTGCGGCGAATCCGACCGCGGCGAGCATGACGATCGCGTATTCAGCGGTGGCCAGTCCGGACTCCGCGTGGTCCGGCGGTACTGTCCGGGACTTGTCCGCGTCGTCCCGGTCCGGCCCCTTCGGTGGGTCGGTTGCGGCGCCCGGCGCTCCGGCGTCTGATGAGGACATTGATTTCTCCCTGCTTGGGGCCCGGCGGTCCTGCCCGGGACGGTCGATGGGCCGCGGCTGCGGCATGAAGATACTCTTCCCCGCTGCGGCTGCGGCCGGTGGTGGGATGCCGGATAAGTGGATAACCTGGGGCCGGGACCCGGCTGTTCACGGCAGGAGGGCGAGCACGACGGGCACCACCCCCAGACAGACGAAGGCGGGAAGCGCACAGACCCCCAGCGGCACAACCAGCTTCACCCCGAGCGCAGCGGCCCGCCGTTCAAGATCCCGGTTCTGCCGCCGCCGCAGCTGACCCGCGCACGCATGGACGATGGCCGCCGATGGGGCGCCGGTGAGCGCGGCAAAGCGCAGTGCATCGCGGAGTTCGGCGGCTGCATCGACTCCGGCCGTTCGCTGCCCCTGCGCGCGGCGCCCTGATCCCCAACGCCCGAGGGGCCGGCGTCCCGCTGCGGCGGCAGTCAGCCGGGATCCCTGCCGCAAGGGGTCCCATGCACCGGCGGGTGGGTCGGGCCCGGCTTGCCATGCCGCCTCCCATTCCGACCCCAGGCTGAGGGCGGCCACGGCGTGGGTGATTCTGCGTGCCACCGGTTCCTCCACCATGTCGGCCAGGACGGAGAGGGCGTGATCGGCCGGTGCGCCGGCGGCGAGCATGGCTCCCATCAGGTCGAGCATCAAGGTCGCATCGGTGATTCCGGCAGGCACGCGACGCGGGCTCCCTTTCGACGGAGCCACAAGCGACGGGCGGGCGGAGAGGGTGAGGATTCCGTAGGCGGCAAGGAGAAGCGCCGCCGTGAGCGCCGGGCCCATCAGGTGCGCCTCGCCGCAGCGGCAACCAGCCGGGAGCACCAGACGCGCGCGGCCGCCATGAGCAGGCACCCGGCCGCCAGGACAGCGTTGCCCAGGGGTGAGCCGAACAGCACGCGCAGCGGGTCCGCTCCGATGAGGTAGCCGAGCAGGAGCCCGAAGACCGGGAGCCAGGTCAGCAGCGACACCGTTGCCTTGGGGCCGGCGAGCGCGCTGTCCCGCGCACCTTGGGCGTCAAGTTCCGCGTCGAGCTGGTCAGCGTACCGCGCCAGGACCTGGGCCAAGGGGGCTCCGGTCCGTTCCGCGACGGAGAAACACGCAGCGAGATCGACCCACAGGGTTAACGGTGATGCCCGCGCGGAATCGGTTCGGAGGGGTGGAGCGCTGTTGAGCACCTCGGGAACGCTCAGGCCCAGCGCCGCAGCCCGGGCCGCCGCCTGGATGACAGGCAGGACACTGGGCGCGAACCCTGATCCCGGAGTGGCCGCCGGCGCATAGACGGACTCAAGGTCCGCCCACAACTGCTGCGGCATCCTCCCTGCCTGAAGCAGACCGGTGAGCTGGCGGACGAACAACGGGATGTCATTCGGGTCAACGGGCGGGTCCTTCGGGCGGGGAACGCGCGAGCCCCGGGCGGGGCCGCTCCCCTGGAGGCCCGAACCGCCAGGCGGTCGCCGCCACGCATCAGCGGGGAACGGCGTGGTCAATCGCAGCACCGCCGCCGCGGCACCGAGCAGCAGGGCAACGAGAAGTCCGGTCATCCCAGCGGCCCTGCCTCCTCGAGCTTCTCCCGGAGGCCCTCCCACCCGGTGCCCCGTGAGCACCCCGTTCCATTCCAGGTGAGGGCCGGTCGCACCTCAAGCCGGCTTCCATCCTCCAGTCCGACCAGGGCAAGCTGCTCCACCCGGCGCCCGGCGGGTGTGCGGACGAGGTGGATCACCAGGTCGAGGGCACTTGCGGCCTGCAGCGCCAGCGCACCGGGGCTAAGCCCTGCGAGCGCCCCGAGTGCCGTCAACCGCGCGGGAATGCTCCGCGCCGAGTTGGCGTGCACTGTCGCGCCTGCCCCGTGGTGGCCGGTGTTCATTGCGGCAAGCAGTTCCCTCACCTCCGCTCCGCGGCACTCGCCGACGATCAGGCGGTCGGGGCGCATCCGCAGGGCGTGGCGTACAAGGTCGGCAAGCTCCATGACTCCTGCCCCTTCGAGGTTGCCGTAGCGTGCCTGAAGCCCGACGGTGTGCGGGTGGTGGGGGCTCAGTTCCGCCGCGTCCTCCACCAGGACGATCCGCTCGGTGGGGCTGCTCATCCCCAGCAGCGTGGAAAGGAGCGTCGTCTTGCCCGTCCCTGTGGCGCCGCTGATGAGGAAGTTGAGGCGCCGCCTGATCACGGAGCGAAGGATGCCCGCCATTTCCGGGTGAAGGGCACCGGTTGCCTCAAGCTCGGCCAGGGAGAAAACCCGCTCGCGCCGGATCCGGATGGAAAGCAGGGTGCCTTCGGTCGAGATGGGAGGCAGAACGGCGTGGATACGGAACCCGTTGAGGCGCACATCCACGCACGGGTTCGCATCGTCGAGCCTTCTGCCTCCTGCGGCGACCAACCGGGTGGCGAGAGCCCTCACCTCGCCCTCGTGCGGGAAGACCGCGCCAACCCGGTGGAGCCCCGACTCCCCGTCCACCCAGACCTGCGAGGGCCCGTTGACAAGGATGTCCGTCACCGCCTCATCCTGCAGCAGGTGCTGCAGGGGCCCGAGGCCTTGGAATTCGGCGCGGAGCCTGTCAACGGCGGTGAGCGTTCCCTCGGAGCCGAGAAGCCGGCCCGTGGAGCGGACGGCGTCGGCCAGACCCGCCCCGGTGAGGGGGTCCGCCCCCGAGAGCACGGCGGCCCTCACCTCGGTGACCAATGCCGTATCAGCGCCGGCAGCATGACGGGTGCGGGACTCGTGCCAGGTCATCCCGCGGCCGGCCTTCCCCAGATCCGGGAGGCAAGTGCTGCGCAAACGCGCCGGGGGCCCCGCCGGTGCCCGAGTTCAAGTAGCCGTTCCTGCGCCTCCGCCGCCGGTACCGCACGCAGCCAGGGAAGGAAGGCGGGGATCCTGGGCAGGCTGAGGGCCTCGGCGATCCGGTCCGGATCGAGCCCGTTGAGGACCGGGCCGCGCACCACCACCTCCACGGAGGAAGGTTCAAGCAGCGGAAGAATCCGCCCCGCGGCTGAGACCGGCCGCGGCCGCGCCGGCACGACCACGATGATGCTTTGGCAGTAGCCGGAGAGGGAATCCCCAGCGGCGTGTGCCGCGCCCAGGTCGACGACGGCGAGGTCGTAGGCATCGCGGGCAGCGGCAAGCACCGAAGCCACGGCCTCGGAGCCGTGCCCCGGGTATCCAGGGCGGGCACGGCCGAGCGGCGGAGTGCCGGCCCCGATGCCGGGAGTCCGCTGGGACAGCACGGCGAAGTTCCGCGTCTGGGGCAGCGCTGCGGCAAACTGGCCTGGGTGCAGCGCCCCGCGCACTTCGGCCAGGTCGTCCCAGCAGGCACCGGAACCGGCGGCCCCGCCGAGGGCGAGCCCCAGGCCACCGCCGCCAGGGTCGCCGTCGATCAGGACGGTCCGCATCCCGCCCGCCCCCGCATGGTCGGCGAGCCAGCAGCCGAGAGTCGTGGCCCCGGCACCGCCCGATGCACCCATTATCCCGACCACCGTTCCGGAACGCGCCGCTGATCCCGCACCACTCAGGTGTTCCGCGAGCCAACTCGCTGCCTGTGGAAGGATGGCGACCCTGCCTGCCCCGGCTCGGGAGGCAGCCGCCCAGACGGCACCCTCGTCCTCCTTTCCTCCGATGAGGATCACCGGGGTATCCGCAGGGAGGGCCGCGTTGGCGCTGTCACAGGTTAGGAGCAGGACCGCCGGGTTGTGCTGGAGCGCCTGTGCCACCGAATCGGCCTGGACCAGAACCACACCAGCCGCCGCACCCACGCGCGCCGCCTCGTCGCGCAGCGCCTGCGCTCCGCCCACCAGTGCCACGCAGTGCTCGGTGGCGGCTGCGGGAACCCAGGAGGACCTGACCGTCATCGCTCCATCCTGCGCACCACGTGCGGTCCGGGGCGGGCGCGCCCCGGCTATGTGGACAATCCGGCCGGGCACGGAATGGGGAGGGGCCCGGGTGACAATGATCGTATGTATGTCGTCGTGGCCCACCCGCCCAGCACCGAGCCGGACACCGCGGCCGTGTTCCAGCCGTTTGCCGCGGACGGCTCCCCTACCGGCCCTATGCTGCGGGCCGGTGCCGGGGAACTGCACGACGTCTTCGCTCGGTTCGAGTCCGGTTCTCCCCGCTGGGTCTGGGACAACGCGCGCGCCTGGTACCCGGCCCTGCTGGCCGGAGGCATCAGCCTCGACCGCTGCCACGACCTCGCGTTGGCCCGGGCTGTCCTCACCCACTCGGGATACTGCGCACCCTCCCCCTACCTTGAGGAGCTGCGCGCGCAGGCGCCCGACGGAGAGGAGGCACCGCTTCCGCGGCAGCTTCTGCCACCGGCCCCCGCACCGAACCAGAGCAGTCTCTTCGACGAGGTCGTCCGGGCTTCCGGCCCTGGCCTTGAGGCGGTGTCCACGGAATTCCGGCAGCAACTGGAGGCCGTCGCCGCCTCCCGGCACCCCGGACGTCTCGCCCTGCTGCTCGCCGCCGAATCCGCCGGAGCGCTCCTGGCCGCGGAGATGGAAGCGGCGGGCCTGCCGTGGCGCAGGGACGTGCATGAGGAACTCCTTGAACGGCTCCTCGGGCCCCGCCCGCCCGAGGGCCAGCGCCCGGCCGGACTCGAGCTGCTCGCCGCCGAGCTTCGGCGTGCCCTGGGGAACCCGACACTGAACCCTGATTCACCCCAGGAGCTCATCCGGGCCCTGCACCGGGCGGGGATCGAAGTGGCAACAACCCGCTCCTGGGAGCTTGAGCGCCAGAAGCACCCGGCCATCGAACCGCTGCTCGCCTACAAGAAACTCTCGCGGCTGCTCACCGCGAACGGCTGGACCTGGTTGGATACCTGGGTGGAGGAGGGCCGCTTCCGGCCCGAGTACGTGGTGGGCGGCGTTGTTTCCGGGCGGTGGGCGTCGCGGGGCGGGGGCGCCCTGCAGATCCCCCGGCAGGTCCGTGACGCAGTCCGGCCCGACCCGGGACATGTGCTGATCGTCGCCGACGCGGCCCAGCTCGAGCCGCGCGTGCTGGCCGCGCTGGGGCAGGATTCGGCGCTCGCCGCCGCGGCCCGGGGCAAGGACCTCTACCAGGGCATCGCCGAGCAGGGATTCGGCGGGGACCGGGCAAAAGCCAA
Source organism: Arthrobacter sp. TJ-217 (assembly GCF_058269255.1). NCBI lineage: Bacteria > Bacillati > Actinomycetota > Actinomycetes > Micrococcales > Micrococcaceae > Arthrobacter > Arthrobacter sp. TJ-217. The sequence goes on from NZ_JBZCNJ010000001.1 coordinate 409,871, forward strand.
GCTGGCCATGCTCGGGGCGATGTACGGGGCGACGACGGGCGAATCGGGGCGGCTGATGCCCCAGCTCACCCGCACCTACCCGAAGGCGATCGCCATTGTGGAATCGGCTGCACGCACCGGGGAGGCCGGCGGCACCGTCACCAGTTATTTGGGAAGGGGCTGCCCACCGGCGTCGGAGCGCTGGCGCGCCTCACAGCAGACGGCGACGGCGGAGGAGCAGCGCCGCGCCGACGCTGCCGCCCGGGCCCGGGGGCGCTTCACCCGGAACTTCGTGGTGCAGGCAACCGCGGCCGAATGGGCGTTGTGCTGGCTTGCCGAGGTGCGCCGCCGGCTAAGGCAGGCGGGCGGTCCCACAGCGGTCACGGCCCTAGTGTTTTTCCTCCACGACGAGGTGATGCTCCATGTGCCCGAAGACCGCGCCGCGGAGGTCAGCGTGCTCCTCGAGGAGGCCGCCGCAGCGGCGACAGCGCTGATGTTCGGTCCCATTCCGATCGAATTCGCCGTCAACGTGGTGGTGGTGCGCTCCTACGCCGACGCCAAATAGGCGGTTGCCGGCTCACCGGGGTGGGGGGATCTCCAGGGAGGCGTCCCACGGCTCGGTCCAGCCCAGTCCGTCGAGAATGGAGTCGAGCAGGATCCCGGTGAAGCCCCAGACCGTTGCTCCTGGGAGCACGAAGCCCGGGCTCCGCCCGGTGAAACCCCGGCGGGAGTACACAACGGTCCTGCGGTTCTCGGGATTGAGCAGTTCCCGAAGCGGTGCCCGGAACACATGGGAGGATTCGGCGAGGTCAACAACGGCCACGGGAGTCGGCAGCGCCCACCATCCAAGCACCGGTGTCACCATGAAGTTGCTGATCGGAAGCCCCACTTCGGGCAGGACGCCGAGCACTTCAACCCCCGCGGGGTCAAGCCCCGTCTCCTCACGGGCCTCGCGCAGCGCCGCCGCCGGCTCGTCGGCGTCGGTGGGGTCGATCTCGCCGCCCGGAAAGGCGACCTGGCCGGGGTGGTTGTTCAAGGAACCGGCACGTTTGACCAGGAGCAGGTCGAGATCCCTCGGGTCAACAGGTTCCCCCGGTGGATGCTGGTCGTCGGCCCCGAAGAGGATCAGGACGGCGGCCCGCCGTGCGGTGTCGGGGTCAAGGACACGAAGGTGCCAGGTGGTGTGGAACTGCGCCGACGTCGCACCCGTCATCGAGGCGGCGTAATTCCGCAGGGACTGGTGGGCGCTCACGTTCCGAGGCTGTGGCCGGCCGCACGCAGCTCGGCGCGGCTCGCGCCGTTGACCATCAACTCGCGCAGTTCCTCGCGCCCCGGTGCCAGCTCATATTTAAGGAGCTTGGCGGCCTTCACCGGGTCGACCTCGCCTTCGCCGTAAGACGGGCACAGCGCCGCAACGGGGCAGGCACCGCAGGCCGGCTTCTTCGCATGGCAGATGCGGCGCCCGTGAAAGACAACCCGGTGGGAAAGCATCGTCCAGTCCCGCGGCTCAAAGAGCAGGCCCACCTCGGCCTCGACTTTCACCGGGTCGTCGGATTCGGTCCAGCGGAATCGCCGTGCCAGCCGCCCGAAATGGGTGTCGACCGTGATGCCGGGGATCCCGAAGGCGTTGCCGAGCACCACGTTCGCCGTCTTGCGCCCTACCCCCGGAAGGGTGACGAGATCCTCGAGGCGGTTGGGCACCTCGCCGTCGTACTCATCCACGAGGCGGTTCGACAGGGCGAGGAGGCTGTTGGCCTTTGCCCGGAAGAAGCCGGTGGGGCGGATGATTTCCTGCAGCTCCTCGGCGTTGGCCTCTGCAAGGCTCCGGGCGTCGGGATACCGCGCGAACAGCGCCGGCGTTGTGAGGTTCACACGCACGTCGGTCGTCTGCGCCGAAAGGACGGTTGCGACGAGCAGCTCGAACGGGTTGCGGAAATCGAGTTCCGCCACCGCGTAGGGGTACTGCTCGGCGAGCACCCGATGGATGCGGCGCGCCCGGCGCTTGAGCGCAACCGGCGACTCGGGCTCCCGGGCCTTTGCCTTCATGATCCGGCCTTTCCTGGGGCTGCCCCTAGTCCCGCGGCGCCCGCTCGATGTTGGTGAGGTCGTGCATAATGCCGATCTGGCCGGTGCGCTTGTCCTGGACCAGGAATTCGGTGCCGCGGTCCTCGATCCCGACCTCCCAGTCGCCGGGCTCCACGGTGAAGAGCGTCCGGCCTGACTGTTCGTCGATCACCGGGCGCGGGGTGCCGACGGCGAACCAGAACGCTTCAACGACCTGATCGTCGTCGGCGCTGCGGGTCGCGGAAATGGGCTCCTGCTGTTCCACGGGGGTGCTCGCCGCAACGGGATGCACGCGCGTCCGGGGTGCCGGGTCGGGCTTGGAATCCGCGTCCGCCGAGTCCTCCGGCGCCGCCGTCGAACCGTGGCCGCGTTCCGTGTCGGCCTCCGGGGTCACAGCCGTTGAAGCCCCGGAAGCAGCGCCGTTCAGCGGGCGCTCCGCGGCGTCGGCCGGCTGCTCGGACGGGTCAGTGTCGGCGGCAGTCATCTGCGCTCCGGATGCCGGTGATCCTACGGCTGTGGCGCCATAGCCGCCGACGGCGGAGGCCACTCCATTGGCGGCCGCTGCATCATCCGGGCCTGCCTTCCGCGGGCTGCGGAAGCGTGCGGCAAGTGTCTTGGCGGTGCTGGAGATGGCATGGCCGGACTTGGCAAGGCTGGCCTTGGCCGGGCCCGCGGCGCCGGTGGCGTCGGCGTCCGGCGCATTGGATGCCGGTGTATCGGATGCCTGTGCGTCGTGGCCGGCCTGAGCGGAGACGGGCTTGGGAGGTTTGGGCCGGGTGGGAAGAACCGCACGTGCCACCGGGTGCGCCGCGGAATCGGGACGGTCGTGGAAGTCCTTCTTGAGCACGGGCAGGTGCGGGGCCAGCACCGTTGCCGCAAGCATTCCGAGTGCTCCGATGAGGGAGATGAGCGGGCCGATGTGGAAGGCGCTCATCGTCTGGAGGAAAAAGAACGTTGCCGCGAGCACGGCGGCGACCGACGCAAACTGGTCCGCCGACAGCGACCCGACCCGAAGGCTCGAGGCACCGCGGCGGCGGCCGATGACCAGTGCCACAGCCGCAAGCGGGAGGAGGATGCCGATTCCGACGAAGAACAGCGGAAGCGTGTTCCAGAAGTTGGCGTAGCGGACGACACCCTGGAAGAAGGGCAGCAGGGTGCCGAGGAAGATCACCGCGACCGACGCCGCAAGCACCACCTCACGCAGCGTGAACGGCCCGACAGCGGCAGGGCTCGTTGCGTGGGTGGCGTCGGAGGCGGGCTGCGCAGGCGCATCCGGCCGGCCGGAGTCACCGGCGCTTGAAACCAGCGGCCCCCGGTCATCGAGCTGGCGGCCCGGTTGGTGTTCGGTCATGGTGAATCTCCCGTTCGTGGCGGCCGCACGGCCGCCCTGAGCCGGCCGTGCGTGAATCAGTGCTCTTGTCTCCTCCCACCACACTAGCCACCCCCGTTCGCCATCTCTAGCAGGCCCGGCGGCGGTGGAGCCGTTCGGCGCACATTTGTCGCCTCTTACATCTGCGGTGTGACTGCTGACACATCGGAACGGAACTGGCCGATAATGTCAAGGAGATGCCGGTGTCGGGGCACGGCTGGGAGCCGTTCCGCCCGAACGCTTCACCGGTAGAGGAACTGAGTAGAGGAACTGAGCTGCAGAGGGGATAGAAATGTCTGATAGCGCCCAAAGGCAAGGCGACGCGTTCGAAAACCTGCTCCACGAGGAACGCCGCTTCCCGCCATCCGAAGAATTCGCCGCGCAGGCCGTTGTGCAGCCGGCCCTGTATGAGGAGGCCAAGGCCAAGGGCCCCGAGTTCTGGGCCGACCAGGCGCGCAGCCACCTCACCTGGGAGACCGACTTCACCAAGACGCTCGACTGGTCGGATGCGCCCTTTGCCAAATGGTTCGTCGGCGGCAAGCTCAACGCCGCATACAACGCGCTTGACCGCCATGTCGAGGCCGGCCGCGGTGACCGGGTGGCCATCCACTTCGAGGGTGAACCCGGCGACACGCGCAGCTACTCCTACGCCGACCTCACGACGGCGGTCAAGAAGGCGGCGAACGCCTTCGAATCCCTGGGCGTTCAGAAGGGCGACCGCGTTGCCGTCTACCTGCCCATGATTCCCGAGGCCGTCATCACCATGCTGGCGTGCGCCCGCATCGGAGCGGTCCACTCGGTGGTGTTCGGCGGTTTCTCCGCCGATGCGCTGCGCAGCAGGATCGACGACGCCGAGGCCAAGCTCGTAGTGACGGCGGACGGCACGTACCGCCGGGGCAAGCCGAGCTCACTCAAGCCCGCCGTCGACGGCGCCCTCGCCCGGGACGGTCACACAGTGGCCAACGTGGTCGTCGTGCGGCGCAACAACGAACCCGTTGAGTGGACCGAGGGCCGCGACCTGTGGTGGGACGACGTCGTCGACACCGCGTCCGCCGAGCACACGGCCGTGGCGCACGACTCCGAGCACCCGCTGTTCATCCTCTACACCTCGGGGACCACGGGCAAGCCGAAGGGGATCCTTCACACTACCGGTGGGTTCCTGACCCAGACGGCGTTCACCCACAAGGCCACGTTCGACCTTCGCCCGCAGACCGATGTGTTCTGGTGCACCGCCGACATCGGGTGGGTGACCGGGCACAGCTACGTCGCCTATGCCCCGCTGATCAACGGCGCCACGCAGCTCATGTACGAGGGGACCCCGGACACCCCGCACCAGGGCCGGTGGTGGGAACTGATCGAGAAGTACAAGGTGTCGATCCTCTACACCGCACCCACTGCCATCCGTACCTTCATGAAGTGGGGAAGGGACATCCCCAAGAAGTACGATCTCTCCTCCATCCGGGTCCTCGGCTCGGTCGGCGAACCGATCAACCCCGAGGCCTGGATGTGGTACCGGGAGATCATCGGCGGGGGGAAGGCGCCCGTGGTCGATACCTGGTGGCAGACCGAGACCGGCGCCCACATGATCGCCCCGATGCCCGGGGTGACAAGCACCAAGCCCGGCTCGGCGCAGGTCGCCGTGCCCGGCATCGCAGTGGACGTGGTCGACGAGATGGGCGAATCGGTTCCCAACGGCGCCGGCGGCTACCTCGTGATCCGCGAACCCTGGCCTGCCATGCTGCGCGGCATCTGGGGCGACCCGGAGCGGTTCAAGCAGACCTACTGGTCGCGCTTCGACAATATGTACTTCGCCGGCGATGGAGCGAAGAAGGACGAGGACGGCGATATCTGGCTGCTCGGCCGGGTTGACGACGTCATGAACATCTCCGGGCACCGGCTTTCGACAACCGAGATCGAGTCAGCCCTGGTGAGCCATCCGTCGGTGGCCGAGGCCGCCGTCGTCGGTGCCAAGGACGAGACCACCGGGGAGGCGGTCGTGGCGTTCGTGATCCTGCGCGGGTCGGCGAAGGACGACGACGACATCGTCACGACGCTGCGCAACCACGTGGGCAAGGAGATCGGCCCGATCGCAAAGCCCCGGAACATCCTGGTTGTCCCGGAGCTGCCCAAGACGCGCAGCGGCAAGATCATGCGGCGCCTGCTCAAGGACGTCGCCGAGGGACGCGAGGTCGGGGACGCAACAACGCTTGCCGACAACACCGTGATGCAGCAGATCGCCGCGTCGCTGCGCAAGTAGCCGGCTGAAGCAGCCTGCGGCATTGGCGCGTCGGCAGAACGGGCCGCAGGGCCGCCCCGCCAAGGGGCGTCCCTGCGGCCGCCCGCCGGACCAGGCCGTCGGCGTCGGCGCCGGTACCGGTGCCGGTGTGAGATTGGACTCAAACGTTGGCCGCGTCCCGAAGGCGGAGGGACAATCGTCAGCGTGTCCACATCACTTGCCTCTGCGCCCGCCACCACGCCCAACCCCCGGATGGCGCGCAGGGTAGCCGGCGCCTCCTTCGTCGGGACAGCGCTCGAGTCCTACGACTTCTACGTTTTCGGCACCGCCGCCGCACTCGTTTTCAACGAAGTGTTCTTCACGCAGCAGGACCCTCTGGCCGGAACCCTCTCGGCGTTCCTGATCTTCGCGATGGGCTTTGTCGCCCGCCCGCTGGGCGCCATCCTCTTCGGGCACCTCGGGGACCGCATCGGCCGCAAGAAGACCCTGATCTGGACAATCACCCTGATGGGCCTTGCCACCGGCACTGTCGGCCTGCTCCCGGACTACAACACCATCGGGGTGTGGGCGCCGATCATCCTCACCGTTCTCCGCCTGCTCCAGGGGCTCTCCCTCGGCGGCGAATGGGGCGGATCCATCCTCATCGCCACCGAACACGCGGAACCTCGCAAGCGCGCGCTCTACGCGTCGATCCCCCAGTTGGGCTCCCCCGTTGGCACAATGCTCATCTCGCTCATCTTCCTGATCCTCACGGTCGCGGCGCCTGACGTCATGACCACCTGGGGCTGGCGCATCCCGTTCCTGCTTGCCTTCCCGTTCCTGGCGATCGCCATTTACCTGCGCCTCGCTATCGACGAGACCCCGGTCTTCAAGGACGCGGCCAACAGCAACAAGCTGGCGCGCATCCCCTTCCTCGAGGTGCTCCGCGCCCAGCCGGTGGGAATCATCGTCGCCGCGGCGTCGGCCGTCCTCGGCATCGGCTCCTACTTCCTCATGGTTTCCTACACCCAGGCCTACGGCACCGAACGGTTGGGCCTCAGCGAAGCGACTGTCCTCAACGCGGCATTGATCGGGTCACTGCTCCAGCTGGTCACCATCCCCGCCTTCGGCTACCTGGCCATGCGGATCGGTTCGGCGAAGGTTGTCGCCGGAGGCGCCCTGGGCACCGCCCTGATCGCCTTCCCGCTCTACTGGTTCATCAGCATCTCCACCGAACCGACCTACATCGCCGCGATCCTCCTTGGTGGAATCCTCCCCACCGCCACCTGGGCCGCTCTCGGCGGGCTCATGGCGGACATCTTCAACCCCCGGACAGCCTTCACAGCGCTTTCCTTCGCCTACAGCCTCGCCGCCATCGCCGCAGGCTTCGTGCCCTCGCTCACCCAGGCATTCGGGCAGGCAACGGACGGCGCCTGGTGGCACCCCGGCATCGTGCTGGCGGCCCTCAGCCTCATCACCTTCGCCGGCGCGGTCGCCGCGGTGCGCCTCCGCTCTCGGGCCGGGGCTCCCGGCGTCTGACGGGCCTTCGGAAGCCGGGGCGAGGTTCTGGGGCATAGTTAAGCCATGACCGCCGCGCCCAGCATCCTGATCCTCAACGGCCCGAACCTGAACCTGCTTGGAACCCGGGAACCTGCGGTCTACGGCTCGGAAACGCTCGACGACGTCGAACGCCTGGCCCGCGCGGCCGCCGCCGCCCGCGGCTGGGCGGTGACCAGCTTCCAGTCCAATCACGAGGGCGCGCTCATCGACGCGATCCACGCGGCCGAGGGAACCGCCGACGCCGTGATCATCAACGCCGGCGCCTTCACCCACACCTCCATCGCGATCCGCGATGCGCTCGCCGCTGTGGCCCTGCCCGTTGTGGAGGTGCACATCAGCAACGTTCACCGGCGCGAGGAGTTCCGGCACACCTCCTACATCTCCGCCGTCGCCGACGCGGTCATCGTGGGCGCCGGCGTCGACGGATACCGGCTGGCCGTCGAATATCTCACTGCGCGCCTCGGAGCCGGCGCCGGAGCGCCGACGAAAAATTAGGCCTCAGCGGCGCAGATTTCCGGCAAAACCGTTCCGGTAGTGCACCATAGATCCATGACGGATATCACTCCCGCCGGCGCAGAAGCCAGCGACGCCCCCCTGCTCGAAGTCCGGGACCTTGCAGTCAGCTTCCGCACCACGCATGGGGAGGTGCGCGCCGTCGAGAACGCCAGCTTCACGCTGCGGCGTGGAAGCACCCTCGCGATCGTCGGAGAATCGGGCTCGGGGAAGTCGACAACCGCCATGGCGTGCATCGGCCTGCTGCCCGGCAACGGCCGTGCAACCGCCGGAAACATCTTCTTCGAGGGCCAGGACCTGGTCGGGCTGCCCGAGTCCAAAATGCGCTCCATCCGGGGGCGGGCGATCGGACTGGTGCCCCAGGATCCGATGTCGAACCTGAACCCCGTCACCAAGATCGGCACCCAGGTCGCCGAGACCCTGCTGGTGCACGGGATGGCCACCAAGCGCAATGTCAAGGAACGCGTCATTGAGGTGCTCTCCGCCGCGGGCCTGCCCGACGCGGGCGAGCGCGCCAAGCAGTACCCGCACGAGTTCTCGGGCGGCATGCGCCAGCGCGCGCTGATCGCCATCGGCCTCGCCTGCCAGCCCCGGCTCCTGATCGCCGACGAACCGACGAGCGCGCTCGATGTGACGGTGCAGCGCACCATCCTCGACCAGATCGCCACAATGACCGACCAGCTGGGCACCTCGGTGCTGCTGATCACCCACGACCTCGGCCTTGCCGCCGAGCGCGCCTCCGACCTCGTGGTGATGCACCGCGGCAGGGTTGTCGAGACCGGGCCGGCCCAGCAGCTTCTCAACGACCCGCAGCACCCCTACACGCAGTCGCTGGTCCGTGCGGCGCCCAGCGTCGCCGCGGTGCGCCTGCGCCCCGGTGCCTACAACGACGACCCGGCGAAGCGGGCGAAGCTTGCCGAGGCGGTCTACGAAGAGCACGGCGCGGTAGCCGGCGTCGCGGCCGAGGCTGCGGCGCCGGGGACGAACATCGTTGAGATCCGCGACCTCACGAAGGTCTACAAGCGGCGCGGCAGCTCGGAGGATTTCTACGCCGCGAAGAATGTGACCCTCGACGTGCCGCGCGGGCAGACAGTGGCAATCGTCGGCGAGTCCGGATCGGGCAAGACAACGACTGCCCGCATGCTCCTGAAGCTCATCGAGCCGACCTCGGGCACGATGAAGTTCGACGGATTGGACGTCGCCACCCTCGACAAGGCGCAGCTGAACGACTTCCGTCAGCGCGTCCAGCCGGTCTTCCAGGACCCGTATTCCTCCCTCAACCCGATGTTCACCATCGAACGCATTGTTGAGGAGCCCCTCAACGCCTACAACCGGGGCACCAAGAAGGAGCGGGCGGCCCGGGTGCGGGAACTGATGGACCAGGTGGCCCTGCCGCACAACGCGCTGCGCCGGTACCCGTCGGAGCTTTCCGGCGGACAGCGCCAGCGCGTCGCGATCGCCCGGGCCCTTGCCCTCAAGCCGGAACTGCTTGTCTGCGACGAGCCGGTCTCGGCCCTCGACGTTCTCGTCCAGGCGCAGATCCTCAAGCTGCTCGGGGACCTGCAGTCCGAGCTTGGCCTGAGCTACCTGTTCATCTCGCACGACCTGGCCGTGGTGCGCCTCATCTCCGACTACGTGTGCGTGATGAAGGACGGCGAGCTCGTCGAGGCGGCGAGCTCGGAAGAGGTGTTCCAGAACCCCCGCCACCCGTACACCCGCAAGCTGCTCGCCTCGATCCCGGGCAACGAACTCAAGATCGGAGACGGCATAGCGTCGTAGCGGCCTGCTGAGGCGGGCCGGCGGGACTGCCCGGCGGCACCGCCCGCCGGCCCGGGGTCTCGACACCGCTTATGTTAGTGACTAACATAAGCGGTATGAGTGCGGCACGCACGAAAACCCGGATCCAGGAGGCAGCTCTGGCCCTGTTCGTTGAACAGGGTTACGACAACACCACGGTCGAGCAGATTTCCGCGGCCGCGGGCGTTTCGCATATGACCTTCTTCCGCCACTTCGGCACGAAGGACGCCGTACTCCTTGACGATCCGTACGATCCCGTCATCGGAGCCATCGTGGAGGCCCAGCCCGGCACCGATGCGTTGGAGCGGGCATGTTCCGGGTTGTTGGCTGCCTGGGCCGCGATCCCCGAGGACGGGTCCGGGCAGATGCGCACGCAGCTGAGGATCGTGACCGGCCACCCCCACCTGCGCGCCCGGATGTGGGAGAACAACTACCGGACGCAGCGGGTGGTCGCCGAGGCCCTTCAGCGCTCGGGGGCGGGGCGGCTTGAGGCCGAGGTCGCAGCCGGTGCCTGCCTGGGGGCGCTCATCGCCGCCCTCATGGACTGGGCGGCCGCTCCTGAGGGCAGGCTCGGGGACTGGATCGCAGCGGCGATGCTCCAGCTGATCCGCAGCGATGGCGGGTCCCGGAAGGACGGCGACGGTGAGCCAGGCTGAAGCCGCCCTCAGAAGCATCAACGCCGGCAAGCTCTACGACGGGGCCGCCGTCCTCGATGCGGTGAGCATCGACGTCGTCCCCGGCGAGGTGCACGCCCTCATTGGGCTCAACGGCGCGGGAAAGACAACCCTGCTGCGGCTGCTGCTCGGCATGCTGCGCCCCGACAGCGGCGACGTGTGCGTCTTCGGCCACGCGCCGTCCTCGCTGCCGGCAGCGGACCGCGCCCGTGTCGGCTACCTCGTTGACAACCCGCTCGCCTACCCCGAACTGAGCGTCCTCCAGAACCTGCGGGTGGCCGGGAGGCTGGCGGGCCTGGGCGCCGATGGCGCTTCCGCTGCCGCCGAGCGCCTGATCGACGAGTTTGCGCTCGGAAAATGGCGTGGCACTCCGGCCAGGAAGCTCTCCATGGGAAACCGGCAGCGGCTGGGCCTTGCCGCAGCGCTCATCGCGGACCCGGAGGTGCTGCTCCTCGATGAACCCACAAACGCCCTCGACCCGGCCGGCATCATGCTGGTCCGGCGCGCCCTTCAGAAGCGCGCGCACGGCCCCCGCGGCACCGCCGCCCTGGTGTCCAGCCACCATCTCGACGAGGTGGCCCGCGTCGCCGACCGCATCACCGTCCTTAACGGCGGGCGCACCATCGGCACGCTCGACCCAGCGGAGATCGACCTTGAACGGAGGTTCTTCGACATGGTGTATGCCGACAGCGGGGTGCAGCGGTGACCTCCAGGGCCCAGTTCAGCGCCGCCCTGTGGATGGAATGGCTGAAGTTCCGACGCGCGCGGCCGGTGTGGTTCACCAGCGTCTTCCTCATAGTGGGGGTTCCCGCCATGACCCTGTTGACCCTGTTCTCCGTTCAGGGCGCGAACCCGCTGCTGGCCGCAAAGGGGCAGGCGATCATCGGTGACGGCGGCTGGGACGGGATCTTTGCCGGCGCGAACACCATCATCGCGGTGGGCGGCCTCCTCGGCTTCGGTGTGGTCGCCGGGTGGGTGTTCGGCCGCGAGTTCACCGATGGCACCGCCGGAGCCCTGTTCCTCACGGCCGTTTCCCGGACGGCCGTCGCCACTGCCAAGCTTGTCCTGCTGCTGGCGTGGGCCGCCGTTGTGGCACTGGCCCTGACCGGGGTGCTCCTCGGGGCCGGGCTGCTCAGCGGCGCCGGGAGCGTCGATGCCGCGGTGCTGGGCGGCGCGGGCAAGTTCCTTGTCATCGTGCTGTCGACGGCGCTGCTTGCCGCACCGGCCGCCTGGGCCGCCGTCCTTGGCCGCGGATACCTTGCGGCGATCGGCCTGGTCATCGGCATAGTCGTGCTCGCGCAGATGGCCGTCATGGCGGGGGCGGGCGGCTGGTTTCCGTTCTCCGCGCCCGGCCTGTGGGCCGCCGGCACGGGATCCGGACTCGACCCGGTCACCGCCGTCCAGCTGCTGCTCATTGTTCCCGTTGCGGCACTGTTTGCCGCGCTCACGCTGCGGGCCTGGAACCGCCTGAGCCTCGACCGGTAGCCGGCCGGAGGACCTGGCCCTTTACACAGGAGAAGGCACGGACCGGAGAACCGGTCCGCGCCCCCTGCTGAACGCGTTGCCTACTTCCGGCGCGTTTTGGGATCGAGCGCTTCACGGAGCGATTCGCCAAGGAGCGTGAATCCCAAAGCGGTGATCGCGATGCAGGCACCGGGCAGGAACGCCAGCTGCGGTGCGACCGACAACTCGGCCTGCGCGTAGGTGAGCATCCTTCCCCACTCTGCGGTCTGCGGCAGCCCGCCACCCAGTCCCAGGAAGGACAACGCGGCCGCGTCGATCACGGCGGTGGCGAGCGTGAGGGTGGCCTGGACGATGACCGGGCCCATGCTGTTGGGCAGCAGGTGGCTCATGGTGATCGTCGACCTGCTCAACCCCAGGGTCTGGGCCGCGAGGATGTAGTCGGAGCCGCGCTGGGAGAGCATCGAGGAGCGCAGCAGGCGGGCGAAGATCGGAATCTGCGAAACACCGATGGCGATCATGATCGCGTACGGGCTCTGCCCGAGGATCGCCGCGATGCTCACTGCCAGCAGCAGGTTCGGAACGGACAGCAGGATGTCGACGAACCGCATGATGAGGTTGTCCACCCAGCCGCCGAACCCTCCGGCGAGCAGGCCCAGCAGCATGCCGCCGGCCAGGCCGAGGGTGGTGGAGATGACGCCGATCAGCAGGGACGCCTGTGCGCCCCAGATGAGCTTGCTGAGCAGGTCACCGCCGAATCGGTCAAGGCCCAGCGGGTAGCCTGCGATCTCGCCGGGGCCGGGGATCGACGTGGGCGTGATTTCGGTCCGCCCGGGAAGGTCGTTGCCACCGTGGGGCGCGAGCAGCGGGGCAAGGATCGCCACGAGGACAAAAAGCCCGATGATGACTGCTCCCACGATTGCCTGTGGGTTGCGGCGCAGCCGCAGGAAGGCGTCCTTCCACAGGCCGGTGCCGCCGCCGGTGTCGAGCACCGGGTCTGTCGGAGCTGCGGATCCGCTGGCTGCGGGGGGCAAGGTTGTACTCACTGAACACGCACCCTCGGGTCGATGAGGCTGTAGGAAATGTCAACGACAAGGTTGATGATCGCGTAGAGGATGGCGATGAAGATGATGAATCCCTGAAGCACCGGGTAGTCGAGTCCGAAGATGGCGTCACGGAGGAAGCGCCCGATGCCATTGAACGCGAACACTGTCTCGGTGAGGACCGCACCCGAGATGAGCAGGCCGAGCTGCAGGCCGATGGTCGTGACCACCGGGAGCATCGCATTGCGCAGGATGAACCGCCCGCGGATGGTCCGCTCGAGGAGGCCCTTGGCGCGGGCTGTGCGGACGTAGTCGGCGTTCTGGACCTCGAGGACCGATGCCCTCGTGATCCGCACGATGATCGCCAGAGGGATGGTGCCCAGGGCGAGCCCGGGAAGGATCAGGTGCTGCAGCGCGTCCCACGCCGCGTCCCACTCACCGGTCAGGATCCCGTCGAGGACGTAGAAATCGGTGAAGTGGGTGGCGTTGATCCGGGGGTTTTGCCGGCCGTCCGGCGGCAGGAGCGGCCACTGGATGGCGAAGAGGTACTTGAGGATGAAGGCCAGGAAGAACACCGGCACCGTGATCCCGATCAGGCTCAGCACCACGGAGCCGTGGTCGACCGCCCGGCCGTAGTGCCGGGCCGCCAGGTAGCCGAGCGGAATGCCGACGCCGATGGCGAAGATCAGCGCAACGATCGTCAGTTCGATTGTTGCGGGGAACCTGGTGGCGAATTCCTCAAGGACGGGGCGCCCGGTGTTGATCGAGACACCGAAGTCGCCCTGGAGCAGCTTGCCCATGTAGGTGAAGTACTGGCTGATGAGGGGCTCGTCGAACCCGTACAACTCATTGACCCGGGCCACGGCCTCGGGTGTCGCCTTCTCCCCCAGGAGGGCGGTTGCGGGGCCGCCAGGCAGACTGCGCACCCACAGGAACAGCAGGATCGACAGCCCGAACAGGGTGGGGATGAGCAGGGCAATTCGCTTGCCTATGACGCGTAACACTGTGTCCTCTCGGGGATGAGCTCGGTGGTGCAACCACAGTGGAGCCGGGCCACAGTGCGGCCCGGCTCCACTGTAATCTGATTACTCGCTGAGCTCGATGTCTGTGAAGACCTCGTCGTTGACCGGGCTGGCCGGGTAGGACTTCACACGCTCGGCGAACGCCAGGGACGGCGCCGGGTGCGCCAGCGGGATGGCCGGGACGAACTCGGCAATCTGCTGGTTGATCTCCTCATACTTCTTCGTCTGCTCCTCGCGGTCCGTCATTCCCCGGGCCTCGTTGAGTGCGTCGAACAGTTCGGGATTGCTGAAGCCGAACTCGGGCTTCTCCTGGCCGAAGAAGACGCCGATGAAGTTGTCGGTGTCGTTGTAGTCGCCGGTCCAGCCGAGCAGGTGCAGGCCGTGGTCCTCGGTGCCCTGGACCTGGTCCAGGTAGTCGGGCGACCAGGCGGCGGGCTTGGGGGTGACCTTGATTCCGACGTCGGCAAGCTGGGCCTGCAGGTTGGTGAAGACCTGCTCGGGGGTCGGCATGTACGGCCGCGAAACGTTCGTCGGGTAGTTGAACTCGACCTCGAAGCCGTCAGGGTAGCCGGCCTCCGCGAGTAGCTCCTTGGCCCGCTCGGGATCGAAGTCGTACGTGGTGACGTCCTTGTTGTAGCCCTCGACGACGTCGGGGATGAACTGCGTTGCGACCTCTGTTCCCTCGGGCAGCGTCTGGCTGATCAGGGCTTCCTTGTCGATGGCGTGGGCGATTGCCTCGCGGACCAGCGGGTCGGAGAGCTCTTTGACCTTGTGGTTCATACCGAGGTAGAGGATGGTGAACGGGTCGCGGGCAATGATGTTGTACCCGGCTTCCTTGAGCGCCCCGGTGTCGGCGGGCGCGACCAGGTCGTAGCCGTCGATGGTTCCGGCCTCAAGTGCCTGGCGGCGGGCCTGGGGGTCTTCGATGATGCGGAAGATCGTGTCGGTGATCTGCCCCTTCTCGCCCCAGTAGTCCTCGAAGATCGACAGTTCAAGCTGCTGTCCGACGTCCCAGGACTCGAACTTGAACGGCCCGGTTCCCACGGGGTTCCCGAGCGCGTATTCGCTGAGCTTCGGCGATTCCTCGGAGCCGCCGATCTCGTCGGCCTTGAACTTCTCGAGCGCGGTGGGGCTCTGCATGGCGAAGGACGGCAGCGACAGGGCGGGAACGAAGCCTGCGAAGGGCTTAGCGAGGTTGATCGTCACTTCGGCGTCGCCGTTGGCCTCGCAGGACTTGTAGACGGCGTCGTCGGGCTCGTCTTTGAAGCCGTGGAAGAGCGAGTTGTAGTAATAGGACACTGTCTCTGCCTGCTGCAGGCCCGTCCAGTTGAACCAGCGCTCAAAGTTGAAGCACACGGCTTCCGCGTTGAAGTCGGTGCCGTCGTGGAACTTCACGCCTTCCTTCAGGGCGAAGGTGGTCGACAGTCCGTCCTCGGCGGTCTCCCAGGACTCGGCGAGGAGCGGCGCCGGATCGGCGGTGCCCTTCTCGACTCCGACGAGGCCCTCGAAGATCTGGCGGCTGACCCGGAAGGACTCGCCGTCGCTGGCGAAGGCCGGGTCGAGGGACTTCGGATCGGACGAGGCGGCAAACACGAAGGTCGAGTTGACCGCTCCCCCGCTCTCGGTCCCGGCGCCCTCTTCGCGCTGACTCTGGACGCATCCGGTCATGAGAAGCGCGCCAATTGAGATTCCTGCAGTGACCGCCACGCGTTTCCGCACGGGACGGTGGCTGCGCACAGAAGTGCCACGTGTGAACATTTTAAGCTCCTGTTGAACTAATTATTCTGACCGGATACCCCTGCATCCGCCCGGATCTGCACGCTAGGCGCCCTGTCCGTGTGACGAGCCTAACTTCAAAGCGGCCCGGATTCCGTATTTGGCCCGTACATCCGGTTACGATTTGGTTTCGTGGTGAAGGAGGGTTCGATGAACCCGGCTCATGAAACGGCGGCCGGCTACCGGCACTTTGCCGACCTGGAGGCCCGCGGCGGATCGCCCCTGTACGTGCTGTGGTGCACGGGAATCAGCGAGGACAACGCGCTCCTGGAGCTCCTCGAAACCCTCCCTCCGGCTCGGCGTCACCCGGAGCTGCTGCTTGGCGCCGCCCGGTACCTTGGAGCCGGCAAACTCCCGTATTCAGGGTTCCGGTCCTTCGTGCTGGGCAACTGGGACTCCGTGCGGGAACTCATGAAGCGCCGTGGAGGCCAGAGTGACGACCCTGGCTGGTGTGCCGCTTTGCTGCCCCTGCTCGCAGCGCTCGCCCGCCGGGAAGGCGCCCCGCTCTCGCTCATCGAAACCGGCGCCTCGGCCGGTCTGTGCCTCTACCCGGACCGCTACAGCTACAGCTACGGCCCGGCCGGAGGATCCACCGTGCAGCTTCACCCCGGCAACGGACCCTCGCTCGTCCCACCGTTCGAATGCGGGGTGCGCGGCGCAGTCCCGGTGCCGGAAGAGCTGCCCGAGGTGGCGTGGCGGGCGGTGGTCGGCCACCACGTGCTTGAGGTGGACCACAACGACGACGTCGCCTGGCTTGAAGCCCTGGTCCGGCCCGAGCAGGCACACCGCAGGGAACAGGTAAGGGCTGCGGCGGGCGTGGTGCGGGAGGATCCTCCCCTGCTGGTCCGCGGCGGACTCATGGAGTACCTTCCGGCCCTTCTCGACCATGCACCGGTGAACTCCGCCGTCGTCATTCTGGACACCGGCGGCAGGCTCAGCGCCCAGGCCCGGCGCGAGACCGCGGCCCGCCTGCCGGTCCTTGCCGCAGGCAGCGGCCGCACCGTTCACTGGATCTCGTTCCAACAGGAGGGAACACCCACAGGGCCGGAAGGCGCCCAGGCGCGCAGAAGCAGCAACCGGAGGGGACGGCTCCTGCTTCACGACGGCGCGGCCGTCGCCCGTACAGGACCTCAGGGACAGTGGATTGAATGGCTTACGCCGCAGGGCCGGTGACCGGGGCTACCTGCGCGTGCACTGCCCTGCGGCGGCCGGCGCGCTGAGGCTCGAGGCCCGCTCGACCACCGGCTGCAGTTCGGCGAGGGAAAGCGCGTAGCCCACCGGGGCGTCGGCGGTCGACTTGGCGAAAACCATCCCGGCAACCCGGCCCTGGAGATCGAGTAGCGGCCCGCCCGAGTTTCCCTGCTGCACGTTCGCCGCAAGGCTGTATACCTGCAGTGGCTCCGGGTCGGTTCCGTAGATGTTCTGCACGAGTACCTTCGAGAGTCCCTGGATGCTCGCGGGCTGGACGCGGTAGGGGCCGCCGCCCGGATACCCGGCGAACGCGGCCGTCGTTCCGCTTTCGAGTTCGGTGCCCAGGGGCAGCGGTGCACGGTCGAGCCCGTCGACGGCAAGCAGCGCAATGTCGCGCTGCTTGTCGAAGTACACAACCCGGCCCTGCAAGGCCCCGCCCCCGGGAACCTCGACAACCGGCTGGTCCACGCCGGCGACCACGTGCGCATTCGTGAGGACACGGCCCGGGGCGATCACGAAACCGGATCCGGTCTGGTTCTGCCCGCACTGGAACGCCGTTCCGGCGATCCTCACCACCGAGGCGGCCGCTGCCGCGAGCTCGGGGGTGTCGACGGAGTCGTCGGGCACCGCGGCGGAGGGTGTGGGGCCGACGCCTTCGAGGATGGTCGGTATTCCGTCGTCGAACGCGAGGGTGCGCAGCTGGGCGAGCCAGGCGCGCAGCGGCGCGGGGGTCGAGGCGTCGATGCTGCGGATCACCGAGGACCCGGCGATGTGCGAGGACAGGAAGGGAACACCGAGGGCACCGACGCTGAAGGCGAGCATCGAGAGCACAAGGGCTGCAACGACGGTGTTCACGGCCCCGCCAAGAAGCCTGTCGACGAACCGAAGGGGCGGGAAGTCCAGCCAGCGCCGGATGGCGGCCCCGAAGCTCGAACCAAGGGCCTGCCCGCCGATCACCAACACGATGGCCGTGGCGATGATCGCCGGCAGCCGCCAGCCATTGTCGGGCACCCAGGAACTGACAAGGGGAATGGCGAGGAACGCGGCTACCGCTCCGGCAAGGAAACCAACGATGCCGCCAAGGGTGACGAGGAAACCGTTCCGCAGCCCCGTCACAAGGTAGCCGAGCAGCACGATGACAAGAAGGACATCAAGGATGCTGAGGTCCGGCACGTCGTCTCTCCATTGCTCTTCGGGAAGCCGGGCACCCCCGTCACTGGTTTCCGATTCTATAGGCCTTATCGGCCGCCCGCTGGAGGCCGGTGACGCGGGCAGGTCGGGGATTGAGAGGTGCAACACCCGTGTAGCTGGTCCCGCGCGCCCGCGTGCGGCAAGATGGGGAGGTAGCAGACACCGCGGGACCGCCGCAATCACGTCATCAGGAGAATTCATGGATATCGAGGTACTGCGCAGGGCGCCACTCTTCGCTTCACTGGGAGACGACGTCTTCGCCGCCCTCACCGACGAGCTGACGGAGGTGGACCTCTCCCGCGGATCGTCGGTGTTCCGTGAAGGCGATCAGGGCGACCAGCTGTACTTCATCGTTTCGGGCAAGATCAAGCTCGGCCGCACCGCACAGGACGGCAGGGAGAATCTGCTCGCGATCCTCGGCCCGGGCGAGCTGTTCGGCGAAATGGCGCTCTTCGACCCGAGCCCGCGCACCGCGACGGCCACGGCGGTTTCGGAGACGCGGCTCGCCGGGTTGAAGAACGAAAACCTGCGCGTGCTGCTTGAAACCCGCCCCGAGGTATCGGCCCAGCTGCTCCAGGCGCTTGCGCGGCGGCTGCGCCGCACCAACGAGTCGCTCGCCGACCTCGTGTTCTCCGACGTGCCCGGCCGCGTCGCGAAGGCGCTCCTTGATCTCGCTGACCGCTTCGGCAGGCCGGCAACCGACGGCATCCTCGTTGCCCACGAGCTCACGCAGGAAGAACTGGCCCAGCTGGTCGGCGCCTCCCGTGAAACCGTGAACAAGGCACTTGCCGAATTCGTACAACGCGGCTGGCTGCGCCTTGAGGCGCGCGCCGTCGTCATCCTGGACATCCAGCGGCTCCGCCAGCGCAGCCGCTGACAGGCTCAGGCGAAAACAACGGCGGGCACCCCGAGGGGTACCCGCCGTTTTTTGTTGTCCCTGCTGGGGAGCGCATTGATTCGGGGTATTACAACCCGCGCTGGATCGAGCCACCCTCGGTGAGCTTCGGGCATTCCACCTCAAGCATGAGCCCGCCGTCCTGGCGGGTGAGGCGCGGGTAGTAGAGCTTCACCGGGCGCTTGTGCGACAGGTAGGCGACACAGCCCCGGGCGGAGCCGATCTTTTCAAGGATCACCTCGACCGCTGGGACGGCCAGCTCGCTGAGGGTGCGGCCCACGGTGTTCGGCTGGCCGATCTCATCACCGAGCGCCGTGGTGTTCCGGCGCTCGATTTCGTCCGCGGCACACCGCCACCCGCCCCACACGCCCTTGCTCTCCAGGATCGACGGTTCCTGGTTCACGGGCTGGGCCGCGGCGAAGTAGTGGGTGTCGAACCGCCGGTGGGCGAAGTCGGGGCTGAGCCAGTGCGAGAGCGGCTTGATGAGGTCGCTGCGGATCCCGAGCCCGCGCCGGTTCAGAATGTCGGCGAAGGAGCTTTCCTGCTCATTGATGGCTTCGCGCGCCTTCATCCATTCCCTGCCGCGGGTGCCCTCCACGAGGCTGACGGGGCTTGGACCGGCCAGAAGCACTCCGGTTTCCTCGAAGAGTTCCCGGACCGCGGCGACAACGTGGCGTCGGGCCGTGGCGTGGTCGTCGATGCCCAGTGCCTTCGCCCACGCCGCCGGGGTGGGCCCGCACCAATCGACATACTCGTCATCCGCTTCGTCGATGCTGCCGCCCGGAAACCCGACGATGCCCAGAGGCGACTCGCCCCTCCGGTAGGAGAGGTACGTCTCAGTGCCAACGGCGCTGTCACGGAGGAGCACGACCGACGACGCAAGCCGCGGCTTGAGCGGTGTACGCCCGCCATGCTCCACCCAGCTCTCCGCTGCGCTGCGCTGCGCCTCGGGAATGGGAAACAGGCGGTTACTTAAGCGGTCCACTTGGTTAGACAAACTCCACAATAATCTCGACTTCGACCGGCGCATCGAGGGGTAGCACTGCGACGCCGACCGCGGATCGGGCATGGGTTCCGGCTTCGCCAAGAACCCTGCCCAGCAGCTCCGAGGCTCCGTTGATGACCGACGGCTGTCCGGTGAAGGCCGGATCCGAGGCGACGAAGCCCACCACCTTCACCACGCGGGTGATGCGGTCAAGATCTCCGATCTGTTCCTTGACGGCTGCCAGCGCGTTGACGACGCACGTCTCCGCGAAGCCCTTTGCCGCTTCCGGTTCCACACCGGCGCCCACTTTCCCGGTCGCCGCGAGCTTGCCCTCCACGAACGGCAGCTGGCCCGAGGTGTAGACGTAGTTCCCTGAAACGACCGCGGGCACATAGGCCGCCACCGGCGCGGCGACCGCGGGAAGGGTGATTCCCAGCTCATTCAGCCGTGCCTCCACTGCCGACTGGGCTGCGTCAGTGGTGCTCACGACTGGCCCTTTTCGCGCTTGAGGTAGGCCACCAGCCCGTTGCCGTCAGGCCCCGGAACCACCTGCACCAGCTCCCATCCGTCGTCGCCCCACTGGTCGAGGATCTGCTTTGTGGCGTGGATGATAAGCGGAATTGTGGCGTACTCCCATTTGGTCATGATTCAAAGCCTAGCGCGTGCTTGTAAACTGCAGTACATGGCTGCTCGCACCTCTCCACTCTTTGACACGGCAACCACCCTAGGGAAAATCATTGCGTTCCTCGGAATCAGTGCCCTCAGTGGTGTGCTCGCCGCCGGTTTGCTTGTGCCCGTCGCGGCGGCCGCAGGCACCGGGGCTTCGGCGTCCCTGCAGTTCTTCGAGGAGCTTCCGGCCGAGCTCAAGCGCGGCGCGCTGGCCCAGCCGTCGAAGATCCTCGCCTCCGATGGATCCCTCATCGCGACGCTGTACGAGGAGAACCGGCAGCCGGTGACCCTGGACCAGGTGTCGCCGACCATGAAGGACGCCCTCCTGTCCATCGAGGACAACCGCTTCTACGAGCACGGCGGTGTCGACCTCCAGGGCATCGTTAGCGCCCTGGCAAACAACCTCACGAGCGAGACGACCCGCGGCGCCTCGACCCTGACCCAGCAGTACGTGACGAACGTCCTGATCGACGACGCCCTCCAGAACGGCGGGGAAGCGATCTTCAGCGGCAACAAGACCATCGGCGACAAACTGCGCGAAGCGAAGCTTGCAATCGCGGTCGAGAAGGAGCTGTCAAAGGACGAGATCCTCGAGGGGTACCTGAACATCGTCCCGTTCAGCGGCACCACCTACGGGGTCCAGGCCGCCTCGAAGTACTTCTTCAACGTCAAGGCCAAGGACCTGAACATCCCGCAGGCCGCACTGCTGGCCGGCATCGTCAACGGAACCACCTACTACAGCCCCGAGCTGAACCCGGAGCGGTCACTGGAACGGCGCAACATCGTGATCGGAGCGATGCTTGCCAACGGCAAGATCACCCAGGAAGAACACGACGCCGCAGTTGCAACGGACCTCGGGCTGAAAATCACCCCGACGCTCAGCGGCTGCGTCGGCGCCGCCCAGGCACCCTACTTCTGTGACTACGTCACCCACCTGATCCTCAACGATCCCGCCTACGGTGAAACCATCGACGACCGCAAGAAGGTCCTCTACCGGTCGGGTCTGACGATCAAGACCACCCTCGATTCCAGGGTCCAGAAGGCGGCCCAGACCGCCGTCAACGAGACTGCCGACCCCGACACCACCGACGGCGCCGTCGGCCACTCGATGGTCAGCCTGCAGCCGGGCACCGGAAACATCCTCTCGATGGCCCAGAACACCCGTTACACCCCGGGAACCGCCGCGGGCGACTCGGTGATCAACTTCAACGTCGACAAGTTCGACGGCGGCGACCCCAACAAGAGCCTCGGCGGCTCTGACGGATTCCAGCCCGGCTCAACCTACAAGCCCTTCACCGTTGCCGCCTGGGTCCAGGACGGCAGGTCCCTGAATGCCTACATTGACGGCAGGAAGCGCACCTACCCGCAGGGAGAGCGCTGGAAGGCAAGCTGCCTCCAGTACGGGCACTACGAAGAGCTCGAGGAAAAGGGCTGGACGCCGCAGAACTACGGCGACATCAACTACCGTCCCGAGACCATACTCAACGGGCTTGCGCAGTCGCTGAACACGATCACCTTCGGGTCGGCCAAGCAGCTCGACCTGTGCGAGATCCAGGACATCGCCTACCGCATGGGCGTCCACAAGGCCGGAAGCGCCGACGGCAAGGAAGAGCCGATGGAAATCGTCCCTTCGATGCTGATCGGCGGCGCCGGCGAGGTTGCGCCGATCTCCATGGCAACCGCGTTCGGAGGCTTCGCCGCCGAGGGCAACGTGTGCGAGCCCCGCGCCCTCACCGAAGTGACCGCTGTGGATGGAACCAGCTACCCCGTCCCCGCCGCTTCCTGCGAGCAGGTCATCTCAAAGGAGGTGGCCCGCGGCGTGAACTACGCCACCCAGGAGGTCATGAAGGTCGGTTCCGGCTCCCAGCTCGAGTACGGCGATATCCCCATGGCCGGCAAGACCGGAACCAACGACTACCGCTCACAGACCTGGTTCATGGGCTACAACTCCGGGATGGTGACCGCAAGCTGGGTCGGCAACTGGAAGAGCGGCAACGAGCAGGGCGGCCTGAGCGGCCTGCGCATCGGCGGTAAGATCTACCCCGAGATCGACGGTTCGCTCATCGCCGGCCCCTCCTGGGCCAAGTTCATGCAGCGCATCCCCGGCCTCTACGACGGAAAGCCTTTCGCCGCTCCTCCGAGTGAAATGCTCTCCGGCTCGCGCCAGAACAACCGGCCCGGGCTCAACTCCGGCAACCCCGTGCTTCCCGGAGGCGCGGGTGGCATACTCGGTGGAGCAGGCGGCCCCGCGGCAGGCAACGGGAATTCCGGTAACGGCAACTCGGGCAACGGCGGCGGCAACGGCAATGACGGCGGCAGGGAAGGGGACGGCTGAACGTGAAATCGACGACGACGCAGGACGTGGGAAGGGCAATCGCCTGGGGCGCAGGCCTGACGGCGCTGGCCGGAGCCGGAACCTTCGGGTATGCCTCGGCCATTGAACGGACCCTTTTCCAGCTCCGCGAAGAAACCGTCGTGATCCTGCCCCCGCAGACCCGTCCCCTGCGGGTGCTTCACCTCTCCGACATCCACATGACGCCGCGGGACAAGGCAAAGGCCGCCTGGCTTCGGGGGCTCGCGCGGCTCGAACCCGACGTCGTCGTCAACACCGGCGACAACCTCAGCCACCGCAAGGCGGTCGCGCCGCTGCTTGAGGCACTCGAGCCGCTGATGCGCTTCCCCGGCGTCTTCGTTCCCGGCTCCAACGACTACTACGAACCGGTTCTGAAGAACCCCCTGAGCTACTTCGCCGACCCTTCAGCCGACTCCCCCGCCAAACCGCAGCGGGACCTCCCCTGGACCGATCTCTTCACCGCCTTCGGCGGCGCGGGATGGATCGACCTGTCCAACCGCACGCAGTCGCTGGGCTTCCGTGGACTGCGCATCGACTTCACCGGCGTCGACGATGCCCACCTGAACCGCGACCGGTACGCGGGCTACCCCGCCGGCAGCAGCACCTCCGCAGAGGCACCGCACATCCGGGTGGCCGTCACCCACTCGCCCTACCAGCGGGTTCTCGATTCGTTCACCGACGACGGCGCTGACATCATTTTCGCCGGCCACACCCACGGCGGGCAGGTCTGCGTGCCCGGATACGGCGCGCTGGTGACCAACTGCGACCTTCCGACCTGGCGCGCCCGCGGGCTCACGATGTGGGAGTCCAATGGACGCCGGGTCCCCTTGAACGTTTCTGCGGGGATCGGAACCTCACGGTTCGCCCCGGTGCGGTTCGCATGCCGGCCCGAAGCCGTGCTGCTGACGCTGGTTCCGCGCACCGCGTCCTGACCGGGGCGTCCCGGGGCCGTCTTTCGCC
Source organism: Arthrobacter sp. TJ-217 (assembly GCF_058269255.1). Taxonomy (NCBI): domain Bacteria; kingdom Bacillati; phylum Actinomycetota; class Actinomycetes; order Micrococcales; family Micrococcaceae; genus Arthrobacter; species Arthrobacter sp. TJ-217. Next base: position 433,588 of record NZ_JBZCNJ010000001.1, read on the forward strand.
GAGGCGACCCCATCCGCCCTCGCTCCCGATATAGTTGCTGCGGGCACCGAACATCTAGCACGAAGAGCTGGCATGAATAAACAGAGCACGCTGCGCGAATCAATCGGCCGACTGTATCCCCACGTCCAGCCCATCCTTCCGCGGCTGCTGCTGGGGCTGCTGTGCGCCCTCGGCGCGAGCCTCATGGCGCTGGCCATCCCCCAGGTATTCCGGGTTCTCGTCAATGACGTCCTGGCACAGGGCGGAACCGCCGCGACCGTCTGGGCCGCGGCGGGGCTGGTGCTGCTCCTTGGCGTCCTCGAGGCGGCCTTCGTGGCCCTGCGCCGCCAGTTCGTCATCAACCCGGCGACAACCGTCGAGACGAACATGCGCACCTCCTTCTACCGCCACCTTCAGGAACTACCCGTCGAATTCCACGACCGCTGGGGAAGCGGCCAGCTGCTCTCCCGGTCGATGACCGACCTCAACCTGATGCGCCGCTGGATGGCCTTCGGGCTCATCATGCTCGTCGTGACCTCGCTGACCGTGGCCGTCGGCGTGGTTGTCATGTTCCTGACCAGCTGGGTGCTTGCACTGATCTTCCTTGCCGCGGCGGTGCCGCTGATGATCTACGGCTTCCGCTTCCGCACCTCCTACAGCCGGGTCTCCCGCAAGAGCCAGGACCAGGCCGGCGACCTCGCCACGGCCGTCGAGGAATCGGTGCACGGCATCCGCGTTCTGAAGGCCTTCGGCCGCAGCCGTGAAGCCCTCGACGCCTTCAACCAGCAGGCCGAGGAGCTGCGCCGCACCGAAATCTCCAAGGCCAAGTCGCTGGCGAACTTCTCGATGATCGTGACCCTGCTCCCGGAACTCGCGCTCGGAGCCTCGCTGGTCGTCGGCGTCCTGCTCGCCTCGACCGGGGAGCTCGACATCGGAGCGCTCGTTGCCTTCTTCGCCACGGCCGCCGTCGTGGCCGGCCCCGTCGAGTTCATCGGCCCCCTGTTGGCCATGACCTTCACGGCGAAGACGGCGATCGACCGCCACTACGAGGTGATGGACGCCGAAAACACGATCACCGACCCTGAGGCGCCAGCCAGTCCGGCCAACGGCCGCGGGGCCCTGGTCTTCGAGAACGTGCACTTCCGCTACCCCGACGCCGAGGACGGCAAGGCGGACATCCTCAACGGCGTCGACCTCCGCCTCGAGGGCGGCGAGACAGTGGCCCTCGTCGGCATCACCGGCAGCGGCAAGACGACCCTGGTCCAGCTCGTGCCCCGGCTGTATGACGCCACGGGTGGCAGGATCCTCATCGACGGCACCGATGTGCGCCACCTCGCCCTCGACGACCTGCGCAGCCGGGTGGCAGTCGCCTTCGAGGACACGACGCTGTTCTCGAGCTCGGTGCGCGAGAACGTGCTGATGGGGGCCGACGCCCTCAATGACGCCGAGGCGGAGAACCTGCTCGAGCAGGCCCTCGACGTCGCCCAGGCGTCCTTCGCCTACTCCCTGCCCTCCGGGCTCGACACCCTGATCGGCGAGGAGGGCCTCAGCCTGTCCGGCGGCCAGCGCCAGCGGCTGGCCCTGGCCCGCGCCATTGCCGCCAAGCCGCGGATCCTGGTGCTCGACGATCCGCTCTCGGCGCTCGATGTGCGAACCGAGGAACTCGTCGAGGAACGGCTGCGCTCGGCACTTCGCGGCACCACCACGCTCGTCGTGGCCCACCGGCCCTCGACGGTGGCCTTGGCGGACCGGGTCGCGCTGCTCCAGGACGGTCGGATCACCGACATCGGACCCCACCTCGAACTGCTCGCCCGCAACGACCACTACCGCTACGTGATCGCCAGCCTCACCGAGGAACCGGTTGACCTGGACAGCGCGGCGGAGGAGGAACCCCTCTCCGCCGCACTCCCGGCGGCGGCACTCGATCCGGCTCCGGCGGGCCGCAATGACGAGGAGGCCCTCGCATGAAAAACCGGTCGACGGCGCGCCCCGGAGGCGCAACCTCAGCGGGTGTCCTCAACGAGGACGACGTCCTGCTGAGCAGGGAGCAGAACAAGTCGGTCCGGTCCCGGTCCTTCCGCCTCCTCGGATCGCTCATCCGGCCCAACCGGCGGCAGTTCGTGCTCACCCTGGTCCTCGTTGTGATTTCCCAGGCCGCGCGGGTGGCGGGACCGGCAATCATCGCCTTCGGGATCGACAGCGCCCTCCCTGCCCTCATCGCGGGAAATCCGCTCCAGCTGGTTGCCGCCGGCGGAGCCTACCTTGTTGCCGCGGTCCTGGCGGCCGTCCTCACCGCGGGCTATGTGCGGGCGACAGCACGGCTGAGCCAGGCGATGCTGCTCGACCTGCGCCTGTGGGTCTTCCGGCACACGCAGCGGCTGAGCCTTGAATTCCACGAAAAATACACATCCGGGCGGATCATTTCGCGGCAGACCTCCGACCTCGAGGCCCTGCGCGAACTGCTCGATTCGGGAATCAGCTCGCTCGCCTCGGGCGCGATCTTCATGCTGTTCACTGCGGTGACCATCTTCGGGCTCGACTGGCGCACCGGGCTGCTGATCCTCGCCGCCGCCGTGCCCATGTTCTTCCTCGCCCGCTGGTACCAGAAGCACTCGCAGACCGCCTTCCGTGCCTCCCGCGTCGTGTCGGCGAAACTGATCGTCCACTTCATCGAGACAATGACGGGCATCCGGGCCGTCAAGGCCTTCCGCCGCGAAAAGGAGAACGCCTCCCGGTACGACGAACTGGCCGAGGACTACCGCAGGGCCACCGTCCGGTCGATCAACCTGAACGGCGTCTTCCAGCCCGGACTGGCCCTGATCGGCAACGTCACGGTCGCCGTCGTCCTTGCCGCTGGCGGCTTCCGGGTGCTTGAGGGCTCCCTCGAGGTGGGCGCCCTGCTCGCCCTGCTCCTGTACAGCAAGCGCTTCTTCCAGCCGGTGGAGCAAATGGCACTGTTCTACAATTCTTTCCAGTCTGCCTCGGCCGCCCTCGAAAAGGTTTCCGGGCTGCTGGAGGAGGTTCCCACGGTGCGCCCGCCGAAGAACCCTGTGGCGCTGAAGGACGCCCGCGGGGCCGTGGACTTCAGCGGCGTCGAATTCCGCTACGGCGACGGACCGCTGGTCATCCCCCGCCTCGACCTGTCCATCCCCGCGGGGCAGACGGTGGCACTCGTGGGCCAGACCGGCGCCGGGAAGTCCACGATCGCCAAGCTCATCGCCCGCTTCTACGACGTGACCGAGGGAAGCATCACCCTCGACGGTGTCGACCTGCGCGAGCTGAGCACGGAGGACCTGCGGCGCTCGGTGGTAATGGTCACCCAGGAGGCGTTCCTGTTCAGCGGCTCCGTCGCCGACAACATCGCCCTCGGCCGGCCGACGGCCAGCCGCGCCGAGATCGAGGCGGCGGCCCGGGCCGTGGGAGCCGACGGCTTCATCCGTGAACTGCCCGAGGGCTACGACACCGACGTCAACAAGCGCGGCGGCAGGGTGTCCGCGGGCCAGCGCCAGCTCATCAGCTTCGCCCGCGCGTTCCTGGCCGACCCTGTGGTCCTCATCCTCGACGAGGCGACCTCCTCCCTCGACATCCCCAGTGAACGGCTTGTTCAGCAGGGCCTGCAGCAGCTGCTGGGCTCGCGGACCGCCCTGATTATCGCCCACCGCCTTTCCACCGTGGCGATCGCTGACCGCGTGCTTGTGGTCCACGACGGCGAGGTGGTGGAGGACGGAAAACCCTCCGACCTCATCGGCGGCACCGGACGTTACGCGGCCCTGCACGCCGCCTGGCGGGACTCGCTCGTCTGAGGAAGGCGAAGGCGGGGCCGGGGTTTCGCCTCCCGGGCCTTCAGGGGGTATTCTTGGAAAGTTGCTTTTGCCGCAGGTTGTGCGGACGGCAGCGATCGGGGTGTGGCGCAGCTTGGTAGCGCGCGTCGTTCGGGACGACGAGGCCGCAGGTTCAAATCCTGTCACCCCGACAGTAAGGACTGCTGATCGTGAAAGAGCCTCCGCACCGCGGGGGCTCTTCCCTTTTGTCCCAAGCTGATGCCTTCAGGACCACGCAGGCCGTCCGCAGAGGCCACCTGTCCGGTGTGTTGCCGCAGGCCCCGCGGAGGTTGTGCGGTTGTATTGATTGGCAGAGAAACCGCTGACGCGAAGAGGTGGACGAGGATGCACAACGCCGCGCAGGTCGTGGAGAGGTTCGGCCCCACGCTCGACCGCGTCGCGGGCCTCATCAACGCGGCAGCGGAAAAGGCCGTTGCCCACTACCTCAGCGAATACAAACCGGTTGAGTTCGTACGCCGGGAGATCTACCGGCATGCCACCCGCGACCGGGTGTGGAACATGCTGCTGGGAAATCCGATCCTCAACGACACCGGAATCGTCGCGGTGCCGAACAGCAAGGGCGGGTATCTCTCGGCCGAGGGAGTGGGGAGGATCCACATCCTGACCCGCCCGCCGGGCATCACCCTGCTGCCCGACACCGACCCCGACCAGTATTCGCTGTTCAACCTTCCCGAACCCGACGAGACGTTCCTGCCCGCACCCGAGCCGTGGAGCGTCAACGCCCTGCAGACGGCGATCTACTGGGATCCCGCCCCCGACGGGTCGCTGCGCCGGGCCACGGTGAACGTCGGGTACGACCTCGCGAAGATCGGCGCGGTTGTCCTCTCGGAGGCACTGCTGACGCCGCGCGGGTCAGGCTCCCCCGCACCGCGCACCCTTCAGGCCTTTGAAGCCCACATCGAAGGCCTCGACGCCCTCCTCGACATCGGGCATCACCGGGGGAACTGAACACCGGCGCTTCAACGAGCAGCCGTCCGTCAGGCGTGCTCCTCCACCATCCGCTGGCGCAGCGCGAGCTCCCGGTACAGCGCGTTGCCGGCGATCAGCTCGGCGTGGCTGCCCACCGCGGCCACACGGCCGCCGTCCAGGACAATGATCTGGTCGAAGTCGGCGATGGTCGACAGCCGGTGCGCCACCACCAGGACGGTCTTGTCCTTGGCCGACTCGGCGAGGGTGCGCTGCAGCAGCTGTTCGGTCAGGGAGTCCACCGCCGACGTCGGCTCGTCCATGAGCAGGACCGGCCGGTCGGCCAGCAGTGCCCGTGCCCAGGCGAGCCGCTGGCGCTGGCCGCCGGAGAGCCGGACGCCGTCCTCGCCGAGGTTCAGGTCGAGGCCCTCCGCCGACCGCTGAGCCAGTTCCGGCAATCCCACCTCCGTGAGTGCCCGGCGCATCTGGCCGTCAGTGGCCACCGGTGCCCCGAGCCGGAGGTTGTCGGCAAGGGTCCCGCTGAGTACGGGAGCCTCCTGCTCCACGAGCCCGATCCGGGAGCGGAGGGCGTGCCGCGGGAGTCCGCCGATTTCCGCGCCGCCGTAGCGGATCGTTCCGGCCGCCGGCTCGTAGAACCGCTCGAGCAGGGCGAGCACCGTCGACTTTCCCGCGCCCGTCGGGCCGACGATCGCCGTCCGGCCGCCCTCGGGAATGGTGAAGGTGACGTCGTCGAGGATCCAGGCACCGTCGTCGTCCGCGGCGTCGTAGCGGAAGCTGACCCCGGCAAACTCGATCGATCCGCCGGCGGGAGCGGCGCCGGAACGGGCTTCCACCTCATCGGCGCCTTCCGGGCGGAGCCGAGCGATCTCCTGGATGCGGTCGAGGGCGGCAAGACCGGCCTGGATCTGCACGAAGGCGCCCATCGCCGACGCGATCGGCAGCACGAGAAGGAACAGGTAGAGGATGAACGCCATCAGGTCACCGAGCAGCAGGTCGCCGCCTGCCACGCGCACGCCGCCCACCACCAACACCACGATGAACGCGCCCTGGATGCAGATGGACATCAGCGGTTGGACAATCGCCTGCAGTTTGGCCAGCGAGATTCCGGCGTCGAAGGCGCGCACGGCTTCCCGATCGATCACCGCCGCCTCGCGGTCCTCGGCGACCGACGCCTTGATCGTGCGGATTCCGGCAAGGCCCCGCTCAACGGCCGCCGACATCGACCCGACCGCTTCCTGAACCTCCCTGCTGGTCTTGCGGATCAGGGACCCAAGGAGCAGCACGCCCCCGGCTCCGGCGAGAACGGCGCCGAGGGTGATGGTGAACAGGACCGGGTCCAGCAGGACCATGAGCACCACCGCCGCACAGAACATCAGCACCGATGAAACGATCTCGAACAGGCCCGACGTGATCACCGAGCGCATGAGCGTCGTGTCGGCGCCGACCCGGGACATCAGGTCTCCCACCCGCCGCTTGTCGAATTCGCGGATCGGCAGGCTCAGCAGCTGCCCGACAAGGGACCTCCGCAGCCCGAGCACCACGGCCTCTGCCGTGCGCTGCAGCAGATACGACTGGGCGGCGCTGAACGCCGCCTGGCCGAGGGTGATCCCGATGAGCAGCCACACGAAGAGAACGGCGGAATTCCCGGCAGCGACCGCGTTGATCAGCTGCTGGACCATGAGGGGCTGAAGGACCGCCAGCACGGTGGCGATCAGCGAGACAACCCCTGCCGCGGTCAGCCAACCTACATGCCCGCGCAGGTACGGCAGGAACTCCCGAAGGGTGGCGCGCCGCTGCGGCGTCTCCGGCGGCACGTCAACGCCTCAGCAATCCGCCGCCGTACTTCTTGTGGACCGCCTGGCGGCTGACGCCGAGCGAACCGGCAATCTGCTCCCAGGTCATTCCGCGGGCCCGGGCGCGCCGCACCTGAACCGCCTCCACCCGCTCCAGCTCCCGCCGCAGCCGCGCGGCCGCTGCGAGGCCGGCCTTTGGGTCGTCGTCCGCCGTTGCCGACCTCACAAGATCCACCATCCCTTCAAGCTCCATGGCGTCAACCTATATTGACACCCCGAGGCCTGTCAATAAACGTTGACAAGCCTCGGGTTGAACGAAGGGGCGGGGTGCTCGTCCGGACGCGGCTGCCGGAGCCGGCACGGTGATTTCGTGCTCGGTGCCTTGGTCCTGCTACGTACCCTCCACCTCGGAGAACAACCCGGTGAAGGTCACGCCGAGGCCGGTGAGCTGCTGGAAGAAGGCCCCGGCCTCCGGGGTGCCCACAGCGCTCGAGGCGGCGTCGTAGTCCTCGTAGTAGAAGTCGAGGGTGCGGTGGGCCGGGGCGGGCGTGCCGTCCTCCTTGGGCCACACCTTCCCCGATTCGAGCCGGAGCTGATTGGGAAGCGCCCGGGCCTTTTCCAGGAGCGACGGGAACTCACTTTCGAAGGCCTCGGGGTTGTCCGGGTTGTTGATGATGAGGGTGATTTTCGTCTGCATCGGATTTTTCTCCTCGCTGCTGGGCGTGGCGGGCATCCAAGCCTCCTGCCGACGTCCTGCGCGGCCGGAGCGGCACCACCGGGTTCAAGCGAATTTGTGAGGCGAGTCTATCCCCGGGCGCGCTTTCGCCTCCGCCTGCGGTGAAACTTCCGGTTTCATGACGAACAATTTCGCGCCGGCGCAGCGGTGCGGCTCGGGTGCGGAATCGGCCCGCGGCAGGGGTCGCGGGTGGTCCCCGTCCGCCGGGAGCCGTCAGGCGAAGCGCTGCCCGGTGAGCCGTTCGTAGGCCTCGATGTAACGTCCGCGCGTGCGCTCGACGACGTCGTCCGGCAGGGCCGGCGGCACGGATTCCCTGTCCCAGCCGGAAGCACCGGAGGTGAGCCAGTCGCGCACGAACTGCTTGTCGAAGGACGGCTGGACCCGGCCCGGCTCGTACTGGGAAGCGTCCCAGAACCGCGAGGAATCGGGGGTCAGCACCTCGTCGCCGAGGGTGATGCGGCCGCTCAGCGGGTCAAGCCCGAATTCCACCTTCGTATCGGCGAGGATGATCCCGCGCTCCCGGGCGATCGCTTCGGCCCGCGCGTAGATGTCGAGGGTGAGCGCGCGCAGCTGGGCCGCGGCGTCGTCACCGACCGCCATGACGACGGCGTCGTAGGTGATGTTTTCATCGTGCTCACCCACCTCGGCCTTGGCCGACGGCGTAAAGAGGGGAGGCTGAAGCCGCGACCCGTCGACGAGGCCCTCGGGCAGCGGCAGGGAGCAGACCGTCCGCGACTTCTTGTACTCGGCAAGCCCGCTTCCGGTGAGGTAGCCGCGGGCGATGCACTCAATCGGGTACATCTCGAGCCGGCGGCAGATCATCGCCCGCCCGGCCACGGCAGCTGGAACCCCGCCTGCCGCATCGGCGGCGACGACGTGGTTGGGCACCCCGGTGAGCCGCTCGAACCACCACAGGCTCAGCTGGGTGAGCACGCGGCCCTTGTCTGGAATCTCGGTGGCGAGCACATGGTCGAAGGCGCTGATCCGGTCACTGGCCACGACGAGCACCGTGTCGGGGTCCCCCGTGCCCGGTTCGGGCTCGTACAGGTCGCGGACCTTTCCCGAATACACATGGGTCCATCCCGGCAGTTCGGGGTGGGCCGGGGCGAATCCTGTCACGAACCCGCCGCCGGGACCGGCGAAGCAGCGAGGCCGAGCTCCCCGCGCGCGGCCTTCAAAGCGATGTCGGTGCGGTACTGGCCGCCGTCGAGCTCAAGCTGGGCCATGCCGTCGTACGCTTTCTCGCGCGCGTCAACCAGATTGTCGCCAAGGCCGACGACGGCGAGCACGCGCCCTCCGGAGGCGACCGTCTTGCCTTCGGCCCCGGTTGTGCCGGCGTGAAGCACCTGCACGCCCTCGATGCGCGCGGCCTTCTTGAGCCCGCGGATCCGACCTCCGGTACGCGGCTGGTTCGGGTAGTTCTCGGCGGCGAGCACCACGGCGACGGCGCTGCGCGGCGACCAGTTGAGGGAGTCGATGCGGTCAAGGCCTCCCTTGGCAGCGGCGAGCAGAACACCGCCCAGCGGCGTCTTCAGGCGGGCGAGGACGGCCTGGGTCTCCGGGTCGCCGAAGCGGGCGTTGAATTCGATGACGCGCATTCCGCGCGAGGTCAGGGCCAGTCCGCAGTAGAGGACGCCGACGAACGGCGTTCCCCGGTGGGCCATCTCGTCGATGACCGGCTGCGCGACGCGTTCCACCACTTCCTCGACCAGGCCCGGCGGTGCCCAGGCCAGCGGCGAATAGGCACCCATGCCCCCGGTGTTGGGGCCTTCGTCGCCGTCGTGGATCCGCTTGAAGTCCTGGGCGGGGGCGAGCGGCAGCACGGAGCGCCCGTCGGAGAGCACGAAGAGTGAGACCTCTGGGCCGTCGAGGTACTCCTCGATGACCACTGTGCCGCCGGCGTCGAAGCAGCTTTGCGCGTGGGCGAGCGCCTCGGCACGGTCCCGGGTGACAACAACGCCCTTGCCTGCGGCGAGCCCGTCATCCTTCACGACATACGGTGCGCCGAATGTATCGAGGGCCTCTTCGGCTTCGGCAGCCGTTGAGGCGACCCGCGCCATGGCGGTCGGCACGCCGGCCGCTGCCATGATCTGCTTTGCGAATGCCTTGGACGCCTCGAGCTGCGCGGCCTCGCGGCTGGGCCCGAAGACCGGGATGCCGGCGTCGGCGAGCGCGTTCGCCACTCCCGCGGCGAGGGGCGCTTCGGGGCCGATGATCACGAGGTCCGAGTTCAGCTGCTGCGCCAGCGCGGTCACCGCTGCGGGGTCGTTTGCGTCAATGGCGTGCGTTGGAACGACGGCGGCGATCCCGGCGTTCCCCGGGGCCGCATGGACCTCCCGGACGAACGGATCGGCAAGCAATGTTCGGACAATGGCGTGTTCGCGGCCACCGGGGCCAATCACAAGAACCTTCACAGTAGATCAGCGTACTGGGTGCGCAGGGCCCGGCGAAGCCCCACCCCCTTGTTACGAGAGTGATTCATGACGCAACGCGGCCGATTGGTTGTTCGTCGGGAACACGGGAATTAGATGACTGGTCTAGTCGGTTGCAATTGACATGCCACTAACACAAACGACGGCCACCGCCGGGACAGCTGCCCGCGGTGCGTCACTCACTCTCGCCCCGGGAATCGCCTTTCTTGGCAGCGCAGTCGCTTTCATCAGCCTCTACCTTGCCGCAGGCGCACCGACACCGCTGCTTCCGCTCTACCAACAGCAATGGGACTTTGCGCCGCAGCTCATCACCCTGGGTTTCGCGGTCTACTCGGCAGGCCTGCTCATAGCCCTCCTGACCGTCGGATCGCTCTCGGACTACATCGGACGCAAGCCCGTCCTCCTCGGCGCCCTGGCCGTCCAGTTCGCGTCAACCCTCCTTTTCCTCAATGCGCCCGACATCGGCTGGGTCATCGCTGCACGTGTCGTTCAGGGTGTTGCGACCGGTGCTGCCACCAGCGCCTTCGCGGCCGCGCTCGTCGAACTCGCCCCGGCCCACCGGAAGAAACTGGGAACGATCATCGGCACCGTGGGCCTGTCCGCCGGCCTGGCATTTGGCGCGCTCCTCGCCGGGCTCGCCATCGAATACGCGCCAAACCCGAACGAGCTCATCTTCACCATCCTTGCGGCCATCAGCCTCATCGGCATTGTGATCACCGCCTTCGGCCCCGAAACGGCAAAGCGGTCCCCCGGGGCCCTGCGCTCCCTCCTTCCGCGGGCAGCCGTCCCCCACGCCGCACGGAAGGAGTTCGCGGCCGCCGCTCCCGCAGTAGCCGCTGCATGGATGCTCGCCGCCCTCTCACTCGGCCTGGCCCCGTCGATCGTGCGCAATGTCTTCCAACTCGACAGCGCCCTCCTCAACGGGCTGACGGGTTTCGTGGGACCGGCGACATCAGCTGTCGCAGCGCTTGCCTTCATCCGGTTCAACCCGCGCACGGGCATGATCGTTGGAATCCTAATATCCGCCATAGGCACCGGAGGCATCCTCACCGGTGTCCTTGTCGGCAGTCTCGGCATCATGATCGCGGGCCAGTTGATTGGCGGCATCGGGTTCGGCGCCGCGTTCACCGCCGTGCTTCGCCTGATCATGCCCCTGGCGGCGCCACAGCAGAAGGGCGCCACAGTGGCCACGGTCTACGTCGTCGGCTACACCGCCTTCAGCGTCCCGGTGATCCTCGTCGGCCAGCTGGCCGCCCCGTTGGGCTTCGTTCCGGCAATCGTCGGCTACGTGGCACTGACCGGCATCCTCTTCCTCGTCGGCCTCATCACCCAGCTCAGGATGCGTAGCCGGGACCGGCGCGCAGCCGCTCAAAGCTCCGAGTGACACACGCGTAGACGCAGACAATCTCTCACAAGGGGCGCGGATCGATGATCCGCGCCCCTTTTCGTGCCAGCCGGACAAGCTGCTTGATACTGCCGGCACTTCTCTTTGGCTCAGCGCCGGCAGTATCAGCCCCATCCCCTGCGGTTCGGATACGTCCTGACGGACCCGGGAGGTCGCTTCGGCCCGTCTTGGTGGCGATGATCCGGGTATGCCCGGCTCGATCCGATGGAACGTTCGATGATCCTGGTTGATACATCCACCGGGAGGAAGTCGAGCCGGCCGTGGTTGACCGTGTGTTTTATGCGTGGCCGTCGATCAGTTGGGCGGCGCGGGGTAGACCGTTCGCTCCCGACCGGGCGTAGCGGTCCACAACGGTCACGTTCTGGCCGAGGCTTGTCATGGCCTCGGTAAAGATGTCCATGTCGATGATCTGCAGGACCTTGAGGTGTTCGGCGTTGCGGGTGGTGACGGCCCCGGTGAGCGCCTCGAGGGCGAAGCTGCGGCCTGTTCCGGAGAGCAGCAGGTCGGTCAGGGCAGCGAGATCGAGGTTCAGGTTGTCGGCCAGGGCCAGGATGTCCTGAACATTCCTCTGGTTCATCATGAGCAGCGCGTTGTTGATGAGTTTGCCTGTCTGCCCGGCTCCCACGGCGCCCATATGGGCGACCTTTAGCGAGAAGGTGTTCAGGACGGGCCGGACCTTCTCCAACGCCTGTTCGGGGCCACCGACGATGGTCGTCAGCCGTCGTGCTTCGGCTCCGGGGCGGCCGCCGCTGACCGGCGCGTCAAGGACGGCGACGCCCGTCTCGGCGGCCCGTTCTGCCATGGCCGAGGCGTAGCCGGGAAGTCCGGTGCCGTGGTTGATGAGAACGGTGCCCGGGCGCAGGCTTCCAAGCAGCCCGCCCGTTGTGAGGACCTCCTCGATGTCTGAGTCCTCGCGCAGGCACAAGCCGACGACGTCGCTGGCCGCGCCGAGCCCGGTCAGGCTCTCGTGCCGGGTGTAGGGCAGGCCCTCGAGGGCGGCAAGGGATGCCTCGCGGCGGACCCAGATGTGCAAATCGAAGCCTGCTTCGGCAATCGCCCGGGCCATCGGGGCACCCTGGTCTCCCAGGCCGACCCAGCCGATCTTCAGTTGCTGGGCGGCGTCCCGTGCCGCAGCCTGGCCGCCCGGTAATTCCTCTGGCTCATTGGTGTTGGTGGTGCTGGTCATGTATTTGTCTTTCTGCGGTGCGGAGTCGGTGGAGTTTTATGCGGCGTTTTGGGCCAGGAGTTCAGTGGCGAGGTTCCAGAGGCGTTCGGCGTTGGCCTCATCAAGGGCGTAGGGCGCTACACCGGTGTAGTCCGGGCCGCGCCGGTCCACGGTAGGGGCTTCGTTGACGTCTTCGAAGTAGCGGCCGCCGATGCCTTCGAGGTCCGGTGAGGTGGCTACGTAAAGCGTGGTGGCAGCGCCCTGGGCGGGGTTTTTCTGGCGTTCGACCGGGGTGCGCAGGCCTCCGGTGTGGCGCTGGAGGTTGGTGGCGATGGCCCCGGGCATCACGGCGTTGGAAGTGATGCCGTGCTTGGCCCAGCGGGCGGTGGCGCCTACGGCAAACAGGGCCGAGGCGGTCTTGGACTGTCCGTAGGCCAGGAAAGCGTCGTAGGTCACGAAGTTGAAGTGCGGGTCATCGAAGATGACCGGGGAAAACAGATGTCCGCTGGAACTCAGGGATACGATGCGGGCATTTCCGGCCTCGGCCAGGGCCGGATGGAGGGCCTGGGCCAGGGCGAAGTGGCCCAGGTAGTTGGTGGCGAACTGCATTTCCCAGCCCTCGGCGGTGCGTTCGAGTTCGGGCAGGGCCATGATACCGGCGTTGTTGACCAGCACATGCAGCGGTCCACTCCATCCGGCGGCGAAGGCGGTGATGGTGGAGCGGTCGGCCAGGTCGAGCCGACTAAGGAAGATGTTCGGGTTGCCGGTGGATTCGCGCAGTTCCGCAGCGACGGGTTCGGCGGCTTCGAGGTTGCGCACGGCCAGGGTGACCTCGGCGCCGATTGCCGCGAACGCGCGGGTAGTTTCGATGCCGATGCCCGACGCGCCGCCGGTGATGACAACGCGCTTGCCGGTGAAGTCGATGCCGGCGGTGACATCGGTGGCGTTGGAGCTGAATCCGAAACTGGTGGTGATTCTTGACATGATGATGTGCTTCTTTCGGTAACGCTTTGCTGTGAATGTCTGGTGCGAGCACGCGGCATTCCACAATTCCAAGGTGGGAAAGAGCGGTGTGCAGCGGCCCTGAAGCCAGTGTGCGCTTACCCAAAAGGGGTAGCCAGAGCCCCGGACTTCATATGAACGCCAGGGCTACCCTGGGCACCTTCGGGCAGAATGCCGTTCAGGCGCGCGGGGCGCCGGGCGCGGTCCGCGCCAGCCGGGACAGGGCGGCCTCTGACGCACTTCCGGGTTCCGCATGATGGATCACCAGCAGGTGGCCGTCAGTGCCGGTGACGGCGAGTTTCTCGTGGAAGAGCTCCAGGTCTCCGACAAGCGGGTGGTTAAGCAGCCGTTTGCCGGCGACCTTGGGCCGGACCTCGTGGAGGCTCCAGAGTTTGAGGAAGTGCGCGCTGCGCTGGGAGAGGTCAGTGACGAGGGCGGTGAGACGTGGGTCGGCCACCCGCTCCCCGACAGCGGCCCGCAACCCGGCGGCCGCCTCCTGAACGACCTGCTCCCAGTCGTCGTACAACTCGCGTTCCGCCGGATCCAGGAATGCCTCGCGCAGCACGTTGGTGCCGGGGGCATTGCGGGGGGACAAGGCAACCGCCAGGGGATTGGCCGCGAGGACCGTCATGAACCGGTCCTGCACGAACGCCGGCATGCCCAGGCTCACCAGCAGGTGCGCCAACCCCGGAGCCACGGTGTCGCTACCAACGGTGGGGGCCGGAGCGGCTACGGGTTGAGCCAACCGGTGGAGGTGGATGGTTGAGGGCGGATCCAGACGCAGGGCCCGGGCGAGGGAATCGAGGACCTGCGGCGAAGGATGATGGTCCTTTCCCTGTTCGAGCCGCACGTAGTAGTCGACGCTGATTCCGGCCAGGCTTGCCACCTCCTCGCGCCTCAACCCCGCAACCCGGCGGCGTCCAAAAGTGCGCAGTTCGACGTCCTCGGGCCTGACCAGTCTGCGCCGGGCCTTGAGGTACTCACCGAACGCCGGGTTCCTTTCCACCGCTCGTTACCTACACGCCGGCGGCCGCATGAGGCGGCGCACCGAAAGGTTCGATGAACTCTTTCGCCGCTGCATGCAGGATCCGTTCCCTGGTGGCTGTCGAATCGGGCGGCATGCTCCCAGCGTAGTGAATGAACTAGTCTTTACAATCCGCGTCGAGATGCTGATGAACCGGGCAAGTTGGCGGGGAGCCTCGAAGGAACCTGCCTATGCGTTGCCACAAGAGTGAGGCGCCAACAGCGGCCGCTGCGCCGGGGATCGCCTGCAGATCGCGCTGCAGCGCTTCATCCCTGACCCGCTGGAAACCCAACTGGATTTCCTCAAGGTATAGGGTGGGATCGATCCTGCCGCAGCGTCAAGCGCGGCCCTCCTGCACAGCGGCGTGCAGTCTCCATCCTTTCCGCCCTCCCTGGGCGATGACAGACCTCGTACGACTGCCCCAAGGAACCATCGAATCATGCCCTCATCCCCACCCGCCCCTGCTCCCCCTCGCCCGACACCTCTGGAACGGCAGTCCGTCAGGCGGACCCTCCGCAGTCCCCGCCTCCTGAAAACCGAGCTCCTCGCCGGCCTCGTCGTGGCCCTCGCCCTGATCCCCGAAGCGATCGCCTTCTCGATCATCGCCGGTGTCGATCCGCGCCTCGGCCTGTTCGCCTCGTTCACCATGGCAGTCTCAATCGCGTTCCTGGGCGGGCGGCCCGCCATGATCTCCGCGGCCACCGGCGCGGTTGCCCTCGTCATCGCACCCCTCGTCGGCAGCCACGGCGTCGACTATCTCATCGCCGCTGTGATCCTGGCCGGCGTCATCCAGGTCGTCCTCGGCCTGGCCGGCGTCGCCAAGCTCATGCGGTTCATCCCCCGCTCGGTCATGGTGGGGTTCGTCAACGCCCTGGCCATCCTGATCTTCCTTTCGCAGGTTCCGGAACTCATCGGCGTGCCGCTCCTCGTCTACCCCCTCGTCGCCGTCGGGCTGCTGATCGTGTTCGGGCTCCCCCGCCTCACCACCGCCGCCCCCGCCCCCCTGGTCGCCATCGTCGTCCTGACCGTGTTCGCCGTCCTCACGAACGCGCTCGTGCCCACGGTCGGGGACAAGGGGAAACTGCCCGAGAGCCTGCCGTCCCTGTTCTTCCCGAACGTTCCCCTGAACCTTGAAACCCTCCAGGTCATCCTGCCGTTCTCACTGGCCATGGCGGCCGTGGGTCTGCTCGAGTCCCTCATGACAGCGAAGCTCGTTGACGACATCACCGATACCCGCTCGGACAAGACCCGCGAATCCTGGGGGCAGGGAGCCGCGAACATCGTGACCGGATTCTTCGGCGGTATGGGCGGCTGTGCCATGATCGGCCAGACGATGATCAATGTGAAGGCCTCCGGGGCGCGCACCCGGATCTCCACCTTCACGGCCGGGATTTTCCTGCTCATCCTCGTCGTTGCCCTCGGCGGGATCGTCGCGCTCATCCCCATGGCCGCGCTCGTGGCAGTGATGATCTTCGTGTCGATCGCCACCTTCGACTGGCACAGCATCCGGCCCTCCACCCTGAAGCGGATGCCCAAGAGCGAGACCACGGTCATGCTCGCCACCGTTATCGCCACCGTCTCGACGCACAACCTCGCGATCGGCGTCGGCGTTGGGGTCCTGGTCGCGATGGTCGCCTTCGCCCGCCGCGTCGCCCACTTCGTCACGGTGGAGCGCGCCGAACAGGGCGCCGGTGGCAGCAGGTCGGTTACCTACTCCGTCAACGGCGAGCTGTTCTTTGCTTCATCCAACGACCTCTATACCCGGTTTGAGTACGCAACGGACCCGCAGGACGTCACAATCGATTTCCACGGATCCCACCTATGGGACGCCTCAACCATCGCATCACTCGATGCCATCGAGGAAAAATACCGCCGTCACGGCATCAAGGTGAAAATTCTGGGGTTGAACGAAGCTTCGACCCGGATGCGTGAACGCCTAGGTGGCAGGCTCGGCGCCGGCCACTAGTTACCCGCAACCGCCCCGCGCGGCTCAGTTGGATCCTGCGGCAGGTGCTGCAACCGCGCCGACAGCCTCGACAGGTAGCCCGAGACGGGCCCAAGGTTGCAGAACCCGCTGCCGGCCCCCGCATATTCGGCGGCCGCTTGGCGCAGTTCGGTGAAGGCCCGGCTCATGACCTCGACGTCGTCGAGCGCCATGGCGGCCTCTGCCATCAGGCACCAGAGCGTCTCGCGGTGATGGGCCGACGCCGGCTCGGGGACCTCGCGAAGGGCCGCGCGCGCTTCGGGGATTTTGCCCCCGGCCAGCAGGACGAGCGGCTCCGCCCAGGGCAGGTATGGGCCCCACCCGGTTCCCTCTTCGGTCTGCGCCGGCCGTCCATGCCGGAGCCGCAGACACAACAGGGACAGGGCCAGGGCGCCCTGCTCCAGCCCCGGCATGCCGGCGCCGCGCAGTTGGCCTGCTGCCGCACGAAAGGCTGCTGCCACTTCAGTGGGAGGCGCGCCGGTGAGGTCCATCCGCAGGGCGCGGTACCAGGTAGTGAAGACGCCCACCAGCGGTGATTCGTACTTCTCCGCGAGCTGATCCGCTGACGCCGCGTGGAGATCGGCAGACTGCAGGTCTCCCAGCCCCGCGCACGCCTGCATCCGGATGAGGTGCCCCAGGAGTTCATAGGCAGGGAGGTCGTACCGTTCGGACAGCTCCAAGATCTCCTGCCCGATGCGGGCGCGCTCCGGGGCCAGACCGGCCCGGTGGAACGACTGCATGAACGTTCCGTTGAGAGCAAATGCCAGCAGCGCCGGATCATTCAGGCGACGGGCAAGGCCTTCGGCTTCCTCAGCGGCATGCCGCCCCCGGCTCCCCGGATGTCCCCGGGATTCGACGGCAATCGTCGTCAGCAGCCGGGCGCGCAGCGCGTCGTGTGTTCCCTCCGGCAGCGCTGCGAGGGTTTTCTCAGTGAGGGCGAGGATGTGTGCGGTCTGGGCGGGATCGTCCGACCGGGTCCAGAGAGCCGGAACATCGTAGGCCCCGATGACCCGCGCCGTGAGGTCGACGTCGCTGAGCTCCTCAGCTGCGACGACCGCCGCCAGGCGCTGCCTGCGCGCGGCCTCCAGACCTCCGCCGCCGGTGAGTGCAAGATGCCGCAACAGTTCGACAGTCGAACGGAGCCGCCCCCTGGCACTTACCCCGGAGCTCTGGCTGTAGCTGGACAGCGTCTGGTTCCAGACAATGTTCATCGCATCGGCCGGCCCCCTGTCCGGGTCGAGACTGGGAGACTGGTGGAGGATGTCGTGCTCGAGGGCGCGGAGCACCGAATTCGGGGACAGCCCGAGCTGGTCATTCAGCAGGGAACGGGCCCGTCGCAGCACCTCCAGGGCTTCGTGCTGGCGGCCCGATTGGTAGTGGGCCAGTGCGAGGAGGCGCCAACCCTCCTCCCGCCAGGGATGTTCCCCCACGAAGGCCTCAAGGTCGGGAACGGCGTGCACGGCCTGCCCTGCTCTGAGCTGTTCGGCCGCGCGCGCCTCCACCGCCCACAGACGGAGTTCGGTCAGCCGCCTGCGTTCGGCGTGGGACCACGGCTCGTCGGCGTAATCGGCGTAGGCGGGGCCCCGCCATAGGGAAAGGGCTTCCTCGACTGCAGCAAGTGATGGTGACGGGGCCGGACCGCCAGCTGCTTTGACGGCGTCCTCGAACAGGAGGGAGTCAACGCTGCAGTGATCCAACTGCAGGGCATAGCCCGCACCGGTTGAAACGACCACCCGGGCAGGACCCCGGGCAGGGCGTTCCGGTTCAAGGGCCCGGCGCAGCGCACCGATGTAGGTGTGGATCACCCCGGTGACGTTCACCGGAGGGTCCTCCCACAAATCGTCGATCAGTGTCCCCAGCGCGACGGCACGCCCCCGCGCCGCGGCAAGCCGGGCCAGCAACGCCCGTTGTCGGGGGCCGCCAAGTGCGATGGGGCGTCGGGCGGCGTCCCAGGCAGCCGTCGTACCCAGCACGCCGATCGTCACGCCCATGTCAGGACCACCTTTCACGCCACCTGTATCAAGTGTGCCGGACGCAACGGCGCGCGCAGGACGCCGTTGAGAAGCCGTTGAGTCGGCGGTGCGAGCCTTGGGCTGCACGTTGCTCCCCAACCAAGGAAACCCCGATGACCTCCATGATTGAAAATTTCACCTACCAAAAAGTGACAGTGGCCGCTGATGTGCAGCTGAACGTTGCCGTGGCCGGCTCCGGCAGCCCCGTGGTGCTGCTTCACGGATTTCCCCAGACCCACCTGATGTGGCGGCACGTAGCCGCCGACCTGGCCAAGGACCACACGGTCATCTGCCCGGATCTCCGGGGATATGGTGACAGTGATAAGCCGGCCGAGACCAGCCCCGCCGTGTACTCCAAGCGGACAATGGGCGAGGACATTGTCGCCCTGGCCGCCGCACTGGGCCATGAACGGTTCGCCCTCGCGGGGCACGACCGCGGAGCCCTGGTCGGCTTCCGCACGGCAATGGACCACCCCGACGCCGTAACGCACTTCGCCAGCCTCGACGTCCTGCCCACGCTCGACATGTGGAACGTCCTGCACGGACAGTCCGCCGCGGTCGGATTTCACCTCTACCTCATGGCCCAGCCCGCAGGCCTTGCCGAGGAAATGATCTCGAACAGCGCCGACACCTTTTTCTCCTACTTCCTTGACGTGTGGACGAAGGACCCCGAGGCGATCCCAGCGGACATCCGGGCGGCATACCTCAGGGCCAGCGCAAATGCAGTGCCGTCCATTGTGGCCGACTATCGGGCCTCCGCCGGCATCGACGTGGTGCACGATCAAGCGGATCTCGACTTCGGCAACACGCTTGGAATGCCGGTCACCGTGATCCAACAGGACTGGGGCTCCGCGCTGGGATTTGATGCCTCGGCGTTGTGGAAGGCATGGGCACCGGACCTCGAACATTTCAGCACCCGGGCCGGTCACTTCATGGCCGAGGAAACCCCGGGCGACATTGCGCAGTCCATCCGCGACCTGCTCCTCCGATAGGTCGCATCCCGCACCCGCTCAGCGCCGCGGATCGGTGGTCGGCGAAGGAGCTGCGGCGAGTTCGGCCCCGTGCCGCAGCAGGGTTTCAAGCGCGTCGGCAAGGTTGTCGACCTGCTGGTCAGTGAGAGCGTCGGCGAACCACCTCTGCGCTGACCGCAGGTGCGGACCAAGGGCACGCCGGTAGGCCGTGCGCCCCTCGTCGGTGAGAGCGATGAGGGAAGCACGGCCATCGGTGTCGTCGCTTGCCGCTTTTGCCACCAACCCGCGCTTTTCCAGTCGACGGAGCTGGTGCGCGAGCCGGCTCGAGTCCCATCCGATGGCGCGGGCGCACTCGGACGGGCGCGCAGTGCCCTTCGGAGCCATCGACAGATGGGCCAGGACGGTGAACTCAGCCTCTGAAAGCTTCGCGTCGCTCCAGAGATCGCGGCCTACCTCACGCCGGAGAAGTTCGGTGACGTCCTGAAGCTTTTCCCACGTACGGAGCTGGCGATCCGTCATATTCACTGACATATCAGCGATTTTACATGCGAAGCGGCCGCCGATCGGGAGCGGGTGCGGCGGGTGCCTTGCCGAGGATTTCGATATTGCTGACACATCAGCTATAGTCGTATTCGATTGCTGACACATCAGCAATATCAGGCCCGGCAACCCTCCCTCCGCCCCCGGCGACAGGAGCGTGCGGCACCCCGAAAGGCTTCTCATGGCTTCCACCCGGCAACCGACCCCAGGCACCAGCGCTGGTGCGCCGCCGGCCGCACAAAAGGGCCAAGGTCCGAGGCCAGGAGCGGTTCTCACCCTGCTTGCGGCGGCCCAGTTCGTTGTGGTCCTCAATGCGAGCAGCATCAACCTGGCACTGCCGGACCTGGCAGGTGACCTCAAGGCGTCGGCGTCCCTGTCCGTCTGGGTGGTTTCCGCCTACCTGCTGACGTTCGGCGGGCTGCTGTTGTTCGGGGGCCGCCTGGGCGATGTCATCGGCCGGCGCCGGATGTTCCTCATCTCGGTCGGGCTGTTCGGCGCGGCGGCCCTGGCCGGCGGGTTTGCGCCGACGGTCGAAACCCTCATTGCCGCACGTGCGGTCCAGGGTGCCGCCGCTGCAGGGCTGGCCCCGACGGCGCTCTCGCTCCTGACGACCCTCTTCACGGATCCCGCCGCCCGGCGCCGTGCCATCGGCGTGTGGGGAGCGGTGGCCAGCTCCGGCGGCGCTGCGGGCGTCCTTGTGGGCGGCGCCTTCACCGCGGCCTGGGGCTGGCGTGCGGTGCTGCTGGTCAACGTCCCCATCGTTGTGCTGATGCTTGCAGCCATTCCCCTGCTGGTGCCCGCGGTGCCACGAGGAGCTGCGCAGCGTCTGGATGCCTCGGGCGCTGTGCTGTCCTTCCTGGGTATATCCGCACTGATCGGCGGCCTGACCGTGGGAAATGAGCAGGGATGGCTGTCACCGACCGCTCTTGGTCTGCTGGGCAGCGGAGCCGTCCTCGTCGTTGCGTTCATCGTCACCGAGCGGAGCAAGCCGGCGCCGCTGATCCCTCTGCATCTGCTCAAGCGGTGGCCGTCGGTTGGCGGGAACATCGGCATGGTCCTCATCGCCGTGGCCTTGTACCCCACGATGCTGCTGCTCTCGCTCATCCTCCAGGGAACCCTCGATTTCTCACCGATCGGCGCAGGACTGATGATGCTGCCCATGTCCCTGGCCACCATTGTGGCCGCGTTGTTCTCGCCGCGGCTTGTCGGGGCCAAGGGACCCCTTACCGCCCTGTTCATCGGACTTGCCCTGCTCGGGCTGGCCACGGGGGCACTGGCCCTGGCTGCGGCGATTGGAGCACCGTCCGGCATCTTCGTCCCCGCGATGGTGGCCTTCGGCGCAGGAGTCGGCATTGCAGTGACCTCCGCGACAACGCAGGCCCTTGCCGGTGCCACCCCCCGTGAGGCCGGATCCGTCAGCGGTCTGATCCAGACAGCGCAACAGCTCGGTGGGGCGGCGGGGCTCACTGTCATCGGCGCGGTCGCTTCCGCAGTGACGGCTTCCCTTCCAATGACAGGGCAGGGCGCGGTCGACACCGGCTACGGAGTGGCACTCGGCGTGGCCGCCCTCATCGTCCTCGGTGGGCTGCTGGCACTTGCGGTGCGGCAACGACGCTCGAGGCCGGCCGCACCGGACCCGACCCACCAGCCGGTCGGATCCCGCTCACAGGGCTAGGACGATTCCCCGTTCTCCCAATGACGGGAACAATCATGAACTCAATTCCCGCACGTGAAGATGCCCAGGGCATCAGCCGTTCGTCTTTTCCCTCTTCCCTTCAAGAAAACCTGGTCCTCCCTCCGGACCCGCAGTACGGGCGGCTTCGGCACACCTACTCCTACCGCGGGTCCCCCGCCGCGGTGGTGAGCCTGCGGACACCCGACGACGTCGCTGCCGCCCTGGCCCATTCGACGTCGACAGGGCTCCCGCTCAGTGTCCGCAGCGGAGGTCATGGCATCAGCAGCGCCTCCACCAATGACGGAGGGATCGTTCTGGACCTCTCGGCAATGAACAAGGTCGAAGTCCTCGATCCCGGGTCCGGGCGGGTGCGCATCGGAGCCGGAGCTCGGTGGGGTGATGTTGCCCGGGCACTGTCACCCTTCGGTCTGGCGATCAGTTCGGGTGACTCGGGCGACGTAGGCGTGGGCGGGCTTGCAACGACCGGCGGGGTCGGCCTGATGGGACGCAAGCACGGGCTGACGATCGACTCAATGACGGCAGCCACACTGGTGACCGCTGATGGAACCATCCGCAATGCGAGCTCGACCGAGAACCCGGACCTCTTCTGGGCGATCCGCGGAGCCGGCGCCAATTTCGGCGTTGTCTACGAATTTGAATTCACCGCCTCCAAAGTTCCCGGAGTCATCCACACCACCGTCCAGTACGACACGTCTGACACCGTCGGTTTCCTGCAGAAGTGGGGAGGCGCAGTCGAAGGCGCACCCCGGGATATCACGGCCTTCCTCTACCTGTTCGCCGGACAGGACGCCGGCCTCGCCACCATCGTCTACGCGGGGCTGGACACCGACGCGGCACAGCGGTCCCTCGCACCGTTCCTCGCCCTGGCCCCGATCCTCGGCGGGCGCTCTCAGGCCGAGTCCTACGCGGCGCTGGTCGCGCCCTCGAACGCGCCGCATACCGGTGCGGTGTCGCTGCAAACCCGAAGCGGCCTGGCGGCTCATCTGGATGCCCCCATCGCCGTGCGGCTCGCAGGGATGCTCGCCAACGGGACCGCGGCCACCCTGCAGGTCCGCGCGGTTGGCGGGAGGATCAACGACGTCGCCACCGGCGCCACGGCATATGGGCACCGGCACCAGAATTTCTCAATTTTCGCGGGAGCCGAACCGGCGCGCCGGGGCGATTTTTGGCGCGAATGGGCAGGACTCCACCCCCACCTCGACGGGCTTTATCTCAGCTTCGAAATGGACAAGGACCCACGCCGGCTCCATGACGCCTTCCCGCCCGCAACCCTGGCCCGGCTCCGCCGGCTCAAGGCGACCTACGATCCCACCGGGCTCTTCGACAAGAACTTCTCCCTCACCGATTGATTCCATCGCACTCTCACGCAGATCCGGAAGGACGATCATGAACACCCTTAACCAGCCAGCATGGGCCCATCCTCAGACGGACCTCACGGGCAGGACAGTGCTCGTTGTGGGAGGCGCCGGCGGCGTCGGCGAAGGCGTCGTCCTGACCCTCCTCGAATCGGGCGCGACGGTCGTGGCGGCCGGCAGGAGCCGCACCCGTCTCGACGAACTCGCTTCGCGGCTCCCCTCGCCGCGTCTGCACCTCACGGTGCTTGACGGGTTGGCGGACAACCTGGACGAGGCAGCGGCGGTCGCCGTGGCCGAGCACGGACAGTTCGACGGCGTCGTCGTAAGCATCGCGGCGTGGGGGGACCAGGGCCGCAAACCCCTGCTCGCCTTGACCGATTCCGAATGGGACGCCCTCGTCGCGGCGAACCAGACGAGCGTGTTCCGCCTGTACCGTGCGCTCGTCCCCGCCATTGCCGCGGGCGGTGTGCTCGTGCAGCTCAACGGGCTCAGCGCCGATCTGCCCTTCCCCGGTGCCGGCGGCGTCGCGCTGACTGCGGCGGCGACCAAGTCACTCACGCGCACCATTGCTGCCGAACTCGCCGGGCGCGGTCCGCGGATCCATGAGGTGATTCTCGGCGTCGTACGCACCCGGGCACGGCAGCGTGCCGGGGTTGACGACCCGCGGTGGATCGACGGCACCGAGGTCGGAACGCACGTCGCCGAGCTCGTCGCGGGCACCAGTCCGCTGACCGGAACGACGCTTCACTACTTCGCCGACAAGGCCGCGGGCCCTTCGGGCACCGCGCCGGAGCTCCCCTAAGCCGATGCCCTGCCCGGGCCGACCACAGCCCACCCCGCTGATGCTATTTCTTCAGGGAAGGGGGGCGGAAGCTCTTCCATTCGCGGCGGAACTTGACCTCGATTTCGCTGGCGAGGGATTGTTCAAGGGCGTGGAGACGGCCAAAGCTGAAGCCGTTTTCGCCCTGAAGAAACGCATCAACACCGAGGCGGCGCAGCAGGTCGCGGGTGACAACGCTGTCTTGATGGTCACCGAGGATCTTCTGTACGCCATGGGCGGCGTCGGCCAGCTGCGCGGCCCGCCCCGGGTTGACCGGAGCGGCTGCTTCGCCGGCGTAGCGCAGGCGTTTGGCTTTCTTGCGTGCCTGGTGCAGGGCCGTGTCGCCGCCGGTTCCGGCCGGATGCTCATGTGCCTTCCGGACTGCCTTGCGCAGCCGTTTGACGTCGCGCCTGACCAGCCTTGGAATCACCTTGTGTGCGCGTCCTGACGCCAGCGGCGTCAGGGCGGGGGCGGCCAACAGGGATTCGAGCGCGTCAAGCAGGCGGAAATACCGTTGTCCGTTCAGTGCCTCGACCACCCCGGTGTGTGCCTTTTGGTAGTCGGCTCCGAGCTGCAGATCGATTCTGCGGGTGACAGGACCCATGACCAGTTCGACGGGTTCGGCAGCCACCAGGTCCTTGAGCCGTTCATGCATGACTTCGGCGTCCCGGGCTTCACCGAGCAGGCCGGCCAGCCACTTCAGCTCCTGGCGCAGGCGATTCACCGCATCGGTGTCCTCCAGCAGTCCACCGTAGGTCGCCAGCACCGAGCGCATGCGCCGGGTGGCGACCCTCATCTGGTGGATCGCGTCGTGGGCGTCCAGCCGCACACGGGGATCCTGATCCTTCAGCGCCTGCACCTGCTCCCGAAGGTATGCGAGAAGGACGTCGGCCGCGGGAGCCTCGGGTTTGGGGGCCGGCGGAGCCTTTGTACCGGGGTTGAGGCGCGGGCCAAGGGCACGTGCCAGCTTGGAACAGTGACCGGCCGGCCGGACGCCGGCGGCGGCAAGGAGCTCCTGCCCGGCGTCGAGCAGTTCCCGGGATCCGTCGACGAGTTCGAACTCCCACTCCCGCCAGTGCTGTGCTGAACCTTTCGGGGCGAGCGTCTGCGCCTCAACCCGGTCATCACTGAACTCGGCAAGGACGCCGTCGTCTTCACCTCGAAGGCGGTACACGGTGCGCCGGGTCAGCAGCCGCACCACCGGAACCAGTGCTGTGTCCCTGATATGGACGCGGATCAATCGCAGCAGCGGTTCTGGGACGCCGTCAGTCTCCTCTCCCAACGGCTCGCGGTGCTCACGCCGTTCATCCGCGGCCAGGGGAAGCTTCAAATGCCAGCCTGCGTCGCCGCCACCGGTCCGGCGCCGCAACGTGATGCGCTCCGAGGCCAGAACCAGACCCTCGGTGTCGAAGTACGTGGCCTCAAGCCGGTATTCCACCAGCGGGTCCACCCGGGCAACACCGGGCAGGTTCTGCAGAGGCGGGACCGCGGTCCCGTCCCCGACGTCGTACTTTTGCTCTATTTCCACCATCGACGTGGAATCCATAGCCGGATTTTACCTACACAACTCCGGAATATGTCAGAAACAGGATGGTTGCCGTTGAACGCCTGTTTTTCCTGTCCGCGGCCATGCACAGGCACCGCGAAGCCTCGGCTGAACGTCTACGGTTTGTCGATGCCTTATGGCCGTGCCTCCAGCACGCACAGCTCATTGCCCGACGGATCGGCATAGATCCGCCACGGCAGTTCGCCCCACCCCGGGTGGAGCTCGCGGCCCCCGCGCTCGGCGATGCCTGCCGCGACCGCATCGGGATCGTCGCCGGCCTCAAGTCGAATGTCGAGGTGAAGCCGGTTCTTCTCCCGGCCCTTTGGCGACGGTTCGGGGCATAGCTCAAGCAGGGGACCCCGCAGCGATGGGTGGCGCAGGGAAGCGTCGGGCCCTTGGACCCAGCCGGTCAGCCAGGACCAGAACTCCGCGTCGCGGTCTGGATCAGCGGAGTCGAGAGGCATCGCCGCGATCGGTCCGGTGTCAGCGTATGCCGCCCGGTCCTCCATCACGCAGCAGGGGTTACCCTCGGGGTCGGCAAGTACCACCCAGGGCACATCTCCCTGGCCGATGTCCAGGTGCCGTGCGCCCAGGCTGAGCAACCGATCGACCTCGTCGGCCTGTCGCGCGCCGCCGAGGAGGTCGAGGTGGAACCGGGGAGCTCGACCGGGAAGCGAGTCGGTGACGCGCTGGAAGCACAGGTCGAGCACGGGTCCGCCTTCGATGGTCAGCCGGGTCTCGAAGGCATCAGACTCGTCTGTGAGCCGTTCACCGCCGACCACCGCCTCCCAGAACCGGCCCAGTCGCTGCGGCTCGGCTGCGTCGAAGACAAGGTTCTCAAGATACATGAACCACACCGTAAGCCTGCGGACGACGTCATTCCAAGCCATCGCGGAGCTCCCCGCAAAACTGCTGCGCAAACACCAGTGCCAGCGGCATGCCGCTGGCACTGGTGTTTTCGGGCTCTTCCTAGGTGTTGTTCGACTTCGGCGCACCCATACCGCGGTTCACCTGGTGCGGCCCTGCGGCGGAGGGGCGCACGTCAAAGTCAAAAATCGCCGTCGGGATGTAGACCGTCGAGCACGAGTTGGGAATGTCCACCACTCCGGACAGCCGGCCCTCGATCGGCGCCGACCCCAGCAGCAGGTATGCCTGCTCTGGGCTGTAGCCGAACTTCGTCAGGTAATCGATGGCGTGCAGGCACGCGCGCTGGTAGGACAAGTGCGAGTCGAGGTAATGCTGCTTGCCGTCCAGGGTCACTGACGTGCCGGAGAAGGCAATCCACTCGCTGTAGCGGGGATCAACATTGCCTGGCATGAAAATGGCGTTCTCGCTCACGCCATAGGTATCCATGCCGCCCTTGATGACATCGACCCTGAGGTCAATAAAGCCGCCCATCTCGATCGCGCCGCAGAAGGTGATTTCGCCGTCGCCCTGGGAGAAGTGAAGGTCACCCAGTGACAGGTTCGCGCCGTCAACAAAAACCGGATAGAAGATGCGCGTGCCCTTCGACAGGTTCTTGATGTCCTGATTGCCGCCATTCTCCCGGGGAGGTGCCGTGCGGGCGGCCTCCCCCGCCACCCTGTCGAACTCCGACGCCGCCAGGCTGCCGAGCACCGCCTCCCGCGGTTCTGGCGGCAATGCGAGGGGCGGTACGCGGTTGGGATCCGTGGCGATCAGGTCGCCTTCGCGCTGGTTCCACTTCGCCAGCAGTTCGGCGGAGGGAGCCGTGCCCATGAGACCGGGGTGGATGAGACCCACATAGGACACCTCGGGCACGTGCCGCGACGTTGCGACCTGGCCGGTGAAGTCCCAGATGGCCTTGTAGGCGTCGGGGAACTGGTCGGTCAGGAATCCGCCGCCATTGTTCCGCGCGAAAATACCGGTGTAGCCCCAGCCCTGTCCGGCCAGAGGACCGGAGTCCTCCTGCGGAATCGGCCCGACGTCGAGGATGTCGACGACGAGAAGGTCGCCTGGTCTCGCTCCTTCGATTGCGAAGGGCCCGCTGAGCTTGTGGACGGTGAGCAGCGGGGCGTTGAGGATGTCGTCCGCGGAGTCGTCGTTGACGATAGCGCCGTCGAACCATTCACGGCAATGGACCCTGAAAGAATCCCCTGGCCTCACCGTAGCGACCGGCGGAATTTCCGGGTGCCATCGGTTGTGTCCGATTTTCTCCTGATCTTCGAACTTCTTTGTGGAATCGAGCGGAAATATGACCTCAGGCATTTCAAATCCTCCAATTATCTAGATCTGGCCGCGCGCCGTGAGCTAGGGCCGCGGTAGTTTCCTATGAAGCGGATTAGACGAATAGGGCTGGGTCCTGCGTGCGCCCGTCGATGGCAGCGTCCCGTTGACCACCTGCGGCTCCGATGCACTGCGGTGTGTTGAGTCGATGAGCTGAAAGGCCGCCGTGCCCGTCCGGGAGAGGTGGGGTGCGCTGATTTTCCGCCGGGCGGGCTGCCCGCACTCGGGGCAACTCTGGAGCTCAGATGCTGCACCCATTGGGCGAATGACTTCGAATGCTGCGCACTGGGGACAGAAATACTCATAGATTGGCATAGGGCAGACCTTTCTTTTCGGCAATCCGAGTTTCAGGCAGGCGAGACCGCCGCACCCTCCTGCGACGTCCTTCCGCGCGGGATGCCTTTCCGCCCCAGGAAGAATCCCGCCGCCAGGGCAGCAACCGCAGCAACGGTCACCAGCAGGGCAAGCCCAGTGTTCGTTTCGTACCTGCCCACCAGAAGGAAGAACGCTGGAATCGTCCCGGTGATGTGCGCCACGAAGATCGTGAACCAGCCGGTGGGGTAGGTCAGGGATTCCCTGCCCAATCCCAACAGGAGGAAGAAGAGGAACCAGAGAACGGCCCACGTCAGCCAGATGACGCCGAAGACGGGGTCCCCCACGAGGGTGAATTGGAGGGCACCAATCACTACGGCACAGATGGCAACAAATAGCGAGAACCAGCCCAGGCCTTCCCCGCTGATTCCAGTTATCTGAAGTATCCCCACGTAGAGATATGTGAACCCAAAGAGATACAGGCCAGCAGCCCCGAAAATGGTGGGCAGGTCGTTATTTGCCTGAATGAGGATGATCGTTGGAAAGACAACCTGCATCACCCCAACGAAGAAATTGAGGATGGCCGCGGATTTGCCCGGGACTAACCCGATAAGCATGAGACCGTTAATAAAAAGAACTGCGCCGACGTATAACAAACCAACACTGCTCATGGCGCGCTCCGTCGCGATAAGAAGAGTGGATACTTGATATAAGAACGCTATTCCCTCCGCCTCGGCGTTGATCGGGAAATAGCAAGCGAGATCAGAAGAATGAACTTGTGACGGCGACGTTAGTCTTGCGTGTTGTTAGTGTCAACACTTCCTGAGCGCCACCGATCCAGGGCACAGACCGAGCCCCAGAGTGCGGGCCGACGTATATAATTCGCCATCGGCCTTTTTCACCGAGCGTCGGCCCCTGGCTGGCGGCGGTCGTCCGGTGCGGGCTCGCCGTCCGGTGCGGGCTCGCCGCGCGTTGAACGCGGCGCATTTCCCGCACAGCACAGAGTAATGGACAATTGAGACAAGAACGCATCTGTCGTGCTGCGCCCGGCAGCAGACGACCTCCTGAAGCCCTGCAGTACTCAACCCCGTTTGCCATGGCCGATTGCGCCTGGTGAACGGCCCGGGACCCGCTATCAGGAGGCGTTCCCCCACCAACGCCGGTTATCTTCAAAGGAAATCCTTATGAGCAACGACATTTCCGCCATCGCCGAAACAATCTACGAGCGCCTCTGCTCCGGATTCACCAACGGTGACTGGGACGCCTTCTTCGCCTACGTCGAGGATGAGCTCCCCGTCGCCTGGCCCACCGAGCCGGGAGCCGGAAGCTACACCGGCACCGAGGGTCGCCAGTTCCTCGAGCAGCAGCTGCGCTTCTTCGGCGGCGAGCACCGGCTCACCGACATCACCCGGACGGCCACCACGATCGCCGGGGACACCGTGTTCTTCGAGGACATCAGCCGCGGCGAAATCCTCGGCGCCCCGTACCACGCCCGCCACTGCGTCATCCTGACCATCCGCGGAAACAAGGTCGCGGGTTTCCGCGAATACGTCGCCCAGCAGCCCGCCGAGTCCTAAGCGTTTACTGCATGCCCCGAGGCCACCGCTCCGGGGCATGCAGTGTCACCACCCGGCTTTCCGTCACGCACAGACCCGGCTTGCCTTCCGCCGGGCCGGTTTTCACCGTTCGCCCGTCGTGCGCCACTCATGTCGGAGGATGGCGTAGAGGACGGTGTTGACCCATTGGCCTCCGCGCTGTTTGTCCTCGATGAAATGACCCTCGAGCCGCATCCCGAGGCGTTCCATTCCTCGTCGAGAGGGGACGTTCATCTCGTCCGCGCGGCCAATCACCCGGTGAAGCCCCAGGCTTTCGAATGCGGCACCCAGGACGGCGGCTCCGGCCTCCGTGGCGTATCCCTGCCCGATAGCATCGGCAGAAAGGATCATGCCGATCTCGCCCTGATCAACCACGTCGGGTGCGAGCCGCAAGAGGACATCGCCAATGAGTTCGCGGGAGGACGCCAGCTCGATGCCGAGGAAGCGGCGGTCGCCGGGATTTCGAAGATCGACCTCCGCCGCGCGTTCGGCATGCCAGGCCCGATAGCCGCCCCGTGCCATTGGTGGATGCGCGAGGAAACGGCTCAGGTGCGGATCTCCCCGGTACGCCATCACCGCTTCTTCGTCGTCCAGGGTCAACGGCCGCAGGACCAAACGGGAGGTGCGCAGGACTAGATCAGCATCAGGCATACAACCAAAGCTATCGGCACGGTTGGTCCCGGGCGTGGCGGCGCGGCTTCGACCGTTACAAGTGTTTGAGGTAGCGGTGTGGTGCAGCGAGGAACCGCTGCCAGTTGGTCACGAGATCAAGGTCGCCCCATTCGCGGGGCCGGTAGCCCCAGTCCCCAAGTTCCAGGATCTGCGCACCAGGCAGTGCGGCGAGCAGCGGTGAGTGGGTGGACATGATCACCTGGGACTTGCCTGTGGCAATTACCTCCTTAAGGAGTCCCAGCAGAGCCAGGCATCCGGAGAAGGACAGCGCTGATTCCGGTTCGTCAAGGATCCATAATCCAGGCCCCCTGAAGCGGTCGCCCACAAGCTCCAGGAACGATTCGCCGTGGGACATCTCGTGGAAGGCGATGTCCCGTCGGCTCAAACTTGGGTTCGCCTCGAGATAGCTGTAGAAACCGTGCATCGTTTCTGCGCGCAGGAAGTACCCACGTCTCGCAGCACCGGCGTTACGTATCAGCTGCAGGTGCTCAGCGAGGATGGATTCCGTGATGCGCGTGCTGTGCCGGGCCCCGGTCGATCCCCCCTCCGGCGAGAGCCCGTAAGCCAGGGCGACCGCTTCGATGATCGTGGACTTGCCCGATCCGTTCTCTCCCACCAGCACGGTCGCAGGTCCAAGGAGGATCCCCTCATCGATGAGCTGGCGGACCGGCGCCAGGGTTGCCGGCCATTTGCTCCGATCCAACCGGTTCGCCGCCTGCTCACCCACTCCGCGTAGGGGATATTGCCGAAGTCTCATGGGCCAGTCTGACATGGACACACTGAGCCCGCTGCAGAGATTGGCACGCCTGCAACAGGAGTTACGCGCTGTCCCCAACCAGGCTTTGGGTTGTCTCCCGCATGTGTTCTTCGACCGCGTGTATGGCGTTAGTCGGGTCTCCGGTCTTGATGGCTTGCACGATGCCGGCATGTCGGTCGGCGCTCATGTTGCTGAGCGCTTGATCGACACCTGCGTACATGATGCTCATCCGAATGGATCCTTCGAGCGACTTCCACGAATGCATCAGGGTCTTATTGCCGGTGAGTGCGCAGAGCGTCTGGTGGAAATTCAGGTCTGCCTCGATGCGCTCATCGAGCGTCCCATCGCCTGCTTCCTCCATCCGTCGAATTCCCTCCTCAAGCTCGGCGACTGCCTCTTCCCGGTCGCCCCGGTCGGCCAGCGTGCGGGCGGCCAATGATTCCAGGGCGGAACGCACCTCGAAGATGTCCTGTACATCAGCAGTGTCGAGATGCCGGACGGCGAGCCGGCCCCGGGCCCCTGCTGAGATGAGTCCTTCCTGCTGCAACTGCCGCATGGCTTCCCGAAGTGTTCCACGGCTGATCTGCAGTTTCTCCGACAGGTCGGTTTCCACGAGGTGGGTTCCGGGCGCCAACTCGCCTGTGGTGATCGCGCGCCGGAGGGCCGCCAGGGCCTGCTGACGCAGATTGCTTCTTTCAAGTCCGCCGAGAATCAGAGGTGGTGCTGCCGTCATGACCAATCGCGCCCTTCAGAGGATCATTGTCGACAACTACCTGTCGACAATGATGATCTTACGCAGAGGATTGCCGTCGCGCAGGCTCTACTGCGCAGAAGAATGACCTCCCGATGCCTCAGGAGAGTTCTTTGAGGACCCTCTGGACGATTCGGCTGGTCGACAGGCCGTACTTTTCATGCAGCGTGGGCAGGGCACCGGCGTCCAAGAAACGGTCCGGAAGTGCGATTGAAACGATGCGTCGTCCGCTTCCGTTACGCACGGCGACGCCGGCCACGGACTCGAAGAGGCCCCCGACCTCGCTGTGGTTCTCGAGAGTGACCACGAGGCGGTCCTGCCGCAGTTCATTGAGGATGGCTGGACTGTCGAATGGTTTGATGGTGGGCGAGTGGACCACAGCCACATCGACGTGATGGTTGGCGAGTTCCTCGGCCGCCTGCAGGGCCCTCATTGTCATCAGGCCGCTGGAGATGAACAGCACGTCCCTGCCCGGGCGCAACTCCTTGGCCTTGCCGAGTTCGAACGTGTAGTCATACTCGTCAAGGACGGTCGGTACGTTGCCCCTCAGCAGCCGCAGATAGGTTGGCCCCTTCAATGCTGCCAACTGAGGGACGGCCTGCTCGATGTCAAGAGAGTCGCACGGATCAACAATCGTGAGGTTGGGCATTCCGCGGAAGATTGCCATATCTTCCGTTGCCTGGTGGCTGGGGCCGTAACCGGTGGTCAGGCCCGGCAGCCCTCCGACGATGTTGACGTTGAGATTCGGCTCCGCGATGTCCAGGCACAGGAAGTCGTAGGCGCGGCGAGCGGCGAAGACCGCATAGGTGGAGGCGAAAGGGATCATCCCCGTTTCGGCCATGCCTGCGGCGGCTCCCAAAAGGAGCTGCTCGGCCATTCCCATCTGGAAGAAGCGTTCCGGAAATGCCTTCGCGAAAATGTGCATGTCCGTGTATTTGCCGAGGTCTGCAGTGAGGCCAACGATCCGCGTGTCAGCTTCAGCCGCTTTGACCAACGCATGACCGAACGGCGCCGGGGTGGTCTTCTGGCCCGGATCGGCGAAGGACGCGATCATGGCGGAGGTCTTGAGTTTCGGTGTGGAGGTGTTCGTGCTCATTTTGAAGTGCCTTTCGCGTGTCCTTCGGAGAGCTGGTCCCTGCAGAGCTGCCATTCGTGCTCCTCAATGCGCATGAAGTGCGCTTTCTCCCTTTGCTCGAGGAGAGGAACGCCCTTGCCGACCTTCGTATCGCAGAGGATGACCGAAGGCTTGCCGACTGCGTCCGCCTGGGCGGCTATATCGTCCAGCGCCGCTAGGAGGGCGGCTGCGTCGTTGCCGTCGACGCGCTGGGTGAACCAGCCGAAGGACGCCCATTTTTCCTCGGCCGGCTCAATACTGAGGACTGTTTTGGTTGCACCATCGGCCTGAAGCGCATTCATGTCCACAAGTGCGGTCAGGTTCCCCAACTGGTGGTGATGGGCACCCATTGCCGCCTCCCAGGTTGACCCTTCATCGAGTTCCCCGTCGGAGAGGAAGTTGAAGATCCGGGCAGAGGCGCCCTGCAGTCGAGTCCCCAAGGCCATCCCGACCGCGACGGTCAGTCCGTGCCCAAGGGATCCGCCGGAGATTTCCATGCCGGGGGTGTAAGAGGCCATGCCCGACATGGGCAGCCGCGACTCGTCCGATCCGTAGGTTTCAAGTTCACTGACGGGCACGATTCCCGCTTCGGCAAGCGCAGCGTAGTGGCCGATGGCGTAGTGCCCGGTTGAGAGGAGGAACCGGTCTCTTCCACTCCAGTGGGGGTCGTCGGGGCGGTAGCGCAGTTGATCGGCGTAGACGGACGCAAACATGTCCGCGGATCCGAGTGCCTGGCCGACGTAGCCCTGACCCTGTACTTCACCCATGTTCAATGCATGGTGGCGGGCCCGGTAGGCGGATTCTTCAACCTTCCTCACTCGTGCCGTGAATTCTTCAGGCGAGGCGGGGGTGGTCGTAGTGGCAGTTGAAAGGGTCATGGCTCGCTCTTTCTGAGGAGTTTGAGTTACACGTGCTGGGGAAGCGGTGCGGTTTTTTCTGCCTCGGCCGCAAGCTGGCGTTCTCTCGTGCCCCATGTCTCGCGGGTGACGAGCGCCGCCACCAGGCCGATGACGGCAAAGGTGGAAAACAGCAGGGCAGGGCCAAGCCAGCCCAGGCGGATGAAAAGGAGGGTTGTGATGAACGGGGTGAACCCCGAGACCATCGCGGAGATCTGGTAGGCCAAGGAGGCTCCGGAAGCCCTCATCTTCGCCTGGAAGAGTTCGGGGAACCATGCTCCCTGCGCTCCGGCGAGGGAGTTCTGGCACACCGCGTAGGAAATGACGATGGTGATGATGACGCAGATGAAGAGGCCCGTATTGGCCAGAAGGAACATCGGGATGCCAAACAGTGCGGCAAAGGCGCAGGACCAGATGTAGAGGGGGCGTCGTCCGATGCGGTCGGTCAACCGGGCCCAGCCCATTGTGGCAAAGATTCCAATCGCCGAAGCGATGCAGAGCGCGGTGAGCGTTTCCGTTTTCGTCGCCAGTTCCGCGGTGTGGAGATAGGAGATCATGTAGGTCACCGCCACGGCGTATCCAGCTGTTTCCGCGACTCGCAGCGCAATGCCTCGGACGATGCTGCGCCAATCCTGCCGGATCACCTGCACGATGGGGAAACGGACAATATCACCGTGCTCCTTCACGTCCTCGAAGACGGGTGATTCAGGAACCTTCGACCGGATGATGAGGCCGACAACGACGAGTACGATGCTGGCCAGGAACGGAATCCGCCATGCCCAGTCGCCTATCAGATTGGCGCTTGAGAGGAAGACGAGGTTCGCCAGCAGCAGGCCAACGGGGAAGCCCGCCTGGACAATGCCCGTGTACTTTCCCTTGGATTTCCAGGGGGCGTGTTCGTAGCTCATCAGGATCGCACCTCCCCACTCGGCTCCGAAAGCCAGACCCTGAATGATCCGGACGATGACCAGCAGAATTGGCGCGAGGACTCCAATCGTGGCGTACGTCGGCAGGAGGCCGATCGCGAAGGTCGCCAGGCCCATGATGATCAACGACGCGACGAGGACCGGTTTGCGTCCGACCTTGTCGCCGAGATGACCGCCGATGATGCCGCCAAGCGGTCGGGCGGCGAATCCCACGCCCAACGTGGCGAAGGAGGCCAGGGTCGCGGTCACCGGGTCGGCACCCGGGAAGAAGGCCGGACCGAAATACAGCGCAGCGGCAGTACCGAACCCGATGAAGTCATAGGTTTCGATGACTGCCCCGACGCCTGATCCGATGGCGACCTTGCGGGCGTCTTTGGTCCCGTTGACGGGACCTCGCATCTGCAGAGCTTCCTTGCTCATGGGAATCCTTATCAGCATTGGGGGGTCCTGGACTGTTAACAGTCAACAGGTTGATTCAGTAATTGTGGTCCACGACACATCCCAATGTCAACAGTCAACAACGCACTCCATATTGATGTTGAATGTTGACAGTTAACTGCGTACCGTGGTGTTCATCACTCCGCACCGCACCCTTCGGGGATATCGGCGCCCTTTCACGCTCACGGGATCCTCATGGCCCCTGTCGAGAGACCTCTTCAAAGCATTCATCCATATGATCCATCGCCGCACCATAGGAGAATCATGACCACCATTCAGCGCACAGCAGTCCTAACCGGCGCGACTTCCGACCGAGGCATCGGCATCACTGCCGCCCGCCGCTATGCCAGCCAGGGCTGGGCAGTGGTCATCCTGGATCTCGATGGCGAGAAGTCATCCAAGGTTGCCGCCGATATCAGCAATGAGTTCAACGTCCCGGCCTTCGGTCACGAAGTCGACGTCGCTAACGAAGACTCCGTAAATGCTGCCCAAAAGGCAGTAGCGGCCGAAGTTGGCCAGGGCAGGCTGCCGGCCGTGGGCGCCTTGGCCAACATCGCCGGCATCACTTCACCTGTCCCTTTCCTCGATACCACGCTGGACCTTTGGAACAAGGTGATGGCCGTCAACGCAACCGGCACCTACCTCGTGACCAAGGCGTTCCTGCCGGCCATGTTGGAGAACAAGTGGGGACGTATCGTCAACATGTCCTCGGTCTCAGCTCAGCGCGGGGGCGGCGTCTTCGGGAAGGTGCCGTATTCTGCAGCCAAGGCGGCCATTCTGGGATTCACCAAGGCATTGGCCCGGGAGCTGGGTGATAGCGGAGTGACTGTGAATGTTGTGACCCCTGGAGCGGTCGATACCAACATCAGAGTCGGCAGCACATCCGAGCAGGAAGCCGCTCTTGTGAAGGACATCCCGCTTGGAAGGACAGCAACAGCGGAAGAGGTAGCTGCGGCCATTACGTTCCTGTCTTCGAACGACACCGGTTACCTCACTGGCACCACTATCGACATCAACGGCGGGAGCCACATGCACTAGACGGCTCGAGGTCAGCCGGCGTCGCGAGTCCTTTGATGGAAGCCTGCCGCCTACGCACGTAGGCTGGCCCTCAGCGCGACTATGAGGAGGACGGGTGCGCACAATCGGGATGCTGGGTGGCATGAGCTGGGAGTCGACAGCTGAGTACTATCGGCTGACGAACGCGCTCGTGCGCGACCGGCTCGGCGGCGTCCACTCCGCGCGCATATTGCTCGACTCGGTGGATTTCGCTGACATTGAGAAGCTGCAGGCAGCCGGGCTGTGGGAGCAGGCCGGCGAGATGCTCGCGGCCAGGGCACTCTCGCTCGAACGGGCTGGCGCGGAGTTGCTCCTACTGTGCACGAACACCATGCATATTGTCATCGAGTCCATTGAGCAAGCGGTCTCGATCCCGGTGCTGCATATCGTCGACGCCACAGCGGCCAAGATCCGTGAGGCCGGCCTGACCCGCGTCGGGCTGCTGGGCACGGCGTTCACGATGGATCAAAGTTTCTACAGTGACCGCCTCGCTGCCGGAGGGGTCGAGGCCTTCGTGCCCGGCCCCCGGGACCGCGCGGCCGTCCACCGGATCATCTACGACGAACTCGTCCGTGGCATCGTATCGGACGCATCCCGCGGCGAATACCGCGAGATCATTGGGCGGCTGGTCATTGACGGTGCCCAAGGCATCATCCTTGGCTGCACCGAGATCGAGTTGCTCGTCACCGCGGACGACAGCCCCGTCCCGGTGTTTCCGACCACGCAGATCCATGTGGAGGCCGCAGTAGACCGGGCCCTCGGTTGAGAGTTTGACGCTCAGCATCAAGGATCCAACCTGACATGAGGTAAGTTGTCCGCAAACCAAGGCGCCCAGTCAGAACCTAAGCTGACCTGACAAGGTCGACTAGGCGGACGCCGCGACGCTCCCCACCTCCCAGAGGATCGAAGAACACACGATGCCCACTGCCACCCGGAACCCGCCGGACCGCACTGCCAGGTTCGGGCTCGCCTTCATCGGCCTGCTGCTCATCGCAGTTAATCTTCGGGTGTCCTTCGTCAGCGTGGGACCCGTGCTCGGGAACATCAGCAGCGACCTTGAGCTGTCCAGTGCTGCAGCCGGGTTCCTTACAGGTCTTCCGCTCATTGCTTTCGCAGTCTTCTCCCCTGTTGCGCCGGGATTCGCTTCCCGTCTGGGTCTTGATCGGGCACTGTGGATGTCGCTGCTGATCCTCGCCTCGGGTATCGTGCTCCGCTCCTTACCTGTGCCCGGCTTCATCTGGGTGGGGACCGCACTGATCGGCTTGGCAATCGCGTTTCTCAATGTTCTGGTGCCATCCCTCGTCAAGCGGGATTTTCCGGCGAGGGTCAGCCAGGTCACCGGCAGCTACACCGCCACCCAGGCCGCCTTCGCGGCGGTCGGTGCCGCCGTCGTCGTTCCAGTGGCACAAACGTCCCCGGCGGGATGGCGGCTTGCCCTCGGAATCTGGGTAGGACTGGCTTTCATCGCCATGGCGGTGCTCCTGCCGTGGCTGCGCCGGCACAAGTCGGGCACCGTGCGTGCCGTCGCGCCGGAGGTTCCCTACCGGTCTCCCTGGGCCTCAGCCTTGGGCTGGCAGGTGACGATCTTCATGGGACTGCAATCGATCGCCTTCTACGTCCTGATGGCCTGGCTGCCCACCATCGAACAGAGCCGCGGGGTCCCCGCCACTACGGCGGGCATCCACCTGTCCGTGTTCCTGCTCGTCAGCGTGTTCGCCAGCCTTGTCGCAGGGGGAATACTCCACCGGGGTTCGGACCAACGGCTCGTCGCTTTCGCGAGCAGCGCGCTCATGTTGGTGACGTTTCTCGGGCTGGCGCTTGCGCCGGACCTCGTCTTGCTGTGGGTTCTTCTTGGTGCGATCGGGTGCGGGAGCTTGATCGTGATCGCCCTGTCGCTGTTCAGCCTCCGGACCGTGAATTACCCGCAGGCAGCCTCACTGTCCGGCATGGCGCAATCTGTCGGCTACGGTCTAGGCGCGGCGGGCCCGGTGATGTTCGGTGGTCTTCGTGACGTGAGCGGGGGCTGGACGCTTCCGCTCCTCGTCACCGCGGGCATCATGGCGGTGCTCGCCGTGACGGGCGTCCTTGCCGGGCGTGACCGGGTGATCAG
Source organism: Arthrobacter sp. TJ-217 (assembly GCF_058269255.1). NCBI lineage: Bacteria > Bacillati > Actinomycetota > Actinomycetes > Micrococcales > Micrococcaceae > Arthrobacter > Arthrobacter sp. TJ-217. Next base: position 471,688 of record NZ_JBZCNJ010000001.1, read on the forward strand.
CGGCATCTGACACCGAAGCGGTTTTCGCAGCTCTGCTGAATCATCTCCTCAGGCCGGCTTAGACTTTCCGCATGGCGGTATGCAGTGGATTCCCAATCCTTTCCACCAGGGACCTTGAGCGCCTCGTGAGCTTCTACGAGTCAGCTTTCGACGCCGAGCGCACCTACGGGTTCCCTGGCCCTGATGGAAACGACGTCTTCGTTTCCCTTCGGGTCGGAGGTGCAAAAGTAGGAATAGCAGCAGACGAGGTTCCTCCCGCCGCCGTCAACCGGATAGCGCTGTGGTTTTACGTCGACGATGTCGATCATTCATTCCAGCAAGCCCTCAGGGCCGGCGGCCTGGCCGTGAATGGGCCTGCTGATATGCCCTGGGGCGAGCGGGTTGCCAGCATCAAAGACCCCGACGGGTTCCTCATCAGCTTGGGCGCAGAGAAGCTCGGCTCCTAGCCTTAGTGAAGACGTCAGTTTCTGTCCCCCTGCCAGGAGCGAGATGATCCTTCCCTCAGTCCGCGATCCGCGGTTCATCACCGAGCGCCGCGGTGGGCTTCTCACTGTCGCCGACCATCACTCCCTTGCTCTATGGGCGGCAGCCTGCGCCGAACATGTCCTACCCCTCTTCGATCAGGCGCAGCCCTTTGATCCGCGACCCCGGCAAGCACTTGAGGCTGCACGCGCTTGGACCCGGGGCGAGATGCAGATGATGGAAACCCGGGCGATCGGTGGCCACGCCATGGGCGCGGCCCGGCCACTCCAAGGAGCGGCTCGGTTTGCTGCGTACGCTGCCGGACAAGCGGCGTGCGTGGCTCACGTGCCCGAACATGATCTCGGTGCGGCCGCATACGCGATCAAAGCAGTCCAAGCCGCTTCATCACCCGGCAAGAGCCGCGAAGCAGGGCGGACCGAACGGGATTGGCAGCGCGACCAGCTTCCAGGGAACATCCGCGCCCTGGTCATTGACGATCAAAAGCGTAGGAACAGCATTTGCTGGTTCACGTTCGACGACTAGGGACTCGCCGCACCATCATTCTTGGCGGTAGCGCCATTCGTGCGCGGGAGCCCCAACGTGATTGTTTGCTGCGTTTCATCGAAGGTATGGGGCAGTCTGCAACACTTACCGCATGATGCAGGAGCCGTCAGGTTGGCAGGAAGTCTGGGTTGCAGGTTCGCGGATCCGGGTGAGTGTCACCGAGCCGATCGCGGTGGTCCGGCGCGCCGGGATGCCCGACCTTGCCGTCGCTTGGTCTGACCTCCCTGTCGGCCTGCGCCATCCAGAGATGCGCGTCGCCGCCGCCCCGGGCGGAGTATGGGTCTTCTACTCGCCGGCGGAGGCCGAGGACGACGCGGCCGCGGCCGCGGAGGAGCATGCCGCCGCAGTCCATGTGTCCCCTAGCGGAGCGGTGACCCGGTTCCCGGACCTCACAGGGTTCAAGACCATTGGGGCAACCCGGCACGGCCTGTGGCTGACCGCTGATGCCTGGCCCGCCGACCCCGACGACCACGCCGCGTGGCTCGATGAGCGGGGGGTCCTCGTCCTCGGGTCGGATGGGACACGACACTCGCTGGTACTTGATCGTCTTGCCGTTTTCGCGTGGGACAGCGGCGAGACGGCCCACCTGGTGGTCTACGCATCCGCGCCCGCACAGCACCGCGCCAGTCTTGGCGGCATCGGGTACTCCTACCGTCACCTGCAGCTCGACCTGCCTCCCGGTGAGCTTCCCGCCACTCTGCGCATCGGCGAGTGCGCGACAACTTTCATCGGTGAACATGAGGTTGTTCGTGTGATGAACAGGTGCGCTCCGCAGGCGCATCCCCCCAAGCCGGGCGATCCGCGCGCGTGGTGGGATCTGGTCGATCTGTCTCCCGCCGAGAGGCAGGCGGCCGTTGACGCGGTCTGCGCCGAATTCGCGAACCTCGACTCGTACTGGCACGGCGATGACGGTTCCGTGATTCCACTCGCTACCGGCCTGCGGAACCCTCGCGTGGAGGTCGCCGGGGACTGGCCTTTCACGCGCGTCGAGGTGAGCTTCAAGCACCCCCACTACCCATCCGGTCGGCTGCGGCGCACCCTTCGGGTTTTCGATGACGGGGGCAGGGTGGCCTCGACGCAGTACGCGTCAATCCACCTCATGGAGGACCTCGACACGGGGGCGCTCCCGCCCGCCGCAGACGCCCGCGACGGCATCCTGGAGATCTGACGGCACCAAGGCCATTGGTGATGCCGGCTCTTGCCCATGATCACGCCATCTATGTTCGGTGAACCGACCTCGGCACCACGAGGCCGTCCTCGTGCGCATGCCTGGACCGTCTGGTGCGTAGACACCATTGACTCGCGGGTGCTTCACCTCTCACAATGTGAACCCTTGGTGCGCCGGGCATCCCGGCCTTGGAGGAACCATGAACCGGACTCGACACAGGCAACGCCGGGCACCTGCTGGTGCGGGCCTCGCCGTAACGTTGGCCGTGGTGATAGCGGCAACCGGTGGTTTCGTCACATCCCAGCCTCAGGCAACAGCAGTCGTCGCAGTGGTCACCGGTATTGCCAATTCATTTCTTCCGGCACGTTCAGCGGCACCGCCTCCAATTGCAAGGGCAGTGGTCGGCGGACCCCATGAGAACGGGTGCAGGTACCCTGTCACGGGCACGCCTGGCCAGCGTGCTCCAGACGCCCGGACGACAGCCCTGCTGATCGGTGACTCGCAGTCGGCCGGCGCCGCAGGAGTGAGCGGTGACCGCACGTGGCCCCAGACCGGTTTACGGAATGCCGGGTATGACGTGTGGTTCGTCGGAGCGGGAGGAACGGGGTTTGTAGCCGCGAACGGGGCCGGAGCGCTGAGTTACTCGGCCGCGTTGACTCGGGGCCAGTGGGTCCTGCCCTGTTCGGATCCGGCCCTCATCGTCGTGCAGGGGGGCGGAAACGATGCCACGCAGGGGGCGACGGACGAGCAGATCATCAACGGGGCCAACGCTCTAATGTCGCCGCTGGCCGAGCACTACCCTTCCTCGAGGATTGTGCTGGTCGGCACTCTGGCCAAGGGCGCCGCCGCGGGCGGTGGGCGGCGCAGCGCAGTGGATGGGCTGCTTGGTTCCTTCGCACGCAGCAGCAGCATTACGTTCATCAGTGCCGGTGATTGGCTGACCCGGTACCAGGCCGGTCGGCTCATGACCGACGGGGTCCACCTGACCCATGCGGGCCACGACCGGATGGCGGCGGCGTTCACCAATCAATTGCATGCGCTGCACCTCACCTCCGCAGACGTGCAAACTTCCACCAGTGCCGCCGTGAACACTGCCGGGCGGAACTCATACTGAATTAAATTAGTGCTGGTCGGGCGCGATCGGCCGCAGGCCGACCCAGCCGTAGTTTTCACAATGCCCGGCTGGCGAGTAGCCGGAAGCCGTCCTGAATTCACGTCATGTGTTCTCCGCCTTGGCGATCCTCGGAGGAATGGGACAGAATTCGGTAATGGACATCACCGACAATGGACCGAAACCGAACGCGTTCGACATCGAGAGCGCTACGACGGAAAACACCAACTACCGCCGCGTTGCCTGGACGGGCAAGCATCTGCAGGTGACGCTCATGTCTATCGAGCCCGGCGCTGCGATCGGCCTTGAGGTGCATCACGGCACCGACCAGTTCCTGCGCATCGATGCCGGGAACGGCCGCGTGAAGATGGGGCCCTCGAAGGACGACCTCTCGTTCCAACAGGACGTCGAGGACGGCTGGAGCATCCAGGTGCCCGCCGGCACGTGGCATGACGTCGAGAACACCGGGGACGAACCACTCCGCCTCTACACGATCTACGCGCCCACGCACCACGCGCAGGGCATCGTGCAGGAGACGCCGGAGGACGCAGAGAAGGACGAAGACCAGGGCCGCGATGAGCCGCCGTCATGGGTTGAGGAAGTAGACGACAAGGGCGAAGAGACGGCCTGAGTCCTGCATCGCGAAGGGGCCCGCCGAGTACTCGGCGGGCCCCTTCGCGGCTGCACGAGCCGCTATTTCTATCCGCCGGATTCTTCGCCTCGCAGGCTCCATGTCAGGGCGTGCCCGCGGACCAGCCGAGTGCGTCTCTATCCGCGGCGGGCAGGGACGCAACGACCAGGTCGTAAGAGTCCTCGATCATGTCACGCACGGTTTCGGCCGGCATGCTTCCATCGAGCCGCACACCATTCCAGTGCTTCTTGTTCAGGTGCCAGGCACCCGTGATCTCGGGATGTGCCGCACGAAGCTGGACCGCAAGCGCCGGATCGCACTTCAGGGAGATGGACAACGAGCTGGCGTCGACGCCGACGAGGGCGAAGATTTTGCCTGCTGCCGGCGTCTCGCCCCGGTGTCGGACCCGGACGCGGAACACGGCGGTCTCGGATCCGAAGGGGTAATCCTCGTAGGCACCGGGGAAGGACAGGCACGAAGTCCGGAGCCAGTCGAAGTCCATGCGATCACCCTAGCTGCTGAGGCTCCCGGCGCTGTCACCCCGCTGCGGCTAGGACGCCAGGGACGAGGGCCGGGCGACGCGTGCGGTTCCAGCCGCCGCGGAGCTGCCCAGATCACTTCCCTGCAGCACCTGCCGGGCGCGGAGGAGTTCGGTCCAGGTTTCGGTGGTCCCGACGGAAGCCCAGTTCGAGTTCAGCAGCGTGAGCAGCGTTGTGTGAACAGTTCTCGCGTCGGCGAAGCCGGCTTCGTTGGCGAGGTTGATGGCTCCGGTGGCATCGGAGAGGACCTCCGTGGCGAAGCCGATGAATTCCGCTTCCACAGCCGAGGCGAGGATGCAGTTGTTGGTCATGTAGCCCACGAGGGTGACGGTGTCGATGTCGTGTTCACGCAGCCATTCCGCCAGGTCCGTGTGGGCGTAGATGGACCCGTACTCCTTGACGATGCTCTTCCACGCGTCGGTGCGTCGGCTCTGGACCTCGGGGTGGAGTTCGAACTCCGGTGTGCCGGGGGCGAAGACCGGGGCTCCGTCGCCTGCGGTGTGCTCAATGACCGCGATCGGGATACCGGCCGTGGTGGCCGCATCAATCGCTTGTGCGATCATCGGCAGGGAATTCTGGTGCGGCGGGTACTGGATCTCGAGGAGACCGCTGAAGTACTGCTGCTGGACATCGACAATGACGAGGGCGCGACGGGGCATGCTCATGGATGGGCTTCTCCTGCATAGGCGTGGTCACCGCCGAATCGGCGATAACTTCATATTTCACGCTGCAGCAGCGTCCAACCAGTGGCATGGAGGCCTATGTACGATGGATTCGGGCCAAGAGAAGGGGTTCCAGTGCGGATCGCGGTGTACGCCTTCGACGGCGTGACGATGTTCCATCTTGCCGTCCCGCAGATGGTCTTCGACGAGGTCATGCGGCAGGGACTCGCGGAGTGGACGACCACCCTGTTCTCCGACCGCCCCGGCACGGTTCGGACGGCCGAAGGTTATCAGTTGGCCGGGATTGAGGGTCCCGACGCCGCGGCGGGCGCGGATGTCGTGGTGGTGCCCTCGTGGTTCGACGACGGGCGCGTTCCGAGCGACACGCTGCGGAGCGTCTTGCAGGACGCACACAAGCAGGACGTCGCAATCCTGGGTCTGTGTCTAGGTGCGATCGCCGTGGCGGACGCGGGCCTGCTCGCCGGCCGTCAGGCCGTCACGCACTGGCAGGCCTTTACCACCCTGACCGATCGGCACCCGGACATCCTCCTCGACCGCTCCGTCCTGTATATCGACCACGGGGACGTCATGACCTCGGCGGGAACGGCATCGGGCCTTGACGCATGCCTCCATCTCGTACGGACCCGTCTGGGAGCCGACGCAGCAAACAAGGTGGCCCGCAGTCTCGTCGTCGCACCCCACCGAGAGGGCGGACAGGCACAGTACATCGAGCACCCGATGCCCCAGCGTTCCACCGACGACCCGATTGCGCACCTGCTCGAATGGGCGCTGGGCAACCTTCGTGAGCCGCTCACCGTCGACCGTCTAGCTGGGCAGGCGCATATGAGCCGCCGCACCTTCGTCCGCGCGTTCCGGGCAGCAACCGGGACAACACCCTCCGCCTGGGTACGCTCCCGCCGGCTCGATACCGCCCGGCGCCTATTGGAAACCACGGACCTGTCGATTGATCAGATCGCAGCGGACTGCGGGTTCGGCAACGCCGTCACACTCCGCCAGAACTTCGCCGCCGCCTTCTCGACCACTCCCACCGAGTACAGACGCCGATTCGACACCCGCGGTCGAGGCAGTTCCAACGGCCGTGATGCATGACGCCGTTGACAGTAACGTCCCTGCAGATAGTGTTCAGGCAGCCGGCCCCGGCACCACAATGCCGTTCTCATACGCGTACACCACGGCCTGCACGCGGTCCCGCAGGCCGAGCTTCATGAGGATCCGCCGCACATGGGTCTTGACCGTCGCTTCCGAGAGGAAGAACCGTTTCGCCAGCTCCGCGTTCGACAAGCCCTCCGCGACCGCCTCAAGGACCTCCCGCTCCCGCGGCGTGAGGTCAGCCAGCCGCTTATCGGGCACTGAGGGAGCCGTCTGCGCCGGCGCGAGCGACCTCACGTACGTCTCCAGCAGGCGCTGGGTGACCCGCGGCGCGACGACGGCGTCGCCGCTGGCCACGACGCGTACCGCCTGGACGAGGTCCGTCGGCGCCACATCCTTGAGCAGGAAGGCCGACGCTCCCGCCTGCAGACCCGCGAACGCATACTCGTCCAGGTCGAAGGTGGTGAGGATGATGATGCGGGACGACGCACCCGACGAGGTGATCCGCCGCGTGGCTTCGATCCCGTCACCGCCGGGCATCCGGACATCCATGAGGACGACGTCGGGAGACAGCCGGGCCGTCAGGCGGACTGCCTCTTCTCCCGTGGAGGCCTCCCCCACAACCTCGAAGTCCGGCTCGCCCTCGAGAATCAGCCGGAAACCCATCCTTAGAAGCGGTTGGTCATCAGCCAGCAGGATTCGAATGGGCGTGGCCGGCATGCTTGGCTTTGTCGTCATCGTTTTCTTTCTCCAGTTGGTGCGCTGCGCCGTGGCCGGCGTCCGGAACCGTCAGCTGCACATTCACAATCCAGCCGCCCGAAGGCCTGCTGCCGCTTTCGGCCGTGCCCGCATAGATCGCGGCACGCTCCCGCATGCCTGCAATGCCCCGGCCCGAGCCCAGGGACACGGCGGGGCCCATTGCCCCCCGGCCGTCGTCCGCGATCCGGAGGGTGACCAGGTTCCCGGTCCTCGCAATTGACACATCCACGACGGTGACGCTCTTGCCATAGCGCAGAACATTGGTCAGGGACTCCTGGATGATGCGGTACACCGTGAGCTGGAACGCCGGATCCTCCGGCAGGCCCGGTCCGCTGCTCGTCACCCGCAGCGGCAGGCCCGCCGCGCGGAATCCGTCGAACAGCTGCGCCAGCGAGCCCGACGCCGGCAACGGCTCGAGGGACCCGCTTTGTGCTTCAAGGCGGAGGACGCCGAGGACCCGGCGCATGTCCGCGGTCGCCGCGCGGCCCGTGCTGGAAAGCTCGCCCAGGACGGCGAGCGCACGGTCGGGGTCGCGCTTCATCACGACGGCGGCGCCGTCCGAGAGCGCCACCATGACCGTCAGTGAATGCGCGATCACGTCGTGCATCTCCCGGGCGATGCGGTTCCGTTCCTCTGCCGAGGCGAGTTCCGCGTTGCGGGCAGCCCACCGGCGTACTTCCTCCTCGTGCTCGCGGTCCCGCCGGACCGCGACCCCGATCCCGACGGCGACGGCCAAGAACATGACGAGGAATCCGATCAGCAGAAAGATGACGCTGGGCGCCTCGGCGAATCTCTCGTTCGGTGCCAGGAGGATGGCACCCACCGTCAGGATGGTTGCACCAACTGCTGCGGCGAGGGTTTTCCCCAGCGGATAGGCCGCAGCCACGGTGTACAGGGCGATCAGGGCGGCGGTGCTGATGCCGACGGTCCCGCCGGTCAGGAAGGTTACCGGTGGGTCGAGGAGCGCCACGAGGGCAAGGACGATCAGAGGGCGGTCCCGGCGAAAGGCGAGCGCCCCGGCCGCCAAGATGACGCCGGCCAGGCCCAACCCGTTGCCGGACTCCACGGTCATGACGATCGCGTCGGGGAGGGCGATCACCAGGAATGTCAGGACGACGACGGCGTCCATAGCGCGCGGGTGCCGGCGGAAGTACCGCCGGAGGGGCCCACGCCTGCGGGCATTGAGCTCGGTGATGGAGCCCGCGGCCGTTCGTTCCGCAGGCTCCCCCACCAAGTGCAGGTCGCTCATGGTTTTCGATCCATGGAGCGAGTGTACGGGCGGACTAGACGTCCCGCTTCTTAGTGACGACGAGCGAGGTGACCAGGAGCAGGAGTGCCCAGCCGCCGAGCACCAGCGCGCCCTGCCACTGGGTGAAGGCACCCTCGGTGATCGTTGTGGCAACCATCTGGTCCCCACCCGAGCTCGGGAGGAACCGCGCTGCATCGGCAACCCACTCGGTGCCTGCGCCGAAGAGGCTGAAGAGGATTGGCAGCACCAGGAGGGCGCCGATCGAAGTGACAATGCCACCGGCGGTGTTGCGGATCAGCGTGCCGATCGACATGGCAATGATGGAGACGAGGGCGAGCACGAAGCCCGTGTTCACGATGTGCAGGAGTACACCGTCGTCGCTGAGGGCGAAGCCGAGGCCTGCGCTGTCAAGGATGGGCTGCGCCACGAAGTAGCCGGCGAAGGCCGACCCGGCACCCACCACGAAGGAAATGGCGGCCATCACTAACTGTTTCGCCAGCAGGGCCATGCCCCGGCGGGGAACAGCGACCAACGTGGAGCGGATCATTCCGGTTCCCCACTCCGAGGCGATGAGGACCACTGCGAGCGAAGCCATCAGCAACTGTCCGAAGGTGAGGCCGGACCCCGGGACGCCGAAGGCGGTGGAGGCCGCATCAGCCTGTCCCTGCATCTGCGCCGCCATCTCAGGATCGCCCTCGAAGTCGAGGAGCACAGTGGTCTGCCAGGCCAGCAGCGCGGCGAGACCGATCATGACGACGGTGGTGATGATGATCAGGACGACCGTCGACGGCACCGAGGTGATCTTGATCCACTCGGACTTCAGGACCCTGCCGAAGGTGACGCCGGATCGCCCCTCATGCCGCGGGTGCAGACTCGATTGGGCGGGGGTCGGCGCGGTTTCGATGAACGTGGTCATGCTCGGTGTCCTTCAATTGATGCCGCAGCAAGGCCGCCGGTGGGCAGGCTGTGCGAGGAGTATTCGACTTCTTGGGAGGTGAGCTGCATATAGGCGTCCTCGAGGGACAGCTGCAGCGGGGTCAGTTCGTAGACAAGGACGCGCTCCCGGAGGGCGATCTCCGCGATGCGGCGGGAATCGACGCCGGTGACCTCGAGCAGTTCGGGCTCGAGGAGTTGCGAGGAGACGCCGTCGGCGGCGAGGCTGGCCAGGAGGTCCTGCGGTCGATCCGCCCGGACCCGGACGCGGGCGGCACCCTGCCCGTCAATGATCGACTGGATGGGGGCGTCGGCGATGATGCGTCCGCGCCCGATCACGATGAGGTGGTCGGCCGTGAGGGCCATTTCCGACATAAGGTGCGAGGAGAGGAAGACGGTGCGCCCCTCCGCGGCGAGGGCCTTGGCCAGGTGGCGCACCCACTGGACGCCCTCGGGGTCCAGTCCGTTGACCGGCTCGTCGAGGATGACGGTCTGGGGATTTCCGAGGAGGGCAGAGGCGATGCCCAGGCGCTGACCCATGCCGAGGGAGAATCCGCCGACGCGCTTCTTCGCCACCGGGCCGAGGCCTGCCAGCTCGATGACTTCCTTGACCCGGCTGTTGGGGATGCCATGGGTGGCGGCCAGGGCGCGCAGGTGGGTGTAGGCCGAGCGCTTGGGGTGGACCGCCTTGGCGTCAAGCAGGGCCCCCAGCTCACGCAGGGGTGCCCTGTGCTGGGCGTAGGGCACGCCGTTTACTGTGGCCCGCCCGGCACTCGGGTTGTCGAGGCCCACGATCATGCGCATCGTGGTGGACTTGCCCGCCCCGTTGGGGCCGAGGAACCCCGTCACCTTGCCGGGCTGCACGGTGAACGACACGGCGTCTACGGCGGTCTTGGAACCGTACCTTTTCGAAAGTGCCTGTGCCTCGATCATTGCTGCGTCCTTTTGCTGTTGAAATGCGTTGGGTGAGCCTGCTGCTGCAGGGTCATTCCAACAGTAGGTTTTGAGCGGTGCCCGGTAACCGGCCTGAGGGATGATCCTTGACCGGCCCCTTGTACGCCTTTTGGAGGACGCCGCGGCCAGTGCCGGGCTTAGCGCGCCTGCAGTGCGTCGAGTGCTACGGCCATGGCGGCAGCAACGCGCCCGTCAAATGTCCTTCCGGGGACTGTCACCACGTAGCTGTCGCGGAGTGAGCGACGGCGTTCCGAGGTCATGATTCGCTGACCCGCAGTGTCGAGGAAATCGAAGTGGAACAGGAACGGGGACGGGATGAAGTCGGCGATCGGCGTCAGTTCCCACAACCGCCGGGCCACCGCCACACCGGCGCTGCGCTCGTTCCCCACGGCCTTCACTCCCGGGGCATCGAGGTGCCACGTCGAGCGGAAGAGGGACTTGCCGAAGTCCTTCCGGAAGTTGCCGATAGGCCTGCCGCCGGCGTCGAGCACGTCGTATGTTGCCCCGACGTCAAGGCGCTGCCGCGCTTTGAAGGAGAACAGCGGGGTGCTTCTCGCTTCGTCTGCGTAGAAGGTGACCTGTTCCTTGAATGCCGCCCGCTTCTGCTGGGCAACGGCAAGCAGGGCGCCCGGTCCGCCGGCGTCATCCGTCGCTCGGATTTCATAGCGGTTCACCATCAGGGTGATCTTCTGCACCAGGGTGAAGCGTTCGACGTGTTGCAGCGATTCCATTGTTCTTTTTCCTCAAGAGTTCTTCCGCACCGGTTGCGGTGCGATGGGGGTGGTTTGTTGACCCCTGAAGCGTAGTTGTGACCGGCATGTCGGCGCGTCAGCCGTAGGAGGGAGATCTCAGACCACGGGTGTCATCATTACTGCTGATCTCCCGGGGAGTTCGCGTCGTGGCAAGGCCGCCGGCGGGAACACCTGATAGGACTAGAGCCCGTGAACACCATGAACTCCCCCGCGTACCCCTTCGACCCCTCCCGGGTCATCGCCTCCCGGTCCCTCTCGACGGCTGACGGAAGCGAAGTCACGGTATCCATCTGCAGGCCGCAGCCAGTGGGGAGTGCTCCCGATGAATGGTTCTGCGCGTTTCGGATCGAAAATCTGGGCCTGGCAGACCCCGACGGGCGCGCACTGGGAATCGACGCAGTACAGGCACTGCTGCTGGCCACCGTCACGATTGGTGACAGGTTGTCGCTGAGCCCGGAGCCTTTGTCTTTCCTCGGCGGGCCGGACCTGAGATTCCCGCGGACGACTACGACCGGGACAGAGGCCGTCCTGTAAGCAGGGCGAATCAACAGGTCAGCGCTTCTCCCAGCGGAAGCGCTTCGCGGCGACTGCGTATGGCAGCACAATCCAGGCGATGAGCACGAGAGCCGCACCCAGCACCGAGGCGTTCAACGGCTCCGCGCCCCAGCCTGCCATGAGCAGGTTTTGGAGGGAGCCTCCCGGGGTGAGGCGGGAGATGGTCTCGAAGCCGTCGTCGAACCCGGTCCAGAAAAATGTGCCCATGACGACGGCGAGGAACGGGAGGGTGGTGATCTGGGCGGCCGCCGCGGACGGAGTGTAGATGCTTGTGAGCATGCCGGCCGATGCGCAGAGGGCCAGGAAACCGAATGCGGCGCCGAGCACCACCTGGGGATGGGCTGGCGCGTCAACGCCCCCGACGGCGAACCCGACGGTGATGATGGCGAGCTGTGCGGCGGCGAGGGCCACAATCGGGGTGAGCATACCCAGCCAGATCACGGTGTCGGAAGACTCACCGCTGCGCAGCCCCTTGAGGAACAGCTCCTGGCGGCGTGTGGCAAGGGTTGTTGTCGCCGTCAGGTAGACGCCCAGGAGGGCGACGATCATGAGGGTGAGGCCGGCCAGGATCGCAGCCCCGGACGGGCCAGTCATTTGATCGGCACCGATGTAGAACATGTAGACGCCCGTCGCGATCGGCATGAGGACCGCACCGGTCAGGACGGTTTTGTTGCGGAAGATGATGCGCAGTTCCATGAGTGCGATGGACGTGACGCGGCTCGCTGCGGAAGGTTGGTGCGCGGCGTTTGGTGAAGCCGGGGATGACCTGAGGGTTTTCATCGTTCTCTCCTGGCGGCGGGATTGTCTGGGTGTCCGTGACTGGTCATGCGGCATCGCCGAGGCTCACGCGGCGGAAGACGGCGGCGAGGGAAGCCTCCGAAGCGGACAGGCGATCCAGCCGGATCCGCCGTTCTTCGGCCCAGCCCAGCACCTTCCACAGGTCCTGCTGGAGGTGCAGCGACGGCACCGTGACTTGTGTGCTGGCCGGGGTCCGCGTGACGTCCGGTGAGAGACCGACGCTCCTGAGGGACAGGACGTCCACGGCGGCGTCCACCTGGAAGGAAATGGCCGCTGGTTCGCGACACAACACGTCGGCGAGCGTGCCCGCGACGGTGATCTTGCCGTCGTGCATGATCGCGATGCGGTCGGCGTATGCTTCCGCCTCCTCGAGATAGTGGGTGGTGAGGACCACCGTGGTCCCGGCGCCGTTCAGCGCGCGCACCAGCTCCCACGTCCGTTCGCGGGATTCCGGATCAAGGCCGGTGGTGGGCTCGTCGAGGAACAGGAGGTCGGGCTCGTTGGCGGTTGCAAGCAACAGGTCCAGGCGGCGGCGCTGCCCGCCGGACAGCATTTTCACCCTGGTGGATGTCTTGTCGGTGAGGTCAAGGAGGTTGAGTCCTTTCCTCATGACTTCCTCCCGGCTTTTGCCGTCGGGGTTTGCCCTGGAGAGCCGGAGCCAAAGCAGGCAGGTCTCCTCGACCGTCAGGTCGTCGGCGAAGCCTGCTTCCTGCAACATGATGCCGATGCGGGGGCGAAGCAATGACTTTTGGCGGAAGGGGTCGCTGCCGAGGATGGAGAGGGTTCCGGAGCTTGCGGCGCGGTGGCCCTCGAGGGTCTCCATCGTTGTCGTCTTGCCTGCGCCGTTGGTGCCGAGCAGTGCGAAGAATTCCCCGTTGCGGATCGAAAGGTCGATGCCGCGCACCGCCTCGTAGGAGCCGTAGGAGCAACGGAGTCCCTGGGCGGACACGGCGATGGTGTCGAGGGGTTCGGCGGGGAGGTCTGTGGATGAATTAGTTGTCGGGGCGTTGGATGAGGTGGTCACTCCTCTATACTCGCCGACCACCGGACGGGGCGTCAGTGGCTCCACGTCACCTCTTCACGTGGTGGTCCGCACGCGGGAACCATGACAAATGTCATAGTTCTACGATGGACGTCATGGTGCTCTTGAAGGTTCGCGGCAGAAGGCATGATCCGGTGGAGACCGCGGCACCGGAGACGGGCGCCGCTTCCGACACGGGCCGCGGCGTCCGCGCCACCTGGCGCTACACGGTGGGCTCGATCGTCGGTTACAGCGTCTTCGTCAGTGTCGTTGCCACACTGATCATGCTCGACGGCGGTGACGACGAACTGCAGCTGTTCGACCTCCTGATCGTCGCCCTGGTTGTCACTGCCATCGCGGCATTGACGCGGTACTGCTGGTTCTTCCGGAGCGGGCTGGGGGGCGGGTTGCCCGAACAGCGCTACACGCTGTGGCTCCTGCTTCCCGCCGCCGCGCTCTGGGTCATCTGCCTCTTCCAACCGCACACCCTCTGGGTGGGTGGGCTGCCGCTCTGGATTGCGGCAAATGCGCTCTCCGTCGTCGTCGGCCGCAGGTTTCGCTGGTGGGTGCTCGGCGCCGGCTTCGCCGCCCTGGTCCTCCATGGACCACTCGGTTTCCTGCTCGGACGCAACGTTGTTGAAGCGGCATGGGACGCTGGAGGGCTCGTGCCGGCGGCGGTCTATGCACTGATGACGCCCCTGCTCTTCGTGGGCAGCATCTGGTGGTGGGAGATCGTTGTGCGCCTCGATGACAGCCGGAGCACTTCCTGTGAGCTCGCCGTCGCGAAGGAACGGCTGCGCTTTGCGGCCGACCTGCACGACATCCAGGGGCACCACCTGCAGGTCATCGCCCTGAAGACGGAGCTCGCGGGCCGCCTGCTCGACGCCGACCCGGAGGCCGCCCGCACCCAGATCAGCGAGGTTCAGCACCTCGCGCGCACGGCCCTCGAAGACACACGCGCACTCGTCCACGGCTACCGGAAGGTTTCCCTGGCCTCCGAAGCCGCCAACGCGGCAGAGGTCCTCCGGGCTGCCGGCATTGACTGCTCGGTGGAGGTTGACGCCGAAGGGCTTCCTCCCGAGGAGCGGACCCTGTTCGGGCTCGTCATCCGTGAGGCCACGACGAATATCCTGCGCCACAGCGAGGCCAAGGCCGTTGCACTCAGGCTCCAGCGCTCCAGGGACAACTTCGCCCTCACTGTCACGAACGACGGCGTCCTGGGCGAGGAGATCCCGCGCCCCGGCGGGTCCGGGATCGACGGCCTGCGCCAGAGGTTCGAAACCGTCGGAGGCGGCATTGCTGCGCAGCGCCGCGGCGGGGACTTCGTGCTGACCGCAACCGTTCCCCGCCATGGCCGTGCTGCCCTTCCGGGTGCTTCAGTGCCGGGTGCTTCCGTCCCGCGCACCGCCGCAGGGGAGGCGCGGCCGTGATCCGGGTGGTTCTCGCCGACGACGAACACCTGATCCGCGGCGCCCTTGAGGCGTTGCTGGGCTTGGAACCGGACCTCAAGGTGGTGGCCAGTGCCGACAATGGAACGGACGCGGTACGCCTTGCCAGGGAGCATGCACCGGACGTGTGCGTGCTCGATCTGGAGATGCCGCCGACGGACGGCATCTACGCCGCCGAGGAGATCCTGAGGTCGGTGGCGACGCGCGTCGTCATCGTCACCCGGCATGCCCGTCCGGGGGTGCTGCGCCGGGCGCTGGCGAGCAAGGTTTCAGGGTTCGTCCCGAAATCGACTCCCGCTGGCCAGCTGGCCGAGGTCATCCGTGATGTCGCGGCCGGCCGCCGCTATGTCGACCCGGACATTGCCGCGAGCGCTTTGACCGGGGATGCCTGCCCGCTGACTTCACGCGAACTCGACGTGCTGCGCCACGGGCGGCAGGGCGCCAGCCTTCAGACAATCGCCCGGGAGCTGCACCTGGCACCGGGAACGGTGCGCAACTACGTCTCCTCCGCCATGACCAAGCTCGACGCGCCGTCACGCCATGAGGCAGCGGCGATCGCGTGGCAGCAGGGCTGGATCTGACAGGCCTGCTGCCGCCGGGGGCGTCGGCCGCTCCCGCCCCGGCCGTCTACTCCCGGTGCGGGCGGGGATCGGCGTCGGCTGCCCGGTTCACGATGTCGTCGAGCTCGTCGACGGTGAGCAGGTCCCGCCGGAGGTGCCGGGTGCGATACCCCGCCCGGCCCACCATGTGCGCTGAGACCGGGCTGGTCAGCAGCTGGAACACCCAGCAGAGCACGAGCACCGGCACAAACAGCCATCCTTCGATCTCGACCGCGAGCGCCAGCAGGAACAGGAGCAGGCCAAGGACCTGCGGCTTCGTCCCGGCGTGCATGCGCGAGAGGAGATCGGGGAACCGCGCAAGGCCGATGCCCGCGGCCAGGGACATCAGGGCTCCACCGATCAGGAGGATCGAGACGATGACATCGCTGATCATGGGCGCTACTTCCTGTCCGTGACGAAACGGGACACAGTGACCGAACCGATGAAGCCGATCAGGGAAATGGCGACGAGGAGGACAAGGTTGTCGAGGTGCCGGTTCACCACCATGTTGAGCACCAGGGCCGCGCCGATGATGGCGAGAAGAACATCGAGCGCAAGGACGCGGTCGAGGATGGAAGGTCCGCGCACCACCCGGTACAGCGTGAGGGCCGCCGCCACCGAAAGTATCCCTCCCACGACATAGATCACCGCGGTCATCGTCGGACCTCCTCGGCCCTGAGGCTGTTCAGTTCGGCGCGGGTGCCCATCATTCGGATGAGCCAGGCCTCAGTGGCGCGGACATCGCGGCGGACGGCCTCGGCGTCGTGATCGGTAGTGACATTCAGGCAATGCAGGTACAGCGTCGAGGTCGAGCGGTCCACCTCGAGCACCAGGGAGCCGGGGATGAGGGAGATGGCATGGCCCGTTGCGGTGACAAGGAAGTCCGAATGGCTGCGCAGCTGCACGGCAATGACGGCGTTGTGCAGTGAGGGTCCCTTGACCACGGCGAGCCAGAACACCTGGATGCTGGCCGTCACGAGCTTGTAGAGGAAGCGTCCAAGGAACAATGCGGCCCACGGCACGCTGAACCGGCCGGAGAGTTCGACAGGCGGCAGGTAGAAGAAGTTCACGACGGCGTAGGCGATGATCGCGCCGAAGGCGAGGTTTCCGAGGCTGAAATCCTGCCAGAGCGCACCCCAGACGAGGATGAGCCAGATGACGAGGGGAAGCTCGGTGATCAGGGGAATGCGCTGGCGGCTCACTCGTCGGCCCCCTCGCCCAGGACGGCCTCGATGTACGGGGTGCGGTCGAGCATCTCCTGCGCGGCGCTGTCGCTGAGGGCAAAGAGCGGGCCGGCAAGGACCGTGAGGGCCAGCCCGAGCGCCACGAGACCGATGGTCGGCCCGGTCATGGTGGCGGGAAGCAGCGTCACCGCATCCCTTCCGGCGAAGCGGCCGGTGCCCTGCCGGTTGACATGCCGCGAGGTTCCCACCCGCGAGCCGTCGGCCTTGCTCGCCAGCAGGATGGGATCGGGGTTCTCTGCGTCCTCCGGCGTCCGCCAGAACGCACGGTTCCAGACACGTGCCATGACAAGCAGCGTCAACAGGCTTGTCGCCACTCCCCCGGCGATAAGCACGAAGGCCAGCGGTGTTCCCAGCTCCACGCCCGCCTGGATGAGTCCGAGTTTCCCGAGGAAGCCCGAGAACGGCGGGATTCCCGCGAGGTTCATCGCAGGCAGGAAGAACAGGACGCCAAGGATCGGGGAGAGCTTCGCGAGTCCGCCGAGGCGGTCGACGTTGGCCGTGCCGCCGCGGCGTTCGATCAGCCCCGTCACGAGGAACAGGCTCGTCTGCACGATGATGTGGTGTGCCACGTAGTACACGGCCGCACCCAGGCCGATGCGCGTTGAAATGGCCAGCCCGAAGACCATGTAGCCGATATGGCTGACGAGGGTGAAGGAGAGGAGCCGCTTGATATCCGACTGGGCGAGGGCACCCAGGATGCCGACGACCATCGTGAGCAGCGCGACGACCATGAGCAGCGAATTGATGCGGTCACCGGGGAAAAGCAACGTCTCGACGCGCACCATCGCGTAGACGCCCACTTTGGTCAGAAGCCCGGCGAACACCGCGGTCACCGGGGCGGGCGCGGTCGGGTAGGAGTCCGGAAGCCAGAAGGACAGAGGGAACACCGCGGCCTTGATGCCGAACGCGACAAGCAGCATCAGGTGCAGCACCATCTGCGTCGCCGGATCGACGTCCTCGAGCTTCACCGCGAGGTCGGCCATGTTGATGGTGCCTGTGGCGCCGTAGATCATCCCGATCGCGATGAGGAACAGCATCGACGACACCACGCTGACGACGACGTAGGTGACTCCCGCGCGGATGCGCGGCGCGGTGCCGCCCAGCGTCATGAGCACGTAGCTGGCTGTCAGCAGGATCTCGAAGCCGACGTAGAGGTTGAAGAGGTCGCCGGTAAGGAACGCGTTGGACACCCCGGCCACAAGGATGAGGTAGGTGGGATGGAAGATCGAGACCGGGCCGTCCTCGTCGCCGTCGGCAATACCCTGGCCCGCCGCATAGATGAGCACCGCGAGGCTGACCGCCGAGGACACCACGAGCATGAGGGCGGAAAACTGGTCGACGACAAGCACGATGCCGAACGGCGGCTCCCAGCCCCCGAGCCGGACCGCGTGGGTTCCGGCCGAGGGCGCGTTGAGGAGCAGGATCACTTCGATGAACAGCGTGATGCTGACTGTCGAGATGCTCACCACCCGCTGGGCTCGCGCATGCCGAATGAGGATGAACGTCACGGCGGCGCCCAGGAAGGGCAGGACCACGGCGAGGGGAGCGAGGTTGGCGACGTTCATCGGTCCCCTCCCGTCGGCTGCCTGGTGGCGCGCACCGGCCGGGGGTCTCCGTCCGGTGCGTCCCCGGGTCTCACGGCGGGGTCGAAGAATTCAGAGGTGTCGGCGGGAACGTCGGCATCGTCCTCTTCGTCATAGCTGTCCTGGTCCGCGACGCGCCGATCCTCAGGGTCATCCTGCACATCGTCCTGGCGGCCCAGCACCCACGAGCGGTAGATGATGCCGAGCATGAAGGCCGTGACGGCGAAGGTGATGACGATCGCCGTGAGGATCAGCGCCTGCGGCAGGCTGTCGGTGTACTCCTCCGCGGCGGTCCCCGAAACGTAAAGAGGGGACCTCCCGCCTCCCCCGCTGGTTGCCAGAATCAGGATGTTCGCTCCATTTCCGATGAGAATCAGCCCGAGCAGAACGCGTGTCAGGCTGCGTTCGAGCAGCAGGTAGATCCCGGCAGCAAAGAAGGCAGCCATGAGCACGATGAGGGTGATGTTGATCGTCACGGACGGCCTCCTTCGATGGTGGCCGGAACGACAGCCTCGGCCCCCGGAGCTTCCTCCACCGGACTCTCGGTCTCGCTGCGATCGTCGATTTCCGAGCCGAGGCTGCGCAGCACGTCGAGGACGAGGCCGACGACGATGAGGTACACGCCGATATCGAAGATCGTTGAGGTAACAAACTTCACCTCACCGAAGACCGGCAGCCAGAACTCGAGGATGTAGCTCTCCAGCACCGCGCCGTCGAGGAGCAGGGGCGCCGCCGCTGTGAGCGAAACGATGGCCAGTCCGATGCCCAGGAGGGCTCCGGCGCTCACGGGGCTGGCCTCAGCGAGTTCGAAACGCCCTCCAGCCAGATACCGCACGGCAAGGGCGAGGCCCGCCATGAGCCCGCCTGCAAAACCGCCGCCGGGGAGGTTGTGTCCGGCGAACAGAAGGTAGATCGAGAGCACGATGATCGTGTGGAAAATCAGCCGGGTGATGACTTCGAAGATGATTGAGCGCCGCTCCGGAGCCAGGGTCCGGCCGGCGACGAGCCAGGCATCACGGGACACGGCGGCGAAGCGGGCGGCCAGCTTACGGGCTGCCGCTTCGCGGCCGCCGGCGTTGAGGGGCTCCTGGCCCCGGTCCACGGAGCCGTCTTCCACACCGTCGGCCCGGTGCCGCTTGTCGCCGCGGCCACGGATGAAGATCAGGCTTGCGATGCCGGTGGCGGCGATCGCAAGGACGGTGATTTCGCCCAGCGTGTCCCACGCACGGATGTCAACGAGGAGGACGTTGACGGCGTTCGCCCCGCCGCCGTCGTTGTAGGCCAGTTCCGGGTAGGCGAGCGAAATCGGCGCGGCGTTCCTCGAGGCCATGGCCGACATCGCGATGACGGCCATGATCCCGCCGAAGGCGATGCCCAGACCCGCGCGGAGCAGCCGGTGCCGGCTTTCCTTCCGGTTCCACAGGCGTGCCGGCAGTGAACGCAGGGCCAGGACGAACGCCACGAGCACGATCGTCTCGACGAGCATCTGCGTGAGCGCGAGGTCCGGTGCTCCGTGCAGTGCGTAGATGGCGGCCATCCCGTATCCCGTGATTCCGACCATCAGCACCGCCATGAAGCGCTTGTTGGCGCGAAGCGCCGCGACGATGCCCACGAGGATGACGGCGCCGACGATCAGCTGCGCCGGGGATTCTGCGACACGAAAGTTCGAGGGAAGGGGTGCGTCGAACCGGATGAGGGCGGCCAGCGGCGTCACCACGGCGGTGGCCAGGATGACGAAGAGGTAGAACGAGAGCGAACCACGCTGGGTGCGTCCGGTGACCCAGACGGCGAGGTCATCGAGCACGCCGATACCGCTTCGATAGGTGCGTTCCGCGTCGATCAGCGGGTGGAACTTGTCCTGCAGCCGTTCGACCCGCGCCCGCAGCAGGAACAGGACGACGCCGGTGGCGATGGTGATGGCCGACAGCAGTAGCGCCAGTGTCCATCCATGCCAGAGGGCCAGCGACACCGGCTTCTCAGGGGCGTCGAACAGCGACACGTACGGCTGGATGGCGGAGTTGAGCGGAGCCGGCCAGAGGCCGAAGACCACTGTCGCCGCGGCCAGCAGGGCGGGAGCAGCAATGAGAGACGTGCGGATGCGTTTGATCTCGGTGGGTTCCATGCCGGATTTTGCGGCGAACCCGCCCCAGACGAAGCGGGCGCTGTAGGCGAAGGTGAGGATTGATCCAAGAACGATGCCGCCGAGGAGGAGCACGCCGGTGATGCTGGAACCACCGTCCGTTAGGTGCACGAACGCTTCGTAGACGGATTCCTTTGCCACGAAACCGAGCAGGGGCGGGATCCCCGCCATCGAGGCAGCGGCGATTACCGCCGTGGCTGCGAGGATCGGCGCTGAGCGCCCCACCCCGGACAGCTTCCCGATGTCACGAGTGCCCGTTGTGTGGTCAATGATGCCAACCACAAGAAAAAGCGTGGCCTTGAAGAAGCCGTGGGCCAGCAGGAGCCCCAGGCCGGCAAGGGCACCGTCAGGCCCGCCAAGCCCGACCACCATGGTGAGGAACCCCAACTGGCTGACGGTTCCGTAGGCGAGGATCAGTTTGAGGTCGGACTGACGCAGCGCACGCCAGCCGCCGACCAGCATTGTCAGCATGCCCAGCGTCATGACCACCGGATGCCAGAAGGCAGTGTCACTGAAGCCGGGCGCGAAGCGGGCCACGATGAACACTCCGGCCTTGACCATCGCTGCGGCATGGAGGTAGGCGCTGACGGGGGTGGGCGCCGCCATGGCGCCGGGCAGCCAGAAGTGGAACGGCACGAGGGCCGACTTGGTGATGGCCCCGACCAGGACGAGTGCGATGGCGACGTCGATGAGCGTTCCGCGGGCGGCCAGCGCGTCCGCTCCCGCCAGGATCTCGGAAATGCGGTAGGTGCCGGCCTCCTGACCAAGAATGACGAGGCCCACGAGCATCGCCAGTCCACCGAAGGTGGTGACGATAAGTGCCTGCAGGGCCGACCTGCGGGCCGAGAGCCGGTGACGTGAATACCCGATCAGCAGGTAGGACAGGATCGTGGTGAGTTCCCAGAAGATGAACATCAGGATCAGGTCATCTGCGGTCACAAGTCCGAACATGGCACCGGCGAAGGCGAGAAGTTGCGCCCCGAACGCCCCAAGGTCGGGGTCGTCCTCCTTGAAGTACCTCGCACAGTAAAGGAGGACGAGCGCGCCGATGCCGAGAATCAGGATGCAGAGCACGGCCGCGAGGGCATCAATGTGGAACGCCAGTTCGAGCTGGAGGCTGGGAACCCAGGGAACCGTGACCGAGGGCGGGGCATTGGGCATGCCTGCGGGCAGGCCCTGCCCGGCCTGCGTGTACTGGCGGTAGGTCGCCATCAGCCAGATAAAGGACGCTCCCGGAAGAGCGGCAAGAATAAAGAAAGCCGACCGTCCGAAGCGCCGGAACAACAGGGGCGCAATGAGTGCGCCCACAAACAGCACCAGGAGGATGATCAGCACGAGTCCGTGGCCTTCCGGTTGGGGATGGTCAGGAGTTTTAAGCTTACCGTGCTGGGGCAAACCCGCCCCCGGCCGGAGCCGAAGAGCCCGGCTCCGTCATGTCGGCAACGCTTCGGGATGGGTCCGGGTGCGTCCCAGTATCGTTGGAGCGAAACCTGCGCTGAAGGAACCCTGCGCCTGGCAAAGGAGAGACTCCGGATGGATGTACCCACTTCTGTATGGATCGTGACGGTCATTGGGATTGTCGGCCTGCTTGTCTTCGATTTCTTCTTCCACGTCCGCAAGGCCCACACCCCCAGCCTGCGGGAGTCGGCAATCTGGTCCTCCATCTATGTGGGGATCGCCCTGCTGTTCGGCGTGGGCGTGCTGATCTTCGGCGGGCCAACAATGGGAACCGAGTATTTCGCCGGTTATGTCACCGAAAAAGCGCTCTCGGTGGACAACCTTTTCGTGTTCCTGATCATCATGGCCAGCTTTAGGGTGCCGCGTGCGGACCAGCAGAAGGTGCTGCTGTTCGGCATCGTGTTCTCGCTCATCGCCCGCACCGCGTTCATCTTCCTCGGTGCGGCCCTGATCAACTCCTTCGCGTGGGTGTTCTACATCTTCGGGCTGATCCTGCTGCTCACCGCCGGGAACCTGCTCAAGCCGGGCGGCCATGACGCGGACGCCGAACCGGCCATGGTGCGCCTGGCCCGGCGCTTCCTGCCGGCCTCACAGCACTACGACGGCGACAAGCTGTTCACCATCGAGAACGGTAAGCGGGTCCTGACCCCGATGCTGCTGGTCATGATCGCCATCGGCGGAACGGACATCCTCTTCGCCCTGGATTCGATCCCTGCGATCTTCGGCCTGACGCAGAACGTGTTCATCGTCTTCACCGCGACGGCGTTCTCCCTGATGGGCCTGCGGCAGCTCTTCTTCCTGATCGACGGCCTCCTGGACCGCCTGATCTACCTCTCATACGGCCTCGCCGTCATCCTTGGCTTCATCGGGGTCAAACTCATCCTTCACGCCCTTCATGAAAACAACCTTCCGTTCATCAATGACGGCGAGAAGGTGCCCGTTGTGGAGGTCACCACCGGGGTGTCCCTCACCGTCATCCTGGGAGTACTCGTGGTGACCGTCCTCGCCTCGATCTACAGCCCCAAGGGCAAGGCCAAGAACGCCGTCTCCGGCGCCAAACGCCACGCGACGGACTACCTCGACCTCAACTACGAGACGGACA
The DNA here is from genome assembly GCF_058269255.1 of Arthrobacter sp. TJ-217. Classification (NCBI taxonomy): domain Bacteria; kingdom Bacillati; phylum Actinomycetota; class Actinomycetes; order Micrococcales; family Micrococcaceae; genus Arthrobacter; species Arthrobacter sp. TJ-217. Next base: position 494,530 of record NZ_JBZCNJ010000001.1, read on the forward strand.
TCGTGGAGCGGGAGCGGATCTACGCCAAGCTCTGCGCCGAGGAGCAGGAAATCCGGAAGCTTCCCGAGAAGTACAAGCGCCTGATCCGGAACGAAACCGAATTCATGGACCTCATCCGCAGCGCCCACATCGAGCATGACAAGGCACTCGCCCGCGAACCCGGCCGGTAGGACCGGGTCTCCCCCACCGAGCTGCCGGGACGCGGCGGGTGCCTGCCGTGCCGCACTCCCGCCGACCGGTGAAACGCGATCAGCCCGAAACTGTTGTACCTACAACTAACAACTGATAGTTTACTTGAAGCATCAACTGATGCGCCAACTCGAAGGAGATCGACATGACCACCGTGAGCATCCTCGGCAGGGGCAACATGGGCCCGGCCATCGCCAGCATCGTCGAAAAGGGCGGCAACACAGTCGAAGTTTTCGGAAGCAGCGACACCGATAGGCCGGTAACGGGCGACATCGTTGTCCTGGCCGTTCCCTACCCCGCCGTCAGCACAGTGCTCGCCCAGCGCAGCGGGCAGCTGGCCGGCAAGGTCGTCGTCGACCTCACCAACCCGATGGATTTCGAGACTTTCGACTCCCTCACGGTGCCCGCGGACTCCTCCGCGACAGCGGAAATCCAGGCCGCGCTTCCTGATTCGCGCGTCATCAAGGCTTTCAACACCAACTTCGCCGCAACGCTGGCCGAGGGCACCGTCGCCGGAGTGCCCACCACTGTGCTGATTGCCGGAGACGACGCCGACGCGAAGTCCCAGCTCGCCGACATCGTGACCGCAGGCGGACTCAAGGCGATCGATGCGGGCTCGCTGCGCCGCGCCCGGGAGCTGGAAGCGCTCGGCTTCCTGCAGATCACCCTTGCAGCCGGCGAGAAGATCTCCTGGAGCGGCGGCTTCGCCGTACAGGCCTGACCCCCGCCACCGTGGCGATCACTCCCGGAGCGCTGGGCGGCGGCTGTTGTGTCCCGCCGCCCAGCCCGCACCCGCGGGCGAGCGTGGTCTCACTTGTCACCGATACCGCCGAGACGGCCACCGGGGCCGACGTTGGGCTCGGCGGTTGACGGTTGTTTGGGAGGATGGTCCTGTGGATACGCTGTGGCTTTCGGATGATGAACTGGCGGCTTGGAAACGGCTTGTGGCCGTCGTCGAGTTGCTGCCAGGGGTACTTGACTCCCAGCTGCGCCGGGACGCGAACCTTACGCACTTCGACTACTACGTGCTTGCGATGCTCTCGGAAGCCGACGGGGAAACCCTGCGCATGACGACGCTGGCCGCTCAGACCAACGCGACACTGCCCCGCCTCTCCCACGTGGTGCGGCGCCTGGAGGCCCGGGGTCTGGTGGAGCGGTTCCCCTGCCCCGAGGATGCGCGGGCCACCAATGCCAGGCTGACGAGCGAGGGCCGGCGGAAAGTCGTAGCTACGGCGCCCGGACACGTGGCCAACGTGCGCCAGAACGTCATCGACGCGTTGACCCCGGATCAGCTCTCCCAACTCACGGCAATCACCGACGCAATGCTGCATCGGATGGATCCGCTCGGCACAATGGCCCCGATGTACCGGCCGGAAAAACCGTCGGTCGGATGACACCCCACTCCGGGCAACGGCCTGCTCCCCGCACTGCGGACGCAGGTTTTGGATGTGGTCAGAGGACCCGTTTCTCCCCGCCAATTTTCACAGCAGTCCGTGTGGTGTGAAGGTCCCGCCACCAGAGGAGCAGGACCAGGGCAGCACCCCCCAGGCAGGCGAGTAGCGGTCCGGCCCACGATTCGCCTGGCGGCAGGAGCGCGCTGTTCTCCTGCCAGGGCCACAGTGCCCGCAGTGAACCGAGCATCAGGCCTATGGCCACAAAGAGGGTGGCGCGGCGATGGGCACGTAGGAGGTAGGCGAGGACCTGGACCACGGAGACGAGTCCAAGGACAGCACCGGCCACGAAAAGTGCCAGGTAACCGCCGTTCCGCGTGCTGACAGCCTCGAGCGTCGGTTCATACATGCCGAAGGTCAGCAGGATAAAGGAGCCCGAGAGCCCGGGGAGAGCCAGGGCACAGACCGCAGCTGCCCCGCTCAGAACCAGAACCCAGCCAGCGGGATCCTCTACCTGCGCCGTGGGCAGGCCCAAGAGCCAGAACACGGCCGAAGCAACCACGAGTACGACGACGGGCCCGACCACTTTGGCGACCGTAGTGGAGGGTCCCGCCTCCCTGGCCATGGTGATCGGCACCAGCAGGCTCGCCGCCACCATCCCGAGGAACAAAGCGCTGGAGATCGTCGGCTGTGTCTCCATGAAGGTGTGCAGCGGTCCGGACAGGAGGAACAGGGCCACGAGCATGCCGCCGACCAGCGGCAGAATCAGCGACCACTCGACACCTGCGGACAGGCGTCTGGCACTGTTTCGCTCACGCTTCACCATGATCCGCAGGAGTCCGCCGATGAGGTGGTTGGCCGAAGAGATCAGGCGGTCGAATACCCCCAGGACGAGCGCAACGGTACCGCCAGAGATTCCCGGAACAAGCTCCACCAGACCGATCAGGGCACCGCGCAACGCGTTGGCGAGGCTCGAACGGACGGAGGTCTTCGGAGGCGTCACAACACCTGAACTCGGGGAAGTCATTGGTTCAACGCTAGCAACTGGGATGGATCCACCCGACCGCGCTGGGCCTGACCGCTGCTTTTCCAACCCGATCGATAGGCGATCGTGACCTGATCAGCGGGCCTCCAATGTTTCCGCCCCGCCGCCGGGTTCGCCGAGGCCATCCTCAGACCTCTGCGGCCCTTCCCCTGACTGACGTACCCGCCGCGGCTGTCTCCTCGACCTCCCGCCGGTATTCCCAGTGCGGAACCAGTGTGTCAACGAAGGAGCCGAAGCGTTCGAACCTGGCCCGGGAAGAGTCGGACGTCAGGTCGACCACGCGTGACGTCAGGGCTTCCACCACCGCCAGGCTGGACACGTAGGACTCGAATGGCCTTGGAGTTCCCACCGATGCCGGGAGGACCGCACTTGCCACGTCAGCTAAGGGAGACAGCCAGGGGTCGGTGAAGAGGATGAGCTTGGCGCCCTGTTCGACGAGCGATCTTCCAAGCTTTTCGGTCTCGGCCTCATAGCGACGGAAGTCGAAGGCAACCGCCGTCGTGCGTTTGTCGGCATCGCAGAGTGCCGCAACACGCCGGGTGCGTGCTTCGTCCACGAATTCAACCCCCGGCCGCAGCTCCTGAAGCATGGCGGACAGGTGCCGGGCCAGGGACGAGCTGAACCATCCGCCGAAGACGAGCACCTTACGGCGAGGGTCGGCCAGAAGGTTCGCCGCCGCGTTGATGTCCTCGGAGGACAACCGGTTCATCGTGTCCGAGATCGCCGAACTGAGGGTGGCCGAGAAGTCGTGGAGCTCACTCCCCGCGGCGCTGTGCGCCTCGGGGTACAGCTCGACCGGCGTCGTCACACGCGCGACCACCTCGACCTTCACCGCCTCCTGGAACTCCGCGTAGGTGCCATAGCCGAGGTGGTTGACGAAGCGGATCACTGTGGGCCCGCTCACCTGCGCAAGGCGTGCGAGCTTGGTTGATGATGCGAGCCCGGTGGCGGCCGGCCCGCCGAGCAGGGTCCGTGCCACCTTGCGCTCCGCGGCCGACATCTCGGACAGCTGACGCCGGATGCTTTCGAACACGGGAAGCCCCGCGGCCGCTCCCTGGTCGGACATGCCTTACCTCCGTAAATGCATCCGTTCGATGACTGGCCGTGCCGACCGGAACTGGAAGCAATGGTACTTTCCTGCCCCCGCTTCCGGACCGAAAATCAGGAAGGAAAGTGGTGGATCGGACGGCCGGACTTTTTCAGGCCCATATGTCGCGCCGGAAGAGGTCTTCCTCGGTTTCTCCCCGAACAATCAGGCGGGCGCGCCCACCTGAGACGGCGACGACCGGAGGGCGGGGCGTGTAGTTGTAGTTGCTTGAGAGAACCCAGCAGTATGCCCCGGTGCCGGGCACTGCAAGGAGATCCCCGGGTTCGAGATCGGCCGGAAGATAGGCATCGCGGACCACGATGTCCCCGCTCTCGCAGTGCCGGCCAACCACCCGGGACAGAGCGGGGCTGGCGTCCGAGGTGCGGGAAGCCAGGCTTGCGGAGTAGTCGGCACCATACAAGAGGGGGCGCGGGTTATCGCTCATTCCTCCGTCGACGGAGACGTACCGCCGGGGATATACGCCGGATCCGCGCTCGACGTAGTTCGTCTTGAGCGTCCCCACCTCGTACAGGGTGAAGGTGGAGCTGCCGACGACAGCGCGGCCGGGCTCAATGGAGATCCTCGGGATCTCAATGCCAAGGCGGGCGCAGGAGTCGGCGACGACGCGGGCCATGGCCCGGGCAACATCGGTGATCTCCTGAGGGTGGTCGGCCTCGGTGTAGGCGATGCCGTATCCCCCGCCCAGGTCGAGTTCGTTCAGCACAATGCCGTGGATCCTGCGCATCTCGGCGATGAAGTCCAGGAGCCGTTCGGCGGCGAGGGCGAAGCCCTCGGGGGAAAAGATCTGCGAGCCGATGTGGCAGTGAATCCCCAGGAGCTGCACGCCCGGATTTTGCAGGGCCGCGGCTACGGCGGTCTCGGCCGCGGAGACGCGCCCCTCGGCAGAGGCCATCGAGAGGCCGAATTTCTGGTCCTCGTGGGCTGTCGCAATGAACTCGTGGGTTTCGGCGTGCACGCCGGGCGTAAGCCGCAGCAGAACAGGAGCAGTGGCGCCCCGCTCCCGGGCGAGTTCTCCCACGCGCGAGAGTTCCTGAAGGCTGTCAACGACGATCCGGCCCACTCCCATGTCGAGCGCACGGACCAATTCGGCGTCGGACTTGTTGTTACCGTGCAATCCCAGCTTCGAACCTTCGATGCCGGCCCGGGCCGCGAGGGCCAGCTCCCCGCCGGAGCAGGTATCAAGCCGCAGCCCTTCGTCGACCGCCCATCGCGCAACCTCGACACACAGGAATGACTTGCCGGCGTAGTAGACCTCAACCCCGCCGCACAGCGGTTCGAAAGCCTCATTGAACGCCGTGAGGAATGCCCGCGCGCGCCTTCGAAAGTCGTCCTCGGATATGACGTAGGCAGGGGTACCGAACTCACCTGCCAGTTCCGAGACACCGACACCGCCCACCTGCAACTCCCCCGATGCCGACCGGCTCACGGTGCTCGCCCAGACCTTGGAAGGGAGGGCATTCAGGTCGGCGGGAACCCCCAGCCACCGGGGCGCCAACGGCGACGCAGCCGCCGTCATCGTCTCTTCAATCGTCATGTCTGTTCCTGCCTCGTTCCGGTCTTCAGCAATTCAACGGGCCGCGCGTTCACGCCTGCGGGTATCGCCCGGGCGCCGGTCAGGGGTCAGGAAGCCGTGGAAAGCTTCTCCTCTTGGATTACCTCTTCCGCATCGATGACCATCGGGTTGAGGACCCGGTGGAGGAACGACTTCGTGCGGTCTTCCTGTGGGTTCCCGATGACGTCCATGGCAAGGCCCTGCTCGACGATGTAGCCGCCATCCATGAAGACCACCCGATCGGCCACCTCACGCGCGAAGGCCATTTCATGGGTGACAATGACCATCGTCATTCCTTCATTGGCGAGCGACTTCATGACGGCCAGGACCTCCCCGACGAGTTCGGGGTCCAGTGCCGACGTCGGTTCGTCGAAAAGCATCAGCTCCGGTTCCATCGAAAGTGACCTCGCGATCGCCACGCGCTGCTGCTGGCCTCCCGAGAGCTGAGTCGGGTACGAGTCCTCCTTGTGCGACATGCCGACTCGGTGGAGGTTGAGCCGGGCGGTCGCTATCGCGTCCTCTTTGCGGCGCTTGAGGACCTTGACCTGGGCGACCGTGAGGTTCTCAAGGACGGTCAGGTGCGGGAAGAGGTTGAAGGATTGAAACACCATGCCGATGCGCCGACGGATGCGGTCCAGGTCGGCGTCGGGGTGGGTCACCTCATCCGGACCAACGAGGACAGTGCCCGACGTCGGGGTTTCGAGCAGGTTCACGCAGCGCAGCAGAGTCGACTTGCCCGACCCGGAGGGGCCGATGATGCAGACAACTTCACCGGGGTTTATCTCGAGGGAGATGTCCTTCAGCACTTCGTTGCCGCCAAAGCTCTTCTTGAGGTTGCGGATCGAGATTGCGTGCGAGCTTGTGGCACCCTCGGGTGCTGGGGTCGATGTGGTGGGCATGATCAACGTGCTTTCGCGTAGCGGGCTTCGAGCTTGCGCACGAGGCCGGACAGAGGAAGGGTGATTGCCAGGTAGCACAGTGCGGCGACAATCAGGGGGGTGGCGTTCACGGAGCGGTTCAGGAAGTCCTGGGCGAACTTCGTGAGCTCGTACTGGGCGGCCGTCACCCCGAGGACATAGACCAACGATGAGTCCTTGACCAGGAGGATCATCTCGTTGGTGAGCGGCGGTATCACGACCCGGAAGGCCTGCGGGATGACGATCGTCGCCATCGTCCGCGTGTGGCTCATCCCCAGGGTCCGCGCAGCTTCGAACTGTCCCTTCGGCACCGCCTGGATGCCGGCCCGGAAGGTTTCCGCCATGTAGGCGGCGGCGGTGATGCCTAGGCCGACCATCACCATGCCGTACTTGTCTCCGGGGAACTGGAAGCCCGGGAATGCGTTGGGAATGCCGTAGGCCACCATGAAGAGGACGACGAGGGCAGGTACCCCGCGGAAAAACTCGACGTAGGCGGTGGCGAACCACCGATAGGCTGCAACCGAACTCAGCCTCATCATGGCCAGGAGCAGCCCTACGACGAAGGCGAAGACGAAGGCCAACGCCGCGTAGATGATGGTGTTCACAAGCCCGATGAGGATCACCCGCGGGAGCATCCGCTCAAGGATGTCGAACCTCAGGAATGCCGCACTGAAGGTTGCCCAGTCCGTCATGACCGCCAGAAGTGCAATGACGGCGATCCCGACTGCGTATTGGACGCCGAGAGAGACGCGGGCCCTCTGCCGCCGCGTCAGCCGGGGCGTAGCTACCTCTGCGGTGGCGTGCATGGTTTGTGTGCTCATGGTTTCCTCACTGGTGCCTGCGCTTCATAGGGTGTCGGCCCGCGGCGGCAGCTGGCCGCCGCGGGCAGGCAGCTCACTTCTGAGGCACGTCGCCGATCCACTTCTCGAAAATCTGGTCGTACGTTCCGTCGGTCTTGGCCGTAGCAAGAACCTCGTCCACGACCTTCTTGAGTTCCTTGTTGCCCAGCTTCATCCCGAGGCCGTACTGCTCGCCGGTATCGAACTGAGCCGAGATGCTTGCCTTGCCGGGGTTGGTCTTCAACGCTTCGGTCCACACGGGCAGGTCATTGATCGCTGCGTCCACCTGGCCGGTCATCAGTGCCTGGGTCAGTGAGGCAAGGTCCTGGAACTCGATGATCTCGCACCCGCACTCGGGGTGTGCCTTTGCGTAGTCGAGGCCGGTGGTGGCCGACTGAGCGCCCAGCTTCTTGCCCTTCAGCTCCTCAAGGGTTTTCACGGTCGAATTTTCGGGCACCAGAAGGGCCTGGGTTGCATCGAAGTAAGGCTCGGAGAACAGGATGGCTTCCTTCCGGGCATCGGTGATGGTCATACCGGCGGCGGCGATGTCGCACTTGCCGGTGGCCATGTCTTCACCGGACTTAATGCCCTCGAAGGGCGTGTCGATGATGGCTGCTTCGGCACCAAGGCGCTTCGCCACGAGGTTGACCAGATCGATGTCGAACCCGACGGTCTCTCCGGAATCGTCGTTGACCTGGAAGGGGGCGAACGGAAGGTGGGTGCAGACCGTGAGCTTGCCCGGCGAGACAAGCGAGACCCCGTCCGCAGATCCGGCTGAGGGGTTAGTGGCCGCTGTCGATGCGCTACTGCAGGCGGTTAGTGCTAATGCGCATATGGCGACAAGAGCGGCGAATTTTGGCCTTCCGTGCAACTGCATGGGTCTCCTTAGATAGCGGGCCGGACATGCGTCGGCCTTGGCTTACTGGTTCGGATAGCTGGCCTCTCGGAAAGCGGCATCGTCCGGGTGTATCCGCGCTGCCGAGTCCGTGAGCCTGAGCCATACGCCCAAGTGTGGGCGCGGTCACATCCTGCGTGAATCGAGTATGAACTCATTTAGCGACGACTGCAAACGCGACTCGAAGAATAGTTTGATACAGACCGATTCCCCGTCCGGGTCGCGTCACCTGCCAAAACGTTCGGCCATCCTAGCTTTCTCCAAGAAAGCCGCCTAGCATCGGGGAATGCCTCTTCGCTCTGACTGGTCGACCGACAACTGCCCCCTTGCCCGGAGCCTTGAGGTCCTCGGGGATCCATGGACCCTGCTGATACTGCGGGAGGTCTTTTTCGGCGGGGGCAGATTCGATGAGATCAAACAGCGAACCGGAATCGCGGACAGCGTGCTGAGCAAGCGTCTTTCGTCTCTCACGGAAGGCGGCATGCTCACGAGGGCTCCCTACGTGGATCACACGGGCCGGACGCGGGACGAGTACCGCCTCACCGAAATGGGCGAAGGAGCCCTGCCCGCCCTCAACGCCATGATCCACTTCGCTGAGTCCTACCTCGAAGCTCCTTCCGGCCGGGCCCACATGGAGGTCATCCATACGACTTGCGGGCAGCCCACCACCAGCGCCGACCGATGCGACCGATGCCGAGGGCCGCTCACCGCAGCCACGACAAGCTGGGTCAGCTACGCCCGCACCGGGGAACCGGTCCGGCTCAGCACGGCAGTGACCGGGTGAAGACAAGTTTTTGCAGTGAGGCCCCGCCCGCCGGAAGGCGTATCCATCCTGCCTGGATCGTGGCAGGCGTTGCTTTTCTGACACTGGTCGGCGCTGCGGGGTTCCGTGCGGGCCCATCGGTTCTGATGGTGCCGTTGGAGCAGGAGTTCGGGTGGTCGCGCAGCGTCCTCTCACTGGCCGTGAGCATCAACCTTGTGCTCTTCGGACTGACGGCGCCCTTCGCTGCGGCATTGATGGAGCGGTTCGGCATCCGCAGGGTCACCTCGTGCGCCCTTCTGGTCATCGGATCCGGCAGCGCCCTGTCCGTGTTCGTTCGCGAACCGTGGCAGATCCTCCTGACCTGGGGGGTCCTGATCGGCCTGGGAACCGGGTCGATAGCCCTCGTGTTCGCAGCCACTGTTGCCAACACCTGGTTCGTTCGACACCGCGGACTGGTGATCGGGATCCTCACCGCCGGCAGCGCCGCCGGCCAGCTGGTCTTCCTTCCGATCATCGCGGCACTTGTTGAGGTATCCAGCTGGCGCACGGCCTCGCTGGTCATCGCCGCCGGGGCGATCGTGGTTGTCCCCCTGGTCCTGCTGTGGCTCCGCAATTCCCCCGAGGAGGTCGGCCTGCTGCCCTACGGCGCGACGGCGGACCCACCCAACTCCTCGCGCCCGGCCGCCCCGGAAACCGCACCGGCCTCGTCCGTCGTCAGGCAGCCGGCGAACGCGGCGGTCCGGGCGGTGCGCGCCCTCAGGACCGCTTCGCGCACCTGGACGTTCTGGGCGCTGGCGGTCGGTTTCGGAATCTGCGGTGCGACGACGAATGGGCTTATCGGCACCCACTTCATTCCCTCTGCGCACGATCACGGCATGCCGACCACCGTTGCGGCAGGACTCCTGGCCGCTGTGGGAGTCTTCGATGTCGTCGGAACCATCGCCTCGGGGTGGCTGACCGACCGTTACAACCCAAAGGTGCTGCTCGCGCTGTACTACCTGTTCCGCGGCGTGAGCCTGTTCGTCCTGCCGGCGCTTCTGGCCGCGACAATCCAGCCCCCAATCATCTTCTTCATCGTCTTTTATGGGCTGGACTGGGTTGCGACCGTGCCGCCCACCGCTGCCATCTGCCGACAGGCCTTCGGGGCCGACGGGGCCGTTGTCTTCGGCTGGGTCTTCGCGGCCCACCAGGTCGGTGCCGCAGCCGCTGCCTTCGCCGCCGGTTACATCCGTGACACAACCGGCGACTACACCATCGCGTGGCTCGGAGCCGCAGTGCTCTGCGCTGTGGCGGCCGTCATCAGCTTCCTCATCCGCAGGGACGGCGAGCGCGAGGTGCGGGCCATGAACCAGGAAAGCCCGCACCAGCCGGCACTCGCCGAGTAGCGAGCGAACCGGTTTCCGGGGTCCGGCTGTGGCTCCCCAACCCGCGACAATCTCCGTGTTCCAGATGTATGCCATGCCGGTGCTTAGGCATCCGAGACACAGCATCGAGAGGACGATCGGAAGGTCCAGCGAGATGGTCCCGCGGGCTACGACGGGTGCGGCAATCACCGTCACCAGTGCACCGAGTCCCATCTGAACAAGGGCGACGGAGGGTGCCGGCAACTGGCGGCGACTGATGAACTTCCTGAGGCGTCTGCCGGTCCGGCGGGAATCAGCCACAGCGTTTGGTCCATCCCGGAACGAACCCCACCCCCGTCGGCCCGGGTGCCCACCCGTCGACCTTCCCGAGTTACCCCCTGCAGCGATGGGCGCTGATGAATCAGGTTGTCGTGAGCAGGACCTTGGTGGCGCTGCGCTCGTCCATCGCCTGGTACCCCTCGGCTGCCTTTTCTAGCGGCAAAGTGAGATCAAAAACTTTCCCCGGGTTGATCTGTCCGCTCATGATGAGTTCGATGAGTTCGGGCAGGAACCGGCGGACGGGCGCTGGCCCGCCGTGCAGGTGGACACCGGAGAAAAACAGTTCCTCGCCGGGCAGTTCGACGTCGTGGGCCACACCCACATAGCCGACGTGGCCTCCGGCGCGGGCCGATCGGATTGCCTGCATCATCGACTCCTGCGTCCCGACCGCCTCGATGACCGAGTGGGCGCCGAGCCCGCCGGTCATTTCCTTGATCCTCGCCACGCCCTCATCGCCGCGTTCGGTGACGACGTCTGTGGCGCCGAAGGTGCGGGCGAGGGCCTGCCTGTCTGCGTGCCGGCTCATGGCAATGATGCGCTCCGCGCCCAGCCGCTTGGCGGCGAGGATACCAAGCAGTCCTACCGCGCCGTCACCTACGACGGCCACGGTCTTCCCCGGCGCGGCCTCGGCCGCAACAGCGGCGAACCAGCCGGTTCCAAGGACGTCGGAGGCGGCCAGCAGGCTGGGGATCTGCTCGGCGGTGGGCCCGGTCGGGGTGGCGACGAGCGTGCCGTCCGCCCAGGGGACACGGAGGCGTTCTGCCTGGGTTCCAAGGGCGCGCATGATCACGGCGTGCACACAGCGGCTCTGGTACCCGGCCCGGCAGATCTCGCAGGTGTTGTCCGAGGCGAAGAATGAACCCACAACGAAATCACCGACGTTGATGTTCTTCACCTCGCTGCCGATTTCCTCAACGACGCCCACGTACTCGTGTCCCATCGGTGTTGGGCCATTGAGTGCTTCGATGCCACGGTACGGCCACAGGTCCGAGCCGCAGATGCACGCGGCGCTGACACTGATGATCGCGTCGGTTGGTTCGATGATGCTCGGGTTTTCGCGCTCTTCGACCCGGACGTCGCCGGGGGCGTACATGATGACTCCACGCATGGGATGTGCTCCTTCTTTCAGGGGGAAACGATTCGATCAACCAGCGGATCGGCCGTTGAGGATGAGGACGCCGGGTCGGTCCGGCGGAAAATCAGTGCCACGTAGGCGGCCACGGACAGGGCAACCGCCACGACGGTGATGACGCCCAACGGCAGCAGCATTGCCGCACCCGCGATGCCGACCAGAGGTGCGGAGACGGCGCCGAACGCGAAGCGGGCCATACCCAGCAGCGACGACGCGGTCCCTGCGATCCGCGGGTATCCGCTCAGCGCGAGGGTGGTGGCGGGCGGAGTTGTGACAGCGACTCCGCTGACCAGGATTAAGAGGGACAGGATGACCGCGATCAGCGGCAGGCTGAAGAGGCCTGCCGCCAGCAGGCCCAGTGCTCCCGCCGCGCACATACCCAGACCGGTCACCAGCGTTCCCTGCATGCCCCACCGCACCGAGGTGCGCCCGGCGATGTAACCGAAGACCATGAACCCGGCGGAGTTCAGCCCGAAAGCCAGCGCGTACTGCTGCGGCGACAGGGCGTACATGCCCTGCAGCACGTAGGTCGCTCCACTGAGATATGCGAAAAGGGCCGCGTTGACGAAGCCCTGGAGGAGGACAGCACCAAGGAAAACCCGGTCGGAGAGCAGGACGTGGAAATCCCGCAGGGTCTGCAAACCGTCCCCGCTCATCCGCGCCGCGGGAGGCAGCGTTTCACGGAACCCGAGCAGGATCGCCGAGAGGATCGCCACGCCGACCGCCGCAAGGAACAGGAACAGTCCGCGCCAGTCGGTGAAGGTCGCCAGCTGGCCTCCCAGCAGCGGCCCGACGATGGCGGCGAACCCGCTCAGGACAGTGACTCGGCTGTAGTAGCGCAGGAGCGCATCACCGGAGTACAGGTCGCGGCCGGCGGCCTGGGCGATGACGATACCGACCCCGCCTGCCAGCCCCTGCACGAGACGGGCGAGAATCAGAAGTTCAATGCCTGGGCTCACCGCGCATAGGACCGAGGTGGCTATGTACGCGACCAGCCCGATCAGGAGTGGCACTCGACGGCCGAACCGGTCGGACAACGGGCCGGCGACCAGCTGCCCGAGGGCGAGGCCGATCAGGCAGGCCGTCACGGTCAGCTGCGCCATTGACGCGGCAGCATCGAGCCCGGTCGTCAGCGCGGGAAGTACCGGCAGGTACAGGTCCATGGAGATGGGTCCGAAGATCGTCAGCAGAAGCAGCAGCGTCGGCAGGAGCCGATCGGCGGTGCCCGGGCTTGACCGGAGGGATGGGGAAGAAATAACCACGCCACCAGTCAATCCCGGCGGGCCGAAACCGGGGAGTCCCTGTTGAGAGGTGTACTGAGAGAGCACCCCGCCCCCGTAGTCTCCGCCCTACCCTAGGAAGCATGGATAACCGAGCCGAGGTCCGCGACTTCCTCATGTCGCGCCGTGCCAAAGTCACACCCGAGGCAAGCGGCCTGCTGCCCGGGCCAAACCGGCGCGTGCCGGGGCTCAGGCGCACGGAAGTTGCACTCCTCGCGGGTGTGAGCGTCGAGTACTACTCGAAGCTGGAACGCGGGGCGATCGCCGGCGCATCGTCGTCGGTGCTCGACGCGGTCTCCCGCGCGCTGCAACTCGACGAAACCGAACGGGCGCACCTTCTCGACTTGGCGCGCGCCGCTGACGGGGTACCCGCCGCTGGCCGGCCACGACGCCGCACAACGAAACAGCCGCCGGCCCGTCCCAGCCTTCAATGGGCTCTCGACGCGGTCACCGAGGGCATCGCGTTCGTCCGCAACCAGCACCAGGATCTGCTCGCGACGAACCTCTTGGGCCGCGCCTTCTACTCTCCCCTGATCGGCGAGGGAGGACCGGCTCCGAACCTGGCCCGGTTCCAGTTCCTCGACCCCGCATCCCGGGCCTTCTACCCCGACTGGGACGCCTTCGCTGCGATGTGTGTGGCCATTATGCGTGCCGAGGCCGGCCGTGACCCCCACGACCGCGCGATGCAGGACCTCGTTGGGGAACTTTCCACACGCAGCGAGACCTTCCGCACCCTCTGGGGAGCCCACGACGTCAGGACACACGGCACCGGAACCAAACGGTTCCGCCATCCGATCGTCGGTGAACTCAGTCTCGCCTACGAGGAACTTGTGTTGACGGCCGAGCCCGGCCTGGTCTTCATGATCTACACCGCCGAACCGGGGTCGCGCTCGGCCGAGGGGCTGAGGCTGCTCGCGTCCTGGGCCGCCGAGCGGCAGCCGTCGGTCCCCGAGCGCTGATCCGGATCCTCCACCGGGAGCTGGGCCAGTGCGAGCTGACCCGGCGTCAGCCCGAGTTCCTAGGCCATCGTCCGAACGGAGCGAACCGGTCGTTTTTTCGTCGTGACGTTCTCCTCCGGGAGACGGGGTGCGTTCCGTTGATGAACAGCTGTAAGAGGCCCTGCAGCGTGGTCTACGCGGGTACGACCCGGCCGCCGTTCAGGCGTATCACCTGGTCTGCCGCTTCAAGGGCGGCTCCGTCGTGGGACACGCACACGACCGTCGTTCCGCGCCGCTTTTCGCTGCGCAGGATGCGGGCGACCCGTTCCTGCGCTTCCGCATCCAGCCCCGTGGTGGGCTCGTCCAGAAGGATCAGGCCCGCTCTTTGAGCCAGGCCCTGGCCGAGGAACGCGCGCTGCCGCTGCCCGCCGGAGAGGGTCCGGAGCGCTCGATGCTCGTAGCCGGCAAGGCCGACCAGCCCGATGCACTCGTCGATGATCCGCCGGTCGTCCACGCGCAGCGGCCGCCACAGTCCCGCGGGTGCCCAACGGCCCAACGTGACGACGTCCCGCACCGTAAGGGGCACCCTGTCGGGCACTTCACTACGCTGCACCACAAGGGCGGTGCGGCGCCGCGGTGAAAGCAGGACCCTTCCGTGCCGCGGGCGCAGTAGCCCGGCAAGGACACCCAGCAGGGTCGACTTACCCGAACCGTTCGGGCCGGCCACAACGGTGATCGTGCCGCTCCCGATCCTCGCGGACACACCGCGCAGGACATCCACTCCGCCGTGGTCGAACCACACGTCATCAAGCACAAGATCCGCCGAGGGATGTTGCGGCCGGCAGGCAAATCCGGAGGGAAAAGGGAAGCGCATTCCGTCACCGTACCATGTTGCGAATGATTCTCATTTTCGTTTAGGGTCGGTGATCGTGACCCTCCTTACCGAACCCTTTGCCGTTGATTTCATGGGCCGTGCCCTTGCTGGCGGAATCCTGTGCGCGGTGATCTGCGCGGTGGTGGGGACCTGGGTCGTGATCCGGGGAATGGCCTTCCTCGGTGAAGCGATGGCCCACGGAATGCTGCCCGGGGTGGCCGCGGCAACCCTGGCCGGCATCCCGGTGGCCATCGGGGCGGCCGGCAGCGCTGTGGTGATGAGCGTCGGTGTCAGCCTGCTCGCCCGCCGCGGCCGGCTGTCCCACGACACCAGCATTGGACTCCTCTTCGTCGGAATGCTCGCCGGCGGGGTGATCCTCATCTCCCATTCGCGCAGCTTCGCCACCGATGCCACTGCCATCCTCTTCGGGGATATCCTGGCCATCAACGGCACCGAGCTCGTGATGCTCGGCGGCGCACTGGGTGTGACAGTGCTCACCGCGGTCCTCTTCCACCGCTCCTTCGTTGCGCTCGTCTTCGACCCGCGCGTCGCTCAGGTCATGGGTCTCCGGCCCCGCCTCGCGCAGGTGCTGCTGGTGGGGTTGGTGACCCTGGCGGTTGTTGCCTCCTACCAGGCGGTCGGCGCGCTGCTCGTCATCGGGCTCCTGCTTGCCCCTGCCGTCGCCGCGTCCGCCTGGACGCACCGGATCCCGACCACGATGGTGCTCGCAGCACTGGTGGGCGGCGTCTCGGTCCTGTGCGGGCTGCTCATCTCCTGGTACTACGGCACCGCCGCCGGTGCCTCGATCGCCCTCACGGCGGTCACCTCGGCGGCGCTCTCCAACATCGCCCACGCCCTGGCACAACCGCTGCGGCGTCGTCCGGTTGTCGAAGACGCAGCTTCCCCCTCCTGCCACGCTACCCAGGAAGTCATCCGTGCGACCGCATAACAAGCTCATCATCCCCGCATCCCTGCTGGCCCTTGCCTTACACGGCTGTTCAGCCCCGGACGCGCCCCGTGCGGCACCCGCTACACCGGCGGAATCATCCGCCAACGAGGGGCACGGCACCCTGGTTGGGGCGAGCGAGGAAGCGGAGCCCCAGCTTCACCTCCTGACGGTCAACCCGGCCGGCTCCGTCGACATGCTCGAACTGGCCACCGAATCGTGGAAGGCCGCCGGGTCCGTGCGGGACGTCAGCTCGATCGCTACCGACGGCAGGTATGTCTTCGCCTCCTCCGCCGATAAAGGCACAGTGACCGTTGTCGACAGTGGGGTGTGGACCTGGGACCACGAGGATCACTTCCACTACTACAGCTCGGAGCCGCGGACGCTGGGAACAGTCCCTGGTGAAGGGGAAGCGGTCGTGTCACCCGGATCCTCCGGCACGGGAGTCTATTTCCCGGCTACCGGACGAGGAGTGGTGCTGGACAACGAGGGTCTTGCCGACGGTGAAGTGCGTCAACGAACCGAGCTGGCCGGTGAACCGCACGAGGGCATGCTTGTGCCGCTCGCAAAATTCGCCCTGGCGACGGTACCCGGACCCGGCGGCACGACTGCCGGGGTCCGGGCCTACGACGTGGACGGTTCCCCGCTGGACGGCTCAGAGGCCGAATGTGCTGATGCGCGCGGCACCATCACGACGCCGGTAGGCGCGGTGATCGGCTGTGCCGACGGCGCCCTCCTTGCCACCGCCGGCGAGGCCTCGGTCACCTTCGAGCGTATTCCGTATCCCGCCGGGACCACCGCCGCAAGAGCCACCGATTTCCGGGCACGGGAAGGCCGGCCAACAGTCGCCGCCGTCGCAGGAACCGAAGGGGCATGGCTCCTCGATACGCGCGAACGCACCTGGCAGTTGCTTCAAACGGACGTACCGCTGCTGCAGGTCTCGGCGGTGGATGACAGGGACGGACATGTGGTGGCCCTGTCCGCCGACGGGCGGGTCCTCGTGCTGTCCGCCGAAACCGGGGCCACACTCTCCGCGACCGGGCCGCTCCTGCCCGAAACCCTCTCCGCTTCCGAGCTGCCCGCAGGGGTCGAGCTGATCGTCGACCAACACCGCGCCTACCTCAATGCGCCGGCCGAACGGCAACTGCACGAGATCGATTTCGCCGACAAGGCACGCCTCGCCCGCTCCTTCGAGGTGACCTCCAATCCCCGGTTCCTCGCCGAGACGGGACGGTAGACGATGCTCCGCCGCCTGCTTCCACCCCTGCTCGCAGCCACCACCATGCTGGCCGCAACCGGCTGCTCCCCATCGGGTCCCGACCGGCCACTCATCGTTGTCACAACGAACATCCTTGGTGACGTTGTCGAAAACGTGGTGGGTGACAACGTGGAGGTCCACACGCTGATGCAGCTCAACGCCGACCCCCACTCCTTCGAGATCTCCGCTCAGGAAGGAGCGATGCTGCGCGGCGCCGACCTCATTGTCGCGAACGGCCTCGGGTTGGAAGAAGGCCTGCAGAAACACATCGGCAGCGCGTCGGCGGCCGGGGTGCCCGTGCTGGCGGCCGGCGACGTCATCGATGCCCTCGACTTCAACGAAGGCGGCGCAGCATCCGCCGACCCCCACTTCTGGACCGACCCGACGCTCGTGATCGAAGTGGTCGATGAGATTGAACAGCGCGTTACGGCGCTCGAGGGCGTCGACAGCGCCTCGATCCGCCCGGCCGCCCGGGCCTACCGGGCCGAATTGAGCGCGCTCGACGAGTACATGGCGACCTCCTTCGCGGCCGTCCCGGCGCAGCGGCGGAACCTCGTGACGAACCACCATGTCTTCGGGTACCTGGCGCACCGGTATGACTTCCGGATCATCGGCGCGGTCATCCCGGGAGGCACCACGCTCGCCTCACCGAGCGCATCCGACCTCAGGGAACTGATTTCCGCCATCGAGGAAGCAAAGGTGGGCACGATCTTCGCTGAGTCGTCCCAGCCCGACCGGCTCGTCCAGGTCCTCGCGGACGGCGCGGACATCGACGTGGCCGTCGTTGAACTGTTCACCGAATCCTTGACGGGCCCCGGAGAGGGCGCCGACTCCTACCTCACCATGATGCGCACCAACGCGGAGCGCATCTCCACCGGTCTCTCACGCTGAGCGGCCCGACCCGAAGGAAACCATGAAGACCGACCAATCGCGCCACACCCGTTCGCGGCGTATTGTTCTGGCCGCGGCCGTCACCTCCTCCGCCCTGCTGATCTCCGCCTGCGGATCCACGGCCGGTCAGGAGACGGGCGCAGCAGATTCGGCCAATACGTCGCCGGCAGCTGCCTCCTCGCCGGCGCCCCGTCTCGCGCTCACATACGACGGCGGGATCGCCATCCTCGACGGAGCCTTCCTTGCGTTTCGGGGCAGCCTGCCGGTCGAAGGGTTCACCCGGCTCAACCCGGCAGGGGACGGCCGTCATGCCCTGGTCACGACATCGAAAGGCTTCCAGGTGCTCGACACCGGCACCTGGACGGACGGCTCCGGATCACACCAGGGCGAACCCGCACTGACCGATCTCGTGTTCAACGCCGACAAGGCGGGCCACGTGGTGCAACACGGCGACAAGACCGTCTTGTTCGCGGACGGCACCGGTGAAACCACCATCTTCACCACCAACGACCTGCTCAACGCCGGGGACACCCTGCCCGAGACGGAGATCGTCCCAGCCGAAGAAGCCCACCACGGGGTATCGATTGTGCTCGAAGACGGCACGCTGCTCACCACGGTGGGCGATTCGGAAAGCCGTTCCGGAATCCGGGTGCTCGACGCCGACCGTACCGAAGTCGCCCGCAACGACGAGTGTCCATCCATCCACGGCGAAGGCACTGCGGCCAACGAGGTCACCGTCTTCGGGTGCAGCAACGGCGTGCTCGTCCACGACTCCGGCAAGATCACGAAAATCGCGGCCCCCGACGAATACGGACGCATGGGCAACGCCTACGTCACCGGCACCAGTCCGATCGCCGTCGGGGACTACAACTCCGACCCCGACGCCGAAGGCTACCTCCTGACCGAGCTCGCCCTCATCGACACGGCAGCGAAGACAATGAACGTCATCGAACTGCCCGACGGCGTCGGATACACGTGGCGCGACGTCGCACGCGGCCCCAGGGGCGAAATCCTCGTCCTGGGCACGGACGGCTCCCTCCACACCCTCGATGAGGAGTCCGGTGAAATCACCGCTTCCCTGCCGGTCATCGACGCGTGGGAGGGTCCAACCGAATGGCAGGATCCCCACCCCGCGCTGACCGTGCTCGATCGGACGGCCTATGTGACCGAGCCCGCGTCCAAGAGGGTCCACGCCGTCGACCTCTCAACTGGAACCATCACCTCTTCGACGGAGCTCCCCGGCGTTCCCATCGAGATCACCGTGGTCGAAGGCTGACTGCCGGCCCACCGTTAGCGCCACCATGGGCGGCGCTAACGGTGGGTCCGAAAAGGGACCCGGCGGCAGCAGCGGAGGTCATTCCTTGACGACCAGGACCGTCCTTCCGGGCCTGCCAAGGTGCGGACCCTCGTCGTAGGCCCGGCGTCCCTCGGCCAGCGGGTAGACCGTTGCCACGGTGGAGCGCAGTTCGCCCGAGTCGAGCAGGCCCGCGATGGTCTCCAGCTGCCTGCCATCCGGGGTGATGATGAAGAACTTCGCCTCGATCTTGCGCCCCTTGGTCACGGATTCGTCGACGGGCCCGCCCAGCGTGATCAGCCGAGCCCCGTCGCCGGGGCTGCGGCAGATGTCGGGCGCGGCAGCACCCGCTCCGGGCGGCCTAAGGGGCGACGGGGTATGCGCTGCTGATCGCGATGCGGTTGTAGCTGTTGATGACCATCGTCACCCACGTCACAGCTGACACCTGGCCCGGAGTCAGATGGGCGACGGCGGACTCGTACAGGCCCGTATTGCGGTGGGAGTCCTCAATCAGCGTGATGTACTCGGTCAATGCCAGGGCTGAGCGCTCCTGCTCGTCGAAGTAACCGCTCTCCCGCCAGGCCGGCAGCACGCTCAGCCGCTCATGGCTCTCGCCCTTCGCCAGGGCGTCCATCGTGTGGATTCGCAGGCAGAACGCGCATCCGTTGATCTGGGAAGCACGGAGCCTGACCAGCTCGAGCAGCAGCGGGGACAGGCCCTCCGCGAGCGCGGTCTTATCCGCCAGCTTCGCCACAGTCGCCAGTGCCCCGTAAAGCTCCGGGTGCGTCGCTCCGACATTCGTCCGCGTGGTGTTGTCCTTCATGGTCATTGTGGTCGTTCCTTCGATCCTTGGGTGTTCCAGCGTTTGTTCCTGCGCTGGTTCCACCATCGCCCCAAAGCACCTGATTGGACGACGGAATGGGACGAAATGGCACCGATCGTTCCACCGCGGTCACCACGCGGTGATCCCCGACGGGCCCGGGGGCCTCCCGCTCCGGGGTCGGGCGCCGCAAATCCGGGCCCGGCCCACGCCCGTTGAGGAATCGGAAACTCTTGACACCTGCCGGAGAGCGAGGACGATCAGACAAACAGGGACCTGAGGAGTAATACCTGACCCGGAGGACGAGATGACAGCGAGCGATGCGGCACCGAGTGATCCTGTTCGGCTCCACGTGGTTGCCTACCCGTCACTGGAGCAGGATCCCGCTTCATGCATTCCGGGGGATCCCGCTTCCGGGATGCCGGTCGAGCCCGGCACCATTGCATCGCTCTTCAGGGCGGACGAGGGCGACCGGCCGCGGTACGACGATCCGGCCGTGCTGCGCGCCGGTGGATCAGGGCAGACCTACGCCGGCGTCGCCGAACCGGGTCCGCCCCTCGAACCGCCAGGCGCGTTCGACCACGGCCATGCAACCGCCGACGGCGAATAGGGCGGGAACGGTCAACGCGACGCAGCATCATCGCCACGGCGGCCCGTCACGTCTTCGCAGGGCCGCTGTGCAGACGTTCCAGTCTGCGGTCAGCCACTCAAGGACATTTAGCAACTCCATTCAATTTCCCTGAGCAACGCCTGCGGGTCCGGCGCGGACCTGGTGCCATCCCCAGCCAAGTTGTGTACGCTTGTACATATGAACGATGTGAAAGCGGCCTACTTCGAAGGTGACGAGCGGTCGATGCGTGAGCGGATGCTGGCCGGGGACCTGTACATAGCCGATGATGAGGAACTGGCCGAGGCGAGCACGCGTGCAATCGAGCTCGCATCCCGGTACGGAACGTTGTGGCCCACGGACCGCAGCGCGGCGGCCACCGTCCTGGAGGAGCTGCTGGGAAGCCTCGGCGAGGACACCGAGATCAGGGCGCCCTTGTTCGTCGATTACGGCTCCCACCTGCACATCGGGGCGCGCACCTTCATCAACTACAACCTCACCGCATTGGATGTTGCGGTCATCACCATGGGAAATGACGTCCAGATCGGCCCGAACGTTCAGTTGTTGACTCCGACCCATCCCGTGGAGCCCGCCCCCCGGAAGAACAAGCTGGAGGCCGCCCGGCCCATTACTATCGGTGACAATGTCTGGATCGGCGGCGGCGCAATCGTCCTCCCTGGTGTCACCGTCGGCGAGAACTCGGTCATCGGAGCTGGGTCTGTCGTGACAAAAAACGTTCCCGCCAATGCTGTTGCAGTCGGGAACCCTGCCCGGGTCATCCGCACCCTATGACCGCCGGGCGAGGCTCCCCACGGCCGCGGCGGCACGACCCCGATCGCCGCGAGCGCCTGATTGACGTGGCGCTTGAGGTGATCTCCGAACACGGGGTTGCAGGCACGACCCACCGCAAAGTCGCCGCCGCGGCCGATGTCCCACTGGGATCGATGACCTACCACTTCACCGGGATAGATGAGCTGTTCACAGCGGCATTTACGAAGCTTGCCAACATGACCGCTGACGGGTTCGAAGAGGCCCTGGGATCAGCGGACGGGCCGGAAACGGCCCGCGAAGCCGTCGTCCACCTGATCACCGGCGAACTGCTCGGTTCACGGCGCAATGTGCTGCTGACCTATGAGTTGTACTCCCTCGCCGCACGCAATCCGGCGCTGCGCGAGGTCACGGACGCGTGGATGGCACGCAGCCGGGAGGCCCTGGCCCATCATTTCGATGCTCCGACCACCGTCATGCTCGACGCGCTCATTGAGGGTCTGGTCATCCACCGCACCCTCGCCCTCAATCCCATGTCCGATGCGATCGTCCGCGACGCCGTAACGAGAATAGTGACCCCTTCATGACGCGCCAGCTTGAGACCACCGCACAGGCCGCCCACGGCGGGCCCCCCGTCCAGCTTTCCCGTGCCCGGGTAGCGGTTGCCGTCCTGTTCTTCACCAACGGTGCGGTCTTCGCGAACCTCGTGCCCCGGTATCCCCAGATCAAAACGGACCTTGAGTTGAGCAACACCGCGTTCGGGCTGGCAGTCGCCGCGTACCCGTTGGGCGCGCTGTTGATGGGCATTGCGGCCGGTGTACTGATCCGGCGGTTCCGCTCCTCCAGGCTGGCCGTTGTGGCAACCCTGCTGACCGCACTGGGCCTCTTCCTGGCCGGCGTCGCACCGACGGGCGTCCTCCTGGCCGCTCTGCTGTTCCTTGCCGGAGGAATGGATTCCATCACGGACGTCGCGCAGAACTCGCATGGCCTGCGCGTCCAGAAACTCTATAAGCGCTCGATCATCAACTCCCTCCACGCGGTGTGGTGTGTGGGAGCCGTCCTGGGCGGAGCAACCGGTGCTGCAGCAGCGGGACTCAACATCCCGGTCGGTATTCACCTTGCCGCAACCGGGGTTGTATTCACTGCCATTGCCCTTGGTTGCTACAGGTACTTTCTCCCCGGCCCGGAACCCACGGAAACCACGCAGACCCCGGGGGAAACCACCGGAGACAACAAAGCCGATTCGGTGGTGTCACCCGGCACCGGACGCCGGGTCAGACACGGGGCTCTCGCCGCCCTGGTTTTGATCGCAGCGTCAGCCGCCCTGGTGGAGGACGCGGGCAGTTCCTGGTCGGCGGTGTACCTCGCCGGGTCCCATGGGGCGACAGCCTTCCTTGCCGGAGTTGGGTTCATCGCACTGCAGGGCATGCAGTTCGTTGGGCGGATCTTCGGGGACCGGATGGTCGACCGGTTCGGCGAAAGGACCGTGGCTCAGGCCGGCGGGGCACTGGTATTCCTTGGCATGGGCACCGCCCTTGCACTGCCGAGCCTTCCAGGCACCATTATCGGCTTCGGCTGCGCCGGTCTCGGCGTTGCCACGCTCATCCCCGCCGCGATGCACGCCGCAGACAATCTGCCCGGGCTCAAACCGGGAAGCGGTCTCACGATCGTCAGTTGGCTGCTGCGCCTCGGCTTCCTGATCTCGGCTCCCCTGATCGGAGCGATAGCGGACCTCTCGAACGTCCGCTATGGCCTGATCGTCGTCCCGGCCGCCGGCCTCCTGGTTCTCGCATTCTCCCCCGTGTTGAATCAGCGCAGACTTCCCGGCCCGCCCCCATTGCGCACAGTTCCTGACGTCTAGGTCGGGGCCCGTGCCTGGCTGAACGCCCGGCGTCGGCCCTGAGACCCATACCGACGGCCGTTCCCTCCGAATAGATGCCATGAACCCTCCCTCCGGTTCGCGACGCGGCGAACTCCTCCTTGCAGCACTTGCCGGCATCCTGGCGGCGGGGCTGGTTCTGGGTGCGGCGGAGCTCGTCGGCGCATTTTTCACGGCGCGGGCCACGCCCGTCATCGCCCTTGGTTCCACCTTCATCGATTTCACGCCGCCGTGGCTCAAGGATTTCGCCATCGCCACGTTCGGCACAAACGACAAGGCGGCCCTGTTCGTCGGCATGGGAGTCACGATCGCGGGTCTTGCCGCCGCTCTGGGAGTGGTGGCCTACCGGCGGTGGACCTACGGTGCCGCCGGAGTTGTACTGATGGGCACGGTCATTGTGGCAAGCGTCCTCACCCGCGCCGGCGCCTCGGTCCTCGACGCGGTGCCGTCCGTTGTGGGCACCGCGGCGGGACTCATCGCCCTCCGGCTGCTGACGATCAGGCTCCACCGCGCCTTCCCTGCCCACCCGGCACAGGCCTCCCGGAGCGCGGTCACTCCGGTACATGCCCGCCGGTCCGGCGCCGGACCTGACCCCGCGGTCCCGATCGCTGGAGAACCGGCCGGCAGCACCCCCGTCGCGCCGGCAAGCCGACGGTCCTTCATTACGGCGGCCGGCATCACGGCCGTCGTCGCAGCTGTTGCTGCCGGCGGCGGGCGGGCCCTTGGGGGCATCCGCAATACCGTTGACGCCGCGCGGCGGAACCTTTCGCTTCCCGCCCCTGCGAGCACGGCACCGGCGCTGCCGGCCGGGCTGCAGGCCCCCGTCGACGGCGTGACTCCTTGGCTCACGCCCAACAGCGACTTCTACCGGATCGACACTGCCCTGAGCGTGCCGCAACTGGACGTTGAGCAGTGGGAGCTTCGCGTTCACGGAATGGTGGAGGAGGAGTTGACGGTGACGTTCGCGGACCTCCTTGCCGCCGACCTTGTCGAGCGGCACATCACGCTGACCTGCGTGTCGAACCCCGTGGGCGGAAATCTGGTGGGCAACGCCAAGTGGCTTGGGTATCCGGTGCGGGAACTGTTGAATCGGGCCCGGCCGCTGAAGGGGGCCGACATGGTGCTCTCGACCAGTTCCGACGGCTTCAGCGCATCAACGCCCCTGCCGGTGCTCCAGGACGGACGCGACGCGCTGCTCGCCGTGGCCATGAACGGGGAGCCTCTCCCCCTCGAACACGGGTACCCGGTGCGCATGGTCGTGCCCGGACTCTACGGATACGTCTCGGCGACGAAGTGGGTCGTGGATCTCGAAGTGACACGCTTCGCCGACCAGACGGCGTACTGGACGGACCGCGGCTGGTCCGAGAAGGGGCCGATCAAGACAATGGCGCGGGTCGAGGTGCCGCGGTCCTTTGGACAGGTCGCCTCCGGAACGGTGATGATCGGCGGCACGGCCTGGGCGCAGACCCGTGGCATCACCCGCGTTGAAGTCTCACTTGATGAAGGGGCCTGGGAGGAAGTGACGCTCGCCGCGGAGGCGTCGGTGGATACCTGGCGCCAGTGGCACCACGAGATTTCAGTTGACGCCGGGCTGCACACCATCCGGGTGAGGGCGACCGACGCGGAAAACGGTGTCCAGACCAAGGAGCGTGCCGAGACTGTGCCCAACGGCGCTTCGGGCTGGCAGTCGGTGCAGTTCACGGCGCAGTGAAACAGTCTCACCGTGCCCCGGACCGACCCGGGTCATAGGCAATACTGGTTTCATGCCTTCAACCTTCACCTCCACCGACGCCGTGGATCTGGCCGTGCTCGAGCGGAACGGATTCATCGAGTCCCGGCACATCGGTTCCGCGGTGGTGCTTGCCGCCGACGGGTCCGTGGTCACGGCCCTGGGCGACATCGATGCCCCCATCTTCGCGCGGTCCACGCTCAAGCCGTTCCAGGCGCTTGCCACGATGAAGGCAGGCGTGCCGCTGCGCGGTCCGCAGGTGGCGCTGGCCGCCGCAAGCCATGTCGGCAGCAGCGAACACACCGCGGTGGTGAAGACGATGCTCAACGCCGCCGGGGTCACCGAGGACGATCTCCAGTGCCCCGAGGACTGGCCCCAGGACGAGGAAGCGCGCACCCGGCTGGTCGTCTCGGGCAGCGGGAAGCAGCGCATCGCGTTCAACTGCTCCGGCAAGCATGCGGGATTCCTCTGGGCATGCACCGAGAACAACTGGGACCACGGAACCTACCTCGACCCCGGCCACCCGCTGCAGCAGAGCATCGCCGAGGTCATCGAGGAGTACACCGGAGAGACCCCGGCGCACTGGGGAGTCGACGGATGCGGCGCCCCGCTTGCCGCAGTGTCCCTGACCGGCCTGGCACGGGGCATCGGCCGGATCGCCAAGGCACCCTCCGACAAGAACGCCGACGCCCGGGCAGCGACGGTCGCCACCGCGATGCTCGACTACCCCTGGGCCGTCCACGGGCGCGGCTTCGACAACTCGGTGGTGATGGAGGAGCTGAACATCATCGCCAAAAGCGGTGCGGAGGGGGTGCTGGTCCTGGGTGCCCCGACGGGCGCCTCGCTCGCATTGAAGATCCTTGACGGGAACCTGCGCGCGGCAACGCTCGTGGGACTCACCCTTTTTGCGGCCGCGGGTGCGCTGGATGCGGCGAAGGTCGGTGAAGTCCTCGAGCGGGTGGTTCCTCCGGTGCTGGGCGGCGGCCGCCCGGTTGGAAGGCTCCGCCTCGCGGCACCTGTGACCGCGCTGCTCGACTAGGAAACAAGCACTGCCCATCGACGCCCGGCGGGGCTGAAGCTCCCGCCGGATTGGACCCGCAGGGTGAGAACCTCGGCCGTGAAAGGACCAGGCATGGCAAGGCGGCGCATCAGCACTGCAGACGGTACTGCCGCCCTGCATGCGGTGTCCAGCGGCAGCACCGGCAGGACGCAGAAGGCCACCGCCGTGCGCTTCTGCCTCGAAGAACTGGCCGAACGCGCGCCCGGGAACAGCGTCGAAGTGCGGGTGCCTCCCTTCGGCGTCACCCAGTGCGTTGAAGGCCCGCGGCACACGCGCGGCACCCCGCCCAACGTGGTGGAGACCGACGCCGAAACCTGGCTCCAGCTCGCGACCGGCGCCCTCGCCTGGACGGAGGCCGTCGCTGCGGGCAGGGTCGCGGCTTCGGGCCAGCGGGCCGACCTCAGCATGTGGCTGCCGCTCTTCTCCGCCCGGCCCCAAGCGCAGGCCGGGCCTTCACTCGGCGGCGCGTGAGCATGCGCCGCACCCGGACACTGGCAGGAGCCAGGCCGCTGATGCGGTCGGTGCGGAACGCGGTGCGCCGCCGGCCCCTGACCGCCGTCGCCGTTGCGGCGGCGGTCACGGCCGTGTACCTGGTCTTCTCGGCCGCCCAATGGAACCGCCTCGAATCGCCGTCGTGGGACCTTGGCATCTTCACGCAGCTCGCCAAGGCCTATGCCGGCTTCGACGCCCCGATCGTTCCCATCAAGGGCCAGAACTTCAACCTGCTCGGTGATCACTTCCACCCCCTGCTGGTGCTGCTGGGCCCGGTCTACTTCCTCTTTCCGTCGGCCTTTACACTCTTGGTTGTCCAGGACCTGCTGTTCGGCGTGTCGGTCTTCGTTGTCGCACGCACCGCCGCCCGCCATCTGGGCCGGGCCGCGGCGGTCTGGGTGGGCCTGGCCTACGGGCTGTCGTGGGGACTGCAGTCGGCGGTCTTCGCCCAGTTCCATGAGATTGCCTTCGCCGTTCCACTGCTCGCGCTGAGCCTCGAAGCGGTAATCGACCGCCGTCTGCCTGCGGCCGTCGGCTGGGCCGCGATGCTGGTCTTCGTCAAGGAGGACCTGGGCCTGACAGTCATGGCGCTCGGCCTCGTCATCGCCCTGCGGTTCCGCCACGCCGCAGGCCTGTGGCTCGCAGCGTGGGGCGCCGCGTGGCTGATCCTCTCGGTGGCTGTCATCCTGCCCGCCCTCAACACCGGAGGCACCTACGATTACGCCGGCCGGATCGACGTGGCCGGGATGCTCGCCGACCCCTGGCAGGCCGCGGTGACCCTCGTCTCCGGCGCCGAAAAACAGGAAACGGTGTTCCTGCTCCTTCTCTCCGGCGGCTTCCTGTTCCTGCGCTCCCCGCTGGCGCTTGTGCTGCTTCCGACCATGCTCTGGCGCTTCGCGTCGAAGGAGGAGTGGTACTGGGGGCCCGACTGGCATTACAGCGCCGTGCTGATGCCCGTGCTCTTCCTCGCCCTCGTCGATGCCGCCGCAGCCACACGGCGCAGCCGCCGCGCCTGGCTGCGCACCGTGGCGGCCGCCGTCGTGCCGGCGACGGCGGTCGTGGCTGTTGCCCTGCTTCCCAGCCAGGAGTTCGCCTCCCTTGTGCGCCCTGAAACCTACCAGCGCTCGCCGCGCTGGGAGGCGGCCAACCGTGTCATTGAGTCGGTGCCGGAGGGTGCCTCGGTCGAAACCGGCGTTGGGCTGATGGCCTACCTCGCCCCGCGCGCCGAGGTGTACTGGATCGGTTCCGAGAACCCAGCGCCCGATTACCTCGTGGTTGACGCCGAGGACTGGAGCTGGGGCCCGTCCCGTCCCGCCGACGCCGTGCAGCATGCGGAGCAGGTCTATCCGGGCACCTCGTACGCGCTCGTGTTCGCGGATCAGGGCTACCAGTTGGTGCACAGAACCGGCTGACGTCCGGTCCGGCGAATCCGGCGTCGGCGCTCGTGCCCCTGCACCGCAGGGGGGCAGAGGTCTTAAGCCTCTAACCCGGGGGAACCGCCTTGCGGACAATGTCGCTGGAGCCCGGTTTGCCGGGCACCGGACGAAAGGCGCGGTGATCACGATGGTTCAACCCCTTCCGAAGAATGCGATAGTCGTTGGAATCGATGAGGGCCAGTCGCACCGTTCAGCCCTCGACTGGGCAGCGACGCGGGCCCAGCAGCTGCGCCGCCCCCTGGTCCTCCTCCACGCCCTCGACGACACCTGGGCAATGCCCGAGTACGCCTTCTACGAGAACCTCACCACGCATGCCCGGACAATGCTCCAGAAGGCGGCAGAACACGTTCGGGAGTTCACGCCGTCGGTGCAGGTGAGCACGCAGGTGGAAATGGGGTCAGTGACATCGGTGATGGGTGCGGTTTCGGCACAGGTTGAGCTGATCGTGGTCGGCGGGCACCGGCCCGGCGTGCTCGGCGGCCTCGTCCCCGGAACAACAAGCCTCCAGGTCGCAACGCGCAGCCTGTGCTCGGTCGCGGTGATCCCCACAGCCGACCTCGTCCGCAGGTCCGGCGTGGTGGTTGGTGTTGACGGCTCCGACCACTCCCTCGAGGCTGTCGCCATTGCCGCGCGCGAAGCCGACCGGCTCGGCGAGGAACTGCACGTCGTCTATTCGTTCACCCCGCCGGACAACTGGGTCTACAGCTTCATCCCCAACGAGACCTTCCTGCGGCGGATGGAGGAAGCCGAAGAGGTTGTCCTCTCCGAGTCTGTCGCCGGGCTCGGAGAGCGTTACCCGGACCTCGTGATCAGTAAACACCTCGACACCCACCGCTTCCCCGCCGAGGCGCTCCTCGCCGCGGCGGACAAGGCGCAGCTGCTTGTGCTTGGCAGCCGCGGGCGCGGGGTCCCCCACAACCGGTACCTCGGCTCGGTGAGCCACAAGGCACTGCTCTGGCTGCCCTGCGCAACCTTCGTCTGGAGGAACCCGCAGCAGCGGCAGCAACCCGGGAACGCCGAGGTGCAGGGGCTCGGCGCACGAATCAGCCAGCGCGCGCGATCGCGGCGCGGCGCCTACCGCCGCGCCGAAGGCCGGTAGCCTTGGACCATGAGCCCTGAACAGCCGGTATCCCCAAGCACCCCCGAGCGCCGGGAGGTCACCATCCGCCGGGCGCCGCGGTTCGCCCCCTTCATGGGGCTCGGCGCGGTGCTGGGATTTCTCGCGGCACTGATCGTCGCGTATACCGGACCGGGCGACCCAACGCTCACCCGGGAGTCGGCCCTCGGCTTTTTCACGGTTGTCTTCACCATCCCCGGCCTGATGCTCGGAGCGCTCGTGGTTCTCCTCCTCGACCGGCGCAGCGTCCGCCGTGCCCAGCGTGCCCAGGTGGAGCGGACGTACGACGACGAGGCCTAGCAGTCTCCGCCGGGTCATCCGGCTCCTCCCCGCCGTCGCAGTGCAGGGACCCGCTGCCGCTCGTGAGAGAATGATGCAATGGTGCGCGGTGATGGAAAACTTACCCACGATCTTCTCCCCCACGAAAAAGGCCCCCAGGACGCCTGCGGCGTTTTCGGAGTTTGGGCACCGGGCGAGGAGGTAGCCAAGCTCACCTACTACGGCCTTTACGCCCTGCAGCACCGCGGCCAGGAGTCAGCCGGCATCGCCACGAGCGACGGATCGCGGATCAACGTCTACAAGGACATGGGCCTCGTTTCCCAGGTCTTCGACGAAACCACCCTGAACACGCTCACCGGCCACATGGCCGTCGGCCACTGCCGTTACTCGACGACCGGCGCATCACAGTGGGCCAACGCGCAGCCCACCCTCGGCGCCACCGCCATGGGCACCGTGGCGCTGGCACACAACGGCAACCTCACCAACTCGGCCGAACTTTACGAGATGGTCCTTGAGCGCCACGGAAAGCCGCGCTCCGGCGAGATTGCCCAGGGCAACACCACCGACACGGCCCTCGTTACAGCCCTGCTGGCCGGGGAAGAAGGCTCATCCCTCGAAGAGACAGCGATGGAGCTGCTGCCGAGCATCCAGGGCGCTTTCTGCTTCGTGTTCATGGACGAAGGCACCCTCTATGCCGCACGGGACACCTACGGCGTGCGCCCGCTGGTCCTTGGCAGGCTCGAACGCGGCTGGGTTGTCGCCTCCGAACAGGCCGCCCTCGCCACAGTCGGTGCGAGTTTCATTCGGGAGATCGAACCGGGCGAGTTCATCGCCATCGACGAGGACGGCGTGCGCTCCCGCCGTTTCGGCATGCCCTCACCGGCCGGCTGCGTCTTCGAATACGTGTACCTGGCCCGGCCCGACGCCGCGATCGCCGGGCGCTCGGTGTACGAGTCCCGCGTGGAGATGGGCCGGCAGCTGGCCAGGGAAAACTCGGCGCAGGCAGACATCGTCATTCCCGTCCCTGAATCGGGCACGCCGGCGGCGGTCGGGTTTGCCGAGGAGTCCGGGATTCCCTTCGCCCACGGCTTCGTGAAGAACGCCTATGTGGGACGCACGTTCATCCAGCCGAGCCAGACCCTCCGGCAGCTGGGCATCAAGCTGAAGCTGAACGCCCTCGAATCGGTCATCCGCGGCAAACGCATCATCGTCGTCGACGACTCGATCGTGCGTGGCAACACGCAGCGCGCCGTGGTGCGGATGCTGCGTGAAGCCGGCGCCGCCGAGGTGCACGTCAAGATCTCCTCGCCGCCTGTGCGCTGGCCGTGCTTCTATGGGATCGATTTCGCCTCGCGCGCCGAGCTGATCGCCAACGGGGCCGCGGTCGACGAGATCAGCAAGTCGATCGGCGCCGACAGCCTGGCCTACATCTCCGAGGACGGGATGATCGACGCGACACGCCAGCCGCGCGAACGCCTCTGCACCGCGTGCTTCACCGGGCAGTATCCGATCCAGCTCCCCGGATCGGACCGCCTCGGCAAGAACCTCCTCGAGCGCGTGAACCCGTCCGACAAGACCGGCGCAGACGGCTGCGACCCGGGACCGGGCAGTGAACTCGAAGCTGTACTGACCGAAGAAGACAAGAAAGAACGGGTATGAGCGCCTCCCCCAATCCCATCACCTATGCAAGCGCCGGCGTTGACGTCGAAGCGGGCGACCGCGCCGTCGAACTGATGAAGGACGCCGTGAAGGCCACCCACGGCACCGAGGTGCTTGGCGGGGTCGGCGGGTTCGCGGGACTTTATGACGTGTCGCGCCTGCTCACCTACCGCAAGCCGCTGCTCGCCACCTCCACCGACGGCGTGGGAACCAAGGTGGCCATCGCCCAGGCGATGGACATCCACGACACCATCGGTTACGACCTCGTTGGAATGGTCGTCGACGACATCGTGGTGGTGGGCGCCGAACCGCTCTACATGACCGACTACATCGCCTGCGGGAAGGTGGTGCCGGAGCGGATCGCCGACATCGTGCGCGGAATCGCCGCTGCCTGCTCCGTTGCCGGCACCGCGCTCGTCGGCGGGGAAACCGCCGAACACCCCGGGCTGCTTGGGGAACACGAGTACGACGTCGCGGGCGCGGCAACGGGCGTCGTCGAGGCGGACGCCCTGCTGGGCCCGGCCCGGGTCAGGGACGGCGATGTGGTGATCGCCATGGCCTCCTCCGGCCTCCACTCAAACGGGTACTCGCTGGTGCGCCGGGTCATCAACCAGGCCGGATGGGCCCTCGACCGCCAGGTATCGGAACTGGGCAGGACCCTCGGCGAAGAACTGCTCGAACCGACCCGGATCTACGCGGCCGACTGCCTCGACCTGGCACGCCATCTTCCGGCCGCAGTGCACGGCTTCAGCCATGTGACCGGCGGCGGGCTTGCCGCGAACCTGGCCCGTGTGCTCCCGCACGGCCTCGAGGCAACGGTCGACCGCTCCACCTGGGAACTTCCGCCCGTCTTCAAGCTCATCTCCGAACTCGGCAGCGTCCCGCTTCCCGACCTCGAGCGCACGCTGAACCTCGGCGTGGGAATGGTCGCGATTGTCGGAGCGGAAGGGGCGGACGCCGCTCTGGCCCGCCTCGCCGACCGCGGAGTCCCCGCCTGGGCAATGGGCACCGTCGGTGCCGGACGCGGCGAAGGCTCAGGACCCGACTACGTCCAGGGCGCCAAGGGCGTCGACGGCGGAGCGGTGCAGCTGCTCGGCGGCTACGCCTGACACGGCCGTCGGCCCGTCCCCGGCTGCAGGCAGGGGACGGGCTGACCGGCGGATGTCGGGTGGGTCAACACCGAGGGATTAACGAGCTGAGGCGATGCACAGGGTGCATCGCCTCAGCAACGAACGAACCGGTTGGAGCAATCCACCGGAGCGAAGGAAGAAATTCAGAACCGCGAGCGTCTATGGGGTGCTCGCACAAACCGGCTGGTCAGCCGGTGCGGCGGGAGCCGTCTTCTCCGTCGTCGTCGAACTCATCGGCGTACTTGTCCGCATACTCCGAATAATCCGGCTCGGCCGGTTCAAGAGGTTCGGTACGCCGGTTCGAGGCACGACTGCCTGGGCCTGTGAGCTCGCGCTGCAGTGCCGTGTAGTCAGTCGCCGGGCTGAAGTACTTCATGTCCCGGGCCTGCTTTGTAGCTTTTGCCTTTTGACGGCCGCGCCCCATGGCGTGACCCCCTTTGTGCGTCGATCCGGAGGTGGTCACTGGGGCACGAGGCCCAAGGCTGCAGCGAGGCCCCGGAGTATTTGGTCAATTTATCGTAACTATAGGTTACATGCTTTGTGGTGCGTAAGCGTCCGCTTGTGATCAGCATGACTTGAGATTGGGCAATTCCCTGTTGGCGCGGCGGGTTAGGCGCGGAATAGCCCCTCAGCGCCGGGAATTTGGATAGAGTCAAGGCCGAAATGCAATATGGCCGGCACCCAGGCGCCAAGACTGTCGAGGAGACAACCGTTCGATGAGTGACAAGGAGAACGCGGTGCCGGGCCCGGAGGAAACCCCAGAGCCGGAGCTCGTGAACCCCGATGACGTGGTTCTCTCCGATGCCGCGGTGTCGCAGGAAGCGCTCGAGCCGGAGCTGACGGTCTCCCCCGAGGAACTCGCACTGACCGAGCCTTCCCTTGAACCGGCCCGGATCAGCGAGGAGACGGCCGAGGCTGCGTCCCTGGAGGCCGCTGCCGCCGAAGCCCGTGCAGTAGCGAAGGAGGCCGAGGAGGCAGGAACCCTCGTGGCCGGCCCCCTTCCGGCCGAAGCGCCGGTCGTCGAGGCCGCACCGTCCGGAACCGCTCCCGCAGGGGGTGCCGCCGGTGACACGGAAACGCCGGATCCAGCGGACGACACGAATTCTTCCGATTCAACAGGCGGCACAGGCGCGTCCGATACTGCGGACGGCACCGGTGCGTCCGAGGCCGTTCACGTCACGCGTGCGCCCGGGAGCATGGAAGCCGTCCCCGGATCCGGCGACTCCGGTGAAACCCCGCGCCCGGCCGCTGACACCCCGGTGACGGCGGCGGGAACGGACGACTCCGAGGGTGCGGACTCCGGCCTGGCCGCAGCCGGTGCTGCATCCCCGGTCGCAGCGGGTGCCGCGGAGGTCCCGGTCACCGTCTGGCCTGCCGGGCCCGGTCTTGGCGCAGGAACCGACCCTGCCGCGGTCGGCGCGAGCGAGAATCAGGGCGGCGGCGCCCCGCACACTGCCGGCGCCCCTGCCGCAGCTGCCGCACCTGCCGACTCCGCAGCTTCCGCACCTGCCGACTCCGCACCTGCCGACTCCGCACCCGCGGACTCCACACCTCCGGCACGGACGCCGTGGATCCCGGACGGTGAGGGTCCTTCGGCCGGCCCGGTGGCCGCGGGCGCGCATCCGATCCGCCCCCGGAACCGCAAGAGCTCAGGCAAGCGGCCGGTGGTGCTGATCCTCGCGGCAGCGCTGGTGCTGATCGCACTTTTGGTATGGGCAGTTGTGGCGCTCGTGGCACGGCTGTCCGGGCCCGACGCTTCGGCTGCCGTGATACCGACAACGGCCGGTGCAGACGGGATCATCGCCGAGGACGTCTCCACAACCAGCGTGGAACCGGGGCAGTGCCTCCTCGATTTCTCCGGCGCCGACCAGAACGTGACAATCGTGACCTGCACGACGCCGCACCACGCCCAGCTGCTCGCCTCCGAGTTCTATCCGGACGACGCCGACTTCCCCGGGCGCGACCAGCTCGGCGCCCGCGCGAAGGCCGCGTGCGACGCCGCCGACATCAACGAGGGCGCCGCAGCGGCGGCCGGAGAGATCACCCTCCTCCACGTCACTCCCACGGAGGGCTCCTGGGCTGACGATGACCGCCGCGTCGACTGCTTCGCGGTGTCCGAGGCGGCCACCCTCAGCCGGAGCCTGCTTAACTGACGCTTCCCGACCGGCACCTCCCGAACTGACGGCCGGCCGCCTAGGCGGCGAGCCGGTGCAGGCTGAGTCCGTCGTTGTCTCCGCCGTCAAGGGACTCCGCGCCGTCGGCCCGGTCCACAAGGACCGTGTCGCCGTCGATGATCCCACCCGCGAGCAGTTCGCGTGCAAGCCGGTCGCCGATCTGGCGCTGCACCAAGCGGCGCAGCGGACGGGCACCATAGGCGGGATCAAAACCGGTCAGCGCGAGCCATTCGCTCGCCGCCGGCGTCACCTTGAGCGTGAGCCTGCGGTCCTGGAGTCGCTTTGCGAGAGCCGAGACCTGAAGGTCAACGATCTTGGACAGCTCATCGAGGCTCAGCGCGTCGAACATGATGACGTCGTCGAGACGGTTGAGGAACTCGGGGCGGAAGCTCGCGTTGACCGTCCGCATGACTGCTTCGCGGCGCTGGGCGTCATCAAGGGCCGGATCCACGAGGAACTGCGAGCCGATGTTCGAGGTGAGCACGAGGATCACGTTGCGGAAATCCACGGTGCGCCCCTGGCCGTCGGTGAGCCTGCCGTCGTCGAGCACCTGCAGGAGGATGTCGAAGACCTCGGGGTGCGCCTTCTCCACCTCGTCAAGCAGCACCACGCTGTACGGGCGCCGGCGCACCGCCTCGGTGAGCTGGCCGCCCTCCTCGTAGCCCACGTAGCCCGGAGGCGCTCCGACGAGCCGGGCCACCGAATGCTTCTCGGAGTACTCGGACATGTCGATGCGCACCATCGAGCGTTCGTCGTCGAACAGGAAGTCCGCCAGCGCCTTGGCAAGCTCGGTCTTGCCGACACCGGTGGGACCGAGGAACAGGAAGGAGCCGGTGGGCCGGTTCGGGTCGGACACCCCGGCGCGGGCACGGCGCACCGCGTCCGAGACCGAGGCGACGGCCTTGGCCTGTCCGATGAGCCGGGAGCCGATAACCTCCTCCATGTGCAGGAGCTTCTGGCTCTCGCCCTGGAGCATGCGGCCGGCCGGGATGCCGGTCCATGCGGAGATGACCTCGGCGATGTCGTTCGCCGTCACCTCTTCGGCGACCATCAGCTCCGGGGCGTCCCCCGCCGATTCCTGTTCGGCGGCCTGCGCCTCATCGAGTTCGCGCTGCACCTGCGGGATCTCCCCGTACAGGATGCGCGATGCCCTCTCCAGGTCGCCCTCCCGCTGGGCCTTGTCGGCCTGCGAGCGCAGCTCGTCGAGCGAGGCCTTGAGGTCGCCCACCCGGTTCAGGCCCGCCTTCTCGGCCTCCCACCGGGCGTTGAGCGCCGTCAGCTCCTCCTGCTTGTCCGCCATCGCGGCCCGCAGGTCCTCGAGGCGTTCATGGGAGGCCTCGTCGGTTTCCCGCTCCAGGGCCAGCTCCTCCATGCGCATCCGATCGATGGCGCGGCGCAGCTCATCGATCTCCACCGGGGCGGAATCGATCTCCATGCGCAGCCGGGACGCGGCTTCATCAACAAGGTCGATGGCCTTGTCGGGCAGCTGCCTGCCCGAGATGTAGCGGTTGGAGAGGGTTGCCGCGGCCACCAGCGCCGAGTCGGCGATTGAAACCTTGTGGTGTCCCTCGTAGCGCTCCTTGAGCCCGCGGAGGATGCCGATCGTGTCTTCGACGGACGGCTCGCCCACGTAGACCTGCTGGAACCTGCGCTCAAGCGCCGGATCCTTCTCGACGTTCTCGCGGTACTCATCCAGGGTGGTCGCCCCGATCATGCGCAGCTCACCGCGGGCGAGCATGGGCTTGAGCATGTTCCCGGCGTCCATCGACCCTTCCGAGGCACCGGCGCCCACCACGGTGTGGAGCTCGTCGATGAAGGTGACGACCTGCCCGTTGGAGGAGCGGATCTCCTCGAGGACCGCCTTGAGCCGCTCCTCGAATTCGCCGCGGTACTTCGCGCCCGCGACCATGGAGCCGAGGTCGAGGCTGATCAGCGACTTCCCGCGCAGCGACTCGGGCACGTCCCCGGCGACGATCCGCTGGGCGAGGCCTTCCACGACGGCGGTCTTGCCGACGCCGGGCTCACCGATCAGCACAGGGTTGTTCTTGGTGCGCCGCGAAAGGACCTGCACCACCCTGCGGATTTCCGCGTCGCGCCCGATCACCGGGTCCAGCTTGCCCTGGCGTGCGATTTCGGTGAGGTCGACGCCGAACTTCTCGAGGGCCTGGAACGTGTTCTCGGGGTCCATTGAGGTGACCTTCCGGTCCCCGCGCACGTTGGGCAGCGCGGCGGCGAGGGCGTCGCGGGAAATCCCGGCCCCCCGCAGGATCCTGCCGGCGGCTCCGGCGTCGGATGCCAGCCCGAGCAGCAAATGTTCGGTTGAGACAAACTGGTCCCCCAGCGCCTCCGCCTCCTGCTGGGCGGCAGTAATGACCTGGAGGGCGCCGCGGGAGAACTGCGCCTGCGCAACGGATGTCCCCGAGGACGACGGCAGCGCACGGATCGCCGAGCTCGCCTGGACGCTGATGTCGTCGGGCGAGGCGCCCGCGGCCTTGAGCAGCGCGACGGCGATGCCCTCACGCTGGTCCATCAGGGCTTTGAGGAAGTGGGCAGGTTCAACCTGGGCGTTGCCCGCCGTGGAGGCGTTCATCGCCGCTGCCGAGAGGGCCTCTTGGCTCTTGGTGGTGAATTTGGCGTCCATTGGCACATCCTTTTCTTCAGGCGCGTCACCGCGGCACTCATGCAAATGCTTAAGTTGAGTGTACCTGACTCAACTTATTTTCGCCGTTCTTCAGGGCGGACTTCGCTCACGGCGAAGCGGGTTTTGCCTGTATCTTTGGCCGCGTGGCGCTGTGATTAAGATCAAACGTTTCGGGGGTTGCCACGAGCAGAAGATACCCTCTTTAGGCCCGCCAAACCGGACACGGCTCCGTGCTGCACGGCGGGCCGCTAGCTGGCGTTGCCTCCATCAACCTGAGGGAAGAATGAGTACAAGAGCTGAAGCACCACCGGGTCCCATCAAGGACACCACTGACACCGACGGGGGCCGGACACCCGGCCGAACCCGAACCAACCGGACCGTTTTCTTCGGCTCCGCCGTGGGAATCCTCGCGATCGCCGCCTGGGCAATGATCTCGACCGAAAATGCCGAGGCCGTCATCGGCTCGATGGTCGGCTGGGTTTCGACGAACATGGGCTGGTACTACTTCCTCGTGGTCACCCTCGTCGTCGTCTTTGTCCTCGTCGCCGCGCTGACGCGGGTCGGCAGGACCAAGCTGGGCCCGGACCACTCGAAGCCGCAGTTCAGCATGTTCACCTGGGGATCGATGCTGTTCGCGGCGGGCATCGGCATCGACCTGATGTTCTTCTCGGTCTCCGAGCCCATCACGCAGTTCCTCGCTCCCCCGCAGGGCGATGGAGGAACTGCCGAGGCGGCGCGCCAGGCCATGGTGCTCACCCTGTTCCACTACGGGATCACCGGCTGGGCCCTCTACGCGCTGATGGGCCTCGCCCTGGGCTACTTCGCCTACCGGCACAACCTGCCGCTGAGCATCCGCAGTGCGCTCTACCCCATTTTCGGCAAGAAGATCGACGGTCCGCTCGGGCACACGGTCGACATCGCCGCACTGCTGGGCACCATCTTCGGCATCGCGACCTCCCTGGGCATCGGCGTCGTCCAGCTCAACTACGGGCTCAACGTGATGTTCGGGCTCCCCGAAGGTCTTGCCACCCAGATCGGCCTGATCGCCGTCGCCGTCGTCATGGCCACGGTCTCGGCGGTCTCGGGCGTGGAGAAGGGCATCCGGCGCCTGGCCGAACTGAACGTCGTCCTGGCGATCGGACTCATGCTCTTCGTCCTCATCAGCGGCAAGACGGCCTTCCTGCTCGACGGCATCATCCAGAACACCGGCGACGTGCTCAGCCGATTCCCGGGCATGACCCTCGACACCTTCGCCTACGACCGGCCCGACGAGTGGCTGAGCGCGTGGACGCTGTTCTTCTGGGCGTGGTGGATCGCCTGGGCGCCCTTCGTGGGGCTGTTCCTGGCACGCATCTCCCGCGGCCGCACCATCCGGCAGTTCGTCCTCGGCACCATGATCGTGCCGTTCGCCTTCATCCTGCTCTGGATCTCCATTTTCGGAAACAGCGCCCTGGACCTGGTGCTCGGCGGCGGCGCCGCCTTCGGCGAGACGGCGATGAGCCAGCCCGAGCGCGGTTTCTACTCGCTGCTCGAGCAGTACCCGGCCGCGCCGATCAGCGCCGCCGTCGCCACCTTCACCGGCCTGCTGTTCTACGTGACCTCCGCCGATTCCGGTGCCCTGGTCATGGCGAACTTCTCGTCGCACCTGAAGGACGCCGACGCCGACGGCCCGCGCTGGATGCGCATCTTCTGGGCCGTCGCCACCGGCGTCCTCACCCTGGCCATGCTCATGGTCGGCGGCATCACCACCCTGCAGAACGCCACGATCATCATGGGCCTGCCCCTGTCGATCCTGCTGCTGTTCATCATGCTCGGCCTGTACAAGGCGCTGCGCGTTGAGAACACCCTGGCCGACAGCTACCGCTCGAGCCTTCCCGGCATTATGTCCGGCCGCGCCGGAGAGGGCCGGGGCCGAAACTGGCGTCAGCGCCTCTCCCGCGCCATGACCTACCCCGGCCAGCGGCAGGCCAACCGCTTCGTCGACACCGTCGCCCAGCCCGCTCTCCAGGAGGTGCACGACGAACTGCGTGCCCAGGGCGCCGCGGTCAGCCTCGCGACCGGCCTCGTGGAGTCATGCGGAATCCGCCACGTCGACCTCAACGTCGGCCTCGGCGAAGAGCGCCCCTTCAAGTACCAGATCTATCCGGTGCAGTACGAGACGCCGTCGTATGCCCCGCGGAGCGCCTCGGTTGACGAGAAGTACTACCGCATGGAGGTCTTCTCCCTTGAGGGAAGCCACAGCTACGACCTCACCGGCTATACCAAGGAGCAGGTCATCACCGACGTGCTCGACCACTACGAAACGCACCTTGAGTTCCTGCACCTCAACCGCGAAGCGCCGGGCAACACCGCGCTGGCGGACGAGAAGGCGGCCAAGGACAACTGGGAATCCGACTTTCCCCTCCAGGAGGAAACCAAGTGACTGAGACAACACTGTTCATCGGCGGCGAGTGGAGTGCCGCCTCCGACGGCGGAACCCGCGACATCCTGAACCCCGCCGACGGCGCCCTCGTGGCAACCGTCGCCGAGGGCACCCGGGAGGACGCCCTGCGCGCCATCGCGGCGGCCCGGAAGGCATTCGACGGCGGCGAGTGGGCTTCGGTGCCCGCTCCCGAGCGTGGGGACTTCCTGCTCCGGGTTGCCGCTGAACTGCGGGAGCGCAAGGAGGAGTTCGCCCGCGCCGAATCCCTCGACACGGGCAAGCGGCTCGTGGAGAGCCGGATCGACATGGACGATATCGCCAATTGCTTCGCCTACTTCGGCAAGCTCGCCGGGCAGAACGCGGGCCGGATCGTCGACGCCAACAACCCCAGCGTGGTCAGCCGGATCGTCTACGAGCCGGTGGGCGTTGCCGCGCTGATCTCCCCGTGGAACTACCCGCTGTTGCAGGCCGCCTGGAAGATGGCGCCGGCCCTCGCCGCTGGCTGCTCCTTCATTCTCAAGCCCAGCGAGCTCACCCCCTCGACGGCCATCCTGATGATGGACGTTCTGGACAAGCTTGGCCTGCCCAAGGGCGTGGCCAACCTGGTGCTGGGTCCCGGCGCCGTCGTCGGAGCCCCGCTCTCGGAACACCCTGACGTCGACATGGTCTCCTTCACCGGCGGCCTCGAGACCGGCCGGAAGATCGCCGCCGCCGCCGCGGGAACGGTCAAGAAGGTCGCACTCGAACTCGGCGGGAAGAACCCGAACATCATCTTCGCCGACGCCGACTTCGACGCCGCCCTGGACAATGCACTGAACGCGGCGTTCGTGCACTCCGGCCAGGTCTGCTCGGCCGGGGCGCGCCTGCTCGTCGAGGAGTCAATTGCCGACCGGTTCGTCAACGAACTCGTGGAGCGCGCGGAGCGGATCCGCCTCGGTGGGCCGTTCGATGAAGATGCCGAGACCGGCCCCCTGATCTCCGCCGCCCACCGCGACAAGGTCACCGCCTACGTGCAGAAGGGCCTCGAGGAGGGCGCGCGGCTGCGCTGCGGCGGAACCTGGGGCGAGGGCGAGCTGGAAAAGGGCTTCTACTACACCCCCACCGTGCTCGACCAGGTCACCCGCGGCTCCTCGGTGCTCGTCGACGAGGCCTTCGGGCCGGTTGTCACAGTCGAAACCTTCAGCAGCGAAGACGAAGCCGTTGAGCTCGGCAACGACACCCACTACGGGCTGGCGGGGGCCGTCTGGTCCCAGGACGCCGGGAAGTCCCAGCGGGTGGCCGCACGCCTGCGCCACGGCACCATCTGGATCAACGACTTCCACCCCTACCTTCCGCAGGCCGAATGGGGCGGTTTCGGCTCCTCCGGGGTCGGCAGGGAACTTGGGCCCACCGGTCTGGCCGAGTACCAGGAAGCCAAGCACATCTACCACAACATCGAACCCGCCGTCACCGGCTGGTTCCAGGCACGCGTGAGCGAGGAGACAGCATGAGCGACCTCACGAAAACCGAATTCGACTACATCGTCGTCGGCGGCGGCTCGGCCGGAGCCGCCGTCGCCGCCCGGCTGAGCGAGGACCCCTACGTGGAGGTGGCCCTCGTCGAGGCGGGGCCGGACGACCGCGGCAACGAGGCGATCCTGAAGCTCGACCGCTGGATGGAACTCCTCGAGTCCGGCTACGACTGGGACTACCCGGTGGAGCCCCAGGAGAACGGCAACTCCTTCATGCGCCACGCCCGCGCCCGGGTCATGGGAGGGTGCTCGAGCCACAACTCGTGCATCGCCTTCTGGGCCCCGCGCGAGGACATCGACGAGTGGGAGCGCAGGTTCGGCGCCGAGGGCTGGAACGCCGACACGGCCTATGCGCTGTACAAGCGGCTCGAATCCAACGAGGACGCCGGACCGGACGCCCCGCACCACGGCGCCGACGGCCCCGTGCACCTCATGAACATCCCCGCCGAGGACCCCTCGGGCCGGGCCCTGCTCGACGCCTGCGAGCAGGCCGGCATTCCCCGCACCCGGTTCAACACCGGCGAAACGGTCATCAACGGCGCCGGCTTCTTCCAGATCAACCGTCAGGCCGACGGAACCCGCGCGTCGTCGTCGGTCTCCTACATCCACCCGATCATGGAGCGCTCCAACTTCACGCTGCTCACCGGGCTGCGCGCCCGCGAGCTTGCCTTCGACGCCGACAACCGGTGCACCGGCGTGGACGTGGTCGACTCCTCCTTCGGGCGCACCTCCACCCTGACCGCGCGCGCCGAGGTCGTCCTCTCGACCGGCGCCATCGACTCACCGAAGCTGCTGATGCTCTCCGGCATCGGGCCCGCCGAGCACCTCGCCGAGCGCGGCATCGCGGTGCGCGTCGATTCCCCCGGCGTCGGCTCGAACCTCCAGGACCACCCCGAGGGCGTCATCCAGTGGGAGGCGAAAAAGCCGATGCCGGAGACCTCCACCCAGTGGTGGGAGATCGGGATCTTCACCACCACCGAGGAGGGGCTCGACCGTCCCGACCTGATGTTCCACTACGGGACCGTCCCGTTCGACATGCACACCCTCCGTCAGGGCTACCCCACAACGGAGAACGGGTTCTGCCTCACCCCCAACGTCACCCACGCCCGCTCGAGGGGCACGGTGCGCCTGCGCAGCCGCGACTACCGGGACAAGCCCATGGTTGACCCGCGCTACTTCACCGACCCGCACGACATGCGGGTCATGGTGGCGGGGATCCGGCTTGCCCGCGAGATCGTCGCCCAGCCCGCCATGGCCGAGTGGGCGGGAGCGGAACTGTACCCGGGCATCGGCGTGCAGACCGACGAGGAGCTCCAGGACTACATCCGCAGGACGCACAACACCGTGTACCATCCCGCGGGAACGGTGCGCATGGGCGCCGTGGACGATCCGATGTCACCGCTGGACCCCCAGCTGCGCGTCAAGGGCGTCACGGGCCTGCGCGTCGCTGACGCCTCGGTCATGCCCGAACTCACAACGGTAAACCCCAACATCACCACGATGATGATCGGCGAGCGCTGCGCCGACCTCATCAAGGCGGACCGCGCGGCGCTCGTCACAGTGGCGGCCGGCTGATCTCTTGCGCGAACCGAAGGTTCCCCATCGGCAATAATGGCCTGATGGGGAACCTTCACCGCTTAACAGCGATATTGACCACGGCAGTGCTCGCCGCCACGCTCGCTTCCTGCGCGGACGACCGCCCAACGGCGGAGGACGCGGCGAAGAAGCTCGCCCAGGGACTGTCGGCACTCGACGTCACCGGCTCGTCGTTCACCGCAGCCGCAGCCGAGGATGTCACGGCGGACCTCGCCACGATCACCGAGGGCGTGGCGCCGCTGAAGCCGCAGGTCGCCGTGGGCGCCGTCGAACCGACCGGTGACGACACCGCCACCGCCGAGCTCAAGTACACGTGGGACATCAACGCCACCGACAAGGACTGGACCTACTCCACCTCGACGAACCTCACCCGGGTCGAGGACCAGTGGCAGGCCGAATGGGATCCCGCCGTCTTCGCTCCCGAGCTCCGCCCGGACGAACGGCTGAACATCACCGAGATCCCGGCGGACCGCGGCGACATCACCGGCGCCGACGGTGAAGTGCTCGTGACCCAGCGCCCAATCCTGCGGGTCGGCATCGACAAGACACGCATCCCCGAGGCCGACCACCCCGCAGCGGCCAAGGCCTTGGCCGAACTGGTCGAGATCGATCCCGCCGCCTATGCCGAGCAG
Source organism: Arthrobacter sp. TJ-217 (assembly GCF_058269255.1). Lineage (NCBI taxonomy): Bacteria > Bacillati > Actinomycetota > Actinomycetes > Micrococcales > Micrococcaceae > Arthrobacter > Arthrobacter sp. TJ-217. Next base: position 537,475 of record NZ_JBZCNJ010000001.1, read on the forward strand.
GTCGCCGCCGCCGGTGCGGAGGCGTTCGTCGAGGCGATCGTGCTGCGCGATGATTCCTCCCGCACAATCAGCGACGAACAGATCAACGACGTCCCCGGGGCGTCGGCGCTGCCGGGCACCCTGGAGCTCGCCCCGACGCGGACCTTCGCGCGCGAAGTGCTGGGGACGGTCGGAGAAGCAAACGCCGAAATGATCGAACAGTCGAAGGGATCGCTCAAGGCCGGGGACATCACCGGGCTCTCGGGCCTGCAGCGCCAGCACAACGAGGTGCTCGCGGGAATTCCGGGGGTCGAGATCACGGCCGTCCTGGGTGACGGCGAAACCGGCGAACGCAAACAGCTGTTCGCCGCGGAACCGGTGGACGGCGCCCCGCTGGCCACCACCCTTGACCTCGAACTGCAGGCCCTCGCCGAGAAGGTTCTCGCCGATGAGCCGTCGCCGTCGTCGATTGTCGCCGTCCGACCCAGCACCGGGGAGATCCTCACCGCCGCGAACGGCCCGGGCAGCGAGGGCCTGCCCACCGCGCTGCTCGGGCAGTACCCTCCCGGATCGACCTTCAAGGTTGCAACGACCCTCGCCCTGCTGCGCAAGGGCTTCACCCCCGAGACGGACACGCAGTGCACGGCGGAGCTCGAGGTCGAAGGGCGCCGCTTCAACAACGCGAGCACCTACCCGGCACAGTATGTGGGCACCATCCCGCTGCTGCAGACCTTCGCACAGTCCTGCAACACCGGGTTCATCTCCAACCGCGAGAAGGTCTCCCAGGAGGAGCTCGCCTCCGCCGCGGCGGACCTCGGCATCGGCGTCGAGGCAAGCATCGGGCTGCCTGCCTTCTTCGGCGCCGTGCCCGCCGAGGCCGACGGCACGGAGCACGCCGCCTCGATGATCGGGCAGGGCGAGGTGCTTGTCTCTCCGCTGGCGCTCGCCACGATGGCCGCGAGCGTCGGTGCCGGGGCCCGGGTCACGCCCACGCTCCTGGGCGGGGCCGGCCCCGAGGCCTCCGCAGCGCCGTCGCCCTCGGGTGAACCGTCGGGTGGATCGTCCGCGTCGGGGGATCCGTCGTCGGAGCCCTCGGCGTCCAGCACGCCCGCGAAACCCAGCGCGCTGACCAAGGCGGAAGCCGAGCAGCTGCGCACCCTGATGCGCGCCGTGGTGAACGAGGGCGGCGCCCAGCTGCTCAACGACGTGCCGGGGGAACCGGTCCTCGCCAAGACGGGAACCGCCGAGTTCGGCAGCGAGACACCTCCCCGCACTCACGCCTGGGTTGTCGCGCTGCAGGGAGACCTCGCCGTCGCCGTCTTCGTCGAGGAGGGGGAGCTTGGCTCAACCTCGGGCGGGCCGCTGATGAAGTCGTTCCTGGGCGGAGCCGGCTCCTAAGCCTCAGCGGTACTTCGGGGCCTGGTACGGCTGGAACGGCTGCTGCGGGAACTGGTACTGCGGCAGCCGGGTGCCGCGGGTTTCGACGATGACCTTGCCCAGTGGCATCAGGGACACGGGGATGAGCTTCAGGTTCGCGATGCCCAGGGGAATCCCGATGATGCTCACGAACATGGGGATGGCCGTGAGCACGTGGCCGATGGCAATCCACACACCGGCAACCAGCAGCCAGATGATGTTGCCGAGCGTCGAGAAGAAGTACGTCTGGCCACCCCGGTCAACGACGGTGCGCCCGAAGGGCCACAGGGCGTAGGCGCCGATGCGGAACGAGGCGATGCCGAAGGGAATGGTGACGATCAGCGCGCAGCAGACAATGCCTGCCAGGAAGTATCCAAGGGCAAGCCAAATGCCGCCGAAGAGCAGCCAGATCACGTTCAGGAGTGTGTTCATTGGGCCATTGTCGCTCACGGTGCACCGAGTTGGCAGCTAACCACTCTTTCCCCGGCGCCACCCCCGCCGAAACTGCAGCTCACCACGCTTCGGCGCCGCCGAACGGGGGTTACCTGCCAACTCGATGGGGAGGCGGAGACGGAAAAGCCCCTCCCCGCATGCGGGAAGGGGCTTTTCTGCGGATTCGGCAGGGCTTAGCGCGAACGTCGTTCGTTCGACGCAGGAGCGGTGGCCCGGCGCGGTCCGCCGGAGCGGGGTGCCGATGCGGGCCTGCCGCCGGACGACGGCGCGTGGCTGCGCTGGCCGCCGGCCGCTGGTGCTGCGCCCGATGCGGGACGGCGCGGTGCGACGTCACCGGCGCGCTGGCCGGTTGCCGGCCTGCGGCTGCGGGTGCCTGCGGCCTCGTCGGTCGAACGACGGCGGCTTCCGCCGGTGCCTGACCCGGCGTCGCTCCCGAAGCGGGGAGCCTGCGGCTGGTCCTTGCGGCGGTCGGCGCGGTTGCCCTGGGCGGGCTGGGCGTCGGCGGAGACGCGGCCACGGCCACCCCTGCCGCCGCGTCCGCCGGCTGCCGGCGCTGCGGTGCCGCGGCGGGCGCGCTTGCGCTGGGCGTTCGCTCCGGTGGAGGTGCCCTCGCCGCGGGCGGAGTCGCGCTGGGCGATCAGTGCGGCACGGGTGCGCGGATCAACCTTCTCCGCGACATCACCGATCAGCTTGCCGATGAGCGGCGAAGTCGCCTTGACGTTCTCGAAGGCGACGTCGACGCCGGCGGCGCGCATCAGCTTCTGAACCTCGGACTTCTGCTCCGGCAGGGTGATCGTCACGACGGTGCCTGAGGAACCGGCGCGGGCGGTGCGGCCCGAACGGTGCAGGTACGCCTTGTGCTCGGTGGGCGGGTCGACGTGGACGACGAGTTCGACGTCGTCAACGTGGACGCCGCGGGCGGCGACGTCGGTCGCCACGAGGACGCGGACGTCTCCGCTGGAGAACTCCGCAAGGTTCCGGTCGCGGGCGTTCTGCGAGAGGTTTCCGTGAAGGTCGACGGCGGGGATGCCGGCGTCGGTCAGGGTCTTGGCCAGCTTGCGGGCGTGGTGCTTGGTGCGCATGAACAGCAGGCGGCGTCCGGTGCCGGAGGCGAGCTGGACGATGAGCTGCTTCTTCTGGGTCTGGTCGCCGATGAGCAGCACGTGGTGCTCCATCGTGGTCACCGCGGCCTGGGGGTCGTCGACCGAGTGGGTCACGGGCTTGCTCAGGTAGCGGTTGACGAGCTTGTCAACGCCGTTGTCGAGCGTTGCCGAGAACAGCAGGCGCTGGCCCTCGGTGGGCGTGGTGTCCATGAGCTTCTTCACGACGGGCAGGAAGCCGAGGTCGGCCATGTGATCGGCCTCGTCGAGGATGGTGATCTCAACCGACTCGAGCGTGATCAGCTTCTGGCGCATCAGATCCTCAAGGCGGCCGGGGCACGCGATGACGATATCGACGCCGGCACGCAGTGCCTTCTCCTGGCGCTGCTGGGAAACCCCGCCGTAAATGACGGTGGTGTTTAGGCCCAGCTCGTTGGCTAGGGGCTCAACGGTGTTGTTGATCTGCGTTGCGAGCTCGCGGGTCGGGGCGAGGATCAGTGCCAGCGGCCGTCCGGGCTTGCGCCGGTAGGCGGCTTCCTGCTCGGCGAGGCGGGAGACCATGGGGAGGGCAAAAGCGAGGGTCTTTCCCGAGCCGGTGCGGCCGCGTCCGAGGACGTCACGCCCTGCCAGGGTGTCGGGCAGGGTCTTGACCTGGATGGGGAAAGGTTCGGTGATTCCCTGCGCGGAAAGGTTCGCAACCAGCGCTTTGGGCACACCAAGGGCAGCAAAAGTAGTCATGTATTTACACGAACTTTCTTCTCATCTTCCCCGGCGCCGGTTGGCACAGGGGTTCGCCGAAGAAAAGTCAGACAGTGTCCACCGCGCTTCCATCAAAGGAAGCTTGATGCGGGACAAAAGAAAGCGTTCATCGACGCAGGCTGCGGGCAGTGCGGGTCAAAATGACCCTAAAGGTACGCAGACATGTCCTTTCACTGTACCAGCCGGACGGCGGCCCGCCGGACCACGGGCCGCGGACGGGCGCGCAATGCCGCCGATTGGCGCTGTTGTCTGCGATTGTGGGATCCGACACACCCGTGTCCATTCAGCTCGCCGCAGATCAGGAAGGACCCCCGTGATTTCTCCCGCTTCGCCGCAGTCTCCTCCGGCCCAACCGGCCCCGGGCCTGCTCGATGACGCCCGCCGCATCAGCGCCTCCCTCACGGAGCTGCGGCACCGGCTCCACCAGGAGCCGGAGATCGGACTCCTGCTGCCCCGGACCCAGCAGAAGGTCCTCGAAGCGCTGAACGGGCTCCCCCTCGAGATCACCTGCGGAACGGCGTCGACGTCGGTCACGGCGGTGCTGCGGGGCACGGCGCCCTCCGGCACGGGGCCCCGGCCGGTGGTGCTGCTGCGCGGCGACATGGACGCGCTTCCGGTCGCCGAACTCACCGGAGTCCCCTACAGCTCCCAGGTTGAGGGCGTCATGCACGCCTGCGGCCACGACCTCCACACGGCGATGCTCGCGGGTGCGGCGACCCTGCTTGCCGAACGCCGCGGCGAGCTGGCCGGCGACGTCGTGCTGATGTTCCAGCCCGGCGAGGAAGGCTACGACGGCGCCGCGGTGATGATCCGCGAAGGCGTGCTCGACGCCGCGGGGCGGGTCCCTGATGCCGCCTACGGGATCCACGTGACGTCCTCACTGCTGCCCAACGGCGTCGTTGCCAGCCGCCCCGGGACCCTGATGTCGGCGTCGGACGGCCTGACGGTGACGGTCCGCGGCGCGGGTGGCCACGGTTCGGCGCCGCACCGGGCGAAGGACCCGGTGACGGTTGCCGCGGAGATTGTGACCGCCCTGCAGGTGATGGTGACCCGCAGGTTCGACATGTTCGACCCGGTGGTGCTCACGGTGGGCGTGCTGCGTGCGGGAACGAAGCGGAACATCATTCCCGACAACGCGCGCGTCGAAGCCACTGTGCGCACGTTCTCGGAGGAAAACCGGAAGCGCATGGCCGAATGGGCCCCGCAGCTCGTCAACGGCATCGCCCAGGCGCACGGGCTCGAAGCGGAGGTCGAGTACTCAACCGAATACCCGCTCACCGTCACCGACGCCGCGGAAACCCTCCACGCGCAGCGGCAGGTCGAAGCCCTGTTCGGGTCGGAGCGTTACCGCACGTTGGAGCAGCCGCTGAGCGGATCGGAGGACTTCTCCCGGATTCTTGAGGCGGTGCCAGGGACGTTCCTGTTCCTCGGGGCAACGACGCCCGGAGCGGATCCCAGGGAGGCGCCGTTCAACCACTCGCCGGGCGCTGTGTTCGAGGACAACGTCCTCGCCGACGGCGCTGCCCTTTACGCCCAGCTCGCGCTGTCGCGGCTCGCTGCCCCCGCCGGCGAACCCGGCTGACCGGGGTTCCAGCCGCCCGGGCGGCGTCCCCGCGCCGTCCCGGGCGGTAGCCTTGATACCGATGTATACAGACCATGACTCCCAGGACGCGCCGTCGGCCGACGCTTCCGCAGCCCACCGCGGCCAGCCGGTCTCCTTTGTCCGCCGGGGCTCGAGGCTGCAGGGGCGCCGCCGCGACGCCTGGGCCGAACTCTCCGCCGACTACCTGATCGATGTGCCGCGGGTTGAGGCCGATACCTCAGTCGACCCCGGTTACAGGTTCGATGCCGAGGCCGCCTTCGGCCGCAGGGCCCCCCTGGTGGTCGAGGTCGGTTCGGGCCTGGGCGAGGCGATCACCCACGCCGCGGAACTGGAGCCGGAACGCGACTTCCTTGCCCTTGAGGTGTACCGGCCGGGGCTGGCGCAGACCATGCTCAGGATCAGCCAGAAGGACCTCGCGAATGTGAGGGTGGCCCAGGTCAACGCCCCCGAGGCGATGGCGGGAATGCTCGCGGCCGGGTCGGTCAGCGAGCTGTGGGTCTACTTCCCCGATCCCTGGCACAAGGCCCGCCACCGCAAGCGTCGGCTCGTGAAGGAAAGCTTCGCTGAGCTCGCCGCGCGCGTGCTCGCCCCCGGCTCCCTGTTCCGGCTGGCAACCGACTGGTCCGATTACGCCGTGCAGATGCGCGCGGTGCTTGATGCTTCGCCGTTCTTCGAAAACGCCCATGCCGGCGAGCGCACAGGAGCGGCCAGCCCCCTGACCCAGGTGTGGGCGAGCGGGGTGGAGCAGCTCGTTGGAGGCGCTCCCGTGCGTGCCGGCAAGGATCCGGTCAGCACCGGAAACACCGGAGAGAACGAAGGCACCGACACGCTCGGCGGCTGGGCCCCGCGCTTCGAGGGCCGCCCGCTGACCAGCTTCGAGAACAAGGCCATTGAGGCGGGCCGAATGATCTTCGACCTCACTTACCGCCGCCTCTAACGACGAAAGCCCGCTGGAGCTAGTGCAGTTTCGTGACCCAGTCGGCCGGCACACGGCCCTCGGGCCCCGGAACGGGCTGGGTCCGCGGGTAGCTCTGCGGAGGCGCAAGCTCCGGTCCCCTCACGTACTCCCCGGTGGTGTAGTTCCAGAACCACTCCTCCCCCGGCTCGAAAGAGCGGACCACAGGGTGGCCGGTCTCAGCGGCATGTGAGCTGGCGTGCTGGTTGGGCGAGGAATCGCAGCAGCCAATGTGTCCGCACTGGGCGCAGCGGCGCAGGTGGAACCACCAGCCGTTCGCCGTCAGGCATTCCACGCACCCCGTCCCCGAGGGGGGCGCCGATTGATCAATCCCCGTAACATCGGTCATTATTTCGTCCTTCCCGCAGGGCGGCGTGAAGCAAAGCCCTGCAACGGTCGTCTAGTTTTACACCCTGCGCCCCACCGGTGCCAGAGCCGGGCCGTGACCCCTTTACCGCGGCACCCCGTGGACGTACATTCGTGGCAGCGCATCGGCGGCCCTGCAGCACTCCCAGAGGGCACTCGCCGCACCACCTTCCCCCATCATTACGCTTTCCCACCGCCAGGAGCAGCAGTGAACATCGCAGTCCGCGGAACAGGAAAGGTGGGCACGGTGCTGGCGGACGGTCTTCTCATCGCGGGGCACGGAGTCGTGCTGGGAACGGCCTCCTTCAACCTCAAAGCCGGCGTCTAGGACCGAAGATTCGGAGGGACACTGTGGAATTCACGAGAACCGACGCCGCCGCAGTTCCGCCCTGGCCGCGGCTGCGGGTCGACGAGTGGGCTTCGACGCGGGAGACCGTCCACATGTGGCTGCAGATTGTCGGGAAGATCCGCATGGCGCACGCCCCGCTGGTCAACCACTGGTGGAATGTTCCCCTCTATGTGACACCGCGGGGCCTCGGCACATCCTCGATCCCCTACGGGCAGGGGAACTTCGACATGGAGTTTGATTTCCTCGCTGACGTTCTCCGGATCCGCAGCAGCGACGGCCGCGAAGGGTCGGTGGTTCTCGAGTCGAAGCCGGTGGCCGAGTTCTTCGAGGAGACGATGAGCGCGCTGGCCGGCCTTGGCATTGCGACATCGATCCGCGCCGTGCCGACAGAAGTCGAGCCTGCTGTCCCCTTCACCGAGGACTACGGGCACCGCACCTACGACCGGGCGTCGGTCGAGCTTTTCTGGCGGCAGCTGATGCAGGTGGACCGGGTCATGCAGAAGTTCCGGGCGCATTTCGCCGGGAAGGTGAGCCCGGTGCACTTCTTCTGGGGTGCGATGGACATGGCGTGCACGCGGTTCTCCGGCAGGCCTGCCCCGCCGCACCCCGGCGGCATCCCGAACGCTCCGGACTGGGTGATGGTCGAGAGCTACTCGAGGGAGCTGAGCAGCTGCGGCTTCTGGCCGGGCGGCGGGGAGGAGGGCGCCTTCTATTCGTACATCTATCCCGAGACCGCCGGGTATGCCGAAAGCCCGGTGCGGCCGGCCGGCGCCTACTACAACAGCGATTACCGGCAGTTCCTGCTCCCCTACGAGGTGGCGCGCGCGGCTCCCGATCCGGATGCAGCCGTCCTTGAGTTCTTCCAGTCCACCTACGAAGCGGCGGCCGAGGCCGGCGGCTGGGACCGCGCAGACCTTGAGACGGATCCCGGCCGGCTCCCTCCGGGCGCAGCGGGGGCTGGGCAGGGAAGCGCATCGGGCCAGCCGGGCTGACCTGCCGTCAGCAGGGCCGCCCGGCGCGCCGGTGAACCGCCGGGGTAAGGCTGCGGAGCCCGCAACCGCGGCGCCCCACGACCGTGTGGAGCACGGTGTCGAGCACCGTGGCGCGCGGGATCGTGTCCGTCAGAACGCCGACGACGGCAGGTCCTTCTCCCCGTCCACAATGGCCATTACGATCCGCTCGGCCACTTCTCCCGGGTCCTTGCCGCGCGGCAGCCGCGGCGCGCTGCCGGCAAGGGGCCGTCCGGCGAGTCCGGTTTCGGTGTGGGGAGGCCGCACGTCGAGCACCCGCACCCCCTGCCGCCGCAGCTCAAGTCCGAGCGACTTGCCATAGGCGCTGAGCCCGGCCTTCGTCGCCGAGTAGGCGGCCATGCCAAGGGTCGGGCTCTCGGCGACGACGGCGCTGAGCTGCACGACGACCGAATCCTGCGCCAGCTTCGGGCCCACCTCGCGCATCAGCCGCATGTAGCCGAGCAGGTTGGCAAGCATGAGTTCATCGAGGGTTTCGTCATCAACTTCGACGGCGGGGCCGAAGGCAACGGAGCCGGCAGCGAACACCACCCCATTGAGTTCGCGCCCGTACGCTGCGGCGGCGATCTCGGCGGGAGCACCGATGCGTCCGAGGTCGGCCGCGACGGTGCCGAGCGCCGCCGTACCGAGTTCCCCGGCGAGCGCCTCAAGCTTGGCCGTCGAGCGCCCGGAGAGGGTGAGCCGGGCGCCCCGCGCCGCCAGCCGCCTGGCGATCTCGGAACCGAGCACTCCGGTGGCGCCGACAACGAGGTAATGGGACCCGTTCAGCTCAGTCATGGTGCGAGTGTACCAACGGGCCCTTCACCCCGCAGGGTTCCGGCCGGCGCCCGGTGGGCAGCTAGGCTGTGGGCCATGAGCGAGATCAAGACCTGGCAGGCGATGGTTGACACGAACGCCGAACGTCTCCAGCGCACAACGGGACGCAGCGTCGACGAGTGGGTGCTCGCCGCCCGGGAGGCCGGTATCGGATCCCGTGCCGAGCTCGCGGCCTGGCTGAAACGCCAGGATGTCACCGGGTACAGCCTGATGAGCGTTGACTGGGCCATGTTCGGCTACCCGGCGTACTTCATGCGCTCCGCTGACGAGCTTTACGAAGGGCAGTACGCCGACCGGCCCGCACTGCGGCCGATCGCCGACATCCTCCTGGCCTGGGCGCTCGGAACCGAGGGCGTTGAGGTCCAGATGCGCAAGACCTACGTCTCGCTCCAGACGGCCCGCCGCAAATTCGCGCAGGTCACCCCGGCCACCAAGACGGCGGTGGACGTGCTCCTGCGCGTTCCGCTGCCGGGCAACGCGCGCGTCGAGCCGGTGCGCGCACCGGCCAACGATCCATTCGCGTGGCGCATCCGCCTCCGCAGCGTTGACGACGTCGACGCTGCGGCGATGGAGGCCCTTACTGCTGCCCTGGAGGATAGCCTTTAGGGCGTCGTTCCTTGAGCCGGGCGAGCTCTTCACCTGCCGCGGTGTCGGCCTCGAGTTCCTCAAACGCTTCCTCGACGCGCAGGGATGTTGAGTCCGACCACGCCAGTTCCTCCCGCGCTGCCGCAATGGCGGCGAGCCGGCGGGCCTCCCGCTCGGCTTCCCGGGCCGCAAGCTCCGCGCCGGGGACCGGCCGCGACGCGGCGTTGAGTGCCTCCTGCACCCCGAGGGACGCCTCGGCGCGTGCGCGCTGCGCGGCGATGGCCTGGTATTGGAGCGCGTTTTCGTAGACCCGGCGTTCAAGGCGGCCGACGTCCGCCGCGATCCTGCGGGCCTGGGCGTCGGCTTCCTCAAACTGCGCCGACACGGTGGCCAGGTGCTTGCCTGCGTTCATTGCCTCACGGATCGCCGTCCGCGCTGTGGCGTCGTCGCCGCGGTCGACGGCGGCTCCGGCCTGGGCTTCGAAGTAACGCACCCTCGCCGCGGCGTCCTGGGTGATGATTTCAAGGCGCCGGCGGTGGGCGGCAAGGTCCGCCGCGGCCCGCCGCGCGGATTCCAGGGACTGCTGTTGCGCCTGCTGGACCTGCTGGGCGGCGAGCATCGGGTCGGTGCCGGCGTCCTGGGCCGACGCTTTCGATGCGCGGACAATGCGCTTGATGCGGCGTCCAATCGACATGCCGGAGCCTCAGCCGCGCCGCTGTTTCCGCGGCCTCACGAGGCCTGCCGGGCGCCGTATGCACTCATCCACGAGTGCATTGCGCTGATTTCCATGCGCAGCCGCACGTCGGCCCGCTGGAGCTGTACGCCGTCGAGCGACCAGGATGTCTGCAGCAGGCACCGGCGCAGGTCCACCGACAGTTTTTCGAGGGCGCGCGCCTGCCCTGCCAGCCCTGCCGAGAGTTCGCGCTTGAGTTCGCGGTTCGGCTCCCGGTCGGCAATCCTGAGCTGATCCTCAAGGGACAGCGCCGCCCATTCCAGCTCCCGGGCCGCCCCGGGGAGCTCACCCACCGGCCGCCCGCGGTGCACTGCCTCGGCAAGCGCCCGCCGCGTGGCCTGGACCGAGCGGCGGAGTTCGAGGATCAGGCGCGCCGGCTCACGGGTGATGGGGTCCACCGCATAGCTGTGGAGGGTGAGCCTTCCGTGCTCGGCGGCCTGCTTCACGACGCCCGAACGCTTGATGCGCCTGACGAGCAGCCACAGCGTCACACCGGAGCCGATGGTGAGGAAGGCCAGGAAACCCAGGCCAAGAAGGAGGAGTTGAAGTAGTTCTTCCATCATTTCCTCGGCATTCCCGTTCGTGCGCGGAGTTCTGGCATTACTCAAGTCTGCCCTGCGGCCACTCCAATTTCCAGCGTCATTCTCTGCGCAGGGCCCCTGGCGGCCCAGGACGGCCGGGAAGATTCAACTCTGCGGCCGCCAGACCATCAGCGCCTGGCTGCGGGCGCGCGGGCGCTGGCCGCGGGCGAGCGTGACGACGTCACCGGCAAGCCCTGCGGCGAAGACGCGGCTTGGGTCGGGCTGGCCGCGGCGCTGCAGCAGTTCGGCGCTGAGTTCCTTGACCCGCTGCTGGAGTTCCGAAACCTGGTTTTCAAGGTCGAGGATGCGCCGGATCCCCTCGAGGGAGACCCCTTCCTGGGAGAGCCGCTGGATTTCCCGGAGGGTGCTCACATCCTTCATCGAATACCGGCGGGCGCGGCCGGGAGCGCGGCTGGGCGTCACCAGGCCCAGCCGGTCGTACTGGCGGAGGGTTTGGGGGTGCATGTCGGCCAGCTCCGCGGCCACCGAGATCACGTAGATCGGCATTGACACATCCATTGCGGGCGTCGCCTCCTCATGGCAATTCTTCGGTTGGTGGTGGGCAGCCCGTCCGGAGGCGGGCTGCCCTTAGAGCTGCGCTTTGGCAGCGAGGCCGGCGCGGGGATTCGCATCGGCCGTTGCGGCCGCGAACGCCTCGACGGCGGCCGCGGCTTCCTTCGACAGGTTCTGGGGGACGACGACGTCGATCGTGACAAGGAGGTCGCCGGTTGTCTTCGAGGTTGAAACACCGCGGCCCTTGAGCCGCAGGGTCCGGCCCGAGGGCGTTCCGGGTGGAACCTTCATCTTGACCATCTCACCGGAGATGGTGGGAACCTCGATCTGCGCGCCGAGCGCCGCTTCGGGGAAGGTGACCGGGACGTGGACCTTGATGTTGTCGCCGTCGCGTTCGAACAGCGGGTGGCTCTTGACGTTGACGGTGACCATCAGGTCCCCGCTGCCTGCCGGGCCCGACTGGCCCTTGCCGCGCACGCGAACCTTCTGCCCGTCCTTGATCCCCGGCGGGATGCGCACGTCGATGACTTCACCGGACGGTTCGCGCAGGCCGATCGTTGTGCCCTTGATCGAGCCTGCGAAGGAGATGGTGGTGCTGGCGGTGCGGTCGGCGCCGCGCCGGGGAGGAGCCGAGAACCCTCCGCCGAAGCCACCGGCTCCCCCGCCGAACAGGTCGGCGAACTCGGGCGGAAGGTCGCCGTACCCGGTTCCGGTGCGCTGGCGGGACCCTGCGCCCTGCCCGAAAAGGTTGCCGAAGATGTCCTCGAAGCCGCCGGCGCCTCCCCCGGCGCCGCCGGCCCCGCCGGCGGTGAAGCGCGCTCCGCCGCCCATGGCGCGGATGGCATCGTACTGCTTGCGTTCCTCAGGATCGGAAAGGACGGAGTATGCCTCGGAGACGTCCTTGAAGGTCCGCTCGGATCCGGCATCGCCGTCGTTGCGGTCCGGGTGGTGCTTGCGGGCAAGCTTGCGGTACGCCTTCTTGATATCGGCGTCCGTCGCGTCCTTGGAGACACCGAGGATCTTGTAAAAATCCTTATCGACCCAATCCTGACTAGCCAATTGGAGTCTCCTTTCACTGCTTCTTCAATGATGTAGGGAACAGTACCCGCCGGAGGTACTGCCGACGCTGGCCGGGTTCCCGGGGAAGGCGGCTTTAATACTTCCTGCGAGCTCTGCGAGCGGGAAGTTTCGTTGCCGCCGTCCGGGGACCCGGCCAGCATTGACGGAGATTACTCCGGTACTGCGACGATCACTTGGGCCGCCCGAAGCACCCGGTCACCCTTCCGGTATCCGGCGCGGAGGACCTGGCTGACGCTGTCGGCCTGCACCTCCGGGCTCGGCTGCTGGATGAGCGCCTCGTGGATGTTCGGGTCGAACGCGACACCGGTCTCGTCGATCCGGGTCAGTTCGTACGCCTTGAGGGCGTTCTCGAACTTGCCCGCGATCGCCGCGAACGGCCCGTCGGCGAGGTCGCCGTGCTGGCGCGCGGCGTCGATGTCGTCGAGGACGGGCATCAGCGAGTTGATGACGCCGATGACTGCCTGGTCGCGCGCAACATCGCGGTCCCGCTCGACGCGGCGCCGGTAGTTGACGTACTCGGCCTGCAGCCGGAGCAGGTCGTTGCGCAGTTCAGCGATGACCTCCGTCACCGGCGCGTCTTCGCCCTCGCCGGCCTCGTTGAGGATGGCTTCGGCCTGGGCGAGCGCGTCGCCGTCGGCGGTGTCCGCGGCGGGAGGCGCCGGGGGCGCCTCCTCCCCGGCTGGGTCCCCGGACACCGGCTCGGCCGGTGCCGGGTCGCCGGCGTCGTTCTGCTGCCCACGGACCGCGCCCGTTTCAGGATCAATCTTCCGCTTGTCGCGGAAGCTCACTGGCTCTGACTGGTGCTCTTCTTCGTTTCCGTGGTGCGGCATTGTTACTTCTTCTCGTTGATGTCGTCTTCGTCCACAACTTCGGCGTCGACAATGTCGTCGTCGGCACCGGCCGGCGGCGTCTGGCCGTCAGCCGAGGCACCGGCGCCCGCCGAACCCGCATCCTGCTGCGACTGGGCGTAGATTGCCTCGCCCAGCTTGGTCTGGGAGGACTGCAGCTTCTCGAACGCGGACTTCACCTCGTCGTCGTTGTCCTGGCCTTCAAGCGCCTTCTTCAGGGCGTCGACGTCGGCCTGGACCTCGGTCTTGACCCCCTCGGGCAGCTTGTCCGAGTTATCGGAGATGAGCTTGTCAACGGAGTAGGCGAGCTGCTCGGCGGCGTTGCGGGTGTCGGCTGCCTCGCGGCGGGCCTTGTCCTCGGCTGCGTGCTCCTCGGCCTCGCGGACCATGCGGTCGATGTCCTCCTTGGAGAGGGACGATCCACCGGTGATGGTCATCGACTGCTCGGCGCCGGTGCCCTTGTCCTTGGCGGACACGTGGACGATGCCGTTGGCGTCGATGTCGAAGGTGACCTCGACCTGCGGGACCCCGCGCGGGGCCGGCGCGATGCCGGTCAGCTCGAAGGTGCCCAGCGGCTTGTTGTCGCGGGTGAACTCGCGCTCGCCCTGGAAGACCTGGATCGCCACGGACGGCTGGTTGTCGTCAGCCGTGGTGAAGGTCTCGGACCGCTTGGTCGGGATGGCGGTGTTGCGCTCGATGAGCTTTGTCATCATGCCGCCCTTGGTCTCGATGCCGAGGGAGAGCGGGGTGACGTCGATGAGCAGGACGTCCTTGCGCTCGCCCTTCAGCACACCGGCCTGGAGTGCGGCACCGACCGCGACGACCTCATCGGGGTTGACGCCCTTGTTGGGCTCCTTGCCGCCGGCGAGTTCCTTGACCAGTTCGGAGACCGCGGGCATGCGGGTGGAGCCGCCGACCAGGATGATGTGGTTGATGTCGGAGACCTTGATGCCGGCCTCGGAGATCACGTCGTGGAACGGCTTCTTCGTGCGGTCCAGCAGGTCCTTGGTGAGGTCCTGGAACTTGGCGCGGGAGAGGTGCTCGTCGAGGTGCACGGGGCCCTCGGGGGTGACGGAGAGGTACTGCAGGGAGATGTTGGTCGAGGTGGCCGAAGACAGTTCCTTCTTGGCCTGCTCGGCAGCTTCCTTGAGGCGCTGCAGGGCGATCTTGTCCTTGGACAGGTCGGCGCCCTTGGCCTTGGCCTGGGCCAGGAGGAAGTCGACGACGCGCTGATCCCAGTCGTCGCCGCCGAGGCGGTTGTCGCCTGCGGTGGAGCGGACCTGGATGGTGGAGAACTGGTCCTCGTCCTTGCCGACTTCGAGCAGGGAGACGTCGAAGGTTCCGCCGCCGAGGTCGAACACGAGGATGAGCTCGTCTTCCTTGCCCTTGTCGAGGCCGTAGGCGAGTGCGGCGGCGGTGGGCTCGTTGACGATGCGCAGCACCTTCAGGCCCGCGATCTCGCCGGCCTCCTTGGTGGCCTGGCGCTCGGCGTCGTTGAAGTACGCGGGAACGGTGATGACGGCGTCGGTCACCTTTTCCCCGAGGTAGGACTCGGCGTCGGTCTTCAGCTTCTGAAGGATGCGGGCCGAGATCTCCTGGGCGGTGTACTTCTTGTCGTCGACGGGGATGGACCAGTCGGTGCCCATGTGGCGCTTGACCGACGCGATGGTGCGGTCGATGTTGTTGACGGCCTGGCGCTTGGCGATCTCGCCGACCAGCACCTCGCCTGCCTTGGAGAACGCAACGATCGACGGCGTGGTGCGCGCGCCTTCGGCGTTGGCAATGACGGTGGGCTCGCCGCCTTCGAGGACTGAAACAACTGAGTTGGTGGTTCCGAGGTCAATGCCTACTGCACGTGACATGCAAGTTTCCTTTCGACAGCCCGGGAATTTGCTGGCCGCTCAACCGCCGGGCGCGTAGATTGAGCGTTCTGCACTCAACTGTACTCCGTGCTGGCAGGGAGTCAAACCAAAGTTGAGTCTGTATTACTCAACTCCGTAATGGTCACAAACATTCCGGCTGGTACAGGGGGCTTGCCGGACCCTTCGAGGCGAGCGCGTGGCTGACCAGCTGGTGGACCACCGGATCGTTCGGGGCCTGGTCGTGCTCGATCGGATCGAGCGGGCACTTGTCCTGGAGGGTGATGTTCGTGACCTGCCGGGCCGGCCCGCTCAGGAACTGGCTCGTATAGGGGGTGACCACCTCGTCGTACCTTGTCGAGAGCACCGTGTAGGACGGGCCGTTCACCGTGTCACCGATCGAGTTGAGCTTCGCGAGGAACGCCGACCCCGCCTCCTGGTCGGCACACGCCTGGCAGAGGAAACCCGAATCGCCGGTGCCCAGGGGAACCTGGTCCGGCGTCGGCGCTAGAACGCCTTCGGTGCCGTGGTTGGACGGCGCGATGCCCACGAGGTGGTTCACCTTCTTCGCTCCGCCGAGGAAGCCGAGGTAGTACCGCGGCATCATGCCGCCCTGGCTGTGGCCGACGATGTCCACCTTCTGGGCCCCCGTGGCACCCAGCACTCCGTCGATGAAGGAGGCGAGCTCGCCTGCCGAATCGGCGATGGGCCCGGTCGCGTCCACGCCGTTGGTGGTGCCGTAGTTGAGGGCGAAGACGCAGTACCCCTGTGCCGCGAGGCGCGGAGATAGCGTCGACCAGTTCTTGGCCATGCTCTCGAAGGTGCCGGGGACCAGCACCACGGGCCGCGGATGCTTGGCACTGGGCTTGCAGGACCAGTCGTTGGCGCCGGGCGGGGCGATGTCGAGGGTGTCGGCCGAGGCAGGGGCTCCTCCGACGATGCTTGCGGCGGCAAGGGCTACGGTCGCGAGGACGGTTCGGATGCGGAAGGACATTGTCTGAGACCTCTTCGTATCAGCACGGGCCCGGAAGGGCTTTGGACCCCGTCAACGCTAAGGGCCCTTATTACTCATGGCAACGTTACTCACGGCAACGGGGTTGGGAAAATGTGCACGGGCAGCAGTGTCGGACGCGGAGGGTCAGGAGACCGCGGCATGGCCTCACAGCCGCCCCCTCCGGGTTGCCCCTGCCCACCGGCCGGCCCCGATGGGTGGGCATGTCCGGATATGCCCACCCATCACCTGCGGCCCCCGGGCGCCAGTGGCGGGCCGACCCGCCGTGTGGCCGGCCCGCAGACCCTAGCCGCGGTGGGCCGCCACCGCCCGGTGCTCGTGCTCCTCGGCGTCGGGCTCCGCCGCCCGGTGCGCCGGCACCTGTCCCCTGCCGAGCGCGGACGGCCACCAGATGCGCCGGTCGAGATCGTAGGCGAGCGCCGGCACGAGCAGTGAGCGCACCAGCACCGTGTCAAGCAGCACCCCGAACGCCACGATGAAGGCAATCTGGGCGAGGAACAGGATCGGAATGACGCCAAGGGCTGCGAAGGTCGCCGCCAGCACCACCCCGGCCGAGGTGATGACCCCGCCGGTCACGCCCAGCCCGCGCAGGATGCCGGGGCGGGTTCCCAGCCGCAGGGACTCCTCCCGAACCCGGGTCATGAGGAAGATGTTGTAGTCAACGCCCAGCGCCACGAGGAACACGAAACCGAACAGCGGCACCGACGCGTCGGCGCCCTCGAACCCGAGCAGGTTGTTGAACACCAGCGCGGACACGCCGAGGGCCGTCGCGTAGGAGAGCACGACGCTGAGGATGAGCAGCACCGGGGCAACGACTGCGCGCAGCAGGAGCATCAGGACCACAAGGATGACGGCCAGGACGATGGGGATGATCTTGCCGAGGTCGGCGAGCGCCGTGTCGTTGGTGTCGACGGCAATCGCCGTGACGCCCCCGACGAGCGAATCGGGGCTTTCGCCCTCCAGCGCCGTGCGGAGGTCGCGCACAACGTTTTCGGCGTCTTCGGAGTCGGCCTGGTATTCGAGGGTGCCGTTGATCAGCACCCGCCCGTCGTTCACCTCGGTCACGCCCGAGGCGTCGGTGGTGAGCGCGGCCTCGGAGATGCCGGGCTGGTTCTGAACGATGTCAAGGACGAGGTCCTGATCCTCTTCGGGGACGACGACAGCGATGGGGCTGCCGGAGCCGGCGTCGAAGTGGCGCCCGAGGGCCTCCTGCCCGTCGACGGCGTTGGAGGAGGTCAGGATGAGTTCGGACTGGGGTACTCCGCTTGCCTGCAGTTGGGTCAGCCCCAGTGCCCCGGCGCCCAGCACGAGGAGCGATCCGATCCAGACGGCGCGGTACCGGCGGGCGACCAGGACGGCGACCCGCTTCCACAGTCCGCGCAGGCCTTCGGTGCCTGCGGGTCCGCCGTCGGCGGGTCCGCCGCGCTGCGCGCCGACCTTCGGGCGAAGCGGCCAGAAGGCGGCGCGGCCGAAGAGCAGCAGCAGCGCCGGGAGCAGGCTCAGCGCCGCAGCAACGGAAAAGACGATCCCGATTGCGGCAATGGGTCCAAGGCTGCGGTTGGAGTTGAGGTCGGAGAAGAGCAGGCACAGCAGCCCCAGGATGACGGTCGCCCCCGACGCCGCGATGGCTGCAACCGATCCCCGGTAGGCCATCTTCATCGCCTCCCAGGGCGACTGCACCTCGCCCAGGCTTTCCCGGAAACGGGCCACCAGCAGGAGCGCGTAGTCGGTTGCGGCGCCGATCACCAGGATTGAGAGGATGCCCTGGCTCTGGCCGCTGAGCTGGATCCAGTCCCACTTGGCGAAGGCGAACACCACCAGGATCGAGGTGGACAGTGCGAAGACGGAGGTCAGGAGCACGAGGAACGGCAGCACCACGGAACGGTAGACGGCGAGCAGGATGACGAACACGCAGCCGAGTGCCACGGCCAGCAGGATCCCGTCGATGCCCCCGAACGCGCTGACCAGGTCGGCGGTGAATCCGGCAGGTCCTGTCACATACCCGGTGGCGCCGTCCGGCAGTTCTTCGTTAAGCACTCCGCGAAGCTCGGCGACGACCTCGCCCAGCTCGGCGTCGGCCGAGACGAACGCTATGTACTGCACGGCCCTGAGATCCTCCGAGGGGATGGGACCCACGACGGCGGGGCCTCCTCCGGCGGGGGCCTCAAGCCCCTCGACCTCCGCCAGCCGACCCGCCACCTCGGCGTAGGCGCCGAGGTCCCGGGGCGGAATGTCGCTCGTCGATTCGGCGACGATCACGGCCGGCACCGCATCGGAGCTGCGGAACTGTTCCTCGAACTCGCCGGCCGCCGTTGATTCGGCGCTGGCGGGGAGGAAGGCCGCCTGGTCGTTGCTCGACACCTCCTCGAGGCGCCCGAAGGTTGGCCCGCCGACGGCGGCACCGGCCAGCCAGATCAGGACGATGACGGCGG
Source organism: Arthrobacter sp. TJ-217 (assembly GCF_058269255.1). Taxonomy (NCBI): domain Bacteria; kingdom Bacillati; phylum Actinomycetota; class Actinomycetes; order Micrococcales; family Micrococcaceae; genus Arthrobacter; species Arthrobacter sp. TJ-217. The sequence goes on from NZ_JBZCNJ010000001.1 coordinate 555,942, forward strand.
GAAGCAGGACGCGCAGCCAGATACTTTTCATTGTGGGGCCTCTCGAAGGATTATCTCTATTGCCGAGTATATCCATGATGGAGATAAATTGGCAGGGCGCCTAGAGTAGAAAATGAAACGAGGTGTAAACAGTGGTCAATGACAACCGGGCGGACCTGCTGGCGCTCCTGCAGCAGTTCACCGCCGAGACGGAACGCTACGTCGACGTCGTCAGCACCAAGGACGCCCTGCACCCGACTGACCTTCACGCGCTGGGCGTCATGGTCGGTGCCGCGAGGTCGGGAACGGTCGTCACCCCCAGCATGCTGCGGGAGGAACTCAACCTCAGCTCCCCCGCCACCACGGCCCTGATCGACCGGCTCACCTCGGCAGGCCACGTCACCCGCACGCGCAGCGACGTCGACCGCCGGCAGGTGCACCTCCAGATGACGGAGAAGGCGCATGCTGCCGGGAACCGGCTCTTCGCCCCCCTCGCCCAGCACATCTCCGACGCCCTTGCCCGGTACACCGACGACGAGCTCGCCCTGCTGAAGACGATGATGGAAAGTGTCACCGCCGCAACCATTGCTGCGAAGAATGACGCGGGGAGGCTGACCGTTTCCCCTCCGGGGTCTAACCTCAGACCATGAACAGCGAGGTGTACTCCCACGGCCATCATCCAAGCGTCACCCAGGCTCATGCGACCCGCACCCTTGCGGACTCCGGCGCCTACCTGATCCCGCACCTGCGGCCGGGCATGGACGTCCTCGACGTCGGCTGCGGTCCGGGAAGCATCACCGCGGACCTGGCGCGGGCCGTCAGCCCCGGAACGGTGACCGGCCTCGACCGCTCCCCCGATGTGGTGGCTGAAGCCGCCGAGCTCCACGCCTCGCTTGCCAATGTCCGCTTCCAGACCGGAAACGTCTACGACCTCGACTTTCCCGACGAAACCTTCGACCTGGTGCACGCCCACCAGGTGCTCCACCACCTCGTCGACCCGGTTGCCGCGCTGCGCGAGATGCGCCGTGTCGCCCGCCCGGGCGGGCTTGTCGCGGTGCGCGACGCCGACTTCCACGCCATGACCTGGTACCCCCAGCTGCCCGAACTCGACGAGTGGATGGCGCTGTACCAGGCCATTGCGCGCGGCAACGGCGCCGAGCCCGACGCCGGGCGCCGCCTGCTCGGCTGGGCCCAGGACGCGGGCTTTGAGAAGGTGGAGATCTCCTCCTCGAACTGGCTCTACGCCAGCGAGGAGCGGCGGCAGTGGCACGCGCAGTCGTGGGCGGAACGGGTGCTCCACTCCGCCTTCGCGGAACAGGCCCTCGAACGCGGGCTCGCCGACAAGGCCGCGCTCGAGCGCATCTCCGCCGGGTGGCTCGCCTGGGCGCAGGAGCCGGCCGGCACGTTCCTGATCCCCAGCACGGAAATCATCGCCCGGTCCTAGGTCCGTGGTCCCGGGGCTCCGGTAGGGCGCCCCGGGCGGGACGATTTACTATGAACAGGTGAACCCCTCGGTCTGGCTTGCGCTTCTGGGTGCCGGCACCCTCATCAGCTTCACCCCCGGCGCCGGCGCGGTGAACACCATGAGCAACGCGCTCACCGTCGGCTTCCGGCGGGCAATCTGGGGCATCGCCGGCCAGCAGGCGGCGCTCCTGATCCACATCGCCGTTGTGGCAGCCGGAGTCGGGCTGCTCGTTACGAGTTCGCCGGTCGCCTTCAACGTGATCCGCTACTCGGGAGCCGCCTACCTCGTCTACCTTGGGGTGCGAAAATTCCTTCAGGCACCGGATCTGGAGGAGGCCTCCGAAGCCCGCCGCCGCGAAGGCCCGCTGTCCATGTTCCGCCGCGGGCTGTGGGTGAACCTGCTCAACCCGAAGGCCGTCGTGTTTTTCCTGGCGTTCATTCCGCAGTTCATCCGCCCCGACGAACCCCTGCTGGGACAGTACGGGGTGCTGGCGGGTACGGTGATCGCCATCGACGTCCTCGTGATGTGGTTCTTCTATGCCGCAACCGCCCGCTCGTTCCAGCGCTTCACCCGCGACCAGCGCGGTCAGCGGATCCTCAACCGCGTCTTCGGGTCGCTGTTCGTCGCAGTGGGGGTCCTGCTTGCCCTCGCCTGATCCCGCCCTTTCCAGCCCGGTGAACCATGTGAAGGGATCCTAGCGGTGGCAGCACGGGCCGGCGGCGCGGACGTCCCGCTGATCCTCGCCGTTGACGGCCGCTCCGGAGCGGGCAAGACCACCCTGGCCGTTGAACTCGCGGCGCTGCTGCGCGAGCACCACCGGGTGAGCCTGTTCCACCTCGAGGACATCTACCCCGGCTGGGACGGACTGGCAGAAGGCCTCACCCGTTATGTCGAGACGGTCCTGCGTCCCCTTGCCGGCGGCGAATCCGCGTCCTGGCACGCCTGGGACTGGGAAAACGGCACAGACGGCCTGCTGCGGCACACCGAGCCGGCCGAAATCGTGATCGTCGAGGGGGTCGGGGCCTCCTGCGCGGCGGCCCGCCCCTACCTCGACGCCGCGCTCTGGGTGGAGGCGCCCGACGACGTCCGCCGCACCAGCGCACTCACCCGAGACGGCGACACCTTCGCGCCGTACTGGCAGCACTGGGCCGAGCAGGAACTGGCCTGGCTTGGGCAGGACGCCCCCGCCGTCAACGCCGACCTCGTGGTCCAGGGCCACCGGGGGACCACCACCCCGCCCCAGGCGCGGCTGGCCCTGTCCGGGCTGCCCCGCTGGTCGGCGGCGATGTCGCCCGAGCGGGCAGGACGCCGCGGGCTGACCGTCTCGGCCGAACGGATCGGACACGAACCCAACACCCCGGCTCTTTTCGCCGCGCTGTACGGCCGATCGCCGTCCGCCGTGTGGCTCGACAGCTCTGACGCCGGTGCTGCCGGTTCTCCCCCGCCAGAGCGCAGCCGCTTTACCGTGATGGCTGACGACGGCGGGATGTTCGGCCAGTCCGTCCGCCACCGCGCGGGCCTCACCGAAGTCACCGCCGGCGCCGTCACCGCGCGCATCGCGGGACCATTCTTCCGGTGGCTCGACGGCGTCTGGGGGCGCGGCAGCTTTGGTGCCCCTGGCGGTTACGAGTGCGGGTTCACCCTCGGCTGGCTGGGGTACCTCGGCTACGAACTGAAGCGGGAAACCGGCGGCGCCTCGCTGCCTGCCACCGCGCTCCCCGACGCGGCGCTGATCTTCGCCGGGCGCGCCGTCGTGATCGACCACCGGGACCGCTGCGCGTTCCTGCTGACCCTCGGCGACGGCTCGGCCGACCCCGAGCGGGGCCGTTGGCTCGAGGCGGCCCGGGCCGCAGTGCTCGCCGCTTCCACTGCCGAAGCCGCCGGTCCAGCCATCCCCACGGCCGCGCCCACGCAGGACCCGGGTGTTCCGCACCCTCCGGTCTTCACCTCCCGCGATGACCGTTCCGGCTACCTCGCGAAAATCGGGAAGGCCCAGGCCGAAATCGCCGAGGGAAACACCTACGAGGTGTGCCTCACCACTGAACTCGCCGCCCGGCTTGAGACTCCGGTCGATCCGCTTCAGCTCTACCTCGCACTGCGCGCCGCCAATCCGGCACCGTTTGCGCACTTCCTCCGGTTCCCGGGGCTCGCGCTTGCCAGCACCTCCCCGGAACGCTTCCTGAAGCTCGGCGCCGACGGTTCGCTGCGTGCCGAGCCGATCAAGGGGACCCGCCGCCGCTCGGCCGACCCGGAAGAGGACGATGCCCTGAAGCGGGACCTGGCCACGTCGCTGAAGGACCGCGCTGAGAACATCATGATCGTTGACCTGCTGCGCAACGACCTTTCCCACTTCGCGGTGCCCGGTTCGGTGACGGTCAGCCGGCTGTGCGCCATCGAAACCTACGCCACTGTGCACCAGATGGTCAGCACCATCGATGCCCGGCTGCGCCCGGGCTCGTCCCGCGCTGAGGCGGTTTCCTCGGCCTTTCCGGCCGGATCGATGACCGGCGCCCCGAAGATCAGCACAATGGAATTGCTCGACCGGCTGGAGCAGGGACCGCGGGGCGCCTACTCGGGCGCAGCAGGGTACTTCTCGCTGAGCGGCGCGGCGGACCTCGCCGTCGTCATCCGCACGCTCGTCATCGAGGATGACGGCCGCGGGGCTCGCCTCTCGCTGGGGGTGGGCGGTGCGATCACCGCCGATTCGGTGCCGGCCGAGGAGTGGGAGGAAGTGCGGACCAAGGCCTACGGCGTCCTTTCGGCTCTGGGTGCCGTGTTCCCCGGCTGAGGCCCGCGCGCAGCGGCGCCGTCGGACACGGGCAGCAGCCCGCTCAGCGCGAGACCGGATCCGCTGCCTCGAGCAGCCCGAGTTCGCTGCGCTTCGGCATTCCCTCCCAGTCACCGGGAACGAGGCACGCAAAGGCTCCGGTGCGCACGGCCGTCAGCAGGCACGCTTCCGTCGCGAGCCCCTGCAGCCGTTCGGCGAGGTAACCGGCCACGAACGCGTCACCGGCACCAACCGTGTCGAGCGCCTGAACGGGAATCGCTGCCTGCTCGAAGTACGCCCCGTCCACCAGGGCCGCACACCCGCGGGCCCCAAGTTTTACGACGACCTGCGACGGCCCCAGCCCGGCGAGCCGTTCCGCGAGTTCCTTCGGGCCGTCCGCCTGGCCCACGAGCAGTGCCGCCTCGTCGTCGCCGGCGAAGAGGATGTCGGCCCGGGCCGCAAGGCGCCGGAGCACGGGGGAGGCGGCGTCGGCACTCCACAGCGCCCCGCGGTAGTTAACGTCGAAGGAGACGAGGGTGCCCGCCGCGCGCGCTGCCTGAACGGCGAGGTCGACGGCGTCTGCGGCAGTCCCCGAGAGCGCCGGGGTGATGCCGGTGATGTGGAGGAGACGGGCGGCACCGATTTCGTCGACGGGCACGTCGTCGGGCGCCAGTCGCGATCCGGCGCTGCCTGCGCGGTAGTACCAGACCTTCTGGGTGTGCTGGGTGCGCCGTTCCTTGATCATGAGCCCCGTTGGCGCCCCCGGGTCCCGGATGGCACGCACAGCGAGTCCTTCAGCGCGCAGTTCGCGGGCCACGAGGTCGCCCAGGCTGTCCGCACCCACCCGGCCGAACCACGCCACAGGGGTGCCGAGCCGGGCCAGGGCGATCGCGACATTGCTTTCGGCGCCGCCGATGCCCAGGCCGAGTTCGGAGGCGTGGGCAAGCGGCCCCGGCGTCTGCGCCCGCATGAGCGCCATGGTTTCGCCGAAGGTGATGACGCCGGCCCGTCCCGCGGCGCCCGGCATGCCCGGTCCCGAGGCCCCTGTCATTTCCCTGCTCCCCCGGCTGCGGCCGGCTGCCGCGACCGGGCCACCAGCTCGGAGACTTCCCGGGCCCGCTGGATCAGTCCCGCCGGGCTTCCTCCGGCGAAGGCGTCCTGCAGGAGCGGGCCGCCCAGGCTGACGGCCAGCGCACCGGCTTCAATCCAGCGGGGCACATCGGCGATGCCGACGCCACCGCTGGGAATGACCTCGATGTCCGGGAAGGGCCCGCGCAGCTGCCCGATGTACCCGGCTCCAACGGTGGACGCGGGGAACAGCTTGACCGCCGTGGCCCCGGCATTCCACCCAGCCAGCAGTTCGGTGGGCGTCAGGCCCCCGGGGTAGACCGGGACGCCCCGCTCCACGCACAGGCGCACTGTGGGAAGGTCCATCACCGGGGTGACGATGTAGGCCGCTCCGGCGTCGATGGCCTGCTGCGCCTGCTGGACTCCGGTGACGGTGCCGATGCCGATGTCGGCAGCGGTCCCGAAGCGTTCGACGAGCCGTGGAAGCTCCTCGAGCGCGCCGGGGGTGCTGAGCGTGAGCTCGATCGAGGTGACCCCTCCGGCGAGGAGCGATTCGATCACTGGGGCGTACTGGTCGGCATGGCCCGCCCGAAGCACCGCGATCACGGGGTTCCGGAGCAGGGCCGGCCCGGCCGGAGGACGCGGAACGGAAGAGGGAGCAGTCATCGGCCCAGCCACCCGCCGTCGATGGGAAGGATTGTGCCGTGGATGTAGTCGGCGGCCCGCGAGGCAAGGAACACGACTCCTCCTGTCAGGTCGTCCGGCTTCCCCCAGCGTCCTGCGGGGATGCGCTCGAGGATCTGCGCCGAGCGGTTCCCGTCGGCCAGGAGGGCCTCATTCATGTCGGTGGCGAAGTAGCCGGGGGCCACCGCGTTGACGTTGACTCCCCGGACCGCCCATTCATTGCTCAGCGCCTTGGTCAGCTGCCCGACCGCGCCCTTCGACGCAGCGTACGCCGGCACCCGGAACCCGCCCTGGAAGGTGAGCATCGAGGCGAGGTTCACGATCTTCCCCTCGCCGCGCTCCAGCATGGGGGCGCCGAAGCCCTGGCACAGCTGGAAGACGGCGCGGGTGTTGACCTGCATCACGGTGTCGAAGTCCGCCAGCGGGAACTCCACGGCGTCGTGCCGGATCTGCGTCCCGGCGTTGTTGACGAGGATGTGCACCTCGGAGGCGGCCAGTGCCGCGGTGATCGCTTCAGCGATTGAGTCCTCGCTCGTCAGGTCCACCGGGATGTGACGGATGCTGCGGCCCAGCCGTCCGGCGGTCTCCTCAAGCTCGGCGGAGAGTGCGCTGCGCTGGAGTGCGATGACGTCGGCTCCCGCCTCGAGCAGGGCCCGGGCCGTGGCCTGGCCGATGCCGCGGGAGGCGCCGGTGATGGCGGCGGTGCGTCCGGCGAGGTCGAAGGGGTTAGACATGAGCCGCCCCGCTCTCTTCCGCCGAACCGACGAGGACCTTCAGGACACCGCTGGCCGACATGGCCTTCGTGAAGGCCTCGGGCACCTTCTCGAGCGGGAAGACCTCGACCGGTACCCGGCTCAGCTGCAGCACGTCGGTTTCAATAAGCGCGACAGCCCGTTCCATGTCCTGGCGGGTATAGACGCGCACCCCGAGAAGCCTTTGCTCGGCGAAGGTGATGCCCTGCAGGTCGAGCTTCGCCGGTTCCTTGTAGACTCCGACGAGCACGATGGTTCCCTGCACCCGTGCTGCCCCGGACAGGGCGGCGGCGACGCTGGGATGGGCTGCGGAGTCGAAAACGATGTCGGCCCCGGCGTTGCCGGTTCTGGAGCGCACCGTGTCCACCGGGTTGTCACCCGGGGCGACGACCGGAAAGCCGAACCGTTCGGCCGCCTCGCGGCGGTGCTCGCTGGGTTCAATCAGGAACACCTCGCCGGCGCCGGCTTCCCGGGCGACAAGGGCGGTGAACAGCCCGATGGGGCCAGCCCCGAAGACGGCGACCCGCTCCCCGCCGGACAGCCCGGAACGGGAGACGGCGTGGACCGCAACGGCCAGGGGCTCCGCAAGGGCCGCCTGCCGTGCGGGAACACCGGGATCGACGGGAAGGAGTGCGTGTGCCGGAAGGGCGACGTATTCCGCGAGCGAGCCCGGCGCGTCGATGCCGTAGAGGTTCAGGTTCTGGCATACGTGGGTGTTTCCGTCGGAGCAGGGACCGCAGGTGCCGCAGGTGATCAGCGGCTCCACGACCACCCGGGTTCCCTCGGCCGGGCCTCCCGGTGCGGCGACGGCGACCGTTCCGGTGATCTCATGGCCCATGATCAGCGGCGTCTGGGCCCGCGGGTGGGTGCCGTGGTAGATGGAGAAGTCGGTGCCGCACAGGCCCGTGTACTCGACCTTGATCAGCGCCCAGCCTTCGGGCACCTCGGGCAGGGGAACCTGCTGCATCGCGACGGTGTCCGGCGCGGTGAGGACGGCGGCCTTCATTGTCGAACTGGAGGTGGTCATGAAAGGACTTTCGGGTTGAGGATGTTGCGGGGGACGGTTCCGGAGCAGACGTCGAGCACGTTCTGAAGGGTCCTGCTTTTCAATTCTCCGTAGGATTCCTCGCTGTACCAGGCGGCGTGGGGGGTCAGCACCGCGTTCTCGAGCCGCAGGAGGGGGTGATCCGCCGGCAGCGGCTCCTGTTCGAAGACGTCGAGGCCGGCCCCGGAGAGCTGCCCCGACTCGAGGGCGGCAACGACCGCCTCGGTGTCCACGACCCCGCCCCGGCACGTGTTGACCAGCACCGCGCCGGGTTTCATGGCCGACACGGTGCCGGCGTCGATCAGGTGGTGCGTTTCGGCGGTCAGCGGCACATGGAGGGAGACGACGTCGGCGCGGGCGAGGAGGTCCTCGAACCCGACGACTTCGACGCCGTCCTGGGTGAGAGATCCCGGGCGGAGGCGCGGTTCATAGCCGATCACCGTGTACCCGATGCCGCGGGCCTTGCGGGCCGTTGCCGACCCGATCAGCCCGAGGCCCACGATGCCGAAGACCCGGGTCGCGGTCCGGTGCAGCGGCTGGACCGGGGCCAGGCTGTGCTCTCCGGCGCGCATCCGGCGGTCCAGCTGCGCGACTCCCCGCGCCAGGGTCAGGGCCAGTGCAATCGCGTGGTCGCTGACGTCTTCGGTTCCGTAGTCGGGAACGTTGCACACGGCGACGCCGCGGGCGGTGGCGGCCTCGACGTCGACGGTGTCAACGCCCACCCCATAGCGCCCGATGGCCTTGAGCCCCGGGAGGGCGTCGAGCACCCGGGCGGTGATGGGGGCGTACTGGACGAGGATCCCGTCGGCGCCCGCGGCAGCAGCGATGACGTCTTCTTCGGTGCGGCAGGAGGCAAGCTTGAGGTCGGCGCCGCGGCTGCGGGCGAGCTCCTCCTCGATGGCGATTGAATCGTGGTCGCAGTCGGTGATGATGATTTTCAACTGGTCTGACATTTCATCCCTCCAAAGCCGGTGATGCTTGTGCTTGAGCGCCGGGAACGAACGCCGGGGGTGCCTTGACAATAACCAAGGCGATCGCGCCGATGATAGCGAGGGCCGCGGCGAGGGTGAAGGCCCCGGTCCAGGACCCGAGGTCCTCGATGAGGAATCCGGTGACGATGGGGGCAATTACACCCGCCATGTTGGCGCAGAAGTGAACGAAGCCCGTGACCCCGCCGAGGCGGGCAGGGTGCACCGCATCGCGGACGATTGCGAAGAACTGCACATTGGCCAGGTAGAGCAGGAACAGGACGACGGCGAACAGGCTCACGGCGAAGGCCAGCGAATTCACAGTCGCCAGCGGGATGCACAGGGCGCCGCTGACCGCCAGGAACAGCGCGGTTGCCCATTTGCGCACGGTCAGCGGCACGGCGGCCTTGCTGGCGAGCCGGTCGGAGAGCACCCCGCCGAGCGCCGTTCCGATGGCACCGGCCACCCAGGGAAGGGATCCGGCCCAGGCGAGCTCCTTGAGGTCGATGCCCTGGGTCTGGACAAGGTAGGTCGGGTACCAGGACAGGAACATGAACAGCATCCAGCTGAACCCGAAGAACGCGAGCGCGTTGGCGATGACGGCGGGCTGGCGCAGGTAGAAGGAGAGCTTGGGGACCTCCTCGGTGGAAGCCTCGTCCACCGGCGTCCGGTCCGAGGAGATGAGAGCGAGCTCCTCGGCGGTGATGCGGGGGTGCTGCTCCGGCTTGTCACGGACCACCCAGTACCAGCCGGCGGCGATGACAATGCCGATGCCGCCGAGCACGAGGAAGGGTACCCGCCAGTTGTTGTTCGACCAGATCAGCAGGGCGGACACGACCGGCACGCCAAGGGCTGCGCCAAGCGGGTTGGCGGCGAAGGTCAGGCCCATGGCCGTCGCATATTCGCGGCGGGGGAACCAGTTGCCCATGGTGCGCGCCGTCGTGGCGCCCTGCGGCCCCTCACCGAGCCCGAAGAGCAGGCGCTGGAGGAAGAAGGTGGCGAAGTTGAAGCAGAAGGCGGCGAGCGCCGTGGCGATCGACCACCACAGGGCCGCGATGGCCATTACCTTCCGCGAGCCGTACTTGTCGGCGAGCGCGCCCCCGGCGAAGCAGGCGGGCGCGTAGGTGAAGGCGAAGGCGCCGAGGATCAGCCCCATGGTGCTGGTGCTGAACCCGAACTCGGAGATGATCAGCGGCGCCGCAACACCGAGCGCCGCGCGGTCTCCGTAGTTGAGCAAAAGGACTGTCGCATTCGAGCCCATGATCCGCCAGCGCATGCCGGGGGCGGGCCGTTGGAACCGGCGGGGTCGGACGGGCTCGCGGGCGGGTTCGCGGGCGAGGACTTCCGAAGCCGTCATGAACGCACCCCTTCGAGTGCGGCGAAATCAAGCTCGACGCCGTGGCCGGGGAGCTCCGGGGCGACGGCGAAGCCGTCCTCGATGCGCAGGGGCGCGGCGAGGTAGGAGTCAAGGCCGAACCCGTGGGCTTCCATGTAGGTGCGGTTGGGTGCCGCCGCAAGGGCATGCACCGTGAGGTCGTGCACGCCGTGGGAGGTCACGGGAAGGTTGTGTGCCTCGGCGAGGGCGCTGATCTTCCGGAAGGTGGTGTAGCCGCCGCAGTTGCTGACATCGGGTTCCGGGAAGGTGATGGCTCCTGCGGAGATGGCCTGCTGGAATTCGTAGAGGGTGTGGAGGTTCTCGCCTCCGGCGATCGGCTGGCGCCCCTCGCGGACAATGCGGACGTATCCGGCGATGTCGTCGGGGATCGTGGGCTCCTCGATCCACACCAGGTTGAACTCGGCAAGGGCATGGGCGGCGCGGATCGACTCATCGACGCTCCACTTCATGTTCGCATCAACCATCAACGGGAAGTCCTCGCCGAGGTGCCCGCGCATGCGTGCCACGCGGGCAACGTCCTCGCGCAGGTGGGGGCGCCCGACCTTCATCTTGATGGCACGGAAGCCCTGCTGCTGGTAGCCGTCGGCCTGGGCCAGCAGTTCCTCGATCGGCAGCTGCAGGTCGATCCCACCGGCATAGACGGGCACCTTCGGGTCGAACCCGCCGAACAGGCGCCACAGCGGTTCGTTGGCCTTCTTGCCCTTGAGGTCCCACAGCGCGATATCGATCGCCGAGATGGCGGAGGTGACATGCCCGCCTCGGCCCGCGTAGTGCATTGCCCACCATGACTGCTGCCAGATGGATTCGATGCGGTCGGCGTCCTGGCCCTGCAGAAGGGGCGCCAGGTAGCGCTCGATCATGACGGCCACGGCGGCGCCGCCGTGGTTGACCGTGTAGGTGTAGCCAAGGCCAACGGCACCGTCGCTGTCGGTCACCCGGACGGTGATGAGTTCGAAGTCAAGCATGACCCCGTGCATGCTGTCGGTCAGCGTCTGCTGCAGGGGGATCCGGTAAAGGTCCGTCCGCATCGTTTCGATTTTGGCCATTGTCACTCCTTTGGGCATGGTTACCGCTGATGGGTCGGCCGTCCCTAAGGGCCGGTCCGGCACTGTAGAAAACCGGTTTTCTCCGGCGGCGTCCACCCTACGGTGAATCCAGAGTGAGGTCAACATCACACTGTCTGCTGTGACACAATCAGAGTGCCGCATGGGTCTAAAGGGAGGTTCAGTGCGCGATTCCTCCGATACACCGGTCAGGCCAAAGCAGAGGTCACGGCTCATCGACGTGGCCAACCACGCCGGCGTCACCAAGTCCGTCGTCTCCCGGGTCCTCAACAACGACGGCACCCTCTCCATCCGCGAGGAGACACGCGTGCGGATCCTCGAGGCGGTCCGGGACCTCGAATACCAGCCGCACACCGGTGCCCGCGCCCTGGCCGGGGCCAGCACGCGGGCCCTCGCCCTGCTCATCCCCGACCTCACGAACCCGGTCTACTCCCGCATTACCCGCGGCGCGGTCCAGCAGGCACGGGCCCGCGGCTTCGCGATGCTGCTCGCCGAGGATGCCGCCGACTTCGGCGTCGACCGGCAGTTCGCCGACCTCGTGGCGAGCCACCGCGTCGACGGCCTCCTGATCGCCTCGGCGCGCTCCGATCACCCGCTGCTGGGCATGCTTCCCGATTCCCAGATCCCGCATGTCTTCGTGAACCGCGTCGTCTCCGGGTCGGGCCGCAACATTTCGCTGAACATCGAGGCGGCCAGCCGCGCCGCCCTCGACCACCTGCTCGCGCTGGGGCACCGGCAGATCGGGCACGTTTCGGGCCCCGAGGACCTCACGCCGACCATCAGCCGGCGGTCCGGCCTGCTTGGGGCCGCACGGAGGGCCGGAATACCCGAGCCGTTCATCGAGCCGGGTGAGTTCAACGAGCAGGGGGGCTTCGCGGCCGCCACCCGGCTGCTGCTGGATCATCCGGAGATGACCGCGATCTACGCGAGCACGCTGAACCAGGCGATCGGTGTCCTTTCCGCCGTCCACGACGCGGGGCTGAGCGTTCCCGAGGACATTTCGGTCATCTCCTATGACGACCTCCCGCTTGCCGGTTTCCTCCACCCTCCCCTGACCGCCATCGCCATGCCGCTGATGGAGCTGGGGCAGGCGGCCGTCGACGCTCTCTGCGCCCAGCTCGAAGGCGCCCCTCCCGAAGACGTCATGGTTCCGGGCGGGCCCGAGGTGGTCGTGCGGCAGTCAACCGGTCCTCCGCCGCCGCATCCCCGCGGCGGCCGCGGAGGTGTTCCCTCCTAGGCGGCACCCTCCGGGCCGCCTCTGGGGCGCCCGTTATGCTGGCGTCATGACTGTACTGGTGTTCCTCGATCCGGCATTCGAGCACGGCCGCGTCGTCGATGCGTCCCAACCCCAGCTCATGGCGACCGACCAGGGCGCGACGCGCGGCGACGGCATTTTCGAGTCCCTCCTCGCCGTCGGCGGCACGCCGCGGAAGGAACAGGCCCACCTTGAGCGGCTGGCGTCGTCGGCGTCGGCCCTGGCCCTCAGGATTCCCGCCGCCGAGGCCTGGAGCAGGGCCATGCGCACCGGGCTTGCCGAATATGCGGCGGCATCCCCGGAGGACGCCGAGGTTGTCGTGAAGCTTGTCGCAACGCGCGGCGTGGAGGGCCGCGGACCGACGGCGTGGGTGCAGGTCTCCGCCGTCCCGCCGGCCACCAGGAAGCAGCGCGAGACCGGCGTGGCGGTGCTGCTGCTCGAGCGCGGGTACGACAGCACTGTCGCCCAGCGCGCGCCGTGGCTGCTGCTTGGCGCGAAGACCCTCTCCTACGCGGTGAACATGGCCGCCATCCGGTACGCGAAGGAACACGGCGCCAACGACGTCATCTTCACCTCCTCCGACGGCAAGGTCCTTGAGGGCCCGACCTCGACCGTGCTGATCGCCCGGCGCCGGGACGGCGTCAAGACGCTCATCACCCCGCAGCTGGAGAGCGGCATCCTGCCCGGAACCTCGCAGGGCGCCCTGTTCCGCGCCGCCGCCGAAGCCGACTGGCAGCTGGGGTACGGCCCCCTGGAGCCCAAGGACCTCCTTGACGCCGACGCCGTGTGGCTGATTTCGAGCATCCGCCTGCTGGCACCGGTGACCGCGATCGACGGAACACCGATCCCCGTGGCTCCGGAGCTGACCGAAGAGCTGTCGGCGCTCGTGGACCGGTTCCTCTGAGCTGACCGGCTCATTTTGTCCCGGCCCGGCTTTCCCGGCCAACGGTCAGGACACGATGAGGTTCCACGTTCCCGCGTAGACGGCGGCGCTGACGGCGGCCGCGGCCAGTGCCGCGCCCGCGAGGGCGACCCAGCCGTCAACGGCGCTGAAGGTGCTCTCCCGCGCCCAGGTGCGCTCCCCGGCACCGAAGCCCCGGGCCTCCATTGCCACGGCGAGGCGGGTGGCGCGGCGAATCGCCTGGACCAGCAGCCCGAAGGACTGCCCGAGGAAGTCACCGGCGCGCGCGAACGGGCTGCCGTCGGGTCCGGCGCCTCGGGCGTGGCGTGCCAGCCCGAGCATCCGCCACTGATCGAGCAGGAGCCCTGCGAGCCGCAGCGCGGCCAGCGCGCCAAGGACGAACCGGTGGGGAAGGCGCAGCTTCTGGGCGAGGGCGTCGGCAAGGTCGGTGGGGTCGGTGGAGACCAGCAGGAAGATCCCTGGTAGCGCCACGGCAAGCCCGCGCAGGCCCACGGCGATGCCGGCGGCCACCGAGTCCTCGGTGAAGAGGAAGGGTCCGGCATCGAACAGGACCATGCCGGTTTTTTGGGCGAGCAGCGCGGTGCCGTAGCCGCCGAGGGCCGCTGCGATCACCAGCGGCCAGATCCGCAGGAACAGCCGCCGGATGCTGATCCCAAGCAGGGGCATCAGGAGGATCTCACCGGTGAGGGCGACGGCGGCGCTGACCCAGTCGATGCTGAGCATGACGGCGACCGTGACGATGCCGGCCGCGAACAGCTTGGAGAGCGGGTTGGCGCGCAGCAGCACCGTCCCGCTGAGGACCGGGGTGAGCAGGTCGGCGCTCATGCCGCCGCCCGCAGCTCGGCCCTGCCGGTGCGCACCTCGAGGACGCAGCTGCCGAGCGCGCGGGTGAAGTCGTCGTCGTGCGTCACGGAGACGACGCTGCAGCCCTCGGCGGCCAGTCCCCGGAGCAGCCCCACGAGTTCGGCCCAGGTTCCGGCGTCCTGGCCGAAGGTGGGCTCGTCCAGCACCAACACCCCGGGACGGGTGGCAAGCACTGTGGCGACCGAGAGCCGCCGCTTTTCACCGCCGGACAGCGTGAACGGGTTGGCGGCCAGCATGTGGGCCAGGCGCAGGCGTTCGGCGAGCGCCTCGATGCGGGGGCGGTACAGCGCCTCGGGCTCGCGGGCCGACCGCGGACCGAAGGCCAGCTCCTCGGCGACGGTGCCGGTCAGGAACTGGTGCTCGGGGTCCTGGAACACCGAACCGATGCGCTGGACCAGCTGCGAGGACTTCCAGCGGGCCGGGTTGCTTCTAGAACCCCGGGCAAGCGCGTCCGTTGCGGCGAGCGTTCCCCCGCGGGCAGGCAGGAGCCCGGCCAGGGTGAGCGCCAGCGTCGACTTTCCCGACCCGTTTGCGCCCACGATGCTCAGTGCGGAGCCCTCCCGCAGGGAGAGATCCACCCCTTCGAGGACGGCGGGCCCGCGCTTGGTCCGTGCCACGTCCAGGCCCCGGGCGGCAAGGAGTTCCGCACCAGCACCCGGTGCCGGCAGGGTGCCCGGGACGGGCGGGTGCCAGCCGGGAATCCACACTCCTGCCGCTGCGAGGACGGAGCGGGTGGCGGGGCCGGTGAGGACCGTTTCGGGCGGTCCGTCGGCGAGGAGGCCGCCGCCGGCGCCGAGGACCACCACGCGGTCAACGACGTCGGCCCACACGGCAACCCGGTGCTCGACGACGATGAGGGTGGCCTTCGTCCGGTCGAGGGTGCGCACGACGGCGTCGCGCACTTCGGTGACGCCCTGCGGGTCGAGGTTCGCCGTGGGTTCGTCGAGCAGCAGCAGGCCCGGCTGCATGGCGAGCACGGCGGCCAGCGCGAGGCGCTGTTTTTGTCCGCCGGACAGGGCGGAGGTGGGACGGTCCAGCGGGACGTCGAGTCCGACGTCGTCGAGGGACTGCCGGACGCGCTGCCAGATCTCGGGCCGGGGAACCGAGAGGTTTTCGGCTCCGAACGCCACTTCGTCTCCCACCCTGGCGAGCACGATCTGGGAGTCCGGGTCCTGCAGCACGAGCCCGGCCCGGCCGCGGCGGGCGCCCGGGCGTGCGCCGTCCAGCAGGATCGAGCCCTCCTGCTCGCCCTCCTCGGCGTCGCCCAGGACGCCGGCGAGGGCGGACAGCAGCGTTGACTTTCCCGATCCCGACGCACCGAGGAGCAGCACCCGTTCACCGGGCTCGATCCGCAGGTCGACGCCCCGGACGGCAAAGCCGGGACGCCCCGCGTGGCGCCACCCCCACCCATCGGCGGTGGCGCCCACGGGGGCGATGTCGTTCCGGGCCATCAGTCCGCCGAGCGGCCGGCGGCGAAGGAGGAGAGCACCCCGGTCTTCGCGAGGCCCCGCACGGCGAGCCAGGACAGCAGCCCGGCGATGACAACGCCCGAGACCGAGGCGAACAGCACGTAGAGCAGCTGGTAATCGACGGCCCACAGGGCGTTGTAAAGGATGTTCTCACTGACGGCCAGGGCGATGCCGGACCCGAGCCCCGCGAGCAGGGCGACACCGAGGTTCCACTTCCGGTACAGGAAGAGAAGGAACACCAGTTCGGCGCCGAGACCCTGAATGAAGCCAGAGAGCAGCACGGACAGGCCGAACTGGGTGCCCAGCAGCGCCGACACGGCGGCGGCGAGGACCTCGCAGTAGATCGCGGCGCCGGGCTTGCGGATGATCAGGCCGCCGAGGACCCCGGCGATGAGCCAGCCGCCGGTATAGAGACCCATGAGCGGCGGAAACGCGCTGGTCAGCAGCACGACCCCGCTGTAGCCGGCGGACCAGGCGAAGAAGACGACGCCGACGGCCACGGCGAGCACCGAGGCGACGACAATGTCAACGACGCGCCATTCGAGGCGGCGCCGGGGTGGAGCTGTGCTGGTTTTGGCATTGGAAACTGCCATTGTGAAGATCCTCCTGAGGTACAGGAGGGGAGGGCGATGGACGGCGCCAATATGCCGCCGCGCTCGCCCTGAGAACTCGACTCCCTTCGCCGGTACTAACCGGATCAGGTTCGAGGGTCTGCGGTTGTCCGCACTCTCAGCGCCCGGTTCCTTCAGCAGCGTAACTGCGTCGGGCCGGCGCTCCCCTGTCGTATGTTTGCGCGACCGAGTCTACACCCGGGTTCCGGCACGCTGCCATGCGGGTCCCGGCGGGCAGTGCCGGCCGGGCCCGGCGCCGTTAGGCTTGGTTGGAGATTGAGCCAACCGAAGGAGACGCAATGCAATTGCTGTTCAAACTGCTCGGAACCGGGATGAGCCTGGGCGCCGGTATCGTCGCAAGCAAATTGGTCGACTTCTTCTGGGAGAAGATCACCGGGGAATCCTCGCCCAAGGGCACAGAGGGACTCGAGAACACGGTGCGCTCGGCGCTTGTTTTCGCCCTGGTCTCCGGTGCAGTGAGAACCACCATCCAGGTGTTCACCAACCGCACCGTGCAGAAGGCGATCGAGCGGTTCGAGAAGACCCGCGACCTGACGTAGAGCCCGGGCCGCGGTGGCCGCTGAAGTCCTCCACCGCGCCGGACCGACGATTCCACGGGCCGCCGGTAGCATTCACCTTATGACCAAGGACCAGCAGCTGCCGCTGCCCGCGAAGAGCGCTGCCCCGTCGTCGTCCGGGCACCGCCCCGAGCGGACCTTCTCCCGCCAGGTCATTGCCTGGGCCTCCTGGGACTGGGGGTCTGCGGCGTTCAACGCGGTGATGACCACTTTCGTCTTCACCGTCTACCTCACCTCGGATGCCTTCGGCGGCGAGGAGCGCGCGTCGTCGACCCTGGGGTGGGGGCTCGCCGCGGCGGGGCTGCTCATTGCGCTGCTCGCCCCGGTGACCGGGCAGCGCTCCGACAACGGGGGCCGGCGGAAGCTGTGGCTGGGCGTGAACAGCCTCATCGTGGCGCTCCTCACCGGTCTGTGTTTCTTCGTCTTCCCGCGCCCCGAACTGCTCATCCTCGGCGTCGCGCTGATCGCCGCGGCCAACATCTTCTTCGAGTTCGCCGGCGTCAACTACAACGCGATGCTCTCCCAGATCTCGACTCCGGCGACCATCGGCCGCATCAGCGGCTTCGGCTGGGCCATGGGTTATGTCGGCGGGATCATTGCCCTGGTCATCGTGCTCGTCGCCTTCGTGCAGCCAGTGATCGACTGGCCGGGCTCCTCCACTGAGGACGCCCTGAACATCCGGCTGGTGGCCGTGTTCTCCGCCCTCTGGTTCCTCGCCTTCGCCCTGCCCGTGATGTTCTCGGTGCCCGAGGTACCGCGCCAGGCCAAGGCCGCGCAGCTCGGCTTCCTCGCCTCGTACGGGCTGCTGATCCGCCGGGTCCGGGCGATCTACCGGACCAGCCCGCACACCATCTTCTTCCTGCTGGCCAGCGCCGTGTTCCGCGACGGACTGGCCGCCGTCTTCACCTTCGGCGGGATCATCGCGGCGGGCACCTTCGGCTTCACGCTCAGCCAGGTCATCGTCTTCGCCATCGCCGGCAATGTGATCGCCGCGCTCGGGGCCGTGGTCGGGGGCTACTTCGATGACCGGGTTGGGCCCAAACGGGTCATCGTCGGCGCGCTGGTCGGCCTGCTGATCGCGGGCTCCGCCATCCTGATCCTCGGCGCGGAGACGTACTCCTTCTTCGGAATGGCGTGGACGGGCGACACCACGTTCTGGGTCTTCGGCCTCCTGCTGACGCTGTTCGTCGGGCCGGCCCAGTCGTCGTCGCGGGCGTACTTGGCGCGCCTGGCGCCCGAGGGTGGGGAAGGCGAACTGTTCGGTCTCTACGCCACGACAGGGCGCGCCGTCAGCTTCCTCGCCCCGACCCTGTTCGCCCTGTCCATCGGCATCTTCGGAGCGCAGCGCTTCGGGATCATCGGGATCCTCCTGGTGCTCCTCGCCGGGCTGCTCCTGCTCCTGCCGGTGAAGCCGCCGGCGAAGGTGGCTCCCGCCGTCGTCCCGGCGGCCTGAGGACGGCGGGCGTTCCCCGGCCCGTTCTCCCCGATCGAAGCTGCAGGTAACCACGCTTCGCGGCCTCCCTTTTCGCCGAAACTGCAGCTCACCACCCTTCGCGGGCCCCCCTTTCGCCGAAACTGCAGGTAACCACGCCCCGGCGCTTCGAAAACGGGGTGATCTGCCAACTCAACCCAGACAACGACGTCCTCCCCCGCCGACAACGACGTCGTCACCCGCCAAATCCGCAGCTCACCACCCGTCGCGGGGCCCCTTTCGCCGAAACTGCAGGTAACCACGCCCCGGCGCTCCGAGAACGGGCTGATCTGCCAACTCAACCCTGACAACGACGCCTGCACCGACCGACAACGACGCCGTTACCCGCCAAATTCGCAGCTCACCACCCTTCGCGGGGCCCCTTTCGCCGAAACTGCAGCTCACCACCTTCGGCGCCGCGGTTACCGTGGTGACCTGGCAACTCAACCGCCGACAACGACGCCGTCACCCGCCGAACCTGCAGCTCACCACCCTTCGCGGGCTCCCTTTCGCCGAAACTGCAGCTCACCACCTTCGGCGCCGCGGTTACCGTGGTGACCTGGCAACTCAACCGCCGACAACGACGTCGTCACCCGCCGAATCCGCAGCTCACCACCCTTCGCGTGGCCGTTGACGTGGTGACCTGTCAACTCACCGCCGACAGTGCGGCCCGGCGGGATCAGGTGGAATGAACCCACCGCTACCTCAGGTCATCCGAGCCGCCGGCGAGGGTCCCATCCGTTGCGCAGCAGAGCATTGCGCACCTTGACCATGGCGGCGGTCGATCCGAAGACGTCCATCATGCGTGAAGTGATGATGATCTGCGTCCACCCGGCTTGTGCGGTCGCCTCGTTGCGGGCGATATCCAATTCCTGCCGCTCCGGCGCAAAGTGATGTGCGCCGTCGTACTGCAGGGCGACCTTGTACTCCGGATAGGCGAGGTCCGGCCAGACGACGTGGCCGCCGGTCACATCCGTGATCACGAATCCCAGCTCGGGCTCGGGGAGTCCCGCCCGTACGAGGGCGAGGCGGAGCGCGGTTTCGGGCGCCGAATCGCAACCCACCCGGATCAGAGCCAGAGCCTGGCGTGCGGTGGTTACCCCGCGCGTCCTCCTCCGGCCTTTCAGCATTTCCGACAGTTCCCTCAAGGACGTCAGCGCCTCGCGTTTCTCGCCAAAGATTCGGTGATTGCAGTTCACCAGGTAATCCCCGGCGGCGACGAGGGCATCGACGTCGAGGAGTTGCGCCAGATCGCACCAGGTGCGGGCCGGGCTGGTCAACGGAATGCCTTCCAGCGTCGTTCTCTGCGCCGCACCGAGGTTCATTGAGTGGCCGCGCACACCCTTCCGACGCGGGCCCGCCATCCCCCGGGGACAAGTGAGGTGGATGGTGAAGTCGCGTTCCACGGCCGGCGGCAGGGGGATTCCCCACAGGCGGGCGGCGGTGGAAAAGCTCGCCACGGCCCCGGGCGTCACGGCGAGCAGCGGTCCGAGCGACTGGGTGAGCGGCTGGACGGCGCCCCATGGGACCCTGATTCCGCGGCTGGGCGTCTCAAACCGGGAGGCTTCCGTCCGCCGCCTCGATACACCCAATTTGATCGCCTCGTCGAGGGTGAAGGATCGTCCGGCCAGCGGCCCCGGCAACGGCTGTGGCTTGCGCATGGAGCCAGTGTCTTGGGCTGGAGGCCGCGAGTGGGGTCCAGGCGCTGCTATGTGCGTATCGGTCTCTGCCATCCCGGCTCACGACGGCGAGTCGACACCTCACCACGCCAAACGGCCCAGCAACGGTGGTCAGCTGCACGCTCAGCCGAAGAGAGGCGACGGCGTCCCCGGCTAACGACGGCGAGTCGACACCTCACCACGCCAAACGGCGCGGCAGCGGTGGTCAGCTGCAAACTCAACCGAAGAGAGGCGACGCCGTCCCCGGCAACGACTCGACGCTGAGGGCAGCGCCCGCCGGCGCCGCCTTGAGGAACTAGATCGACGTGCGGTGGAAGTTGAGGTGGCTGCGCGACGCCGTCGGCCCGCGCTGTCCCTGGTAGCGGTTGCCGTACTCGCCGGACCCGTAGGGGTGTTCAGCGGGCGAGGTCAGCCGGAAGAAGCACAGCTGACCGATCTTCGACCCCGGCCACAGCTTGATCGGCAGCGTCGCCATGTTGGAGAGCTCGAGGGTCACGTGGCCCGAAAACCCGGGATCGATGAAGCCCGCGGTGGAGTGCGTCAGCAGGCCGAGCCGACCCAGTGAGGACTTGCCCTCGAGGCGGGCCGCAATGTCGTCGGGCAGGGTGACCATCTCATAGGTCGAGCCGAGCACGAACTCCCCGGGGTGGAGGATGAACGGCTCATCGGGGGCCACCTCGACAAGGCGCGTCAGGTCCGGCTGGTCCTCGGAAGGGTCGATGTGGGCGTACTTGTGGTTGTCGAACAGCCGGAAGAACCTGTCGATCCGTACGTCCACACTGGATGGCTGGACCATCGCCGGGTCGTAGGGATCCAGCTCGATGCGGGAGGCGGAAATTTCGGCACGGATATCGCGGTCGGAGAACAGCACGCTACAAAACTACAGGAGTCAGCGGCCGATCTCTGTCCGCACGGCGAACAGCTCGGGGAAGAAGGTCAGCTCCAGGGCACGCTGCAGGAAACCGACTCCCGAGGACCCACCGGTGCCGGTCTTGAAGCCGATCGTCCGGGCGACGGTCTTCAGGTGGCGGAAACGCCACAGCTGGAAGTTGTCCTCGAGGTCAACGAGCTCCTCGCACGCCTCGTACACATCCCAGTGCTCGGCCGCATTCTCGTACACAGTCTTATAGACCTGGACGAGCGCGGGCGTGAATTCGTGCGCCTTGCTGAAATCCCGCCCCAGGAGCTCGTCCGGCACGGCGTAACCGCGCCGGGCCAGCAGGGCGATGAACTCGTCGTAGATGCTTGACTGCCCCAAAAGCTCCGACAGCAGCGAGAGGGCAGCGGGGTCGGCCGCGAAGACCTGGAGCATCGCGTCGTTCTTGTTGCCCAGCAGGAACTCGACGGCGCGGTACTGGTAGGACTGGAACCCGCTCGCCGATCCCAGCTCTCCGCGGAACTCGGCGTATTCGGACGGCGTCAGGGTCGCCAGCACCGACCACTGCTCGGTGAGGGAGCGCTGGATGTGCTTGATGCGCGCAATGCCCTTCATGGCGGCGCGCAGGTCGTCCGCACCCAGGAACCGCCGGACCGCCCGCAGTTCGTGCAGGACGAGCTTGAGCCACAGCTCGGAGGTCTGGTGCTGGATGATGAACAGCATTTCGTCGTGGTGCTCGGGCCGGCTGACCGGCTGCTGCGCGGAGAGGAGCTGGTCCAGGCGCAGGTAGGAGCCGTAGCTCATCTTGTCGGTGAAATCCCGCTCGATCCCGGCCTCAAGGCTGCGGGTGTTCTTCTCGACGCTCATGAACCAACAGTACGACGCCGCACCCTACGAACGCCGCAGGAGGCGGGGCGCATTGAGGGGAGCGGAACCGTGGTCTACGTTGAGGAGCAACCTAGGAGGCAACATGTTCTGCGCCATCGTCCCGCCGCACCTTCTCGCCCGGCTTGCCCGGATCGACGATCCCCGCCATGCAGCGGCGGCATCGGCCGCCCGGCACGCCCTGGTCCAGCTCGACCCGCTGCTCGCCGCCCGTTCCGCGGCCCTTGCCGCACCGGTGCGCCGCGGGGCGACGATCAAGGCAGGCCTCCACCGCCGGATCTCCGACGCCGGGAACCTTGAGGCCCTTCCCGGCACCCTGGTCCGCGCCGAGGGGGCCGGTCCCACAGGGGATTCCGCGGTCGACGAAGCGTACGACGGACTCGGCGCGACCCACGCCCTGTTCAGCGAGGTGTACGGGCGCGGGTCGATCGACGACGGCGGCCGCCCCCTCGACGCGACCGTCCACTTCGGCGACAAGTACGACAACGCTTTCTGGGACGGGGAGCGCATGGTCTTCGGTGACGGCGACGGCGACGTTTTTGGAAGCTTCACGCGGTCGCTGACGGTCATCAGCCATGAACTGGCCCACTGCTTCACGCAGTACACGACCAACCTGATCTACCAGGGCCAGTCCGGTGCGCTCAACGAATCCCTCTCGGACGTCTTCGGGGTCCTGGTCGAGCAGTACCTGTTGAGGCAGGACGCCGCCGATGCCGCATGGCTTGTCGGGGCGGGGGTCTTCACGGAGGAGGTGCAGGGCGAGGCCCTGCGCTCGCTCGCCGCCCCGGGAACCGCGTACGACGACGACGTGCTCGGCAAGGATCCGCAGCCGGCCGTCATGGCGGACTACGTCGACACGGCCGAGGATGACGGCGGCGTCCACATCAACTCCGGCATCCCGAACCATGCGTTCTATCTCGCCGCCCGGCAGCTTGGCGGCTTTGCCTGGGAGCGGGCGGGGCAGATCTGGTACGACGCCGCTGTGGGCGGCAACATCCCCGCCGACTGCGACTTCGTCGGATTCGCAGCTGCCACCGAGCAGGCTGCCTCGGAACGGTACGGGGCGTCCTCCGAGGAAGCCAACGCCGTTGCCGACGCCTGGTCAAAGGTCGGCGTGGCCCCGTGAGAATCGAGATCTCCCGCTCCGGCGGCATCGCGGGGATGACCCGCACGTGGAGCCTCGAGGTCAGCCCCGCGGAGGCCGAGGAACGGTGGCTGCCGCTTGTTGGCGAGGCAACCGGAGCGGCGCAGCGTTCCGTCCGGACACCTGAGGACCAGACCCAGCAGCCCTCCCCCGACCAGCCGCGCGACCGTTACGTCTACACCATCGTCATCGGCATCGAGCGGGTCATCGTGCCCGAAAGCCGGCTGGATGAGCCGCTGCGCGAACTCATCGAGCGCGCGCGGCAGCAATCGCAGGGCTGAACCGGCGGCGGACTCCGGCCCGACCCCGCCGCAGCCCCGACGTTCCGGTAGCGCCCAACTCTGAGGTAAGCTCAATCTCGTTGTTTCATCGGGATTGCAGGCTCCGCCAGCGGTCCCAGTGCGGGCGTAGCTCAATGGTAGAGCGCTAGCTTCCCAAGCTCGATACGCGGGTTCGATTCCCGTCGCCCGCTCGTTTCGTTCCCGCCGGTGCCGGCACTTCGCTGTGAGCGATGCAGCACGGGCCACTGCCCCGCGCGCAGTATCCTTGTACGGATGAACCGCACAATTTTCAAGTCAAAGATCCACCGCGCCACCGTGACGCACGCCGACCTCCACTACGTCGGATCGGTCACGGTGGATCTGGATCTGCTCGAAGCCGCAGACATCCTGCCGGGAGAGCTCGTTTCGATCGTCGACGTAACAAACGGCGCCCGGCTGGAAACGTACACGATCGCCGGCGAGCGCGGTTCGGGCGTGCTTGGCATCAACGGCGCCGCCGCCCATCTGGTGCAGCGCGGCGATCTCGTCATCCTGATTACCTATGCCTCGATGACCACCGAGGAAGCACGTTCGTTCGTGCCGACAGTGGTCCACGTCGACGGGAAAAACTCGATTGTGAAGCTGGGTTCGGACCCGGCGGAAGCCCTCACCGATGACCTTCAGCGCCCTCCGCACGCGCTGCACACCGCGGCTTCCTGAACCCGGCCACCGCCGTTTCCTCCCGGCCCTCCATCTTTGGATTATCCCTAGTCAGCCAATTAGTAAGCCGACTGTCTAGCGCATTCTGCTGTTCGGGCATATGGTCAAAAAGCGAACGTTGATTTAGGCTGTCGCTTCACCTGAACCGTCAGCTGGGTTGTCTACAAAGATGTGGAGGCTCGGTAAGTATGCCGACTAGGAAACGAAATTCCACTCGAGGCCGACCGCGCGCAGGCACAATCGCCACAGTGCTCGCGGGAACCCTGCTCCTGAGCGGCTGCGGTGATTCCGCAGGGAGCACTGAAACACTCACCTGGTACATCAATCCGGACGCGGGGGGGCAGGCGGACATCGCCGCCAAATGCACCGAAGAGGCAAACGGCGCCTACCGGATAGAAACCTCACTGCTTCCCAGCGACGCGGCCTCCCAGCGGGAGCAGCTCGCCCGGCGCCTCGCCGCAGGAGACTCCTCCCTCGACATCATGAGCCTGGACCCGCCGTTCATCCCTGAACTCGCGGAGCCGGGCTTTCTTGCTCCTGTGCCCGAGGACGTCGCCTCAAACACAACCGAGAACGTTGTTGAAGGGGCCCTTGCGGGAGCGACCTGGAAAGACGAACTTGTTGCAATCCCCTTCTGGGCCAACACGCAGATCCTCTGGTACCGGAAGTCGGTGGCGGAGGCGGCGGGCCTCGACATGTCAAAGCCTGTCACCTGGGACCAGATCATCGACGCTGCCAAGGAGCAGGACAAGGTGCTTGGAGTCCAAGGGGCGCAGGCCGAATCGATGACGGTCTGGGTCAATGCGCTCGTGGAGTCGGGTGGTGAATCGATCATCGTCGATCCCGAGGCAACGTCCGACCAGATCGAGCTCGCCCTGACCTCCGAGGCGGGCACCGAAGCCGCCCGGATCATCTCGACGATCGGCGGGGAGGGGCTCGGCGGTCCGGGCCTGGCGACCCAGGACGAGAACACGTCGATGATCAACTTCCAGGGCGACGACGGGGCGTTCATGGTGAACTGGCCGTTCGTGTGGCCCGCCACCAACGGTGCGGTCGAGGCGGGCACCCTCGACGAGTCGCTGATCGACGACATCGGCTGGGGCATCTACCCGCAGGTCAAGGAGGGCGAGGATGCCGCTCCCCCGCTCGGAGGGATCAGTCTCGCCGTGGGCGCGGCAAGCGACAACCCGGAGCTCGCCTACGAGGCGATCGAGTGCATCGTTTCCCCCGAGAACCAGGCCGAATACTTCGTCACGAACGGCAACCCGCCGGCCAACACCGAGGCATACGACGACCCGCGGATCGAGGAGACCTTCCCGATGGCTGACACCATCCGGGAATCGCTCGAGCAGTCCAAGCCGCGCCCCCAGACCCCGTTCTACAACGAAATCTCGACGGGCATTCAGCAGACGTGGGCGCCCCCGGCCGCGGTCGATCCGGAATCGACGCCCCGTAATTCAACTGACTTCATCATCTCGGTCCTTCGAGGGGAGCAATTGCTGTGACTTCTGCAATCCCGGCAAAACCCGTCAGCCCGGACGTAGAGGCGGACACGCAGCCGAGTGTCGGCCCGGGCGGCCCATCCGACAAGAAACCAACGGCCCAGTACAGCGACCGCGTGCGCGCGGAACGGCGGCTCGGCTGGATGCTCGCGGGTCCCGCGTTCATCATCATGCTCGCGGTGACCCTGTATCCGATCCTGCAGGCCATCTACGAGTCCCTCTTCCAGTTCCGCCTCACCGCCCCGGGCGAGCGCGAATTCATCGGGCTGGGCAACTATGCGGTGATCCTCAGTGACGGGGTGTGGTGGTCGGCCCTGTGGACCACCCTCCTGATCACCATCATCACCGTCGCCGTGGAACTCGTCCTCGGCTTCGCGCTGGCCCTGGTCATGCACAAGGCCCTGAAGGCGGTGCGGGGCCCGCTCCGCACAGCGATCCTGGTGCCCTACGGCATCATCACCGTCGTGTCGGCGTTCGCGTGGTTCTACGCCTTCGACATCAACTCCGGTTACGTCAACAGCTGGTTCGCCTGGCTCCCCGGGATCGATCAGGACCTCAACTGGTTCGCCCAGGGCCCCACCGCCCTGTTCGTGATCATGGCCTCGGAAATCTGGAAGACGACGCCGTTCATCTCGCTGCTGCTGCTCGCAGGGCTGGCGCAGGTTCCCGACGAGCTCACCGAGGCCGCGAAGGTCGACGGCGCCACCTGGTGGGAGCAGATGCGCAAGGTGGTCATCCCGAACATGAAGGCGGCAATCATGGTCGCCGTCCTGTTCAGGGCACTCGATGCCTTCCGGATCTTCGACAACGTGTTCATCATGACCAACGGCGCCTACGGCACTGAAGTGCTCTCGCTGCTGGCCTACCGCCAGTCGATCAGCAGGCTCGAGATCGGCCTCGGATCGGCAGTCTCGGTCCTCCTGTTCCTGTGCGTGCTGCTCATCTGTTTCATCGCCATCAAGCTGTTCAAGGTGGACCTCGCCGGGGCCCAGGGAGGTAAGTGATGACCAGTACCAAGTCCAAGGTCCTCTGGACCATCGTCACCGTGCTCGTTCTGGTGTACGCCTTGTTCCCCGTCGTCTCGATCCTTGCCACGTCGTTCAAGACGCCAAGCGACCTCACGAGCCAGCGGTTCCTGCCCTCGCCGGGCACGGCAACCACCGGAAACTACGAGCAGATCCTTGTCGGCGACGCCCAGGGCCTGTTCCTCACAGCGCTGCGGAACTCCATCGGCATCTGCCTGATCTCCACATTTATCGCCGTGGTGCTGGCGACCCTATGCGCCTATGCGATCGCCCGGCTCGATTTCCCGGGCAAGAAGCTGGTGCTCACCACGGCGCTGGCGGTCTCCATCTTCCCCGTCATTTCGATCGTGACCCCGCTGTTCAACCTCTGGCGCACCATCGGGCTCTACGACACGTGGCCGGGGCTGATCATCCCCTACCTGTCCCTGACCCTCCCGATCTCCATCTGGACGCTTGCGGCGTTCTTCCGGCAGATCCCGTGGGAACTCGAGCAGGCCGCCCAGGTTGACGGAGCGACGACGTGGCAGGCGTTCCGGAAGGCGATCGTTCCCCTCGCGGCACCCGGCGTCTTCACGACGGCGATCATCGCCTTCTTCATCGCCTGGAACGACTTCGTCTACGGCATCTCGCTGACCTCCACCGAGGCGGCCCGGCCGGTCCCGGCGGCCCTGGCGTTCTTCACCGGGGCCTCGCAGTTCGAAGCACCGACCGGCGCCATCTCGGCAGCGGCCATCATCGTCACCATCCCGGTTGTCGTGCTGGTCCTGGCATTCCAGCGTCAAATCGTTTCAGGCCTGACTCAGGGCGCCGTCAAGGGCTAACACCCCGGATCAAGAAAAGGATTCCCTCCAATGGCTTCAATCACACTCAATCACCTGATCAAGAGATACGGCGATGGCTTCCCTGCCGTCAACGACGTCAGCATCGACATCGCCGACGGTGAATTCATCATCCTCGTCGGCCCCTCCGGCTGCGGCAAGTCAACCCTGCTGCGGATGATCGTGGGCCTCGAGGACATCACCGAAGGCGACCTGCTGATTAACGGCGAGCGCGTCAACGACAAGGCCCCGCGCGACCGCAACCTTGCCATGGTGTTCCAGAACTACGCCCTCTACCCCCACCTGACCGTCTACGAGAACATCGCTTTTCCCCTGCGGCTGGCCAAGGGCAAGCACAGCGAGGAGGAGATCAAGCGCCTGGTGACCGAGGCGGCCTCGACCCTTGAGCTGACGGACCACCTCCAGCGCAAGCCGGCGAACCTCTCGGGCGGCCAGCGCCAGCGGGTCGCCATGGGCCGGGCTATCGTCCGCCAGGCCGACGCGTTCCTCTTCGATGAGCCGCTGTCGAACCTTGATGCGAAGCTCCGCGGGCAGATGCGCTCGGAGATTTCGCAGATGCAGCGCCGGCTCGGGGTGACGTCGGTGTATGTGACACACGACCAGACCGAGGCGATGACCCTCGGCGACCGGGTCGCGGTGCTGAAGAAGGGCGAACTGCAGCAGATCGCCTCCCCCCGGGAACTCTACGAACAGCCCCGCAACCTGTTCGTTGCCGGGTTCATCGGCTCCCCGTCAATGAACTTCCTCCCTGCCACGATCACGGGGAACGTGCTGCACACCGCGCTGGGCGACCTTGAAATCCCGGCAGACAAGGCCGCGAAGGCCGCCGGGAAGAAGGTTGTGCTGGTCGGGGTGCGCCCCGAGTTCTTCGAGGACGCGAAACTCGTCGAGGAGTCCAAGCGGGGCCACGGCTCCGTCTTCCGCGCCAACCTCACGCACACCGAGTGGCTGGGCAACGAGCAGTACGGGTACATCAACTTCGACCCTGCCCCCGAGGTCCGGGAGCTGCTGAACAACCTGGCCAAGGAGATGGACGCCGACGAACTGCGGCCCCAGGTTGTCGTCACCCTCGACGCAGCAAGCCGGATCCGCGGCGGCCGGGAGGCGGAGATCTGGCTCGACACCCGCAAGCTCCACCTGTTCGATCCGGAGACCGGGGACAACCTCACCCGCGACGCCGACGCCGGTGCGGCCCTCACCGAGGAGGCGAACCAGGAGCGCGCCGAGGAGATCGCCAACGCGCAGGGTGACGGCAGCAACACGGGTTCGGGCTTCTCGAGCAGCAACCGGACGGCGGCGCCCACCGGCGCGGCGGCCGGAGGAGGCACGGCGGCGGCCGGCTCCCGCGGCGGAGCGACAGCGACCGGAGGCAAGCATTCCGCCGGCTGAGGCCTCCCGCATCGGCTGAAAAACCTTGGCGAAGCCGCACCGCTGACCGGCGGTGCGGCTTCGCCGCTGTCGGGCGCGACCGGCGTTTCCGGGGCCGACGGCACCGCCCGCCCTGCGTCAACAGGCCACCCGGAGAGGAGGGCGGCCGCCCGAAGCGGGTAACGTTGGAGCGTGCAAACTCCACCCGTCGTGAAAGTCCTTGCCGGCTGGCTGCTGGGACTGATGCTCACGGCGGCGGCCTTTGTCGGCGTCGTGCTCTTCCTTAACAGCGGCCTGTACGGCCCTGAGCGCCAGGTCGAGGAATACTTCTCGGCGCTGCGCGAAGGCGACGGCGAGGGCGCCCTGGGCCTGCTCAACGGCTCGGTGCCGCAGGCCAACCCCGCGCTGCTCGACGGCCCGGCGCTCGCCGCAGGTGCAGCGGCGGTCAAGGATGTCGAGGTGCAGGATGCGGTGCCGGCAGGCGGTGACCGGGTCGATGTTCCCGTCAGCTACACCATCCGGGGTACGGAACACACAACAACGTTCCCGCTCGAAAAGACCGGAACCCGCTGGATCTTCTTCCCGGTCTGGGAGTTCGTCCCGGCGATGCTCCCGGAAGTCGAAGTGTCGGTGGTGAACGGGACCGAGGCCACGGTCAACGGGGAGCGGGTCGCCCTGCCCGAGGGGCGCAGCAGGTTCGCCTCGTTCTACCCGGTGGAACTCGAGGGCCACTTCAGCGGCAAGTACCTCAACGCCGCCTCCCGCACCCTCCCGGTCACGGCACGCACCGCCGGCACGGAAACCCTTGCCCTTGCGACGGCCGCCACACCCGAGCTCACCAAGGCCGTCGACGGCGAGATCCGGGCCTTCCTCGATAAGTGCGCCGCCCAGACGGTCTTCCAGCCGACCAACTGCCCCTTCAACTTCCAGACCGCCCAGCGGCTGGCCGGGGACATCTCCTGGTCAATCACGAAGTACCCGGCGATCCGCATCGGTCCCAACGACGGGAAGTGGGTCATCGCCCCACTCACCGGCACCGCCCGCCTCGACACCCGGCTCCAGGACCTTTTCAGCGGCGCCATCGAGGACGTGAGGGCGGAGCGGCCGTTCGAGTTCTCCGCGAAACTCACGGTCACCGACTCAGAGGTCACCGTCACGCCGGTCGTCGAGTACTGAGCACCGTCGAGTACTGATCACGGTCGAATACTGAGAACCGTAGAGTACTGCGGCACTCGCGTACCGGGCGCAGCCGTCCGAGCCGCCGGGGCCGGCGGCAGCACCTGCCCCCTCCTGAAGGGAGGCCGGCCCGTCCGTCCGGTCAGTTGAGCCCGCGCAGGTCCAGGGTCAGTTCGTTGTCGCCGCCGGCGGTCAGGACAACGGGGATGCCCCAGTCCTGCTGATACAGGTGGCAGGCCGCGTGGTCGGGGATCTCCCCGCCCGGCTCGCCGTCGCACGCCGCGGCCCTCGCGGTGATGTGCAGGACGCCTTCACGCACCTCGTCGGAGAAGCGCAGTTCCCGCGTCAGCCCCACCGAGGTGCCGCTCCCGGAGACCAGGAACGATTCGGGCGACGCTGAGATCTTCAGCTGCGACGGATCTCCCCACCGGTCATCGAGTTTCTGCCCCGTCGGTGGGGTGAAGCGCACCTTCACCGCGAGGGGGCCGGTGGCCGTCACCGAGGTTGTGGGGCGCTGGCTCTGCGAGGCGCCCTCGTCAACTGCAAGGGCCTCCTTGGGAATCGGCACCCGAACCAGCTGATGCCGGTTGGTTTCAACAACGACGAGCAGGGGCTCGGATCCGCTTTCGGCAGGCGTCGAGTCGACGATGAGGTCGGAGGGCTCAGCCAGGCCGCGGACCAGGGTGGACACCTGCTGGGTGGCCGGGTCGTAGCGGCGCACTGCGCCGTTGTAGGTGTCGGCGACGGCAATCGAACCGTCGGGCAGTGCTGTGACCCCGAGCGGGTGCTGCAGCCGCGCCTGGGCGGCGTCCCCGTCGCGGAACCCGAAGTCGAAGAGCCCGCTCCCGATGGCGGTCTCCACCTGCACCGAGGGCTGGTCGCCGGGGGTGACGGTGAGAACACGCAGCGACGAGGTTTCCGAATCGGCAACCCAGATGCGGCCGTCGGCGTCCTCGGCCAGCCCTGAGGACTGCGCGAACCAGGCGGTGTCGCCCGCGCCGTCGTTGAGTCCTTCGAGCCCGGTGCCCGCGAGGATGTCGACGGCGGAGGTGATTGGGTCGAAGGTGAAGATCTGGTGCGTTCCGGCCATGGCGATGACCACGCTGTCGAGGGCGCGCGAGTAGATGACGTCCCAGGGTGAGGAAAGGGAGACGTTCGACGCGTCGGTGCCAAGGACGGCTCCCTGCAGGCGTGGCGTATCGTCATCGGCGTACGCGGGCGCTCCGCCCGGAGCGGCCTTGGTGTGGTTCTCGGCGTCGAGGAGCCGCTGCACACCATTGCCCGCGAGCGTGCGCACCTCCCCTGTTGCCAGGGAGACTCCGCGCAGCCGGTGGTTGACCGTGTCGGCCACGACGACGTCGTACCCGACCCGCTCCGCGGTCTCCTGCGGCAGGAGGGCAAGGCCCTGGGGTTCGTTGAACTCGGCCGTATCGTCGGCGCCGTCAGCCCAGCCCCTCGTTCCGGTCCCGACGGTGCGCCGGACCGTTGTCAGGTCGGCGTCGAGTTCGACAAGGCGGTGGTGGCCGGTGTCGGCGGCAAGGAAGGTGCCGGTTCCGGGCAGGGCGAGCAGCTTGCCCGGGAACTTGAGGTCGCCGGCGGTGCTCTCGGCAGGAACGTAGGGGCCGTCGCCGCGGTGGAGTGTGCCCTTGGCTGTGTGCTCCTCAACGAGTTCGGCGACGAGCGAATCGAGGCCGTCGGCGTGGCCTTCTCCGGAGAGGTGCGCAACGATGTAGCCCTCAGGGTCGATGACCACGAGTGTGGGCCAGGCCCGCGCCGTGTACGCCTGCCAGGTGCTCAGCTCCGGGTCGTCGAGGATGGGGTGGTGGATGTCGTACCGCTCGACGGCGGCGGCAAGGGCCACGGGGTCGGCCTCGTGCTCGAACTTGGGCGAGTGGACGCCGACCGTCACGAGGACATCGGAATACTTGGCCTCGAGGGGGCGCAGTTCGTCGATGACGTGAAGGCAGTTGATGCAGCAGAACGTCCAGAAGTCGAGGATCACGATTTTCCCGCGCAACTCCTCAAGGCCCAACTGCTTCCCGCCGGTGTTGAGCCAGTTGCGGCCCTCAAGCGCGGAGGCGCGGACTCGGTACGAGCTACGGATCGACGTGTCGGTCATTCGTTGTCTCCTGGCTTTGCGGGAACCTGGGGTGCCGGGGCCTGGCTTCGCCTGTCCCGCTCCGCCAGGTTGGCGAACATATTGTTGTAAGCGGCGAGGTCCGCGTCATTATTCCGGTCCGCGGCGCGGTCCTTGCGCTTTGTCTCGCGCGCATCGGTCCTTGACCACATGATGGCGACGCCGATGGCCAGGAGGAGCGTTGGCAGCTCCCCGATCCCCCAGGTGGCCGCTCCGCCGATCTGCTGGTCCTCGAGGGCGGAAGGCCCCCAGTCCCTGCCCATGCTGCCAAACCAGGAGGCCTGCAGCAGCGAGGTGGAGCCCATGAGGGCGACCCCGAAGAAGGCGTGGAAGGCCATTGTGGAGAACAGGAGCAGCAGGCGCATCGGGTACGGCGCCCGCCTTGGCAGGGGGTCCGTGCCGGCCATGGTGAGGACGAAAAGGTAACCCGTGATCAGGAAGTGCGTGATCATCAGTTCGTGCCCGACGTGCTCGCGCAGCGCGAATCCGAAGAGGGGCGAGTAGTAGAAGATGACGATCGATCCGGCGAAGTTCGCGGCCGCGACCAAGGGGTGGGTCACCACGGCGGAGAAGCGCGAATGGATCAGCACGAGGATCCACTCGCGGATGCCGCGGGTGCCGTCGGTGCGGGCGGGAAGCGCTTTCAGGGCCAGGGTCACGGGGGCGCCGATCACGAGGAACAGCGGCACCACCATGGTGAGGGCCATGTGGTCGACCATGTGGGCGCTGAAGAGCACCACGCCGTAGACGGCCGGGCCGCCCGAGGTGAAGTAGGTCAGCAGCACCAGCCCGATGAGCCAGCTCAAAAGGCGCGGCAGGGCCCAGGAGTCCCCCCGGCGGCGCAGGTTGCGCACCCCGAGTAGGTAGGCGGCACCGAGGGTCACGGCGACGGCGATCCACAGCCAGTCCGGCCGCCACTCGGTGAACCAGCTGGACAGCGTGGGTGCCGGCGGAAGGTCGTAGCCGGTGAGTATACGCGCGGGGGAAGCGTTCGGGGCGAGTTCCTCCGCGCGCGGGGGTGCCGTGCGGCCGAGCGCGCCGGCGATTCCCGAGACGGCGGCCATGATCAGCAGCTCAACGGCGATCAGCTGCCACAGGACCCGCCGTGCGCTGAGCCGCGCCTCCTTGGCGACGCCGGGGCCGCCGAGCTGCGGAATGACCCACTGGCGGTGCATCCAGCCCACTCCGCCGAGCACGAGGGTTGCCACGGCCTTGAGGGTGACGAGCAGCCCCCACTGGGAGCTCAGCTGCGCCAGGTCGGAGATCCGCAGGCTGGCATTGACGATGCCGGAGAGGAAAACTAGCGCGAACGCGAACCCGGCAAGTGCCGAGAACCGTTTGAGGACGGGCAGGGTTTGGTCACCGAGGCGTCCTCCGACGACCGCGAGGACGAGGATCCCGCCCACCCACAGGCAGACTCCCACCAGGTGGAGCGCGATCGAGTTGACCGCTGCGTTGTGGTCGTCGCCGCTCGCAGCGTGGCCGACGAGGGCCATGGGCAGGAGGTTGAGGAGGGCGAGTACCGCCATTGCGCCGAGGCCGTTGAGGGAGCGCACACCGAAGGTGAGGGTTGCGAGGACGGCCGCGACGGTCGAGGTCACCAGCCAGGCCCTGCCGGTGCCAAAGTCCGTCAGGAATTCGGCGAGTCCGGTGGTGTACGCCTGGTCGGAACTCACGGGCACGCCGGCGGCGTCGGAGTACGAGAGGACCATGACCCCCAGGGCGCCGAGGGTCCACGAAATTGCCGACACCGAGGCGAGCGTCAGGGCCCGCGTGAGGGCTGGATGCTCCGCCTGGGTGTCTTTCGCACGCGGGCGCCGGCCCCCGCCGGTGGTCCGCGGAAGGATGACGATTGAGAAGATGAGCGCGCCGATGGTGCCGGCAGCACCGAGGTTGTTGAGCGTCTTGGCGGCGGGAAGCCCCCACCGGGTCAGGGCCCCGGGATCACCCAACTGGCGCGGAGCCGCGGCGCCTGAGAAGAGCAGGGCGGCCAGGAGCCCGGCAAGGACGACGGCGGCACCGGCCGCGAGCAGGGCCGGAGGCACCGCCTGCGCATGATTGCGGGTGGCACCGGCTGCGGGCCGGGGGTCCTTCGCGGTTGTTGACACGCCTCCTATTGTCTACCCGCGGTAGAACAAGGGCCAATTCGATGCGTATTAAACGCAAAGGACCGCTGCCGGTTCTCGGCAGCGGTCCTAAATTCTGCGGTGGAGTTCACCTGTGTTACTTGGCGGAAGCCTTCAGCTTCGAACCCGCGGTCAGCTTGACACCGTGGCCGGCAGCGATCTGGATGGTCTCGCCGGTCTGGGGGTTGCGTCCGGTGCGGGCGGCGCGGCTCGTGCGCTCAACAGCCAGCCAGCCCGGGATGCTGATCTTTTCGTCCTTGGCAACGGACTCCGCGAAGACATCGAACAGAGCGTCGAGGACGCTGTTCACTGCAGCCTGGCTGGTATCAGCCTTGGCGGCTACCTCGGCAACGAGTTCACTACGGTTTTTAGCCAATTTTCGGTCCTCCTGGACATGTGTTAGTACATCGAGCTTTCGGGATATTCGAAAAGCCTCTGTCCGAGAACTTACCAGCTTGGGCGAACGGAACATCAAATTTGGGCTCGATATGAGCGTATTTTGCTCTGTTTTTGGGCAATTCCCGCGATTGGGCGGGTATTTCGCCCTCCGGCGGGCCGCTGCCGGCCGCGCGCTGAAGGGGGCCCGGGGCCCAGGGGCATAAGAAAAGCCGGCGGCCCGTAGGCCGCCGGCTTTCCTCAACCGTCGTGGGTTACCAGCTGGACTTGGTCACGCCGGGCAGCTCGCCGCGGTGTGCCATGTCGCGGAACCGGACACGGGAGATGCCAAACTTCTGGAGGGTGCCGCGGGGGCGCCCATCGATCTGGTCGCGGTTGCGGAGGCGGACCGGCGACGCGTTGCGCGGCAGCTTCTGCAGGCCGAGGCGCGCCGCTTCGCGGGCGTCGTCGGTAGCGTTTTCGTCGACCAGGGTCTTCTTGAGCTCGAGGCGCTTCGCAGCGTAGCGCTCAACAATAACCTTGCGCTGCTCATTGCGAGCAATTTTTGACTTCTTGGCCATTGTTTAGCGCTCCTCTCGGAATTCGACGTGCTTGCGGATCTTGGGGTCGTACTTCATCAGGACCATGCGGTCAGGATCGTTACGACGGTTCTTCCGGGTCACGTAGGTGTACCCGGTGCCCGCAGTGGACTTCAGCTTAATGATGGGACGTACGTCCTTGTCCTTTGCCACTAGAGCTTCACTCCCCTCGCCTGGATCTCGGCCACGACGGCGTCAATGCCACGCACATCGATGGTCTTGATGCCGCGGGCCGAAACCTGCAGCGTGACGTTGCGGCGCAGGGACGGAACCCAGTAGCGCTTCTTCTGAATGTTCGGGTCGAACCGTCGCTTCGTGCGGCGGTGCGAGTGCGAAATGCTGTGTCCAAAGCCAGGCTCGGCTCCGGTCACTTGGCAGTGGGCTGCCATAACTCTCCTCCAGTTAGATGATCGTGACGAAATCACTTGTAAAGCGTCCCGCCACCAGTAATGACACCGTTATTACTGCAGCTTTCCGGAGGTGGACCTGGCAGGGTGAGAACCTGCCGAGGCGCCTCGCCGCGGGGAAGACGGTGAAGTTGAGGTCGGCGTGCGGGCCCGAAGCCCTGCGCCGACCTTAATTCCAGGTAGTTACGGGTAGCTGGGCCGACCCCGGCATGCGGGATCCAGCTCAACCAAACGCCATACCATACTACGGGTCGTCCGCCGCTGAGCCAAACCGGGCTGGAAGGGATTCTTCCGCGACGGCGCAGGCAACGGGCCGCGCCTACCGCTCGCCGGGAGTCCCTTCCTGGAGAATCCAGGAATCGTGCTTGAGGCTGCCGAGGATCTTCCGCCCGACCCGCTCTAGGTCCGCGACATCGCGGTCATCGAGCGGGTTGAAGACGAGGCTGCGCACCTGCCCCACGTGGGCGACGGCCAGCTGCTTCACCGTTTTCAGTCCCTCCGCGGTGAGGGCGGCGGTCGTCACCCTCCCGTCCTTCGCCGAAGGGTTGCGGATGACCCACCCGCGCTGCTCGAGCTTCTTGACCACGTGGCTGAGGCGGGACAGCGAGGCCGTTGACCGGTCGGCAAGTTCACTCATGGGAAGGGTGGTCCGTTGCGCCTCGGAGAGCATCGCCAGCACATGGTAGTCAAAAAGGGTGATGCGCGCCTCGCGGAAGAGGTGGGCGTCGAGGGCGCCGGGCAGCAGGGTCGAGACGGCGTAGAGCGCAAGCCAGGCCCTGCGTTCCTCGGCGCTGAGCCAATCCGGTTCGGTCATCGTCGCACCCAGTCCGGCTGGGTGAGTTCGGGATACCTTGCCCGGAGCTCGTCGCCGGAGGAGACCCCGCGCAGGCGCCGCCCCACCCAGGGCGAGAGGTGGTCGCGGGCCCATTGCGCGTCGGCGCGGAGCTGCCGCAGCCGCGAGAGCGCGGGCCGTGCCTCGAGTTCCGGCGTGTCGACGCTGTGCGAGGCTGCGAGGACCTCCAGCACCCGCATTGCCATCAGGGTGTGGCCGGCCGTCGACATGTGCATGCGGTCGACGTCCCAGTAACCCCAGTTCTGGAACTCGCGCATCCTCCAATAGTCGACGATCACGGCACCGCGGCGGTCCGCGACCTCCCGTATGAGTTCGTTGTACACGGCGGTGCGGCCGCGCGTCTTGCTGAAGACGGCCGAAGCCGACGAGTCGAAACCTGTGAACAGCACAACCGTTGCACCGCTGTCGGCGAGCCGGGCGATCCCCGCGTCGTACCCCTCAACGAGGCGGTCGATGTCGACGCGCGGGCGCAGCAGGTCGTTGGCTCCGGCATAGAGGCTCACGAGCGTGGGACGCAGCCTGAGCGCCGGTTCGATCTGCTCGTCGAGGATCTGCTGCATTTTCTTTCCCCGCACGGCCAGGTTCGCGTACCCCCAGCCCGGGTCGGCGAGGATGAGCTGCTCCGCCATGCGGTCGGCCCAGCCGCGCACCCCATTGGGGCTGCCGGGATCCCAGTCCCCTACTCCTTCAGTGAACGAATCGCCAAGTGCGACGTACCGCTGAGTAAATTCCACCCGGACAGGCTACCCCGTCCTCCTCCCGGTCCGGGGACTCAGCGCGGTAAGCTCATGCGCAGATGCCCCCTTGGCGCGCCATTTTCCGCATTTCGACCGAAGGACTCCATGACCACCACCCCGAGCACACCCGGACGGCGAGCAGCACTCATCCTGAACCCGATCAAGAACACCGGGCAGGACGTGCGGGAGATCGTCGCGCGCATTTCGGCGCGGGAAGGGTGGCATGAGCCGCTGATTCTGGAGACCACGCCGGGGGACCCGGGCCACGGCCAGGCACAGGAGGCGCTGCGTGCCGGGGTCGACGTCGTCATTGCGGCCGGCGGCGACGGCACCGTGCGCTGCGTCGCGGAGGAGCTGTCGGGCACTGACACGGTGATGGCGCTGGTGCCGCTGGGCACCGGAAACCTCCTGGCCCGCAACCTCGACATCGCCGTGGACAACCCCGAGGAGGCCGTTGAGACGGCGTTCAACGGGACCGAGCGGAGGATCGACGTCGTCCATGTCACGGTTGACCGCGCGCAGAAGGCCCACGTGTTCCTGGTGATGGCCGGGCTCGGTTACGACGCCGCCATCATGTCGGACACGCGCGATGACCTGAAGGACCGCGTGGGCTGGCTCGCGTATGTCGACGCGGGCATCCGGAACCTTCCGGGCCGTCCGGCACGCACCACGATCACCGTTGACGGCGGCCGGCCCTTCGAGCGCCGGCTGCGCAGCGTGATGGGCGGAAACTGCGGAAAGATCATGGGTGGGCTCGAGATTTTCCCGGGCGCCAAGATCGACGACGGCCTCCTTGACCTCATGACCGTCGCTCCGCGGGGAAAGCTGGGTTGGCTCAACGTGGCCGGGAAACTGTTTGCCCGCGGGAAGGGCAAAGACCCGTCCCTTCAGTACTTCCAGTGCAGCCGCGCGGAAGTGCAGCTCCACGAACCGCTTGAGGTCCAGCTTGACGGAGACCCGCTGGGACGGGCCACGCACATGTCCTTCGAAATGATGCCCGAGGCGCTGCGGCTGCGCATGCCCTTCGGCAGCAAGGACCCTGCGATCCTGAGCAACCCCCTGCCGTAATCCGGCACGCGCTGCAGGCTACGGCAGCATCATGCCCGGCGCGCCCGCGCTTCCTACAGGTAGGGAAGCGGGTCGACCTTGGCGTCGTTGATCAGCACTTCGAAGTGGAGGTGGCAGCCTGTGGAGTTGCCGGTGGTCCCCACTGCGCCGATCAGCGACCCGCGGGAAACCTTCTGCCCCATGCTGGCCCCGAGCTGGCTGAGGTGGTTGTAGGTGGTCTTCATTCCGGCGCCGTGGTCGATGACGATCCGCTGGCCTCCGCCGTAGGGGTGCCAGCTTGAGTCGATGACCTTGCCGTCGTCCGCTGCTTTGACCGGGGTGCCGCACGCTCCCGCGTAGTCGATGCCGGTGTGAAGCTCGGGAGCGTATCCGCCGAGCGGGTTCACCCGGTACCCGAAGGTCGAGGCGACCGAAAGGTCGTCGAGGGGTGCTGCGAGGGCTGCGGCCTTCGCCTTCTTGACGCTGCTGGAGAGGGCTTTGGCCTTCGCTTCGGCCTTGCCCGCGACGGCGGCGGGGCTCTGCCGGCCGAAGTCAATTTTCGCCTTGGCGTCGGCGGTCACCTCGGGCGCCGGTTCGGCCGCGGCTGCCTGGCTGATCGGGGATTCGGCGGTTGCCTGGGAGGGGGCGACGGCACCCATGATGAGCCCTGCCCCAACGAACAGTGCTCCCGCGGCGAGGCCGCCCTGGCGGATCCTCGCGGTCAGGTTGCCCTTGCCGCTCCGGGCCGACGGTTGCGGACGCAGATCGCGGCGGCTGGGAAGTTCGCAGGATCGGTCGGACGCCACGGTTGCTGCAAGAGTGCTCGGGGCGGCTCCGGACGCGCGGCGGCGCCCGGACATGGCCGGCTGGGTCACGAAAGTACCTCTCTCGAACGCCGGCGAAGTTAGCTGTCGGGTTCGAGCAAGAGTTGACTCGGCCCCACTGCGCAACGCAGCGGCAGCTAGCGCTGCGGCTCGTTGCACTGCGGACAGTTAGTGCAGTGAAGGGCTTCACCCCAAGGCAGTCACTGACTGCCGGGTGGTGGGTCCTCCGCCCCTGTCATGCAAGGTTGAGGGCGGTCCGCTGACAGGGTTTGGCGTGCGGACCTTAAAAGTTGGTTCAGACTCCGAGTAATACTACTCGTTTCGCCTAAAGTTACAATTCCGTTACACCGCTCCCGGCGTGTCGTTGTGTGAAGCGCTGCACAATCATGCCGATTCGGCCTTGCCAAGGCGCCAGTAGCCCATGAAGGCGACCTGTTTCCGATCGATGCCGACGTCGCGCACCAGGTAGCGGCGCAGGCCGCGGACCACTGCCGCCTCCCCCGCGATCCAGGCGTAGAAGGGCCGGGTTCCGGCCGGCTGGTCACCGCCGCCGTTCTCATGCCCGGAGGCCTCAAGGCGCTGCGGCGTCTCCCACAGGACGGCCTGTTCGATGTCGACGTCCTCGGGTTCGGGGCCCGCTGCCACTTCCCCTCCGTCGGCGCCGCCCGGCGCTGCCCCGAGGGCGGCCCACCCGGGCTGGGGAACCGCGTTGCGCACCGCGGCTCCGAGGAGTTCACCGTGTTCGCGCCCGTTACGGACCAGCCAGGTGACCGCCACCTTCGAGGCCGTGGGAATCGGCTGCATGTCGGCGGCGTCGGGAACTTCAAGGAAGGCATGGCCTCCCATGTCGGCGGGCAGGGTTTCAAGGATCGCGCTGATGGCCGGAACGGCGGTTTCGTCGCCGGCAAGCAGCACGCGCTGTGCCAGACCCGGGGCCCACTCGATGCCGCCGTAGGCGCCGGCGGTGGAGCAGCGCGCGGCGTTAACGTTCGGCCCGATGAAGCATATCCTGCTGCCGGGACCGGCGGCCGCCGCCCACTGCGAGGCGGGTCCGCCCCTGCCGTCCGCGTCGAAGTGGAGTACGAAGTCGACGTCGATTTCCGGTTCCGCCGCCGTGCAGCGCGAGCTGCGCACGGTGTAGGTCCTCATTGCACCGCGCGCTGCCGGGTCGAGGCCGAGCCACTGCTGGTACCAACCGCGGCCCTCCGGGTCGGCCCGCATCAGTGCGGCAATGTCGGGCGCGTTCCCGTCTGCCGGCGGGATCAGCACCTTGATCCGCAGGTCGTGGGTGGGTCCTACGACCCCGAAGTCCTTCAGGCTTGGCCCGGCGAAGGTGATGCGGTTGAAGTTCGCACCGATCCTTTGGACGCGTTTGACTTCAACATCGAACGCCAGCATGACCGGAACCGCGGGCTGGGTGTGCGGTGGGCGGTGCGTCAGGTCGGTCATGATGCAGCACCGAAGCGTTCGGAGCCTGCCACTGCCGCGCCATGGTGGCGGCCGATCGGCACCACCAGGGGCGTGCCGGAGACGGGGTCGGGGATCACCTGGCACTGCAGGCCGAACACCTCGGACACGATGTGCTGCGTGACCACTTCGGACGGCCGGCCCTGCGCGAGGATCCGGCCGTTCTTCACGGCGATGAGGTGGTCGGCGTACCGGGCGGCCAGGTTGAGGTCGTGGAGCACCATCGCCACGGTCGTCCCCGCCCTCCGGTTCAGGTCCGTGATCAGGTCGAGCACTTCGACCTGATGTGTCACATCGAGGAAGGTGGTTGGCTCGTCAAGGAGCAGGATTGCTGTTTCCTGGGCCAGGGCAAGGGCGATCCAGACCCTCTGCCGCTGCCCGCCGGACAGCTCGTCGACGGGGCGGTCGGCAAGTTCGGTGATCCCGGTGGCCTCAAGCGCGGCGGCGACAGCGGCGTCGTCTTCGGGCTTCCACTGCCGGAACCAGCCTTGGTGCGGATAGCGTCCGCGTCCGATCAGATCGGTGACGGTGATCCCCTCGGGGGAAACCGGAGCCTGCGGCAGGAGTCCGAGGGTGCGCGCCACGGCCCGTGTGGGCAGGGAGTGGATGTCCTCACCGTCGAGCAGTACGGTGCCGCTGACGGGCTTGAGCAGCCGGGCCAGCCCGCGCAGCAGGGTTGACTTGCCGCTGGCGTTGGCGCCGACGATCACGCTGACCTGCCCCTGCGGCAGCGTTACCGACAGATCCTCGACCACTCGGCGGTCGTCGTAGGAGAGTGTGAGCGAGCGGGCCGCGAGGGTGTGCGCCGGAGGCTTGGGTGCCGGGGATGCGGTGGTGAACACAGTGGTGGACACCGTATTGGATAGAGCCATGTCAGCCTCCCTGGCCGGAACGGTTTACGGATAGGAGCAGCCCCAGCAGGACCGGCGCGCCGAGGGCTCCGGTGATCACCCCGACAGGAAGGGATCCCCCCGGAACGAGGTTCGATGCGGCGAAGTCCGCTGCCAGGACGAGCGCCGCCCCCACAAGCCCGGCCATCGAGAGGGAGGGCCTTCCGCCGAGCAGGCGCCGCGCAATGGGGCCGGAGAGGAAGGCAACGGCGGCAACAGGTCCCGCCGCGGCCGTTGAGACTGCGGCGAGGCCGACGCCGGTGAAGATCAGGGCGAGCCTGGACCATTCGACCCTGACTCCGAGCCCTGCCGCCGCGTCGTCGCCGAGCTCGAGGATCCCGAGGCTCCGGGCGAGCACCGCGACCGCGGGGAGCAGCAGGCACAGGCTGGCGCTCAGGATGCCCACACGGTTCCAGTTGCTTGAATTAAGCGACCCGTTGAGCCATACGAGGGCTTCACCGGCGGTGCGGATGTCGGCGCGGGTGATGAGGAAATTCACGAGTGCGTGCATCACCGCGGCAAAGCCGATGCCCACCAGGATCAGCCGGTGCCCGGCAAGGCCGCCGCGTCGGGCCGTCAGGTAGATCGCTGCGGCAACCGCCAGCGCTCCGACGAGCGCCGCCAGCGACACCGGCACTCCCGAGGCACCGAACAGCACGATCGCCGCCACAGCGGAGGCGCTCGCTCCGTAGCTGATCCCGATGATGTCGGGACTGGCCAGCGGGTTGCGCAGCAGGGTCTGGAAAAGCGCTCCGGCAACGCCGAAGCCCACCCCGACCAGCAGGCCGGCCACCGCGCGGGGGAGCTTGTTTTCCCTCACAATGAAACTTGCGCCGGGGATGTCCGCCCCACCAATGATGCGGAACAGGTCCGGAACCGTCACGGTGTAGGAGCCAAGGAGAACCGAGACGCAGAACAGCGCCACAACGAGGGCCGCGGCGGCAACCACCCGGCCGCGGGGTCCGGGGATGCCGGGGCGCCGGCGCCGTGCACCAGCGCCGGCGATATTGAGCGCGCTCACAGGTGTGCCAGCTTCCGGCGGCGCAGGAGCCAGATGAACACCGGCGCGCCAACCACGGCGGTCATGATGCCGACCTGGATTTCGCCCGGGGGCAGGAGGACGCGGCCGATGATATCGGCACCCAGCAGGAGCACGGGCGCCAGGACCACGCAGAACGGCAGGACCCACCGGTAGTCCGCTCCGACAATCAGCCGCACGAAGTGGGGAACAACAAGGCCGACGAAAGCGATCGGACCCGCGGCCGCGGTTGCGCTGCCGCAGAGGAGAACGATCCCGCCGGCGGTGATGCCGCGGGCCAGTCCGACGTTCTGTCCGAGGCCGCGCGCCATGTCATCGCCGAGGGCGAGGCTGTTGAGCAGCTTCCCGGTTCCCAGGACAAGGAGGAGTCCGGCGGCAAGGAACGGAGCCACGGCAAGCAGCACCTCCCAGCCGCGTCCGGAGATCGTTCCGACCTGCCAGAAGCGGAACTGGTCGAGGGTCTCCCGGCTGGTGACGAGGAATGCGTTGGTCAGGCTGCCCAGTCCCCCAGCGAGCGCCGCGCCGGCGAGGGCGAGCTTGACCGGCGTCGCGCCCTCCCTGCCCGCGCTTGCAACTGTGTAGACAACCGCTGCTGCTGCGGCGGCGCCGGCGAAGGCGAACCATACGTAGCCGGACGGCTGGCTTATTCCGAACAGATGGATGCCCATCACCACGGCCAGGGCGGCGCCGGCGTTGATGCCGAGGATGCCGGGGTCGGCGAGGGGGTTCCGGGCCACTCCCTGCGTTGCCGCGCCTGCGGCGCCGAGGGCGGCCCCCACCAGGACGCCGGTGACGGTCCGGGGAACCCGGGAGGCCAGGACCGCGTGGTCGCCGTTTCCGGGGTCGAAGGCGGTGAACGCGTCGACGATGGTCCCCACAGGTACGGGCCTTGCGCCGATCACCAGCGATGCCGCGCACACCAGCACGAGGATGACGGCTGCGGCGATGAGCTTGGCGACGCTCCCGCGCGGTCCCGGCGTTGCCGGAGGGGCCGGCTGCTGGAGAACGGGGCTCAACCCGGCCATGCGCCCTCCTTCAGCCGTTCCATCGTGTAAAGGAAGGCTAACCTACGCCGGCGGGGATTAGGAAACGGGAACGTGTCCTAATCCCCGCCGGCAAGGAGGGTGGTGAAAGCGCCTATCGGTTGGCGGACTTGCGCGAGAAACGGTGCCGAATTTCCCGCCCGTCGTTCGCGAGCTTCCTGAACTTCTCCTCTTTCTTCTTCGTCGCCTTGGTGTCCCGCGGGGGGAGCTGGATCATTTCCTCAGCCTCGATGCCTGCCTGGAGTTGGCGTCCGCGCTCCACCTCGGCGTCGAACTCGACGCCGAACAGCAGCGAGAGGTTTGCCAGCCAAAGCCACAGCAGGAAGATGATGACGCCGGCGATTGCGCCATAGGTCTTGTCATAGCTGCCGAAGTTGGCCACGTAGAGCGAGAAGGCGGCAGTGGTGATGGCCAGGACGATGAGGGCGATGAACGCCCCCATGCTCATCCAGCGGAACTTGGGCTGCTTAACGTTCGGTGAACCGTAGTAGAGGACCGCGATCATGAGGACCGCGAAGGCCACCATGACCGGCCACTTGGCGATGTTCCAGATTGCCACGGCGGTCGAGCCGAGACCGATGGTGTCGCCCACGGACTGCGCGATGGGGCCGGTCAGGACGAGCAGCAGGGCCATGATCACGATCAGGATGAGCACGACGACGGTGATCAGGAGCATCTGCGGGCGGAGCTTGAAGAAGGGGCGTCCTTCCTCAACTTCGTACACCCGGTTCATTGCGCGGGAGAACGCGGTCACATACCCGGAGGCCGACCAGATGGCGCCAAGCAGACCGACGACGAGGCCGAGGCCCGCCGCCTGGTTGGACGCGAGCTGCGTCACGACGCCTTCGACGGTGTCCAGCGAACCTTCCGGGGCAAAGTCTCCGACGATCCCCATCACGGTGTTGGTTGTTGTTTCGGCCTGGCCGAAAATCCCGAGCAGCGATACCAGGGCCAGGATCCCGGGGAAGATTGAGAGCACGGCGTAGTAGGTCAGCGCCGCGGCGATGTCGGTGCACTGGTCCTTGCCGAATTCCGAGACGGTCCGCTTCAGAATGTAGCCCCAGGCCGGCTTTGCGAGGTCGGTGGGGTCATCGGGCTTGCGCGAGTCATTCGGGTCAGGACTCTGGCTCGCTCTGAGGCGGGTCGCTTCCTCCTTGGAATCCGCCTGGGCTGCGTTCTTGCTGTTCACGTTACCTCCACAATGCTTGCCTGTCCGAAAGCCCAGCGGGCCAGTTTCGTTGATTCCTTCAGGAGCTACTGCACCATAAGCTTACTTACTAGTCCAGTTGGATGACAGCGTCTACGGTTGAATGAAGCAGAAATAAAGGAGCCAGCTCATGCGCATCGTTGTCATTGGCGCGACAGGGAACGTCGGCACGGCGGTACTGCGACGGCTTCACCGGGCGGCGGCCGAACGTGCGGGAACGGGCGCGGAGCCGATCATGATTTCCGGGGTGGCC
Source organism: Arthrobacter sp. TJ-217 (assembly GCF_058269255.1). NCBI lineage: Bacteria > Bacillati > Actinomycetota > Actinomycetes > Micrococcales > Micrococcaceae > Arthrobacter > Arthrobacter sp. TJ-217. The sequence goes on from NZ_JBZCNJ010000001.1 coordinate 600,779, forward strand.
CGGCGCGCTCCGGACACCTCCGCGGTTCCCTACAGCGGCGTCGACTGGCACGAACTCGACGCGGGAACGGGCGCCGGGCGCGCGCGGCTCAGCGAAGTCCTGGCGGGCGCCGATGCGCTGATCCACCTCGCCTGGGAGATCCAGCCAAACCGCAATGAGGCCCAGCTGCATCGCAGCAACGTCATTGGAACCGAGAACGTCCTGCGGGCGGCTGCGGACGCCCGCGTGCGCCACGTGGTGTGCGCCTCCTCCGTCGGGGCCTATTCGCCCTCCGACAAGGATTCACGCAAGGACGAGTCCTGGCCGACCCGGGGCATCGCGACCTCCCATTACAGCCGCCACAAGGCCGAGCAGGAACGCCTGCTTGACCGCTTCGAATACCTGTACCCCGAAATTCCTGTGGCACGGCTCCGCCCGGGGCTGATTTTCCAGGCGCGGGCCGGAAGCGAGATAGGGCGCTATTTCCTGGGCCCGCTCATCCCCAAGATCTTTCTGGGCCGGGTGTCCCTGCCGGTGCTGCCCATCCCGCATCAGCTCATTTTCCAGGCCGTCCACGCCGACGACGTCGCCGACGCTTACTGGCGCGTTGTCGACCAGCGTGCGTCGGGTGCCTTCAACATCGCCGCGGAACCGGAGCTGACCCCGGCCCGCGTGGCAGGGGCACTGCGCGCCCAGCGCGTGCTCAACGTCCCCGTGCCGCTGCTGCGGGCGGTGGTGGGCCTGAGCTGGCGGCTTGGACTGCAGCGGACCGACCCCGGCTGGGTTGACATGGCTGCCCAGGCGCCGATCATGAATACCGACAAGGCAGCGGGAGTTCTCGGCTGGAGCGCACAGCACTCCTCGGTCGAGGCGCTGACAGCGGTGCTCGAGGGTCTGCGCGACGGCAAGGGACACACCGCTTCGCCGGCCCTCTACCCCCGGGGCCTCCGGCGCAGGTTTGGGCACTAGCGCCCCTTTCCGGGAACCGATTCCTCTTTCCCGGCTCCTTGCCCCTGCGGCGGGGCGATTGAAATTCCCGCGGGAAGCTGTTCCGGCCGGTTCGGAAGGGTGAAGGTGAAGGTCGATCCGCCGTCGGGCCCGTCTTCAACGTAGATCCGTCCGCCGTGGTTCTCCACGATGCGCCGGCAGATCGCCAGGCCCATGCCTGTGCCGCTGGCGTGGGAGATCCCATTCGCGGACCTGTGGAGCTCGTTGAAGATTGCCTCCCGCTCCTCGGCGGCAATCCCGATTCCATTGTCGGCAACCCGCACGCGCGTCCAGCCCGTTTCCGGGTCCTCGTCCGAGGTCACCGTGACCATCGCCGTGCCGTCTTTCCTGCCGTACTTCACGGCGTTGCCGATCAGGTTCTCGAGAAGCTGGGAAAACAGGCGCGCATCGGCGAAAACGTTCCTACGGATGTCCGTGTGGAAGGTGACCGCCGGTGCCGTCGTGTCCGCCGGAAGCGCCGAGCGCATCTCGAGGATCCCCGCAACGACCGCGGCGACGTCGACGGGCCCGGCGGCAATCTTGTCCTCCTCAGCCAGGCTGTAGGCCAGCAGTCCGCGGATTAGTGAACGCATCCGCTGGCTTGCCCGGCGAAGGCGGAGAATTGCGCCGCGGCGTTCACTGTCCGAGACTTCGTCGTCCTCAAGGATCTCGAGCCACCCGTCAAAGACGGTGAGGGGGGTGAGCAGGTCGTGGGCCGCTACCGAGGCGAACCGGGTGAGGTCGTCCTGGTGGCGGCGTTCCTCGGTGACGTTGCGGAAGACAGCCACTGCGCCCTGTCCGCCCGGCAGTGGGACGGCGTCTACCGAAAGCCGCACCACCTGGCCGTCGGCCCGGTGCAGTTCGACCGACGCGCGCTCCACCTTTTCGCCGGTGAGTGCCCGGGAGAGCGGCAACTCCTCGACCGACAGCCGTTCCGACCCGCCCGGGGCTCGCAAGTCATAGCGTGCCACCCATTCCTCCCGGGTTGCCGGCATCCCTCCCCCGAGGCCTCGGATGCTTGCGGGGTTGCGCAGCAGCACCCGGCCGGAGCTGTCCGCGACAACAACGCCGTCATTCATCTTCTCGATCACCACATCGCGGAGCCGGGTTGCAGCCTGCGCTTCTCGGTTGGCCATTGAAAGGCGCCGGATGAGCCGCAGGCGTTCCTCAGTGATCAGCGCCAGCACAGCGGAAACGGAGAACGCGACGAAGGTGAAGAGCTGGGCCACATAGGCGGCTGTATCGGGCGGGAAGCTGTGAAACGGGCCGCGGCCGGAGAGGGTGAGCCAGATGAGGAGGATCCCGCTGCCCAGCCCGTAGGCCATCGCCCACTCCGGCCGTAGCCTGAGCCCGGCCCAGATGTTCGCCGGTATGACGATGAATGCGATCGGCAGGGGGTCGACCCGCGCGAATCCGACAACGTACAGCACGCCTGTGGCTGCTAGAAGCGCAACTACTTCGACCGTGCGCATACCCGCGTCACGGGGTACGGGAACCGGGCGCAGGGCGGACCGGACGGCCACCAGGGCGAAGCTGCCGATCGCCACAAGGGAAACAGTGTTGCGGACCACCCACGCGAGGTAGGTCTGCAGCTGGCCCTGCGCACCGAGCACGAACCCGCCGGCCAGGAGGATCAATCCCGCGGCGGCGGCCGCGAGAACGGCGGCGGCGGTGAGTCGGAAGTAGTCACCCAAGCCGCTGACTCTGCGAGACGGAACCAGCCGCGAAAAGATGGCTGCCGCAGCCGCGCCTTGGACCGCACCCCCTAGCCCTCCGGCGACGGCGAGCACCGGCTCGAGCCCGGTGACCATGTTGATCAGGGAGATCAGAACGAATACGCCGCCCAGGGCTACGCTGCGTCCGGCACGCCGTGGCCATGCCCACAGGATCCACAGGAATCCGACACCGGCCACCGGCCAGGCGACCGCAAAACCGCTGCCCGGCAGCTGGGTGCTCCGGCCGACCAGCACCGCGAGCAGGACGGCGGCCGCGAATGCTCCATGGCGGGCTGCGCGCGGCAGGGCCGCGGTCCGCTCCGCGAGCTTACCGGTAATGCGTCCTTGCACGTGTCCCCGCTTAGTCAACCGCACCCAAAACCCTGCCGCACCCTTGCCCCCATGGAGCGGCATCCCGGCCCGCACTGCGGGCTGTATGAACCACCCTAGTCGCTCCACCGGGCGGGTTCACCGCGGCAGGAACCGGAGGCGCGCGCCACCATATCCGCACTTGACGAAAGGCTCCGGATCAGTAGAGAAAAATCGGGAGGAAGCTCCGGTTGTGCGCATGGAGGAGCACGAGGAAGAGCACGAAGTCGAACAATAGGTGGACGCTCACGATGTAGGAGAGCGACTTGGTGCGCGCGAAAATCCATCCCTGAATCACCGCGAAGGGGTAGATGAGGAAGGGGCCCCAGGAGTGGAACCCCAGCTCCCACAGGAACGAGGTGAACACCACCGCTTGGAGCAGGTTCGCCTGCCATTCCGGCAGGTGGCGGCGCAGCAGGGTGAAAATCGTGCAGATGAAGAACAGTTCGTCCCAGATGCCAAGGACGTTCGTGCCAAGGAACAGGCGGAAGACCGTGTCAGCCTCACTGGCCGCCGGCCAGTTCTGGTACACGCCGGTAGGGATCATGTACACCGGAAGCACGAGGTAGCCAATGACGACGACGGCGGCGAGGTACCAGCGCTCGGTGCGCGACCACTTCTGCCCGGTGAGCACGGGAAACCGGATGGCCCTGTCCCGCAGGACCCACCGGGACAGCGCGTACGGGAGGGCAACCGCGATGATCATCGCCGTGCCCATCACCGCCATGTGGTCGATGCTGATGTCGGTGGTGATCGGCACCGTGCTGATCACCACGATGCCCAAGGTGGCGAGGGCGAGGTCCTTGAACAGCGCCCTGCTGATGAACACCGCGGCCGTGAGCGCAACAGCGAGCAGGAGGTAGCCGGGCACCCGCTGCCCGAGCCCGAACAGAACAAAACCCGCCGCAGCGATGGCGATGGCAGGGATCAGGTTCAGTGCGGATTGCCGGATCACCGGCTGCGTCGCGGGGATGGTGGTCACCCTCTGAGCCTACCCGCGCCGCAGCGCTCCGTCATTGCCCTTGAGCCGCGGGGGGATCCGGTAAAGGATGGGACGCATACCGGCCGGCCACCCCAGGGAGCACCGCATGGACTACACCTACGATGTGCTCGTGATCGGGGCCGGCCCGGCGGGCATGGCGGCGGCAACGCGGGCCGCGGAACTTGGGGCGCGCACGGCCGTCGTCGAGCGCGCGGCCCTTGGCGGAACCTGCGTCAACTCGGGATGCGTGCCCACCAGGGTCCTTGCGAAAACCGCGAGGCTGTTCCGCGAGGTGCGCACGGCCTACGACTACGGCATTGTTGTGGTCCAGCCTTCGGTCGACTGGGAAAAGACGGTCGAGCGAGTCCGTTCGACGGTCGACCGGGTGCTCCGGGCCAAGGGCTACGACGCGGCACTCGACCGCCTCGGCATCGACCTGCTCACGGGGCAGGCCGAGTTCACCGGGGAACACACGCTCCTTGTCGACGGCCGAGAGGTCAGCGCGGCGAAGGTCATTCTCTGCATCGGCGGTAACGCCCGCCGCCTTCCCATCCCCGGAGCCGAGCTCGCGGTACTCCCCCATGAGGTTCTCTCCCTTCCCGAGCTGCCCTCCTCTGTCGCCGTCATCGGCGGTGGGCACACCGGGGCGCAACTTGCCACGATCTTCAACGCCCTCGGCTCGGAGGTGCTCCTGCTCGACGTTGCTCCCCGGATCCTCCTCACCGAAGATGGCGATGTGGCCTCGGCGGTCACGGAGGGCTTCACCGCCAGGGGCGTCACCGTGGAGACCGGCATCGACGGCATCGACGGCATCGACGGCCTTGCGCGTGACGGTGATGCCCTGTTGATCTCCTGGCGCAGCGGCGGAGAGCAGCAGCAGAGGGAGGTGGGCGCCGTCGTGATGGCGGCCGGCTGGCCCGCAAATCTTGAGGGACTGAACCTTGAGGCGGCCGGGGTGGCTTCCAACGGGCGCGCGGTTCCCGTCGATGAGTACCTGCGCTCCAACGTTCCGTCCATTTTCGTTGCCGGTGACGCCAACGGCTCGAGCATGCTCGTCCAGGCCGCGGTCTTTGAAGGTGAGACGGCCGCCGAGAACGCGGTTCTCGAGGGGCAGCGGACAACCCCGCATCACCTGCTGCCCGAGGGCGGCTTCACCGACCCCGACTACGCGGGAGTGGGACTTACCGAGGATAAGGCCCGGGAACGCGACCCTGAATGCCATGCCGTCCTCGTTCCCTACGCAGCCGCGGAACGGCCGATCATCGACGACCGGGAACAGGGATTCCTGAAGCTTGTGATCGACAGGCACCGGGAGCTCATCCTCGGAGCCCACGCCGTCGGGGAAAACGCGGTCGAGGTGATCCAGGCCGTGGCTTCCGCAATGGCCGCCGGCACCGACCTCGCCACCCTTGCACGGGTCAAGTTCGCCTACCCCACCTACAGCGCCGTCATCGGCCAGGCGGCCCGCGCCGGACTGCATGGCTGAAGCTGTCAAACGCCATTCACATCTTGTCAACCGCACCGGGTCCGCGTCCCACGGAGACGCGGCTGATAAAATGGGCCCACCTAAGAGTGGCAGGGGGCTCGTCCTACACCACGAACGAGGGAGAAACATGCTTACATCCGACCGGAAATTCACAGCTACCGAGAAATCCACGAGTAAGCATCCCCAGGACTGGGGACGGGCAATGGCGGTCACCATCTGCCGGCTCGGGGAAATGGCGACACAGGCCGGTGACGAGTTTGAGCACGAAGCGCTGCTCGGGGAGGACCTTCACCTCTTTGTCGAGGAGATTGAAGACGGAGTGACAATAACGATGTCCTGGACGCCGCGGCGCGTGCCGCAACAGGAGACAGCTGACAACCCCTCCTGAGGAACCGCAGCAAAAGCTAAGCAGACTTATGGTCACCGGGGTACTGTTGAATGCACTACGCAGCGACCGAACCGGAGGAAGACATGTCCGCTCAGAACCCCGATCCGGAAAAAGACAACATCACCGGCCTCGAGCCCGGCGGCGGCGTGCCTCCGGGCGAGACCCCACCCGGCGAGGCGAGCACCACGTGGCAGCAGGGCCACTCGGAAAGCGGGCCGGCCAAGGGTTATTCCCGCATCTGGCTCGTCCTCATCGGGATCATTGTTATCCTCTTCATTCTCTTTATCGTCGGGTACATCGTGGGCCTCGTCTAACCTCGTAATAACGGCACAAAAGCATTTCGTAAAGGATTTGAATTTAGGCTAGCCTTACTTCTGTTCACTCCTGAGTCCAGGATCCCCGGAAGTAAAGGACCCCCATGTCCCCCTCACGCGTGCGCGCCCTCATGGCCGTCGCAGCCGCCGCAGTACTTTCCCTCTCCGCGTGCTCCACGGGGCCTGCAGACGGAGGGTCCGCCGCAGCCGGCGGCAATGACGCCGGTGCCGCAGACGCCTTCCCGGTCACCATCGAGCACGCCTTCGGTGAAACGACCCTTGAGGAGAAGCCCGAACGCGTCGCAACGGTGGCCTGGGTGAATGCCGACGTTTCGCTGGCCCTCGGGGTGGTTCCGGTGGGAATGCCTGCCGACTCCTACGGCGGCAACGAGAACGATTCAACCCCGTGGAAGGACGCCAAGCTTGAGGAACTGAGCGCTCCGATCGGCAGCGAGGACGCCCCGGCCCAGTACTCCGAAACGGACGGCATCGCCTTCGACGAGATTGCCGCGACGGATCCCGACGTCATCCTCGCCGCCTACTCGGGGCTCTCCCAGGAGGATTACGACACCCTCAGCGCCATCGCCCCGGTGGTCGCCCACCCAGAGGTTGCCTACGGGACCTCATGGCAGGATTCGACGCGCATCATTGGAAAGGCGCTGGGGCTGTCGGACCGGGCGGAGGATCTCGTGACGGACACCGAATCCGCAATCACAAAGGCGGCCGCCGAATATCCGCAACTAAAGGGCAAGAGCTTCATTTACGGCACCCTCGCACCAAAGAGCGCGGAGGGAATCAGCATTTACACGGCCAATGACAACCGCCCCCGCTTCCTGTCGCAGCTTGGCATGAACCAGGCGGATGTCGTCACCGAGAACACCAAGGGCTCGGAGGAGTTCTTCATCCCCTGGTCCACGGAGCGGGCGGAGGAGCTGGAGTCGGACGTCTTCGTGACCTATGTGCCCGACGCCGCCACGGCGGAAGCGATTGGGAGCGATCCCCTGCTCGCTCAGATTCCTGCCGTGAAGAAGGGCGCACTCGTGGCCGACAGCGATGAAACCCTCACCCTGTCCATTTCTGCGGCCAGCCCACTGAGCCTGCCATGGGCCTTGGACAAGTTCCTTCCGCTCCTCGGCGAGGCTGCGGACAACGCCTAAGCGCCACTTCGTTGCCGTTCCCGCGCATCTAGGCTGGAATTGGAGAAAACGAAGGGAACCGATGATGGCCCAGTTGGAAATCAATGAGCTGCAGGAGGCCACGGCCTGGGACAGTGAGGGCACCAAGCTCGGTGCCGTCAACGAGGTGCATCTGGAGAAGGCTTCGGGAGCGCCGGGGTGGGTGACCGTCTCCCTGGGGCTGCTCAACACCCGTGAGCATTTCGTTCCGCTCGCCGGGTCCCGCCTTGAAGGGTCCGACCTCCATCTGGGCTGGACCCGGGACGTCATCACCGAATCCCCCGACGTATCCAGCGACAAGGAACTTTCGGCTGACGAGGAACGGCAGCTGAGCGATTACTACGGCCTGTAACAGGGGTGCCGGGCCCGGACGGATCACTTCCCGCGGGCCCGGCGGGACTCCCTCTCATTGGCCTTCTGGAGGGCGTCAACCAGCTCGCTTTTCGTCATGGACGAACGGCCCCGCACATCGAGCCGCTTCGCGAGCTCGTAAAGGTGGGCCTTTGAAGCGTTGGCGTCAACGCCCCCGGCCGTCGCGCGGGACGTATCGGCGCCGCCTTCGGCCTGTGGGTCCGACGGGCCGTACTCCTCCTTCGGCTCCCAGTGATCGCCCACCTTCTCGTGCGTGTGCTTCAGCGCGGCGAACGCCGTACGGTGGGCCCGCTCACCGTCGCCGTACTGTTCCTCGGCGGACTCGAGCGTGCTCGCGAACGTATCCTGGGCGCGTTTCCCCGACCGCTGAAGCGTGCTCGGCAGTTCCTCGACCGCGGGTTTCTTGGGCTTGGCCATGACCTACCCTCCTTGGACTGTCTTTTCCACCCTAGGCCAGGCTTGGCTCGTTGTCTCCGGCGGCAACGCCGGCGAGGTAGCGTGCCAGGGCACGCGGTGCGGAGGTCGGCGCCGAGGCCTCAACGGCCGCGTTGTAGTTGGTGTTCGTATTGACGTCGTAGGTCACAACCCGCCCGTCGACCGTCTCGATGAACTCGATCCCGCACACCTCGATGGAGTTCCTGCGCGCGAACTCCACGTACCTCTCAAGGATCGGATGGTCAAAGCCCTCCCGAAGGCTGAACAGCTGCTGGCCGGGCTCCGGTGCCATCGTTGCCCCGGGCGGCATGATCGGCCTCCCGGTCACCGGGTCGATGGCGCAGGCGTCGGCCGGGCACAACTGGAAACCGCCCCGGGCGGTGTCCGCCTTGATCGCATAGATGAACTCTCCGCCCACGATTTCCACGCGCGTGATGAACGGCTCCGCGGCCTGGAGGAACTCCTGGACCAGGGTGATGCCGTCCTGGGGCTCCTCGAACACATCCGAGGCGACGTAGGCGGCAAGCTCGGCATGTGAGTCGAACTTCCGCACGCCGAGCCCCTTGCCGCCCTGGTTGTGTTTGAGGATCAAGGGAAGCTCGAAGGTCTTCGCCGCCTCGAGGATGCGCCCGCGTCCAACCGCGGCGACAGTGCGCGGCGTCTCGATGCCGGCAGCCTTGAGGGCCGTGAGCTGGTCGACCTTGCTCATCTCAAGCTCAAGCACGCGCCGGCCATTCACGGTTCGCCGCCCGTGCGCCTCAAGCCAGGACAACACCGCCCGGGCGTAATCCTTGGACAGGGCGTGGCCGCGTGTGTGCGCCGAGGCGCTGATGCGGGACCAGAAGATGCCCTCGGGCGGGACCGCCCCCAGGTCAAGGACGCCGTCGGTGAGGAGCCATTCCACCACCTCAACGCCCTCGTGTTCGAAGGCCCGGGCGAACGGCGGGAACCACTCCGGATTCTCGTGCAGGGCGTATACGGTGTTCACGTCTTGCCTCTCGAGGGAATCGATTGGAATCCGCTCATCCTACCGGCGAGGGCGCACGCCGCCGCGGAGGTCATCGAGGCCCGCGGGCACCCTCCCGCCGGGGCGCTCCGTCACGGCCGGCCGCTCGTTGCTTCTAAACTGGGGCAATGACTGCAACTCTCGTGGCCAAGAACCTTTCAGGCGGCCACGGTCACCGCACCCTCTTCTCCGGGCTCAACCTCACCGTGGCCCCGGGTGCCGTCGTCGGGGTGGTGGGGCCCAACGGCGCGGGGAAGTCGACCCTCCTGCGTCTGCTCGCGGGTGAAAGTGCGCCGTCGGCGGGGACCGTCAGCCGCGCCCCGGGCGACGCATTCGTCGGGTGGCTCCCCCAGGAGCACGAACGCATCCAGGGCGAGACGGTGGCCGCCTACCTCGGCCGCCGCACCGGAGCCACAGCTGCCACCACCGCGATGGAGGATGCGGCTGCCGCGCTTGTCACGGGAACCAAGGCCGCCGAGGACCGCTACGCCGCCACCCTTGACCATTGGCTGGCTTCGGGTGCCGCCGACCTTGACGACCGGATTCCGGCGGTGCTCGCCGAACTGGGGCTGACCGTCGGCCCCGAGGCGGAGATGACGAGCCTTTCCGGCGGGCAGCTCGCCCGGGCGGGCCTCGCCGCGCTGCTGCTCAGCCGCTTCGACATGGTGCTCTTGGATGAGCCAACCAATGACCTTGACCTCGACGGGCTCGCGCGCCTCGAGGCGTTTGTGACGAACCTGCGCGGCGGGGTGGTGCTCGTCTCCCACGACCGCGAGTTCCTGGCCCGGTGCGTGACCACCGTGGTGGAGCTGGATTCCGCCCAGAACAAGGTTTCGGTCTACGACGGCGGCTACGACGCGTACCTCGAGGAGCGCGCCGTCGCACGCCGTCACGCGCGCGAGGCCTACGACGAGTTCGCCGAGAAGAAGTCAGAGCTCCAGGCACGGGCAAGGACGCAGCGGGAATGGAGTTCGCAGGGCATACGCAACGCCCTGAAGAAGAACCCGGACAACGACAAGATCCGGCGCCGGGCGAGCATGGAGTCATCGGAGAAGCAGGCCCAGAAGGTGCGCCAGATGGAGTCGCGCATTTCCCGGCTCGACGAGGTTGAAGAGCCGCGGAAGGAGTGGCAGCTGCAGTTCAGCATCGGTTCGGCTCCCCGTTCAAGCTCCGTTGTGGCAACCCTGAACCAGGCAACGGCCCGCCACGGCAGCTTCACCCTCGGGCCAGCATCGCTGCAGGTCAACGCAGGCGAACGCATCGGCATCACCGGGCCCAACGGCGCCGGCAAGTCGACCCTGCTGCGTCTTCTGCTGGGGCACGAGGCGCCGGATTCGGGAAGTGCGTCCCTCGGCGCGAGCGTTTCGGTCGGTGAAATCGACCAGGCGCGGAGCCAGCTCACCGAGGACGCCCCCTTGGGCGAGGCTTTCGAAAGGGCGATGCCGCAGCTGACCCAGGCGGAAGTGCGCACCCTGCTGGCAAAGTTCGGACTCAAGGCCGACCAGACGGGCGCGCTGGTGGGCGCGCTCTCCCCCGGGGAACGCACCCGCGCGGGGCTGGCCCTGCTCCAGGCGCGCGGCGTGAACCTGCTGGTGCTCGATGAGCCAACGAACCACCTGGACCTGCCCGCCATCGAGCAGCTCGAGGAGGCGCTCGAAAGCTACACAGGCGCGCTGCTCCTCGTCTCGCACGACCGCCGGATGCTTGAGAACGTTCGGCTCGACACCCGCTGGGCGGTTGACGCCGGACAGGTCACCACGGTCTGAGGCTCAATCCGTCTGAGGCCCGGGCAGCAGCACGCCCGGGGTCCTTGGGCACCCGGGCGTGCCGTTCGAAGTGCCGGTGTCAGCTAGGTTCCAGCGTCACCACCGGTGGGCGACGTCGATCACCACGCGGGAGCCGTTGCCCGGCCCTGCCACGGTGAAAACGCGGAACGGCAGCCGCGCCCGGACCCCGAGTCCGAAGGTGGTCGAACCTTCGAAGCTTCCCGCGTAGGCGAGTTGCCGGAAGGTCCGGTAACCGTTCACATTCACTATCTCCTTGCGGTTGGCGGGGCGGTAGGTTGCCTGTCCCCTGTCGTTGTAGGCGGGGGCATGGACATCAACCTGGATGTCCGCTTGTCCGCGGAGTGGGATGACGGCGCCGGACCCGGGGGCATACACCCTCGGAACGTACGACACCCGGTAGCCGGGGGCACGTCCGGAGATGTCGACCACCATTCGGTCGAAGCACTGGTGCTGCCCTGCGCGCACGTTGGTGATTGGAGCCGTACGAGTGACCGGAGCGGTCTTGGCCTGCGAGCCCCAGGTAATGCCGCAGTAGGCGGCTGAGGCGGGGGCCGGACCGGCCAGCCCCAGCGCCGCGGTGAGGCCAAGAGCGGCCAGCGCGGCGGGAATCGTGCGGGTCCTGCGGATTTCTTTCATTCCACACCACCTTAGGGTTGCACAACTGGTGCGTCTATGTTAGGCCCGCGGAAGGCGGGCGTCTTCAATGGAGCAGGAGTTGACGCTCGATTGTTATGGTGAAGCATGACCGGACTCCCCGTTGCCCTCATTACGGGCGCCTCGCGCGGAATCGGGCGCGCCATCGCGGCCGAACTCGCCTCGACACATCACCTCCTCCTTGGCGGCAGGAACGCCTCCGCCCTGCAGGACCTGGCATCGAATTTTTCCTCGGCCGAGCCGTTTGTCGCCGAACTCCGGCACAGCGATGAAATGGAACGGGCCTGCGCCGGAATTGAACGGCTCGACGTCCTTATCCACTCAGCGGGGATCCTCCGCGGGGGCAGGGTGGCGGACCTGGGCGGGGACGACTGGAGGGAAAGCTTCGAGGTGAACGTCTTCGCCGTCGCGGACCTGACCAAACGTCTGCTTCCCGCCCTGCGGGCGGCCGGCGGGCAGGTCATTGCCATCAATTCAGGCTCCGGCTACAGCTCGGGCGCCGGCTCTGCCGCCTACAGCGGAACGAAGTTCGCCCTTCGCGCGCTCACCGACGCCCTGCGTGAGGAAGAACGCACGAACGGGGTCAGGGTCAGCTCCATCCATCCCGGACGCGTCGCCACGGACATGCAGCGGGAACTGCACGCGCTGGAGGGCAAGGAGTACAACCCAGCGGCGTGGATCCAGCCTGACCAGGTGGCCAAGGCCGTGCGCCTTGCGGTTGATGCATCCCTCGAATCGACGATTGAGACGCTGAGCATCAGGCCGTCGGGAATTTCCTTTTAGGCTCCGGCCGTTCCGCCCGGGCCGAGCCGCGCACAGCTCAGCCGGGATGGAACGGCGGCGTCTTGGCTCAGACCGGCGGGGTGCGCCGCCCTGACTGAATACGGCTTGTCAGGCTGCGCATCGCCTGATGCCTTCGGGCCGAGAGGTCGCGGAGGAACTTGTTCGATTCGGGATTCCGCAGTGGGCTAGCTGCGCGCTGGTACCTGGACTGTCCGGGAGGGCGGGAGTTATCTGCCTGGGGCCTGGGTGTCATGGTGGGATTGTCCCCTTCGGTCGGAACGCGGGGTATGGCTGTGGTGTGAGGCGTTGGAAGTGGTTGGATGAGGCGTTGAAGCTGGCGCCGGCGGGCGCTCCTCGAACTCGGAAGTGTGAATTGATTGTAGGGCCGCCCGGCCGGGCCTACAAGGAAATTCGTATCGGTGAGGCTTCAGAAGGCGTAGCGGATGCGGCAGTAGGGAATGGCGTGCCGTGCATCCTGCAGGAAGTCGTCGAGGTAGCCCCGCTTTTCGTACGCGATGTAGCGGACGTTGGTGAACCCGTTGCTTGAACGCTTCACTTCCTGGAGGTCGGGGCGCCAGAGAATCTCCTCCGCCTGCGGGTGCCATCCCAGATTCACCTCGTGGAGCTGCTGGTTGTGGGTGAGGAAGATGACTTCCGCCGCGAGTTGGGCTTTGGCAGCGGGGGTCAGGGCCGCGTCGAGCTGGGCGAAGAGCTCGCGCCACTCCGCCCGCCAGTTGGGGGTGATGATCACCGGGGAGAAGTTGACGTGGACTTCGTAGCCGGCCTCAACAAAGTCGTTGATCGCGGCGATGCGTTCGGAAACGGGGGCCGTCCGCACGTCAACGGTCCGGGCGAGCCGCTCCGGCATGAGGGAGAACCGGACGCGGGTGCGGTGCTGCGGATCCCAGGACAGCAGGTCGCGGTTGACGTACTTGGTGGCGAAGGACAGCTTCGATGTGGGAAGTTCCCGGAACAGATTCACGAGGTCTTTGACGTTGTCGCTGACCAGCGCGTCCACCGAGCAGTCGCTGTTCTCTCCGATGTCGTACACCCACGCCGAGTCATCGCACTGGTTCGGCTCGAGCTTCATGCCCTGCTTCGCGACATGACGCTCAAGGTAGGCGCTGATCTGCTCGATGTTTGCGAAGACGGTGATCGGGTTGCTGTAGCCCTTGTGCCGAGGGACGTAGCAGTAGGCGCACGCCATCGCGCATCCGTTCGCCGTGGAAGGCGCGATGAAGTCGGCGGACCGCCCGTTGGGCTTGGCCGTCAACGACTTCTTGACCCCTACGACGAGGGCCTCGGTCTTGATCCTGACCCACCGGCGCACATTGGCTTCATCGCCGTTGAGCTCCGGTATGCGCCAGTGGCTGGCAACCTCGACCACCTCGGCTTGAGGCCAACGGGCAAGAATCTCCTGACCCCGTGGGAGCTCCGCCGCGGCGGGCTCGATATAGATCCGGCTGATCTGCAGGAGCTTGTTCGGCTCGATCATGCGCTTCCTTGGCTGACGACGTCGGGTATCCAACGCTATCGCCCGCCTCCGACATTTCAGCGCGCTGCTGTGGCCTTCAATCCGAGCAGCATCGAGTAAGCCCCCGCCCAGGCGGGCACGGGCTTCCGGACCGCGCGGCCGCGTTAGATCGTCTGGCGCTGGCGGATTCCGGCCCTGCCCATGGCATCTGTGTACGCCGCGTGGATTTCGGCGAGCCAGAGTTCCTGGTTGGCGGGGGTGCCCTTGAATGCCCGTTCGCTGGTGGAGCGGACTTCGTAGATCTTGAAGCCGCGCTTGTAGATGGCCCGGTTCTCGAGCTTCATCAGCCTGCGCGCCGCCTTGTGTGCGTCAGCGCCGTGGGCGATAAGGGCGGACGCCCTTGGCACCTGCTGGAGGAAGCTGAGCAGCGGCTTCACGCCATCGGTGATCTGCTCCATGGTGAGCGCCCGCTCCTTGCCCTCTTCGACAAACCACGGATAGGCGTTCCAAGGCATGACCTGCTCGGGACGGAGGCCCGCGGACTCATAGATTTCCGCGATCCGCACCGAAGCGGGGTCTTCGTTCTCGAAGGAGACAAATCCCGACGAAAGCGAGGAGCCGGGGCTCGAGAAAAGGCTGACAATCTTGCAGCCGTCGACGTCGTGCGCCGGGTCGATATAGGGGACGGTCGAGCCGGGTTTGGAAGCGCTCAGCGAATCACACAGCCGGTTGACGTCTTCAATGTTAGGGTCGTAGCGCCGTTCCCATTGCTGCGCCCGATAGGTGGGATCCGCCATACGTTGTACCAATTCAGCCTCCTAGCGGGCAGCGCCCGGAGTGGCAACAACTTGTCCGCAGATACCCAGTTTACGCCGACCGCCGACGGGAGCCCGTTCGGGGCCCCTCCGGCCCCTGTCCGCGCGGATCCACCGGGGTAACCGGCCGGCGGCGGCAGGCCCGCAAATACGGCGTGTCGGACGGGGCGCGCCGACGACGCCGACGCACTGCCGGCCAGCCGCGGCTCCCCTCGCTGTGGCTAAACTCTCCGCTGTAACTTTCCGGCCGCCGGCGCTAGGCCGGCTTCTCGGTGCGCCCGGCGTGGGAGTGCTCCGCAATCCATGCGGCCGCCTGGATGATGTCCTCGGGGTTGATGCCGTGTCCGCCGGGGCTTGTGGTGCGGTGGACGGTGGCGTTGCGGGCCTTGAGGTCACTGGTGAGGCGTTCGACGCTGGCCTG